>NZ_JBVFKR010000003.1:0-456739 GCF_055484705.1 Gottfriedia sp. ABJ_BB2_2
ATATGGGACCAAATGAAAACTTCCCACAAACATTGCCAGCATATATGGGACCAAATGAAAACTTCCCACAAACATTGCCAGCATATATGGGACCAAATGAAAACTTCCCACAAACATTGCCAGCATACCAAGGACCAATGGATTATCCTAAGTTCCAAGGTAATAATGGTCCAGTTGTTTCGCCATATTCTGAGGGACCAAATGGCCCAATGTATCGTGGGCAACCAAATCCGTATTTTGATCCGAATTCACAATTATTTACTCCATATGCTCAAAATCAATCTTCTTATGGAGTACCATACTTTGAGGAAGACGAAAATTAAATTGATTGATTTTGTACAGACGATTTCTAACAAGAAATCGTCTGTTTTTTATGATTGCCTTATAATAGTTAGCAACCCATCAATTAACAATTTAAAAATCTCCTAATTGGTCAACCTAACTATGTAATACTTTTGCAGTGTTACAATTAGCTGTAGACAAAGGGAGGTTTTTATTTTGAATAAAAAAGGTCTAATCGTAGCTACTGGTACTGTTATAACTGCATTAGCTTTATCTGGATGTGGCACTGATAATAATGCAATGAATGACCGTAATGACAAAGTTGGATACGAAAGAGTGAACTTCGACAATAGACCGACTAACCCTTATGCGGTGAACGATCGTTATGTAAATGATTTAGATTATCCAAATAATAGAGATATGTATGCAAAACAAAATGTTCATTTTGGTAACGACCGTATTAACGAAGGATTAAATAGTGAATATAAAAATGATGGGATTATCCGTGATGGACATACTTCACGAAATGCCAATAATTATAACAATCAATATTCATTAACTGATCAAACTCGTTATAATACAAATAATAATGTAAATGATAATACGCTCATACCATTTACGAATATTAGCACGAACACTAGAATGAGCGAAGGGGATAGAATATACGCAGACCAAATCTCAAAACGAGTAGAACAAATGACAAATGTAAATGAAGCAAATACAATTGTTGTTGGAAATCAATTACTTGTTGCTGTAGATTTAACAAATAAGAACGTAGACGAAGGTGCTCTTCGTTCAAAAATCAAAAAAACATTATCACCATATACAAGTGGTAAAAAAGTATACGTTACGTTTGATGGTAATGTACGAAATGATATCATGAATATTCCAAACGACACGAATAATATCATTCGTAACACAAAAAATGATGTTAAAGATATGTATCAAGGTGTTAAACGTGGCGTAAAAGATATTACTAATAATAAGTAATGTTAAAAGGAAGAGGCTTAAAAGCTTCTTCCTTTTTTAATAACATTGAGTTGCGTATTAAATCTCATCTGTATAAATTGTTTCCAAAGTAATAAAATAAATGAAAAAAGAATTGAAAAGAGTAATATTGTGTGCTAAAGTGTATTTATCCTAAAAATGACCAGAAAACAAATCTGGTCAGTTTGTCAAAAAGGAGGGACTATGTGAGTAATGTGAAGAAGCAGTTTATTTTAGAGGCAGCAACAAAATCTTTTACAATATTTGGCTATAAGGCGACAACCATGAGTCAAATCGCAAAACAAGCCAATGTTGGTAAAGGAACAATTTATACTTTTTTCAAAAATAAAGAAGAATTATTTGATGAAATCATCAATAACTTAATTATTGAAATGAAATTTTTAGCTGAACAATCAATTCGAGATGAAGATTCATTTATCGAGAAAGCTCATAAAGGGTTAGAAGTATTTATCGCATTCCATAGTGAACATGATTTAACAATTAAGCTGATTCAAGAACAAAAAGAATTAGGTACAACAGCAGTACATGATGCGCTTAAACGTTTAAACAATTCAATTATTATTTACATTAAAAAGAAAATTGAAGAAGCAATAGAGAAAAAAGAAATTGTTGCATGTGATCCTGAAATGACGGCTTTAATTATGTTACGTCTTTATACCACATTGAAAATTGAATGGGAAAAAGAACATGAAGCACTTAGTCCAAAGAAAATAACAGAACTATTTAATTTTTATATTCTAAATGGATTATCAAAATGATATCCATTTAATTTATAGTATAAAATGACCAAATGAACAAAATGGTCAGTTAGTACAAGGGGGAATATAGTTTGAACTCACAATTTGGAAAGGAATTTAGCAATATTGTTCGCAATAAGAAACTTTTAGTTCCTATCATTGCAGTATTGTTAGTGCCATTACTTTATAGTGGTATGTTTTTATGGGCATTTTGGGATCCATACGATAAATTAGATCAAATTCCAGTAGCGGTCGTTAATCTTGATGAAGGTACAGAATTAGAAGGTAAACAAATTCAAGTCGGTAATGAATTGATCGAGAATTTAAAGAATGACGATAATTTTAAATGGACATTTGTCGATAACGAAAAAGCAATGAAAGGCTTGAAAAATCAAGACTATTACATGGCTGTCAGAATTCCAAAAGATTTTTCTAAAAATGCAGCTACAGTAACTGAAAATTCACCTAAGAAATTGACAATGGAATATATTCCAAATGAAGGATTTAACTTCTTATCAGGTCAAATAGGTGGTACTGCTGCTGAAAAAATTAAAGAAAAAATAGCAAACACAATTTCAAGAACTTATGTTGAAACAATATACGATCAAATCGGTGAGTTAACTGATGGAATATCGAAAGCAAGCGATGGATCGTCAAAGCTTGACAAAGGTGTAGGCGATGCCAAAGAAGGATCAACAAAACTTTCGAATGGTTTAAAAGAACTTTCAAGTAAGTCAGTAGAATTAAAAGAAGGCGTTGGCAAGCTTGATGACGGTTCTAAACAAGAATTAAATGGATTAACTCAATATACTTCAGGGGTTAGTCAAGTAAATAACGGACTAAAACAATTAGAATCAAATGCTGGACCACTAGGGTCAGGTATTAATCAATTGGCACAAGGGTCAAATCAAGTTAACACTGGTTTAAGTCAGTTAAATGGAAAAATGCCGGCACTGCAAGAAGGTTCAGCTCAATTACTTGAAGGATCAAAATCGATTTCTTTAGGACTAAAAGAATGGAATAAAGGTGCAACATCGGCAGCAGCGGGTGCAAAACAAGTAGCTGATGGTATTGAACAGCTTCAAAAAGAAATGGCACCATTATTAGCTTCATTACCTGCAGAACAACAAGCAATCTACAAAGCAAAAATTGAAGCTTTAGTTTCAGGCAGTAAATCTGTTTCAACTGGTATTTCTCAACTATCTGCAGGCGCAGAAAAATTATCTGCTGGAGGAGAGAGTTTATCAGGTGGCGCACAAAAACTGAACGATTCTCACAAAGAACTTGCAAATGGTGTATCAAAATTAGCTAAAGGTCAGTCTGAGGTTACAAATGGCTTGACACAATTAAATGATAAGGCACCACTTTTAGTTGATGGAATCAATCAGCTAGCGGATGGCGCAAATAAATTAAATGATAACTCATCTAAACTATTAGGTGGAATGAGTCAAATTTCTAATGGTATTTCAACATTAAATGGAAATACTCCGCAATTAGTATCAGGTGTAGATCAATTAAAAGACGGTTCAATTCAATTAGAAGATGGATTAACTAAAATTAAAGATGGAACTAGTGAATTATCAAGCAAGCTTGGCGATGCGAAGTCTAAAACGAGTGATGTATCAACAAATGATGATCAATTAGATATGTATTCTGATCCAGTTACTCTTGAAAAAGATAGTGTAAATGCAGTTCCTAATTATGGAACAGGTTTTACACCGTATTTCTTATCAATGGGACTATATGTTGGTGGATTATTACTTTCAGTAGTATTCCCACTAAGAGAAGCAGCTTCTAAGCCTCGTAATCCGTTTAGCTGGTATGCTGGGAAAACGAGCATCCTAATTGGTGTTGGGATCATTCAATCATTCATAGCAAGTATTGCATTAATTACATTATTAGGATTAGATGTAAAATCTTTACCGTATTACCTATTAATCAGCTTAGTAGCAAGCTTTGCATTTTTAGCTTTAATCCAAGTGTTAGTAACTGTATTCGGTGACGCAGGTCGATTCCTTGCAATTATTGCGTTAATTTTACAGTTAACAACAAGTGCAGGTACATTCCCATTAGAATTAGTACCAGATTTCTTACAACATTTTAATGCATTTTTACCAATGACTTACACAGTAAATGCATTTAAAGCAGTTATTTCTACTGGAGACTTCAGCTTTATGTGGCAAAATGTCGGTATTCTAGTAGGATTTATCGTGTTATTTAGTGCAATTACTTTAACGTATTTTGTAGTAAGCTTCAAAAAACAACACGGTAGTCAAATAAATGAAAATCAAACGATTAATGCTTAAATCGATGAAACCCTATCAATTTGATAGGGTTTTTGTTTGTTAGTACTGTTTAAATAATTCTATAAATTCTGCTCTGTTCAATGAAGTATGTTGATTTCCACTCCAGGATGCTCGCTTTCCATGGGGCGTACGCTGAGCCTCCTCGGCGCATTCTCGCCTGTGGGGTCTCACCTGTCCCGCATCTCCCATAGGAGTCGAGCATCCTTCCGTTCCAATCAACTTCTATTTGTCACATGTTTTGACTAAATGGAACAGTACATTTTTCTAAAGTATCTAAAAACATTAACGGTTAGAAATGTTTGGTTAAATTTTTAGGGTTCTCCCCTGTACCGTTTCACCTACTAGAGTCGAGTATACTAAAGTGGAAACTTTTATCGTCATTTTTTATAGACTCTTTTAGTCTCAATAGACTTGCTTTGCCATAAGTGCATGAGATAATAGAGGTATGATTAGATGGAAGGAGATCGGATTAATGATTAAACAAATCGATCATCAAGATGGTCATACTGCAAAACAAATTTTGGATGTTCAAATTCCGGCATACAAAGTAGAAGCACAGATTATTGGGTTTGATGGAATCCCACAATTAAAGGATACTGTTGAAACAATCGAGACTTCAACTGAACTATTTATTGGTTATATCCATGAGAATCAATTAATAGCTTTTTTATCATACTCAAAAGATGAAACTGAGTATCTAATATGTAGATTGGTTGTACATCCTGCCTTTTTTAAACAAGGCATCGCCAGGAAATTACTAAGATACTTTATGAGTGAAATTGTTGTTCCGCATGAAAAAGTAATAGTAAGTACAGGGGCAGATAATGTTCCGGCTATTAATTTATATAAAAGTGAAGGATTTGCATTTCTAAAAAATATTGAAGTCGCTCCTAACTTCTATATTTCTTTATTTGAAAGAGGAATGGCAGTTAACTAAAAAGTGAAAAAATTCAAAAAATGTTCAAATATTAAAGAAATACATCAATGATATAATGATAAAATTATATTAATAGGAAGAACTAGAAGTTCTTTTTTACACTTTGAATATCACATTGTTTGCTATTCGTTAACCCCCTTTTAGCTCATAAAGGTGACTCTTTATGAGCTTTTTTTTGTTTGATTGAAATAGGATAAAGTAACAAAAAATGGTCAAACTAAAAAAGCTTGTACAATATGTCTATAGGAGTTGATGTTTGTGAATAAGTTTATTTTGATTCTAGTATGTTTACTTTTCTTATTTATTCCAACACAAACTGAAACATTGGCAGAGCTCAATAAGGTGGATTCATACGATTATTCTAGTGAAGAAAAGGGAATCACGATCATTCTACATAAAGTTTACGTGAATGGTGAAGTGATAGAGGAAATATATGTTAATCAACACAAAACTTTAAATCAAGTTAAACGAGAATTTAAAGATTGGAAAGTAATAGAGGAAAATGATGATGAAATCGTTTTACTGAAAAAAATAGATGACCTTTCACCAACTTTAAAATCAAAAGGCTATATTGGAATTAATGGAAAAGGCATGTTGAATTTATATATTGGGATACCTAGCGGGAATAATATAATTGAATCATTCTTTCAGATTGACACGAATAAGTTAGAAGTCAATAAACAGAAACAACTAGAAAGAGGCATTAAAATATCAACGAAAAAAAGATACGACCATATTTTAAATTATTTAAGAGAATATGCACGAAAAGATACGTAATAGTATCACAAAATAATGGACTTGTCTTAACAAGTCCATTTTTGTATTTTAGACAAAACTAAAAATTAGATTTTCGGTCTTAATATTTCCACTCGTCTCGTAAGATTGAATAGGAAATCGTAGAGTGAGCAATTCCATCTTGAATTAAATAATCTCTCAATAAACCTTCATTTACGAACCCTAATTTTTCAAGTAGTTTTTGAGAAGGTATATTTTCTGGATATACGATTGCACCAATTCGGTTGAGGTTCAATTGATCAAAAGCATATGTACAGATTGCTTTTACAGCTTCAGAAGCATAACCATGTCCCCACGAATCAGGATGGAGCTCATATCCTACCTCGGCTCTTTTGTTTCGTTCTTGATAGGCATTCAGGCCACATGAGCCAATTAGCGTATTCGTTTCTTTATTTACAATCCCCCAACGAATGCCTTTTTTTGTTGCAAACATCTCTTTAAAGTAATGAATAAGATCCAGTACTTCACTACTATTGTTGATAGAATCAAGCCCATAAAAGCGGGTCACATCTTCTATGGTCAATATTGAATACATCCGATTCAAATCAGTTACTTCTATTTCCCTTAAAAAAAGGCGTTCTGTTGTAATGAACGGAAACATATCAAATAATAGCCTCCTTATATGTGAATTATATTTCTATTTTCGACATTTTCGACGGTCGTATATTTTTTTCCTTCTTCTTTATATGGTACAATGGAATACATGTAAAAAGGGGAGAGTACCATGTACGAATATATAATTGGAAAGATAGATTGGGTAGGTCCTGAATATATTGTGATCGACCATAATGGAATAGGATATCAATTAGTAACGCCGAATCCATTCGTTTTTAGACCTTCAAATGAAGAAATAAAAGTTTACACACATCATTATGTTAGAGAAGATATAATGATGCTATATGGTTTTAAAACAATGGATGAACGTACTTTATTTCAAAAACTATTAAGTGTTTCAGGAATCGGCCCAAAAGGTGCTTTAGCAATCGTTGCAACTGGTGAGCCAAATAAAATCGTTCAAGCGATTGAGGAAGAAGATGAAACATTTTTAACAAAATTTCCAGGTGTCGGTAAAAAGACTGCTAGACAAATGATACTTGATCTAAAAGGGAAACTTGAAAAAGTATTTGGCGTTATGCAGGTTGATTTATTTACTGATATTGATGCAATAGAAGAAAAAGAACAAGCGGCTTCATCATTAGATGATGCTATAGAAGCATTAAAAGCATTGGGTTATGCAGACAAAGAAACGAAAAAATTAATACCGATTTTAAAAACAGAAAATCTGTCAACTGATGAATATATTAAAAAAGCTCTTCAATTATTATTGCAAGCTAAGAGGTGATATAAATGGATGACCGGATTTTATCTAGTGAGAGTCAAGGTGAAGAATTTGATCAAGAGCTTTCTTTACGACCTCAGTCACTTAGAGAATACATAGGACAAGATAAAGTAAAAAAGAATTTACAAGTTTTCATAGAAGCTGCCAAAATGCGAAGTGAATCTTTAGACCATGTTCTATTATATGGTCCTCCTGGATTAGGTAAAACTACATTAGCTGCAATAATAGCAAATGAACTTGGCGTTGGGTTTAAAACAACATCAGGTCCAGCCATCGAGCGACCTGGTGATTTAGCTGCTGTTTTAACTTCTCTTTTGCCTGGGGATGTTTTGTTTATCGATGAAATACACCGCCTCCCAAGAACAGTTGAAGAAGTACTTTACCCAGCAATGGAGGATTTTTTCTTTGACATTGTAATTGGTAAGGATGCTACTGCTCGCTCGGTTCGAATTGATTTACCGCCTTTTACTTTAATTGGCGCAACAACTAGAGCTGGATTACTATCAGCACCACTGCGAGATCGATTTGGTGTATTAAATCGATTAGAGTTTTATACAGTAGAACAGCTAGCGTTAATTGTAAAACGAACTGCTGAATTATTTGGAATGGAAATTGAAAAAGATGCTACATTAGAAATCGCTAGAAGATCTCGAGGAACACCTAGGATTGCAAATCGTTTACTACGTAGAGTGAGAGATTTTGCTCAAGTTCAAGGAAGTGGAATCATCACTTTTGACATTGCGAAAAGCTCGCTAATTCAAATGCAGGTTGATGAGGTTGGACTTGACCATATTGATCATAAATTACTTTTAGCTATTATTGAGCGTTTTAGAGGTGGTCCTGTTGGACTGGATACAATTGCAGCTTCAATTGGAGAAGAATCACAAACAATTGAAGACGTTTACGAGCCCTACTTACTTCAAATAGGATTTCTTCAAAGAACGCCAAGAGGAAGAATTGTGACTGATTTAACTTACAAACACTTCGGATTAGAGGTTCCAAAACAATGATAGAAATGTCAAAAGTACTGATAACACTTGGAATTGTTTTACTTGTTGTAGGGCTATCACTACGATTTTTTGGAAAAATACCAGGTGACATATTTGTCAAAAAAGGTAATGTATCTTTTTACTTTCCAATCGTAACATGCATTATTATAAGCGTTATTTTATCACTTATTTTCTCAATTTTTGGGAGAAAATAGGTTAAAGGTAAAAGTTTAGGAAGAGTGGAGAGGCTGTTAGGAACGAAATTGAAAATTCGTTTCTTTATCTCCCATTCTGTTATTAATATAGAAATAGGTGAAAGTATGGATGTACAATTATTTGATTTCGATTTACCAGAAGAGTTAATTGCACAAACACCTCTGTTAGATCGTGAAGCATCTAGATTAATGGTATTAAATAAAGAAACTGGTAAAGTAGAACATAAGCAATTTCCAGATGTATTAGCATATCTGCAAGAAGGGGATTGCCTAGTATTAAATGAGACAAAAGTTATGCCAGCTAGATTATTTGGTGAAAAAGAGGATACTGGTGCGCAAATTGAAGTTTTATTACTTCAGCAAGAAGAAAAGGATGTTTGGGAAACACTAGTAAAGCCTGCAAAAAGAGTGAAAGAAGGCACGATTATTCGTTTTGGTGATGGTCGTTTAAAAGCTGAGTGTGTTGGATCAAGTGAACAAGGTGGAAGAAAATTAAAGTTTCATTATGAAGGTATTTTTTATGAAATACTTGATCAACTTGGTGAAATGCCACTGCCTCCTTATATTAAAGAAAAATTGGATGATAAAGATCGCTATCAAACAGTCTTTGCAAAGGAAATTGGTTCTGCAGCTGCACCGACAGCAGGTTTACATTTTACGAAAGAACTTTTAAACAGAGTTCAAGAGAAAGGCGTTAAACTTGCTTTTATTACGCTACATGTAGGATTAGGTACTTTTAGACCTGTAAGTGTCGACTCAATTGAAGAACATGATATGCATGCCGAATACTACTTTATGTCTGATGAGACTGCAAAGCTATTAAATGAAACGAAGGCAAATGGGGGAAGAATAATAACAGTTGGAACAACATCCACTCGTACTGTTGAAACGATTGCAACGGCAAATGATGGAAAATTTGTAGGCAGTAGTGGTTGGACGTCTATCTTTATCTACCCTGGTTATCAATTTATGGGGATAAATGGTATGATTACGAACTTCCATTTACCAAAATCTACTTTAATTATGTTAATCAGTGCTTTAGCAGGAAGAGAGGCAGTTCTCTCTGCTTATAAACAAGCAGTTGAACAAAAATATCGCTTTTTTAGCTTTGGCGATGCAATGTTAATACTTTAAGAATTGAAAGGAATCTAACAATGACAGCAATACGTTATGAACATATAAAAACTTGTAAACAAACAGGTGCAAGACTAGGAATCGTCCATACACCGCATGGTTCTTTTGAGACGCCTGCATTTATGCCAGTAGGTACATTAGCAACAGTAAAGACAATGTCTCCTGAAGATTTAAAAGCAATGGGAGCAGGTATTATTTTAAGTAATACATATCACCTTTGGCTAAGACCAGGTCATGAAATTATAAAAAACGCAGGTGGATTACATAAATTCATGAACTGGGATCGACCAATATTAACGGATTCTGGCGGATTCCAAGTTTTTAGCTTAAGTCAATTCCGTAAAATTGAGGAAGAAGGCGTACATTTCCGTAATCACTTAAATGGGGATAAGCTATTCTTATCACCAGAAAAAGCAATGGAAATACAAAATGCATTAGGCTCTGATATTATGATGGCATTTGATGAATGCCCTCCATATCCTGCTGAATTTGATTATATGAAACGTTCAGTTGAGCGTACGAGTAGATGGGCAGAGCGATGCTTAAATTCACATGCACGTCCAGAGGATCAAGGATTATTTGGTATCGTTCAAGGTGGAGAGTATGAAGAGCTTCGTAAACAAAGTGCAAAGGATTTAGTTTCATTAGATTTCCCAGGATATGCAATTGGGGGATTATCAGTTGGTGAACCGAAGGACGTAATGAATAGAGTGTTAGAGTTTACCACACCATTACTTCCTACGAATAAACCACGATATTTAATGGGTGTAGGGTCTCCAGATTCATTAATTGACGGTGCAATTCGCGGTGTGGACATGTTTGATTGTGTACTTCCAACTCGTATTGCAAGAAATGGTACATGTATGACAAGTGAAGGTAGATTAGTCATTAAAAATGCCAAATATGCAGAAGATTACTCACCACTGGATCCAAATTGTGATTGTTATACATGTAAGAACTATACAAGAGCATACATCCGACACTTAATTCGCTGTGAAGAAACATTTGGAATGAGATTGACTACTTATCATAACTTACATTTTCTGTTACAATTAATGGAACAAGTTCGTCAAGCAATCCGTGAAGACCGTTTAGGGGATTTCAGAGAAGAATTCTTCGAACAATATGGCTTCAATAAACCGAATGCTAGGAACTTTTAATTTTACATAATGAAAGGAAGAAAAAAATGTCAGGTGGAATAGCAGGGATTTTACCATTAATATTAATGTTTGTAATTTTCTACTTCTTATTAATCCGTCCTCAACAAAAGCGTCAAAAAGCAACTGCTGCAATGCAAGCTTCAATTGCTAAAGGTGATGCGATTGTAACAATTGGTGGATTACATGGAACAGTTGATGCGATCAACGAAGAAAATAACACAATCACATTAAAAACAGCAGATGGTTCACGTTTAGTTTTTGATAGAAATGCAATCCGTGAATCAAAAGCGAATGCATAAATTGTATTGATGAAACATAAAAACGCTAGTTTATTTTATAAGCTAGCGTTTTTTCCATTTTCTAATGGATTAGCGATTATAGGATTTATTACTTGCTGTATTTACCCCGAAAATAGATCCTAACATACAAATGGCAATAAAGATTGCGTGATACATTAGCTGCTCTTTAGAAAATGTACGGTCAAACCCTAGGAATTGTACAAAAAATACAAATACAGAATAAGCTCCACTAGTTAATAAACCTAGTAACCATCCTTTTTCCTTCCCTTTAGCACCTGTTACAAACCCACCAATTAACATAATAATAAAAGATAGGACAAAAGTTGTCGTTGTCACACTTGCTTCAGACAGTGAAGTTAGTCTAAGTAATAATGATAAAATTAAACTAATTGATAATACTAATAACAAAATGGTCAAAACACCATAAGAGACAGCTACTGCTGTTTTTTTCATCTATAATTCCCCCCTTGTACACTCTTTAATACAAGCATATTCATGAGTTGGATTTTTAGAATACTTATAGCGTAAATACAAATAGTAAAATATATAGAACTTACATAGTAGCGTATTTTGTCTTCGTTTTATAGAAAAACTGAAATTAATGATTCGTAATGGGCATGAGGTGAGTAGTAAATGGATATTGGTTCAATGACGATTCGTACGATAGTCATCTATTTAATCATCGCTTTTTTCTTTCGGATTATGGGGAAAAGAGAGATTGGAGAATTAAGTTTATTAGACTTAGTCGTTTTTATTTTATTAACTGAAATTGCAGCAATTGGGATTGATAGACATCAAGAACCAATTTTCGAAGTTGTATATCCTATGTTACTAATTGTCATCATTCAAATTATATTTTCTATCATTTCTTTAAAAAGTGAAAAGTTTAGAAAATTATTAGATGGATCGCCTGTTTTAATTATTAGTAATGGGAAAGTGCTAGAAAAAGAAATGAAAAAACAAAGATATACGTTTGACGACCTCCTTTTACAATTAAGAGAAAAGGATGTTGGTGATATTAGAGATGTTGAGTATGCTATTTTAGAGCCGACAGGGAAACTGTCTATTTTTAAAAAGAATACTGAAGAGAGTGCATTCAGTGCATTAACGTTTCCTCTTATTCTAGATGGAATCGTGCAAGAAGATAATCTATCTCATTATAATAAAGATAAAATATGGTTACTTCAGCAATTAAAAAACCATGGCTATACACATTTTGAGCAAATATCATATTGTAGTGTAAGAGATGGAGAAGTGTTTTTTGATAAGAAAGAGGATAAATGATATAAGTGACCCCTCAGGATGCCCATAGGATGAGGGGCATGCATGAGGACGTCGGGGTTTTAGCATGTCTACCAGGCTTTTGCCCCACGGAAAGGGATCAACATAGTGTTGTAATCCAACTTACGCATTCATTAACATCAACAAAAAAGAATTTGATCATTAGGGGAATGTGCAGAGTCTCTAATGCTTACAGAGTAGCTAAAAGTAGCGGTCAAAAAAAGTGCCTTTATACAATTGTATAATAGACACTTTTTTTGTGGAAAAAATTATTTAAAAACAAAAGATTATCTAGTAATGATTTTTTTGAAGAATGGAAGTCGAATGATTTCATCCTTCTTAATTAAATTAAATAGAAAAATCAATAGTATGTACATTAACGTTACGATTGAAATACTTGATAATGTTTGTACTAATAAAGATGAAGAGAACACTACATAGTGTTTAATAAAATTACCTAAGTATATACAAGCCCCTAATACAACTAAGCAGTATGCATAATCTTTTAAATAGATTGTAAATTGAATTGCTTTTAATACGGTAAAGAAGTGAAGTACTGTGATTGTGACAATACTGATGTTCATTGCTAAAGCGACTCCGTTTATACCAAATTTTGGGTTAGTAGCAAGTAAAATAATACAGGCAATTTTTACTACTGAACCAACAAAACTATTAATCATTGCTGAATTTGCAAGATTTAATGCCTGAAGAACTGCTTGAAGTGGTCCTTGGAAATAATAAAAGATGAAGCAAGGTGCAAGTAGCAAAATGAAAGGAGTTGCTTGGTCACTTTTATACATTAAAGTTAAAATTGGAGATGCAAAAACATAGAGAATAACAACAGACCAACCACCAGCAATCATTGAATATCGAAGCGATTGTTGTAATCTTCGTTCTACTGTAATGCGATCTTTTTTAGCCATTGCTTCACTGATGGCAGGAACAAGGGAGGTTGACAGTGCGTAAGTAATAAATGCTGGGAGTAATAGTAATGGTAATGCATAACCGGAAAGTAAACCGTATTGTTTCGTTGCAGCTATTGCAGTGACGCCGGCGATCGCTAAACTTTGGGAAACTACGATAGGTTCTAAAAACATTGAAATGGACCCAATTAAACGGCTACCTGTAGTTGGTAATGCAATACCCAATAAATCACTTAGTGTTTTTTTACCATCTTTTATATTTGAACGGAAACCAGTTAAAAACTTTGCATTTTTTTCTTTCCTAAACACATACAACATGTATACCAATGAAGCTAATTCTCCGAAAACTGCAGAAATAATGGCCCCACTAGCAGCAAACTCTACCCCATATGGTAAAAATGTTTTGGTACACACGGCTACTAAAACAATACGAACTGTCTGCTCGATCACTTGAGAGAACGAAGATGGACGCATGTTTTGTACACCTTGGAAATATCCACGTAAAACTGATGAAATCGCTATGATCGGTACAACTGGAGCTATAGCGATTAAAGGATACATCGTTCTTTCATCTGTTAATAAATTTTTCGCTATATAAGGTGATAGGAAAATCATTGCTGTTGTAAAGATAATGCTTAAAATACCAGTTATGGTCATTGATACTGCTAAGATTTTCTTGATTCGGTCTTTTCTTTGTTGTGCGACAGCCTCTGCAATCAATTTAGAAATTGCAATTGGTAAACCTAATTGTGTTAACGTCATCACTAAAAACAAAGTTGGTACAGCCATCATATATAATCCGACGCCTTCTTCTCCCATGATCCTTGCTACTACAATACGATTAAAAAATCCTAATATCCGCGTTATTAGTCCCGCAATTAGTAAAAAAAACGTCCCTCTTAAAAACGTTTGCTTTGACATAGCGTTTACCACCTTCTCAAACTGCCTAGAATGATTTACAATTATATATATGCTAGAAATGTAGCCAAGCATGACAAGTTCACATCTAGAGAATGAAATAATATGGACTAACGTCATTTTTCTAAAAATACAGAAAATTAGGAGGGAAGAGTATGTCGGCGTTTCGTGAGAAGGTTTCTGAATATAAACCGAAACTACAAGTTGTGATAGAAAGTAAATTGGACGAGTTTAAAATGCTTGGATATGATACCGTCAGTGAAAATGAATTGTGGCAATGCCTTGAAAATACTCTATGGCGAAAGAATGAGGACGAACCGAAACTATTTCAACTTGTTGAAGACATACTCTCTTTAACTGTAAATGATTATATGAATTATATTCGAATTGAATCGTTTAAATCTCCTACATGGCAGTTTGGAGAGTCAATTTAGACAAAAATTGACAATGAAAAAATTGCATTTGTATAATGAAAGAATGAATACATACCATTTTTATACTAGACTTGGACAATTTAGAGGAGGAAATTCACAAAATGGTGAAGCGTAACAGAATAGTTGCCTTCTTCTTAATTATTGCTGTTTTAGCAGCGGTAATTGGAACGACTGTAATGGGTACAGCGAACAAAATAAAGCTAGGTCTGGATTTACAGGGCGGCTTTGAAGTACTTTATAAGGTCAAACCAATTAAAGAAGGCGAAAAAGTAAATAAAACTGTATTAGTAAGTACAGCAAAAGCATTAGAAAAACGTGTTAATGTATTAGGTGTAAGTGAACCTAATATTCAAATTGAAGGTAAAGATCGTATTCGTGTTCAATTAGCTGGTGTAAAAGACCAAGCGAAAGCACGTGATATTCTTTCGACTGAAGCGAACTTAACGATTCGCGATGTAAATGACAAAGTATTAATGACTGGTGCAGATTTAAAAGAAGGTGCATCAAAACAAACATTTGATGAAATGAACAAACCAAGTGTTTCGATTACATTCAAGGATGCTAAAAAAGTTGAATCTGTAACAAGCAAGGTATTACAAATGGGACCTCCAAATAACATGATGGTTATTTGGTTAGATTTTAAAGAAGGTGTAGATTCATTTAAAAAAGAATCTGCAAAAGAAAAACCTACATACTTATCAGCTGCTAGTGTAAATCAAGTATTTACAGACGATTCTCTTTCAATTGTAGGCTCTACATTTACTGTTGAAAGTGCAAAAGAATTAGCTGATTTATTAAATGCAGGTGCACTTCCTGTACATCTTGACGAATTATATTCTACTTCAATCGGAGCTAAATTTGGTACTGATGCACTTCATGAAACAATCTTAGCTGGTATCGTTGGGGTTATTATCATCTTCTTATTCATGCTTTACTTCTATCGTTTACCAGGATTACTTGCATGTATCATGCTTACTGCATATGTATACTTGACTTTACTTGTATTCGATTGGATGAATGCAGTATTAACATTACCAGGTATTGCTGCCTTAATTCTAGGTGTTGGAATCGCGGTAGATAATAATATCATTACGTATGAACGATTAAAAGACGAGCTAAAACTAGGTAAATCAGTTGCATCTGCTTATCGTGCTGGAAACCAACGTTCATTTGCAACAATTTTTGATGCGAATATCACAACATTGCTTGCAGCGGCAGTATTATTTATCTTTGGTACAAGCTCTGTTAAAGGTTTTGCAACAAGTTTAATTGTTAGTATTTTAGTAAGCTTTATCACTGCGGTTTTTGGAACTCGTTTATTACTTTCTTTATTAGTTCAAAGTCGTTATTTAAATAATAAAAAAACTTGGTTTGGCATTAAACAAAGTGAGATTTTAGGATTAAATCATAATTTAGCTCACCCACCAACTAAGTATGATAAAGTCGATTTCGTAAGTATTGGACGAAAATTTGTTTATTTTTCAATTATTACTACGATTATTGGTGTCATTGTTCTTTCGATTTTCCGTTTAAATCTTGGAATTGATTTCGCAAGTGGGACACGAGTAACGTTTGAATCAAAATCAGCTGTAACGAAACAACTTGTTAACGAAGAATTAGAAAAATTAGGTTTAGAGGCTGAGAGCACGACGATATCTGAAAATGGTGCAAAAGCTGGTTCGATTGCGTTTAAAGGTGTTTTATCTAAAGATGAAATCAACAAATTGAAAAAAGAATTTACATCTGAATTCGGAATTGAGCCGAATGTAAGTACTGTAGACCCAGTTGTTGGTCGTGAATTAGCTGCAAATGCATTAAAAGCATTAGTGATTGCATCAATAGGAATTATCCTATATGTATCTTTACGTTTCCAATTCTCTTATGCTCTAGCTTCAGTAGTTGCATTGATTCATGATGCGTTTTTCATTGTTGTTGTATTTAGTATTTTTAGATTAGAAGTTGATATTACATTTATCGCGGCTGTCCTAACGATTGTTGGTTATTCAATTAATGACTCAATTGTTACGTTTGACCGTGTACGTGAAAATATGAAGCTTAAAAAGAAAATTCGTACTAGAGAAGAATTGAATGAAATTGTGAATGATTCGATTCGCCAAACATTAGGACGTTCTGTTAAAACAGTACTTACAGTAGTTTTAGCAGTAGTTGCATTATTAATTTTTGGTAGTAACGCAATTCTTAATTTCTCTATCGCTTTATTAGTCGGATTAGTTGTTGGAACATATTCTTCAATCTTTATTGCATCTCAAATTTGGTTGTTTATAAAAGGACGCCAGCTTGATAAACATCAGGTAATAGAGACCGAAGAAGCAAAATAATATTTTAAAAGAGAGAGTATAGGCTAAATGCTTATACTCTTTTTGTTTTAGAATGAAACGGAAATGAAAATACTACTTAAATGTGTTAATAGAATCTAGAAGCAATATCAGGAAGTAGGTAGATACTTATGGAGCAAGAAGAACGCTATAAAGAAGCCAAGAAAGGTGCTTATATAGGGATTTATGGCAATCTACTCCTTGCAATTGTCAAAATGATTATTGGCTATATTGGAAATAGTAAAGCGCTTATGGCTGATGCAGTTCATTCAGCATCAGATGTAGTTGGGTCTTTAGCTGTTTTATTTGGTTTAAGGGCAGCAAAAATGCCACCAGATGATGATCATCCTTATGGACATGGTAAAGCAGAATCTATCGCAGCAATCATCGTCGCTGTACTGTTGTTCATTGTTGGAATTGAAATTGGCAAATCTTCTATTAGTTCTTTTTTTAAACCAGTTGAATCACCTGAAATTATTGCCTTACTTGCTGCTTTTATCTCAATATTTTTGAAGGAATGGATGTTTCGTTACAAATTCGCACTTGGGAAAAAATTAAATAGTGATGCGATTATTGCGAATGCATATGAACATCGTTCTGATGTCTATTCATCGGCAGCCGCAATGATAGGGATTGGCATTGCAATTGTTGGAGAGAAAATAAATATGCCAGTTCTTCTTTATGCGGATCCTGCTGCAGGATTAATTGTATCAATCATGATTTTAAAAATGGCATGGGATATTGGAGCAGAATCAATTCATACAACGATGGATCATGTCCTTCATGAAGAAGATGTACAGCAATATAAGGACATTGTGAGGAAGATTGAAGGGGTAAGAGAAATAAATACGCTATATGCAAGGGAGCATGGGTATTATGTCATTATTGATATAAAAGTTTCGGTCGATCCATATATAACCGTTGAAGAAGGACATAGGATTGGAAAAAATGTAAAAGCGAAGTTAATGGAGCATAGGGATGTGGAAAATGTGTTTGTCCATATAAATCCATATAATGATAAAAATAATACTTTCATCCACTAAGTTTACTTTAGTATAATAGTACAGTTAGGGGTGATAGATTTGTTAAAATCAAAAGCACGTTGGAAACCGAAGTCATCGAATGACCAAGCTGAACAATTATTAAGTAAAGAATTACAGATATCCCCTCTTTTAGCAAAATTACTGGTTACACGTGGGGTAACGACAGTAGAGGATGCAAAGAATTTCTTATATGAAGAACAAATGAGTTTTCATGACCCGTTTTTATTAGAGGGTATGGACATAGCGATAGACCGAGTGTTTCAAGCGATAGAAGAAAATGAAAATATATTAATTTTTGGTGATTATGATGCAGATGGAGTAAGTAGTACTTCTGTATTGTATTTAACGTTAAAGGAATTAGAAGCAAATGTAGATTTTTATATCCCAAACCGTTTTAGTGAAGGATATGGACCAAATAAAAAAGCATTTCAGTGGGCGCATGAACAAAATTATTCGTTAATTATTACAGTTGATACTGGTATTTCAGCTGCTAGTGAAGTGGATTTTGCAAATGAACTTGGAATTGATGTGATTATTACTGACCACCATGAACCACCTGAAGAATTACCAAAAGCATTAGCGATTATTCATCCTAAACTTAGTCCTAACTATCCGTTTAAGGAATTAGCCGGTGTGGGTGTTGTGTTTAAATTTGCATCAGCATTATTAGGTAGAGAGCCCGAGGAGTATATGGAGCTTGTTTCAATCGGGACAGTTGCCGACTTAGTGCCACTTGTTGATGAAAACAGATTAATTGTTAAAAAAGGTGTACGTCAGCTAAAGCAAACAAATCGAGTAGGATTGAAAGCTTTACTTGAAATAAGTGGCGTGGCACAAGAATCAATTAGCGAAGAAACGATTGGTTTTGCAATCGGCCCAAGAATTAATGCAGTAGGGCGTTTAGGAGACGCGAAGCCTGCGGTTGATCTAGTATTAGAAACTGATAGACAAGCCGCAAAGACGTTAGCAGAACAAATTGACGTGTTGAATAGAGAGCGACAGGAACTAGTTACTACAATGACTGAGGAAGCGATTAAACAAGTTAATAGCTTAGATAACGCTTGTTCGAACAAAGTAATTATTGTAGCAAAAGAAGGCTGGAATGCAGGCGTAGTAGGGATTGTTGCATCAAAGCTTGTTGATCGTTTTTATAAACCTGTCATTGTTCTAAGTATTGATCATGAAAAAGGCATTGCTAAGGGTTCTGCAAGAAGTATTGAAGGATTTTCATTGTTTGAAAACCTAACAAAATGTAAAGATATTTTACCTCATTTTGGTGGACATACATTAGCAGCAGGTATGACATTAGCGATAGAAGATGTAGAACAATTAAGACAGCGACTAAATGAATTTGCTGATGAAACGATGACAGATGAAGATTTTATTCCACTGAAAGAAGTAGATTTACAATGTCAGGCTAGTGAAGTGTCTATTTCATTTATCAATGAATTAAACCTGCTTTCGCCTTTTGGTATGCATAACCCGAAGCCGGTACTGCAAATACAAGATGTGGAAATTACAAATCTAAAACAAATTGGTAACGAAGGCGCACATTTAAAAGTTCAATTAAAGGAAAGCTCTATGTTTCTTGACGCAGTTGGATTTGGATTTGGACATGTTGTGAATGAGATTGCAAGTGGCTCTAAGATTTCTTGCTTAGGTATGGCATCCATTAATGAATGGAATGGAAAGAGAAAACCACAATTAATGATTCAAGACTTAAGTGTGAACCATTGGCAATTATTCGATTATAGAGGACAAGAACCTCATCGTTTAACATTACCTTCTAATGAACATCAATTTGTGTTTTTACATCAATCTAAAAACGAATATCATCATTTAAAAAATAAATATCCTATTTCCAAATTCGTTTCATATGAATCTGTTCATGAAACGATGATAGATGTTCAAAGTGAATACGTTATTCTCTTAGATTTGCCGAGTTCTGAGCATGACCTAAGAGCGGTATTCCAAAATGGATTATCACAAAGAATATATTTAGTATTTAATCAAGATGAGTTACACTTTTTCTCTCCAATTCCAAGTAGAGAGAGCTTTAAAAAATATTACTCAATTCTTGCAAAGACGAATCCATTTGACATGAGTATGTATGAAATGGCATTATGTCGTAAGATGGGATGGAAAAAAGAACAAGTCGATTTTATGACAAAGGTGTTTTTTGATCTGGAATTTGTTACAATAGAGGATGGGAAAATTCGTTTGTTGCCACAAACTGAGAAGAAAGATCTATCTCAATCAGCTACGTATGCGATCAAACTTGCAAGTATTGAACTGGAACGTTTATTTCTGTACTCAAAATGTGATGAATTAACTACATTTTTTCAAAATATGAAAAGTCATTTTTCCGAAAATGGGGAGGCACTTATTTAATGAATTTTAAAGATTATATTACGATTGTACCAGACTGGCCAAAAGAAGGCGTTCAGTTTAAAGATATTTCTTCATTAATGAATGATGGAAAAGTCTATAAAGCGGCTACTGATAAAATCGTAGAGTATGCAAAAGAAAAAGATGTTGACTTAGTTGTTGGACCTGAAGCGCGTGGATTTATCGTTGGTTGTCCAATTTCATATGCATTAGAAATTGGTTTTGCACCGGTACGTAAACCTGGTAAATTACCTCGTGAAGTAATTAGCTATAACTATGATCTAGAATATGGTACTAACACTTTAACAATGCATAAGGACGCAATTAAGCCAGGACAACGTGTACTAATTACAGATGACTTATTAGCAACTGGTGGTACAATCGAAGCGACAATCAAGCTTGTTGAAGAGCTTGGTGGTATTGTAGTAGGTATTGCTTTCTTAATCGAACTTTCTTATTTAGAAGGTCGTAAAAAATTAGAAGGCTATGATATATTTACACTAATGACTTATTAATATTTAACATAATATAATGTCGTACGATAGGGTACTCTGAATAAATCAGAGTGCTCTTTTTCTATCAGAAACCTGCAAAAAAAATTGAATTTTGACGACTCCTGCTTTACAAAAAACGAAATTTTCACGATAATATAAGAAATAATGATTTAAGGTGATTAAATGGCTAATGAACAAGTTTTGACAGCTGAACAAGTTTTAGAGCAAGCGTCCCATTATTTAAAAGAAGATGATGTGGCGTTTATTAAACATGCTTATGAGTATGCTAGAGATGCGCACAGTGAGCAATTTCGTAAGTCAGGTGAACCATATATAATACACCCTATTCAAGTAGCAGGGATACTTGTTAGCCTTGAGATGGACGCAACCACAATTAGTGCTGGTTTTCTTCACGATGTGGTAGAAGATACTGAAGTATCTAAAGAAGACTTAGAAAATCAATTTGGCAAAGAAGTTTCTATGCTTGTCGATGGCGTTACGAAGCTTGGGAAAATAAAGTTTAAATCAAAAGAAGAACAACAAGCTGAAAATCATCGTAAAATGTTCGTCGCAATGGCACAGGACTTGAGAGTCATTTTAATTAAACTAGCCGATCGCCTTCATAATATGAGAACGTTAAAGCATTTACCTCAAGAAAAGCGAATCAGAATTGCAAATGAAACTTTAGAAATATTTGCACCATTAGCTCATCGATTAGGGATTAATAAAGTAAAATGGGAGCTTGAAGATACAGCTTTACGTTATTTAAATCCTCAGCAATATTATCGTATTGTCAATCTAATGAAGCGTAAAAGAGCCGAACGTGAACAATATTTAGACGAAGTCATCAGCGAGATCCAGTCGCAACTAGAAGATGTAGAAATAAAGCCTGAAATTTCAGGTAGACCTAAACATATATATAGCATTTACCATAAAATGGCAAAGCAGAACAAACAATTTAATGAAATTTATGACTTATTGGCAGTACGTGTAATCGTCAATAGCATTAAGGATTGTTATGCTGTTTTAGGTGTAATCCATACTTGTTGGAAGCCGATGCCTGGTCGATTCAAAGATTATATTGCTATGCCAAAAGCTAATCTTTATCAATCACTTCATACGACTGTAATTGGTCCGAAAGGAGATCCTTTAGAGGTTCAAATCCGTACAAAGGAAATGCATCAAATTGCAGAGTATGGGGTAGCAGCACACTGGGCTTATAAAGAAGATAAATCAAATGTGCCTACTCAGAAATCTTTTGAAAATCGTTTAAGCTGGTTCCGTGAGATTATTGAATGGCAAGATAACTCTACGAATGCAGAAGAGTTTATGGAATCAGTAAAAATGGATTTATTCTCGGATATGGTATTCGTTTTTACACCAAAAGGCGATGTATACGAGTTACCGTTAGGCTCAGTGCCAATCGATTTCGCATATCGAATACACTCTGAAATTGGAAATAAAACAATTGGTACAAAAGTAAATGGAAAAATGGTACCGCTAGATTATAAATTAAAAACTGGCGATATTGTCGAAATTATGACTTCTAAGCATTCATATGGGCCAAGTCAGGACTGGTTAAAGCTTGCTCAATCTTCACATGCAAAAAATAAAATACGTCAATATTTTAAAAAGCAAAGACGTGAAGAGAATGTTGATAAAGGAAAAGAATTAGTTGAAAAAGAAATAAAAGCACTAGATTGCGATATAAAAGAAGTATTAACTTCTGAAAATTTAAAACGTGTTGCTGAAAAGTTTAATTTTTCAAATGCAGAAGATATGTATGCAGCTGTTGGATATAATGGCATTACTGCAGCACAAATTGCACATCGTTTAACTGATAAATTCCGTAAAAGACCAGAAGTGGATTTAGAAGAACGTTTAAAAGAATTGTCTTCAGATCTTAAAAAAGCCCCTTCACGTCGTAAAGATGCTGGTATTTCAGTCAAGGGTGTAGATAATTTACTAATTCGTCTTTCAAAGTGCTGTAATCCAGTTCCTGGGGACGATATAGTTGGATATATTACGAAAGGCCGTGGAGTGTCTGTTCATCGTAGTGATTGTGTAAACATGCTCAATGATAGTGAAGAAGATCGTTTTATCGAAGTAGAATGGGAAGAAAGTCCAACATTTGAACGTGATTATAATGTTGATATTGAAATCTTCGGTTATGATCGTCGTGGGCTTTTAAATGAAGTATTGTCAGTTGTAAATGAAACAAAAACTAATATTTCATCAGTAACAGGTAAAAATGACCGAAATAAAATGGCGACTATTACAATGAGTTTGTCCATTCGAAATATAAACCACCTTCAAAAAGTAGTGGATAAGGTAAAACAAATTCCAGACATTTACTCTGTGCGACGCATTTTCCACTAGAAGAGGAGGTTTAAAACATGAGAGTTTTATTACAGCGTACAAAAGAAGCAAAAGTTGTAGTTGATGGACAAGTAGTAGGACAAATACCTAAAGGATTATTATTACTCGTAGGGATCACTCATGAAGATACAATTGATGATATGAAATACTGTGCTGATAAAGCATTAAATCTTCGAATTTTTGAAGATGGCGATGGCAAAATGAACTTGTCTTTAAAAGAGGTTGAGGGTCAAGTATTATCAGTATCTCAATTCACACTATATGGTGATACTCGTAAAGGTAGACGACCAAGTTTTACAGATGCGGCAAAGCCTGATGTTGCAAATGAACTATACGAACAGTTTAATGCATATATTCGTGAACAAGGCTTCGAAGTACAAACTGGTATTTTCGGAGCTGATATGGACGTATCGTTTACGAACTGGGGTCCGGTTACCATCATGATTGAGAGTTAATTTAATAAAAACGACCTTCTTTCCACAATGTGGGAGAAGGTTTTTTGTTTTGCTCTTAATATCGAATCATTTGTTAAAAAGATATCGCCATGTTGTACTTTTTCTATTTCACATATATTATCGCTATCTTATGAATATAGATAATATATATGGGTTCTATTTTAGAATGCATAGGAGGGTATGAAATGGACTCGATTACAATCATTTTAATCCTGATTGCCGGTGTCATTTTGTTTACAATCCTTAAAAGCTTCTTTAAGGCAATCGTATTTGTTGTGTTAATTCTACTTATTTATTATGGATTAATGTATTTACTAGATGGCTCAGTACAAAGCTCACTTTCTACCTTTACAAAATTTCTTTAACCCATGGAATACTCCATGGGATTTTTATTGGTAAATTGTTAAAGAAAAAGACTTTCAATACTCATTTTATTGGTTTAATCATGCCAAAACTTGGACAAACTAAATATTATGATATTGGAGGGAGACTTTCACCATGAGAATTAATAATCGTAATAGTTTGGGTTCAAATCGTAGAGGTGTTCTTAATATGGATTTTCATGAATTTCAATCAAGAGGACAAGAGTCAAATTCATTAGAGATGGCAAGTGAGTTCGGATTAACGTTAAGAGAAGTGCGCGATCTAAAGAAACAATTAGAACGTTCTTAAAATTTTTCTTTCATGAGTTCTTGACAATTATTGTAACCAAACGTAAGATATAAAATAACATATTGATACATAAAAACTTACCAATGACGGAGAAAAGTATAATAGGATCTCTTGAAGAGAGAGGAAATGTCGTGGCTGAGAGCATTTCCACAAGTAGACTATTTGAAAGACACTCCAGAGGCTTTATTCTGAAAGAGTATTCTAGTAAGGATAAACGTAATCGGCGTTAACGATGAAAGTGGAAGGATGATGATTCATTCTTCAATTAGGGTGGTACCACGGGCTTATAACTCTCGTCCCTACTGTTTTATTTCAGTAGGCACGGGAGTTTTTTGTATATATAGGTTTAATTTAGGAGGATTCACAATGTCGATTAATATTCCAAGAGGTACGCAGGATATTTTACCTGGTACAGTTGAGAAATGGCAGTATATTGAAAAGTTTGCTAGGGACTTATGCAAACGATACAACTACAATGAGATTCGTACACCGATGTTTGAACATACGGAAGTATTCTCAAGAGGTGTAGGTGATACGACGGATATTGTACAAAAGGAAATGTACACATTTACTGACCGTGGTGATCGTAGTTTAACTTTACGTCCTGAAGGTACTGCATCAATTGTACGTTCATATGTAGAAAACAAAATGCACGGAAATAGTAATCAACCAACAAAATTATATTATATTGGACCAATGTTCCGTTATGAGCGTCCTCAAGCAGGGCGATATCGTCAATTTGTTCAATTTGGAATAGAGGCGCTAGGTAGTAATGATCCATCGATTGATGCAGAGGTTCTTGCATTATCAAGGGATTTATATCGTGGACTTGGATTGAAAAATATTAAACTTGTGATCAATAGTTTAGGTGATTTAGAAAGTCGTAAAGCTCACCGCGAAGCACTTGTTAATCACTTTAAACCTGTTGTGCATGAGTTATGTGGTGATTGCCAAAACCGTTTAGAATCTAATCCACTTCGCGTGTTAGATTGTAAAAAAGACCATAATCACCCTTCAATGAAATCGGCACCTTCAATACTTGAGTATTTAAATGAAGAATCTGTGAAGTATTTTGAAGATGTTCAATCTTATTTAACTGCAATGAATATTCCTTTTGAAGTGGATCCGAATTTAGTTCGTGGTTTAGATTATTACAATCACACTGTATTTGAAATCATGTTAGAAGGAAAAGGGTTTGGTTCAATCTCTACGTTAAGTGGTGGTGGCCGTTATAATGGCTTAGTTGAAGAATTTGGTGGACCAAATACACCTGGTATGGGCTTTGCTTTAAGTATCGAGCGTTTATTATTAGCACTTGAGTCAGAAGGAATTGAACTTCCGATTCCACAAGAAATGGATGTATTTTTAATCGCTTTAGGTGATGAAGTGAAAAAAACTGCTACTTCATTATTATATCAATTGCGTAAAGCTGGTCTTGTGTGTGAAAAGGATTACCAAGATCGTAAAATAAAAGGACAATTTAAAGCAGCTGAGCGTTTTAAAGCTAAATATGTTGCTGTATTAGGTGAAGAAGAATTATCTCGTGGAGTCATCAATTTAAAAGATCAAGAAACGGGAGTGCAAGAGGAAGTTGCATTAGATATATTTGTAAAATACGTTAGCTCTAAATAATGAACTGGGGGATATGGAAATGGAACAACGAACGCATTTATGTGGTCAATTAAGAGAATCACATATTGGTCAAAGTGTAACACTAAAAGGTTGGGTTCAAAAGAGACGTGACTTAGGAGGATTAATATTCATCGATTTACGTGACCGTTCTGGACTCGTACAAATTGTATTTAATCCTGAATTATCTAATGAGGCTTTGACATTAGCTGAAACTGTTCGTAACGAATTTATTCTTCAAGTGGAAGGAACAGTAGTTTCTCGTGGAGAAGGTACAGTAAACAATAATTTAGAGACTGGTGCAATTGAAGTTTCTGTTGAAAAACTAGAAATTATCAACAAAGCAAAAAATCCTCCATTCGCTATCGAAAATAAAACTGAAGTTGCAGAAGATCTGCGTTTAAAATATCGTTATTTAGATTTACGTCGTCCTGTTATGTATGACACATTTAAATTACGTTCAAAAATTACAAAATCGGTACGTGATTTCTTAGACGGAGAAGACTTCTTAGAAGTTGAAACACCAATTTTAACGAAGAGTACACCAGAAGGCGCTAGAGATTACTTAGTACCAAGTCGTGTACATCCTGGTGAGTTCTATGCATTACCGCAATCACCGCAAATTTTCAAACAATTATTAATGGTTTCTGGTTTTGAGCGTTATTTCCAAATTGCTCGATGTTTCCGAGATGAGGATTTACGTGCTGACCGTCA
Organism: Gottfriedia sp. ABJ_BB2_2; assembly: GCF_055484705.1. Taxonomy (NCBI): domain Bacteria; kingdom Bacillati; phylum Bacillota; class Bacilli; order Caryophanales; family Bacillaceae; genus Gottfriedia; species Gottfriedia sp. ABJ_BB2_2. The sequence goes on from NZ_JBVFKR010000003.1 coordinate 26,868, forward strand.
ACCTGAGTTCACTCAAATTGACATTGAAACTAGTTTCCTTTCTCAAGAGGAAATTATGGAAATGACAGAAAGAATGATGGTTAAAGTAATGAGCGAGACAAAAGGAGTGGATTTAGTAACTCCACTACCTCGAATGAGTTATGAAGAAGCAATGAATCGTTTTGGTTCTGATAAACCAGATACTCGTTTTGGCTTAGAATTAATCGACGTTTCTTCATTTGCAAAAGAAAGCGGATTTAAAGTATTTACTTCAGCTGTAGAAAATGGTGGCCAAGTAAAATGTTTAAACGTTAAAGGTCAAGCAGCTAATTACTCTCGTAAAGATATCGATGGTCTTCAAGATTATGCTTCTCGATACGGTGCAAAAGGTCTTGCATGGCTAAAGCTTGAAGAAGATGGATTTAAAGGACCAATCGCAAAATTCTTTAGTGAAGAAGAATTTGCGACATTAAAATTAGCTGTAGAAGGTGAAGTTGGAGACTTAATCTTATTTGTGGCTTCTGACGCTTCAGTTGTTGCAAATAGTTTAGGTGCACTTCGCTTAAAATTAGGTAAAGAATTAGACTTAATTGATCAATCTAAATTTAATTTCTTATGGGTTACTGATTGGCCATTACTTGAGTACGATGCAGAGCTAGATCGTTATTTTGCTGCTCACCATCCATTTACATCACCAGTTCGTGAAGATTTAGCGAAATTAGATAGCGATCCAGGTAGTGTTAAAGCTCAAGCTTATGACTTAGTATTAAACGGCTATGAGCTTGGTGGAGGATCTGTTCGTATTTACGAAAGAGATGTACAAGAAAAAATGTTTAAGTGCCTAGGTTTTTCTGAAGAGGAGGCACAAGCACAATTCGGTTTCTTAATGGAAGCATTTGAATACGGAACACCACCACATGGAGGTATTGCATTAGGTTTAGATCGTATTGTTATGCTACTTGCGGGACGTACAAACTTACGTGACACGATTGCATTCCCAAAAACAGCATCAGCAAGTTGTTTATTAACAAATGCACCTAGTCCAGTTTCTGTATCACAATTAGAAGATTTATCTTTAAAAACAACTGTAGAAGAGTAAAATAAAACGGAAGGATGAAAGGAGAAATTTCCTCAAATCCTTCCATTTTTCTTGTATTGTTTTCTTTATTCTTTAAAAATAACTTGTTTTTTTAATTCATGCTTGATGAAAACAATATATATCATGTATATTTAAATCATTGTATTCTGATTAAGTTAGTGGGAGTTGAATGGATGTTACACCAATTTTCTCGTAATGAGCTTGCATTTGGTAAAGCAGGTTTAGAGCGATTACAAAAAAGTACGGTAGCAATTTTAGGTATTGGCGGAGTTGGCTCATTTGCAGCAGAAGCATTAGCACGTTCAGGAGTCGGCCGTTTAATTCTAGTTGATAAAGATGTAATTGATATCACGAATGTAAACAGACAGATTCACGCATTATTATCAACTGTTGGTGAACCGAAAGTAGAAATGATGAAACAACGTATTCAAGATATTAATCCTGAATGCGAAATTATTACACATAAAATGTTTTATACAGAAGAAACTTATGAAAAGTTTTTTGAAATTCCTTTAGACTATGTAATTGATGCTTCTGATACAATTTCATATAAAATACATTTGATAAAAGAATGTCGTCGTCGTGGAATTCCACTTGTTTCAAGTATGGGTGCTGCAAATAAAATGGATCCAACTAGATTCAAAGTTGCTGATATTTCTAAAACAACTCATGATCCAATCGCAAAGGTAATCCGAACAAAGCTTAGAAAAGAAGGGATCCATAAAGGCGTAACAGTAGTCTTTTCAGATGAGAGTCCGATTGTCATCCGTGAAGATATTCGTAAAGAAATTGTGCCTGATGAAAATACAAAAATTCGTAAAGCGAAAATGCCTCCTTCATCTAATGCATTCGTTCCGTCTGTTGCTGGTTTAATTGCTGCTAGTCATGCTGTTCGTGAATTAATTAAGGATATTGAAATTAAACGTGTTGGTAAAGAATAAAGACTGTAGGAATTTATTTCCTACGGTTTTTTTGTTTAAAAATGGCATACTTTAGCCATTCAAATACTTAAAAAAGCTACTTGTATCCTTGAGTAAAATCCAAAATTCTTCTTTGCAAAGTAAACCGAGGAAATTTAAAAATATATTGCATATGACTAAACAATTTAGAAATACTACCTCAATAAGGAGGTGTGTGACTTTGAAAAAAAGCTTAAGACTGATTGGTCCTTTTGTAATTTCAGTTGCACTTTTAACTGGTTGTAATAGCTCTAGTGATGATCAAAAAAGTGAGAAACAACAGCGAGTTGATAATTTATCGAATAAAATAAATACAAACTATAAAAAGAATAATGGTGTCGTTGAAAAAGACGGGAAGGTCGACAAAAACGGTGTCGTGAATGATAAAGAATCAAGAAAAATGAATAATAAATAAAAAATAACCCCAGATTTTGAATTCTGGGGTTATTTTCTGACTTAAAACAGTTTGACGATTTGTGAAGCCCATTAGGGGTAAAAGTAATTTCTAAAACGCTAATCTTCAAAAGCCTCAGAAGACAAACGTATACGATCAATCTGACATTCAATTCTGTGTACTTTGTTTACCAATTTTACATATTTACATCATTTTGCTTTGTACTTTTTTTACGTTTTTTTATTAGCGTTCTCCCTATATAAGAAATAGCTACTAATACTAATACTAGCATGAGTATTTCAGCAAAATTTAATTTAAAATATTTTGCACCAGTGACTATTAATAGTGTAGATATTGTACCTTTCACAATAAAAAAGATCAGAACCCATAATCCGCCTTTTTTCCAATTCATTTTGTTACTCCTCACTGTTACACATTCATTATTACATTTTCATTATACAGTAGGAATGTTGATAAAAAAATGAATAAAGTATGACAATTAATTAACGACTAGCCATCAATTTATAATATTTTTTAAAAAGCTTTGATTTTCTTTGATTGAGGTTTTTAGCTGTGAAATCTTAACGATTAGTTCCTCATTTGCTTTTTGCAGCATGTTAATCGAATGTTTAAGTTGGATATTTTGATCGGATAGTTGAAGATTACTTTCATATCTCCTTAAAAATAAAATGACTTTTTCTAAATCAAGATCTGTCTTTTTAAGTGGATTACTACTTGCAGTATGATTCATTTTTTGTTTTCTCAATAATTGGTATCTCGAAGCACAGGCAGCTTTTGAACGGTTAATGATATTTGCAACAGTTACAAATGCATCTTGCTTAGATTTTCCTTTTTTTAAATAGTTTTCAACTAACTCTAAAAGCGTATCCTCATCCTCTGTTGACCACTTTGTTTTTTGTGTATTCATATGACACCTCTTTACATCTTCTATCAATAGCTTGACCATTTAAACAAATGGAAATGAGAAAAAATTTTAATCCAAGATGAAAAATGTTTCCAATTCAATTACAATAGAGTAAATAGTTTGCTGAAATAGGAGGGCGAAAAATGAGTCATGAACCTCTTGCATATCGGATGAGACCAAGGACAATTGATGAGTTAATTGGTCAGGAACAAATAATTGGTAAAGAATCAGCTTTATATCGACTAATTCAAAATGGACGAGTTCCTTCAATGCTAATACATGGAGAACCGGGAATCGGTAAAACATCCTTTGCATATGCAATTGCTGGTACTATAGATAAAAGATTTGTAACGGTAAATGCAACAACATCAGGTAAGAAAGAGTTAGAAGATATCGTGCATGAAGCAAAAATGTTTGGTGAAATTATTTTATTTGCAGACGAAATTCATCGTTGGTCAAAATTACAACAAGATTATTTACTGTCTTATGTTGAAAGTGGATTTATCACATTGATTGGAGCAACAACGGAAAATCCATATCATGATGTTAATAGTGCGATTCGAAGTCGTTGTAACCATATTTTAAAATTAGATCCACTTTTACCAAAGCATATATATAAATTACTAGATCGTGCATTAAGAGACGAGGATAGGGGATTAGGTCATTTACAAATCCAAATATCCGAAGAACAAATTTTAAAAATTGCACACGGTGTAAATGGAGATGCGAGATCATCTTTAAATATACTAGAATCAATTGTATTTGGTTCTCCAAAGGAATCAGATGGAACGATAATTGTTCAAGATGAAATTATTGAGGAATTTTTAAGGTCTAAAGGATTTAATCATGATAAAAATGGTGATTTTCATTATGACACCTTATCTGGGTTCCAAAAGAGTATACGTGGTAGTGATGTAAATGCAGCCCTTTATTATTTAGCAAGACTAATTGAAGCCGGAGATTTGACGAGCATTTGTAGACGATTAACTGTTATCGCTTATGAAGATATCGGATTAGCTGGTGATCCTTGGAAAGTTGTCTTAGCTTGTGAGGCAGCAAAACAAGTCGGTTTTCCAGAGGCAAGAATTATCCTTTCAAATACTGTTATTGAACTTTGTTTATCATCTAAATCCAATTCGAGTGTGTTAGCGATTGATCGTGCATTAGGAGATGTCAGAAGTGGTTTGCATGACGACATACCTGCTCATTTAAAGGATAGCCATTATGCTGGAGCAAAAGATATGGGACATGGTGTTGGATATGTTTATCCACATGACCACCCATTAGGAAACTTTGGTGGTTGGGTAAATCAACAGTATTTACCCGACAGATTAGTTAACCAAGTGTATTATAAGCCAAAAGAAGCAGGTAACGAAAAGCGATATGGAGCAATCTTTGAGAAGCTTGAACAATTTAAAAAGGTACAAAAAAAGGAGAGTTAGCATAGCGCTAATTTCTCCTTTTTATTTTAAGCACTTAAATCATTTTCATATACATCGATAATTGGTTGCTCGACTAAATGGTTTGTGAGCATTTGGATTTCAGTCATTAACTGTGAAGTGTTAACAAATGTTGAGGGGATTGCTAAGATTTCATTTTCATCCTTATCATAAAAAACGATATATTTAACTTTCAGCTGATACGCAGCCATTTTTCCTTCGTTTTTTCCCCATTTCCGAAGCTCAGTGGTCATTCGGTAAATTTTATGAAGCTCAATTGTAATACTTTCATTTGCCTTTATGAATGTTAATTGTCTTCTTTTTAGAATGACTTTTGACTCTTTTCGAAGTTTGATCGTTGCATAAACTTTGAAAAGAAATACGCCCCAGAGTAATGCTAATAGTAAGAAGTAAATCGGATCATTGTTTGAAAATGATGTCCACGTACGAACAGCTGAAATAAATCCGAGAACAATAGTACCGTAATGCCAATTCGGTTTGGACTCTAAAATTACTTCTGAATCATGTTTGGCATAGTCATCCTTGTTAAATTGTTCAAGCTGTTGAATATGTTCAACTTCTGATAATTGATTCCAGCTAGTAAAAGTAGTGATTGTATCTTCAAACATTTTTGGACTAGGAATCTGTTCAGTCAAGTATGCACCAACATATCCTGCCATCCAGCCCTTTTCAGCCCAATCATCCCGTTGACTTTTAAACTTAACAAGATAATAAGTAACCTTTTGTCCGTAATAATCAGTTGTATCATGTCGTTTCACGACTTCAATTTCATCAGGTACCATACCAAATTCATCATGATCAACTAAGTAATGGAAAAAACGATTTTTTACAAAGCTATGTTGTATTTCTTCATTAATTTTATAAAAATGTTCTTTTGAACTTTCACTTAATCTAGTATAGAACCAAACGCACGCTTCAATATTGTAAGCACAAGATTCAATTGTTTCACGAGACACATTATATCCACGTTCAAGTAATGAAATAACTGCATCAACTTTTAAATAGGCATCTTTAAATTGTAGTGCTTCAAGTAAATATGACTGAATCTCATCATCAAAAAAGTATTGCATTAGTTGGAGATAAATACCCATTTCTGAGCGGATCATAGCATATGACTCTTTCCATGCTTGATAAACGAATTGTAGACTATAATCCTGGTCATATGATAAATACGCAACTCTTTTATGTTGGTAATTTCGTTTTATCTGATCCATAATTAGGTTCTTTTCATCAATCGTTAAAGACAAATCTACTCCACTATTTCTTAAACATAAAAGCATCATATGGAAAATTGAAGCATTAAGATTATCATCTTTAAGTAATGGTATGAATTTTTTTACTAACTTTGGAGCCCACTCTGTTTCCTCAAAGATATATGCTACATCTATTCCTAATTCATATTGTTTAGAATGTTTTTCAATGATTCGAATATATGCATCTCTTGCAACATCTGTTTTAATCGTAATTAATAAATAGAGCGCCTGGAGTTTTGCACGTTCACTATAACGTTCAAAGTTTTTTTCTATAGGCTTAACTAAATCTGAATGAGGATATTCAGAACAGAAACCAACTAAATGATAGCTTCCGTCATCCCAATCTTCCAATGAATTTGGGAAGCTTTTACCTGCTGCTTCTAATAGATAAATTAATGAATCGAGATAAACATCCTTATGAAGAGACTTTCTAAGTTGGTCAATTCCTTTTGCTCGGTTGTAAAGATCTGTTGATGATAGTTTTTTAACAATTTGTTTAAATTTGGTTTGTATGGCCAACTTAACACCTCCTCTAGCTGCCTTTCAATACAAATATAACATAAGTGGAAGGGCGGGATATAGAGGAACTAATAGTATGATAGTACAGTAATTTTACTAACCCTCATGGGACTCTTACCTTATTTTTTGTCACAATTGGATATATTTAACAAATTCTTTTGATAATTTTTTTTTACGCTCTTATAATAATAGAAACAAGCAGTCTATATGAAAAAATCGTTCTCGTTTAATCCTAATGTCTCTTTCGTCAACTTTCCCATTTTCGAAGGATATTAGGAATTCTTTTTGCATTTAAACTTTATGAGGAGGATGAAAATGGTCAAGCTCTATGTGTTGGCACTTGTCATTGGTGGAGTAACCGGCTTAATTTTTCACGTCCTGTTTAACAAAGGGACAATCATGCTTCCTGTAAAACGAAAAAAGGGCTTCTTCTTAGGGTTTCTTGCAGATATACTATTCGGAGCAACAGCTGCTGCATTGTTTGTTTCATTATTTATTCCTGAAAATATGCTGAAAGATATGCGAATGGTGATTGGCTATTGTATTTTAGCAGGTCTCTCTTCACAGAGCTTTTTATTAAGCAGAGCACTCAATACTGAGCGTGAGAGGGTGTCTTCGCTACACAACATATCGAAACAAATTGTGTAAAAACCTTATTATTTTCTTAACAGAATTGAAGGAGGCAGATATGTTGAAGCAAGCACTCACACCCGAAGAGAAAGCGATTTATCTTGAATTATTACAGGATTTAATCAATGCCGGTACTGAGTTAGAAATTAAAAGAATTGAAGAGGAAATACTCAAGTTTTTATGTAAAGCAAGAGAATTGCCAATCAATATAGAAGAGATAGACGAGAAAGCTGCTACGGCACATTATATCCGTGCGGGAATCTTGAAAAATTAAATGATTTAAGAGATAATACACTTTTCCAATTGGATTAGTGTATTTTTTTTAGAAATGTGAAAATGCTTTTTAAATAGTGTACAATAATTGTATAAATACTGTATTAGATAAGGTGTAAAATAGATAAAATGATTGAAATAAGTTATTGAACGGAGTGAATAGATGAAAATTTCAACTAAGGGAAGATACGGATTAACAGTAATGATTGAGTTAGCTAAAAGATATTGTGATAAGCCAATTTCTTTAAAAAGTATTGCAAATGCACAAAATCTTTCAGAACATTATTTAGAGCAAATTATTTCACTGCTACGTAATGCAGGACTTGTAAAAAGTATTCGAGGAGCATATGGTGGGTATATTTTAACCAAGGAGCCAAATGAAATTTCTGCGGGAGAAGTTATTTCTGCTTTAGAAGGATCTTTATCTCCAATCGAAAATATTGAAGACGAAAATCCAGCGCAAAGAGAACTATGGACTCGAGTGCAAAAAGCAATCAATGATGTTTTAGACCACACAACTCTTGAAGATTTAGCAAAATTAGAATCAGATGATTTAAATGGATATATGTTTTATATTTAATAGAATTGCATTCAAATCGGAATTTGAATGCTTCATCAAGAAAGGATTATGAGAATGGAACGTATTTATGTAGATCATGCAGCGACTTCACCTATGCACAAAGAGGTAATTGATATAATGGTTATTGAAATGAACGAAACCTTTGGTAACCCTTCTAGTATCCACTCTTTTGGTCGACAAGCTCGCCAAAAAGTTGATACAGCTCGTTTAGTATGTGCAAGTAGTATTGGTGCGAAAGTGAATGAAATTATATTTACAAGTGGCGGAACGGAAAGTGATAATTTAGCCATTAGAGGTGCTGTATATGCGAATCAAAAGTTTGGTAAGCACATTATTACCTCTGCGATAGAACATCATGCTATATTACATACATGCCAAGCACTTGAAAAAGAAGGTTTTGAGGTAACGTATTTGCCAGTAGATCATACCGGGCGAGTGAATATAGAGGATGTTAAGTCTGCATTACGTGAAGACACAATTCTTGTATCTATTATGATGGTAAATAATGAAATTGGAACTGTTCAACCGATTCAAGAAATTGGAGAAATCCTAAAAAATCATAAAGCATTGTTTCATACAGATGCTGTTCAAGCATACGGGTTAATTCCAATAGATGTGAATGAATTAGGGGTAGACTTTTTATCCATATCTTCACATAAAATTAATGGACCTAAGGGTGTAGGCTTTTTATATGCGAGAGAAAATGCCACATTTTCACAACTACAATTCGGTGGTCAACAAGAACGTAAACGTCGAGCAGGGACTGAAAATGTACCTGGAATCGTAGGTTTAGCAAAAGCAGTAGAATTGATTCAAGACGAACGAGAAGAGCGAGTTGAAAATTACTTGCGATTCCAAGAAATATTTATAAGTGATTTAAAAGAAAACAACATTCGGTTTGAAAAAAATGGAAACGAGACGTTTTTTGCTCCACATGTGTTAAACTTATCATTTGATGATATTTCGATTGAATCGTTTTTAGTTAATTTAGACATAGCAGGAATTGCAGCTTCGAGTGGTTCAGCTTGTACAGCTGGTAGCGTTGATCCTTCACATGTACTTGTTGAAATGTTTGGAATTGATTCACCTAAAATTCGTTCTTCAATCCGATTTAGTTTTGGTTATGGAAATACAGAAGAGCAAATCCATGCTCTTGCTAAACGTGTTACTTCTATCGTTCAACGATTAGTTAAATGAGTGAATTTTTCTAAATACAGTAAGAGTATGAAAGAAGAGTTGGTTATAAAGGAATGGAAATTAACATTCTTTTTTAACTGAGTCAAAATATAAAAAATGCGAGGTTGGAAAAATGATAAATAGAAAAGATCCAAAAGACACTCGCGTAGTAGTAGGAATGTCAGGTGGGGTTGATTCATCTGTTACGGCATATTTATTAAAAGAGCAAGGTTATGATGTCATTGGTATTTTTATGAAAAACTGGGATGACACTGATGAATTTGGCGTATGTACAGCTACTGAAGATTATGAAGATGTAATTGCAGTATGTAATCAAATTGGTATTCCTTATTATGCAGTGAATTTTGAAAAACAATATTGGGATAAAGTATTCACTTATTTTTTAGATGAATATAAAAAAGGACGCACACCAAATCCAGATGTAATGTGTAATAAAGAAATTAAATTTAAAGCATTTCTTGAACACGCGATGACACTAGGAGCTGACTATGTAGCAACTGGTCATTATGCCGGAGTTGATTATCGTGATGGTGAATATAAAATGCTTCGTGGTATAGATAGTAACAAAGACCAAACTTACTTTTTAAATCAACTTGGACAAGACCAGCTTTCAAAAGTAATGTTCCCACTTGGCGAATACACTAAGCCTGAAATTCGCAAAATTGCCGAAGAAGCAAACCTAGCAACTGCTAAGAAAAAAGATAGTACTGGAATCTGCTTTATTGGAGAACGAAACTTTAAAGAATTCTTAAGTAATTATCTACCGGCTCAACCAGGTGATATGATGACGATGGACGGCGAATTTAAAGGTAAACATGATGGACTAATGTATTATACAATTGGTCAACGTCATGGACTAGGTATTGGTGGGAATGGAGATCCTTGGTTTGTTGTAGGTAAAGATCTTGAAAAGAACATCTTACTTGTAGAACAAGGCTTCCATAACGAACTTCTATATAGTAATGAAGTGTTAGCTTCTGATATTAGTTGGACTTCTGAGTTACCAAAAGAAGCTTCATTTACATGTACAGCAAAATTCCGTTACCGTTCAGAAGATAATGAAGTAACTGTTGAAATATTGGATAATAACTCTGTTAGAATTTTATGCCATGAAAAAATCCGCGCCATTACACCAGGACAAGCAGTTGTATTTTACGACGGTACAGATTGCCTAGGTGGCGGAACAATTGATCGTGCATTTATTGATGGTAAAGAATTAACGTATTTAAGATAAGACAAAGTAAAATGACCCCATCCATATAGGTTGGGGTTGTTTTTTTATCATAGATGGTCTTTGAAATGTATCTTACTGTATGATAGTGTTAAATACATATGGGGTTTAGAATAATTGAAAGAAAAATACATAGAGGTGTTACAAATGACGAATTTTGAACGTGGTGTTTCTGCTTTACAGGAAGGTAATCTAGAAGAAGCAGCCAATTATTTGACGAAGGAAATTGAAGAAAATCCAACTAATTCATTAGCGTATGTAAACTTTGGACAGTTATTACTGACAATGGGTGATGTTGAACGCGCTTGTCGTTTTTTTGAAAAAGCTTTAGAAGTCGACCCAGAATTAGCTGCAGCTCATTATGCTGTAGGTACAGTTTATTTTGAAGATGGAAAATTTGAGTTAGCAAAGAATCATTTTCAACATTGCGTAAAACTTGGTATGGATGATAGCGATGTTCATTTTATGATCGGCCTTTGCTGTGTGAATAATGGGGAAGACCGTTTTGCACTTCCATTTTTCCAATGTGCAATTGAATTAGATGAGTCAGATATTGATGCATTATTTCAATATGGATTAACGCTAGCGAAATTAGAGATGTTAGAAGAAGCTAAGCAAAGCTTAGATAAGGTTTTGGCACTTGACGAGAGTCATTCTGATGCACATTACAATTTAGGGATTATTGATATGTTTAATGATGATGTAGAGGGTGCGAAAGAACACTTTGAAAAGGCGATAGAACACCAACATGATCATATACTAGCAATGCATGCATTAAAAGTAATAGAAAATAAAGAGTAAAAAATAACATGAACAAGTCAGGTCTGGAGGTGGAACCCTAGTGCAGGCACAAAATGAGATGGAATTGTTTGTAGATGAAACTCCGTATATTAAAGGTAATGTAACAACAGTTATCTTTTATAATGCTGAAAATTTCTATACAGTTGCCAAAGTAAAAGTCGTTGATACAAACTTGTCGAACTGTGAACAGGAAATAACAATTACAGGAAACATCCCTCGTATGAATGAAGATGAATCCTATACATTTAAAGGAATTTTAAAAGATCACCCTAGATATGGTAAACAATTTCAAATTTCATCTTTTGCCAAAGAGCTTCCATCAACTAAAAAAGGCGTTATTCAATATTTATCTTCAGATTTGTTTAAAGGTATTGGAAAACGAACAGCTGAAAAAATCGTTGAACATTTAGGTGAAGGTGCCATTAATAAAATATTAGATAATCCAGATAGCCTGGAATCAGTACCACAACTACCGAAAGCAAAAGCAAAAGACATATATGAAACGATTTTATCTCACCAAGGCTTAGAGAAAGTGATGAGCTTTTTAAGCGGTTATGGAATCGGAACTGCTTTATCAATCAAAATATATAAAACATATAATGAATCGACATTAGAGGTCATTCGAACAAATCCATTTAAACTAATTGAAGATGTTGATGGAATCGGCTTTGGTAGAGCTGATGAAATTGGTCGTGCGATCGGAATTACAGGTAATCATCCTGACCGTATTAGAGCAGGGTGCGTATATGTATTAGAGCATTTATCGATGCAGGATGGGCATGTCTATATTACACAAGATCAATTTATAGACGAAACAAGAGTGTTATTAATGAAACAAGATCCAGAGCTAGTGGAGGCTGTCGACATTTCTCGGGAAATGAATCGATTAGTGGCAGATGGAAAACTTGTATTAGAAGATGACAGAATTTATTTAGCAGCATTATTTTATGCTGAAAAGGGTATCGTTAAAGCAATTCAAAAGCTATTGAGTGAAGCGCCAGATTTAGGTGAAATGACAGATAGTCGATTTAAAAAAGAATTAGAAACGCTAGAAGCAACAATGAATGTACGATATGCTCCTTCTCAAGCTGAAGCAATAAAGAAGGCTGTTGAATCTCCAATGATGGTTTTAACTGGAGGTCCAGGTACTGGTAAAACGACAGTTATAAAAGGAATCGTAAATCTGTTTTCAACAATCCATGCTTTATCTCTTGATCAACATGCTTATCCTAAGGACGTTCCATTTCCATATTTACTTGCAGCACCAACGGGAAGAGCTGCAAAACGTATGAGCGAAGCAACCGGTTTACCAGCGGTGACAATTCACCGTTTATTAGGTTGGACAAGAGAAGGCGAATTTAGCCATCATGAGGATAATCCACTAAATGGAAAATTACTGATTATTGATGAGTTTTCAATGGTTGATGTTTGGTTAGGTAATCAATTACTGAAAAGCATACCTCAAGGGTGTCAGGTTATCTTTGTAGGTGACGAAGATCAACTTCCATCGGTTGGGCCAGGACAAGTCTTGAAGGATTTATTAAATTCTGGAACGGTACCAACGGTAAGGTTGAAGGACATTTATCGTCAGTCTGAAGATTCCTCGATTATTACAATGGCACATTATATAAAAGATGGAAAAATTTCAGAGGATTTATTTCAGCAAAAAAAAGACCGATCATTTATTGGCTGTTCAAGTGGGCAAGTTGTAGAAGTTGTTAAAAAAGTATGTGAAAATGCAAATAAAAAAGGTTTTCCAGTTAGAGATATCCAAGTATTAGCACCAATGTACCGTGGCCCAGCTGGAATTGACGCATTAAATCAAGGTCTACAGGAAGTATTTAACCCAAAACGAGAAAAACAGCGAGAAATGAAATTTGGTGATACGACTTTTAGAACAGGTGATAAAGTACTCCAATTAGTAAATGTTCCTGAGAATAATGTTTTTAATGGTGACATGGGAGAAATCGTTAATATTTTTTTTGCTAAAGAAAATGTTGAACAACAAGACATCATCATTGTTTCCTTTGATGGAAATGAGGTTACTTACACTAGACCAGATTTTACTCAGCTAACATTGGCTTATTGTTGTTCAATTCATAAATCACAGGGTAGTGAATTTGATATTATTGTTCTACCAATCGTAAAAAGTTATTATCGAATGCTTCGCAGAAATTTAATTTACACTGCAGTAACAAGAAGTAAAAAATTTCTTATTTTATGTGGTGAACAAGATGCCTTTATTCAAGGAATTGGGCGGACCGACGACGGACAACGCCAAACAACCCTTTGCATGAAACTAAAAGGGATTGAAAATGCAGAGATTTCATTAGATGATGAGTTACCTTTTAAGTTATCTGATGAATTACCAAATCTTTCTCCTTATGATTTTATGTAATTGACCAATAATACTTAGTGCAAGACGATTCCTGTAATTTACGTATATTTTCCTTTTTACTTGGCCACAATGCTTAGAAAGATTGCCTTTTTTAGGCTAAGGGAGCGAGCGTTGTGATTTGTCCAAATTGTCAAAGTAAAGACTTGGGTAAAATTGGTGTAAATCAATATTATTGCTGGGGATGTTATATAGAACTTTCAATTAATAAAGGCATGATTTACACGCACCAAGTTGAAGAGGATGGTACGTTAAGTTCGTTAGATGACTTATTCGACGAAGAGGATCGAAAACTTAGTATGTAGGAGTGATTAGTAATGGCTAGAAAGAGCTCTTTATTAGGTTTAGGTTTGGGTGCAGGTGCACTTGCGATGAAACTAATGTACGATAACAAATGGTATTCTCAAAAAAGCATTAAAAAAATGAGAAAGTCTTTAAAAAAGATGCTTTAATGTAAGGATGTAATTAGCACATGTCTGAGTGGGACATGTGCTTTTTGTGTCCGGTTTGATGGTAATTGATTTTAAAAACAATTCAAAATCAAAACTAACGATTACATAATTTATCTTAAAAACCTCCATACTAATTCCAGTATGGAGGTTTGTTATGGACGGATTAAAACTTAAGTGGATCTATCGATTATGTCTCGTTTTATTAATAGGACTAATCGGAATTGTATTTTATTATTTAAAACCGGTTTATTTTCATATCATTATTGGTATTTTAAAAGCGTTAATTCCATTTTTAATTGGACTCATTATAGCGTATTTATTACACCCAGCAATTGAGTACATTCATAAAAAAGGTTTGAAAAGAGTATATGCCATTCTTTTAATATATTTATTATTTTTTGGCGGAGCGGTATTGGGGTTATATTTATTGATACCGATATTTAAACAACAATGGAATGATATTCTTCTTTCTTTCCCTAAGGTACTTTCATTATATGATACGTTCCTATCGAAAATTGAGCGTAAAACCTCTAGAATGCCAATCTTTTTACATAATCGAGTGGATTTAATGATTAATGGTGCAGAGCAATTTGGTATTTCTTTAGTCAATCGAACCGGGGATTGGATGAAGCATTTTGTGAATAATTTCATCTCAATTGTCATTATTCCATTTATCGTTTTTTATTTTTTAAAGGATTATAAAGTTCTAGCAGATATATTAATCAAGTTTATTCCAACTAAATGGAGAGATGAGACAAAGGGTTTAGCTATTGAATTGGACAATACATTTGGTAAGTATATTCGTGGTCAAATTTTTGTTTGTTTCTTATTGTTTATTATGGCAACTATCTTTTTATGGATTGGAAAAATGAAATATGCACTGGTTTTAGGGCTGATAATTGGCATAACAGATATCATTCCATACTTTGGACCAATTATCGGTGCATTGCCTACTTTATTTTTAGCTGCATCTGAAGGTACGAGTCTGTTAATTCGTGTTGGTATTATATTAATTGTGTTGCAATTAATTGAAGGGAATGTATTGTCACCATTAATTATTGGAAAGTCGATTCACACCCATCCTGTGATCATTATGTTTACTTTATTAGTAGCAGGTGAAGTTGCAGGATTTACTGGTTTATTATTAGCAGTGCCTGGTTTAGTTGTGTTTATTTCAATCCTGAGGTATTTCCACAATAGAAAACAACATCTATCATCTTGACTTTCAATTTTTACAATGATACTATTTTTTCATACAATAAAATTTGCAAAATTTTGAAGGAAAAAGTATGTCACAGTCCATTTAAGCAATATTTGTGTAGAGAGAAGTTTCCTTGGCTGAAAGAAACTTTAATGAAGGGTGACAGAACAGCTACTCCTGAATGCAGCTAATCACTGACGTCTGGCCACGTTACGGTCTCTTGAGGTGATGAATAGACTAAGAGGCATGTAATGGCCTAAGCATTTGCTTTCTATTCATAATCAGGGTGGTATCGCGAGTACATCTCGTCCCTGTTTTAGGGACGGGATTTTTTTGTTTTTTCGACAAAATAATTTACATAAATATGGAGGTATACACTAAATGAAAAAGCTAACTGCTGCTCAAATTCGTCAAATGTATTTAGATTTCTTTAAACAAAAAGGTCACTCTGTTGAACCAAGTGCATCTTTAGTACCTGTAGATGATCCAACATTATTATGGATTAATAGTGGTGTTGCAACTTTAAAAAAATATTTTGATGGTCGAGTAATTCCTGAGAACCCAAGAATTACAAATTCTCAAAAATCAATCCGTACAAATGATATTGAAAATGTAGGGAAAACAGCTCGCCACCATACTTTCTTTGAAATGTTAGGTAACTTTTCGATTGGAGATTATTTCCGCGAAGAAGCAGTTACTTGGGGCTGGGAATTATTAACTTCAGATGAGTGGTTTGGATTTGAAAAAGAAAAATTATATGTGACTGTATATCCTGAAGATAAAGTTACTTATGATTTATGGATTAAATTAGGATTAGATCCTGAGCATATCATTCTGTTAGAAGGTAACTTCTGGGAAATTGGTGAAGGTCCATGTGGTCCTTGTACTGAAATTTTTTATGACCGTGGTACAAAATACGATGAAGAAAATATCGGCATTAAGCTGCTTAAAGAAGATTTAGAAAATGATCGTTATTTAGAAATTTGGAATATCGTATTTTCTCAATTCAATTCAAAAGACGGCTTAAATAGAAATGAATATCCAGAGTTACCAAGTAAAAACATTGATACTGGAATGGGCTTAGAGCGTATGGCAAGTGTCTTACAAGAAGTAGACACAAACTTTGATACAGATTTATTTATGCCAATTATCAATGTTGTAGAGACAATCTCTGGTCAATCATATAGAAATGGTGATTTAGATAAAGATACTGCGTTTAAAGTAATTGCAGATCACATCAGAACTGTATCATTTGCTGTAGCAGATGGTGCACTTCCATCAAACGAAGGAAGAGGATATGTTTTACGTAGACTGATTCGCCGTGCTGTACGTTATGCGAAAAAGCTAGGTGTAGAGCGTCCATTTATGTTTGAATTAGTACCTGTAGTTGCTGAAATTATGGAAAGCTACTATCCAACAGTGAAAGAAAAAATACCTTTTATTCAAAAAGTTATTAAAAATGAAGAAGAGCGTTTCCATGAAACATTACATGAAGGATTAGCACTTCTAACAACTGTTATGAAAGGTGCTAAAGCTGAAGACAGTACTGTTATTAAAGGGGAAGATGTGTTCCGTCTGTACGATACTTACGGATTCCCAATCGAATTAACAGAAGAGTACGCTGAAGAAGAAGGCTTAACAGTAGACCATAATGGCTTTGAAGTTGAGATGGAGAAGCAACGTGAACGTGCTCGTTCTGCTCGTCAAGACGTTGATTCTATGCAAGTGCAAAGTGAAGCACTTCGTGAAATTAAAGAAGTATCTACATTCGTAGGATATGGTGAAGGCATTGCCCAATCAACTGTTCTAGCTTTAGTAAAAGATGGCGAAAGAGTTGAAGATGTAGCGAATGGAGAAGAGGCTCACTTAATTCTTGATGTAACACCTTTCTACGCTGAAAGTGGCGGACAAATTGCGGATAGAGGAACTTTAACTGCAGCTGGATTAAAAGTAGAAGTTCTTGATGTACAAAAAGCACCTAATGGACAAAATTTACATCGTGTAAAAGTTGTTGAAGGCGCACTTTCAGTTGGTTCAAAGGTAACTGCTACAATTAATAAAGCTAATCGCTCTAGCATTGTTAAAAACCATACAGCAACTCATTTATTACACCAAGCATTAAAAGATGTATTAGGAACTCACGTGAATCAAGCTGGATCATTAGTAAACCAAGAACGTCTTCGTTTTGACTTTTCACATTTTGGTCAAGTTCTACCAGAAGAACTTGAAACAATCGAAAAAATTGTAAATGAAAAAATTTGGGAGAGCATTCCAGTTGTTATTTCTGAAAAAGCAATCGCTGAAGCAAAAGCAATGGGCGCGATGGCATTATTCGGCGAAAAATATGGCGATGTTGTAAGAGTTGTTCAAGTTGGTGACTATAGTCTTGAATTATGTGGTGGATGTCATGTTGATAACACAGCATCAATTGGTACTTTCAAAATTATTTCTGAGTCAGGTATTGGTGCAGGAACTCGTCGTATCGAAGCTGTTACAGGAAAAGCAGCTTACGAATATATGCAAGAGCAAATCGGTCAATTAAAAGATGCTGCAGGACTTTTAAAATCAAATACAAAAGATGTTGTATCTAGAATTGAAATTTTACAATCAGAATTAAAGCAAGTACAAAAAGAAAATGAATCACTTTCTTCAAAATTAAGTAACATTGAAGCAGGGAATATTAGTAACAATGTAAAAGAAGTAAATGGAGTTAAATTTGTTGCTGCCAAAGTAAATGGTGCAGATATGAATAGCCTTCGTACAATGGTTGATGATTTAAAAAATAAAGTTGGATCTGTAGTTGTATTGCTTGGATCTGCTAATGAAGGAAAAGTTAACCTAATTGCAGGTGTAACGAAGGATTTAGTGACTCAAGGATATCATGCTGGAAATCTTATTAAAGAAGCTGCTACAATTTGTGGCGGTGGAGGCGGAGGCCGTCCAGATATGGCTCAAGCTGGTGGTAAGGATGCATCTAAACTTGATGAGGCAATTGCATTTGTTGAACAATGGATGGCAACGATTTCTAAATAATAAAGAAATTGTGTACAATAACAGATAGATACGTTTAATGAAATTTTAGTTAATTCGTAATCTACCATATAAAAATGGTACAATATGATTAGCTAGAAATAAACGGATAAGTGGGGTGCCTTATATGGATTCATTTGATAAAACGATGAAGTTTAGTTTGCAAGACGAGGGACAAGATATTCGAGTAAATGAAGTATTATTAAAGGTTCATGATGCATTACAAGAAAAGGGCTATAATCCAATCAATCAAATAGTAGGATACTTATTATCAGGCGATCCTGCGTACATTCCTCGTCATAATGATGCAAGAAGTATGATGAAAAAGCTTGAACGTGATGAAATTATTGAAGAATTAGTAAAATCTTACTTACAACAACATCGTGGAGAATAATAAATGAGAGCACTTGGGCTAGATGTAGGAACTAAAACAATAGGCGTAGCTGTAAGTGATGCACTAGGTTGGACAGCTCAAGGAATTGAGACAGTTAAAATTAATGAAGAGCGCCAAATATTTGGACTTGACCGACTAAAAGAAATCATTGATAGCTATGAAATAGACAAAGTAATAGTAGGTTTGCCAAAAAATATGAATGGAAGTATTGGTGAACGTGGAGAAGCATGCCAACGTTTTGCCAAATTAATTGAAGAAGAATTCAATCTTCCGGTTATACTATGGGATGAAAGACTTTCTACGATGGCTGCTGAACGATTTTTAATCTCTGCGGATGTCAGTCGTAAAAAGAGAAAACAAGTAATTGATAAAATGGCTGCAGTAGTTATTTTACAAAATTACTTAGATAGTATAAAGTGATAATGAAAAGTGGAAGTGTGGAATGCATTTAACCATTCCACAATCCACTATACATATTTTGTTAAATGATAACGAGGTGATACAAATGGAACACGGTGAAGACAGACAAATTACGATCATAGATGAAGAAGGTAATGAGATTCTTTGCAATATCGTTTTAACTTTTGAATCTGATGATTATAATAAATCATACGTAATCTACACTGCAGTTGGACAAGAGTTCGATGAAGATGGAGATCCTGAATACCATGCTTCTAGCTTTATTCCTGCAGAAGATGGTGAAGACGGAGAATTATTCCCAATCGAAACTGATGAAGAGTGGGAAATGATTGAAGAAGTTCTTAATACTTTCTTTGATGAAGAAGAAGGCGAATAATTCAAATCACTTTTTTAAAATGCTAAACGCTTAATTAAGCGTTTAGCATTTTTTATGTAGAAAATTGCCGATAATTGGAATGTTTGTAGTATACTAATACGTGATAAAGGAGGTAGATAAGTCAATGTCATTTTCGAAGTTTGAAAAAAGAGGAATGAAATCATCAAATAAAAATAGAAGTGGAATGCGAGTTTTTCTATACATAATTATAGCGATCATAGTATGTATTGTAGCTGGTTTAGCTTCATACAAGTATATGTTAATGCCAGTTAATGCATCTAATAAACAAGAACAGCTAGTAACAATCCCACAAGGTAGCTCTGTAGGGGACATAGCATCAATTTTTAAGAAGCAAAAATTAATAAAAAATACTGATGTATTTAAGGTTTATGTAAAATTACATAATAATGCGAGTTTAAAGGCTGGTAATTATAATTTCAGTCAAAATCAAGATGTTGCTACAATCGTTAAACATCTACAAATGGGTGGGAAATACCAAGTTGCAGTTAAGGATTTAACAATTCCTGAAGGTACTCAACTGAAAGAAATCGCTGGTATTATTGCGAAAGAATTTAAGTTAGATGAAGCAACTGTACTAAAACAGTTAAATGATAAAGCGTTTATCCAATCACTACAAAAAAAGTACCCAGACTTATTAACGAATGAAATGTTCAAAAAGGGTATTCGTTATCACTTAGAAGGGTATTTATATCCATCAACCTATCTTTATGGTGAATTCAAACCAAGTCTAGAAGAAATTATTACACCTATGTTAAATCAAACAAAAAGTGTATTAGACAAGTATAAAAATGAGATGGCTGAGAAAAAACTGACACCTCATTCAACGTTAACAATGGCTTCCCTTATTGAAGAAGAAGCAAATGAATTAACAGATCGAAAATTAATTTCAAGCGTATTTTATAATCGACTTGATATTGATATGCCTTTACAAACAGATCCAACTGTTCTATATGCGTTAGGGAAACATAAAGCAAGAGTACTTTACAAAGATCTAGAGGTTGAGTCGCCATATAATACTTATTATATTAAAGGCTTACCAATCGGGCCAATTGCAAGTGCAGGAGTTGAAAGTATCGAAGCTGCATTAAAACCTGCAAAATCTGACTATTTATACTTTTTAGCGAATAAAGAGGGTGAAGTTATCTTCACTAAATCACTAGAAGAACATAATACAGAAAAAGATAAGCATATAAATTAAGAAGTTGGCAATACTTGTATAAAAAATAACAAATTCCTCAGTAAAATCATCGTTTTCACTGAGGAATTTTGTATATTAAAACGCTTTAAAAACTTGTTACTATTCTTGGTACTAGCCAAGGGTCTTTTTTTTATGTTAGAATATTACGGGTCAAAATAAATTCAGATATAGTAAATTTGCACGTATACCTTGTTTAAAAAGGTTGCAGTTTTAATGAAATTATAAAAATAAGAGATTCAGACTGACTGAAAACGTTTGTCTTTCGAGTCGCAGGAGCATGTTACCTTTTACGGTTATGAGCACCACAAGCATTCGATACAACGAAGAAAGCGAGCATTTGGCGTGAAGTCTGACACCTTGTTATACAAGGTTGTATTCTATTGGAGGCTTTATAAGAAATGGATGAAGTTTTAGTTCGCCAGTATTTGGCGAATTTTTATAAACATAGAGAACCTTTTATAGAAGAAATGGAATTGTATGCACTTGAGCAGCATGTTCCGATCATGGATAAAGCGGGCATGGAGTTTATGCTAGGATTATTGTATTTAATACAACCTACATCCATTTTAGAAATTGGAAGTGCAATCGGTTATTCAAGTATTCGAATGGCAAAAGCTTTCCCAGAGTTAAGTATTGTTACAATGGAACGAAATGCAGAGCGCATTCGTAAAGCGAAGGAATATATAGACAGAAGTGGATATAGTAATAGGATTACACTTTTAGAAGGAGATGCTTTACTTTTAAAAGATAATTTGCCAGACAACAGACAATTCGATGTCATATTTATAGATGCTGCGAAAGCTCAATATCAACGCTTTTTTGAATTGTACGAGCCATTATTATCTGACAGAGGTGTAATCATCTCAGATAATGTTTTATTTAAAGGACAAGTAGCAGAAAGTGCCGAGCTTGTTGATGATCGACGTAAACGAGCTTTAATTAAAAGGATACAAAATTACAATGAATGGTTAATGAATCATCCTATGTATGACTCGACAATTATTCCAATAGGTGATGGAGTGGCCATCAGTAAGAAAAGGGGAGTTAACAATGTTCAAGCCTGAATTATTAGTTACGCCAACAAACGTAAATGACATAGAAAAATTAGCCGATGCAGGTGCTAATGCAATTATGATTGGTGAACAGCGTTTTGGATTACGATTAGCAGGTGAATTTAATCGCGAAGCTGTAAAGGAAGCTGTTACTATTGCACATCAAAAAGGTATCAAAGTATATGTAGCAATGAACGGATTATATCATAATGAAATTTTAGAGGAAATTGACGACTATATTACATTTTTGCGTGATGCAAATGTAGACGCAATTGTATTCGGTGATCCGGCTGTATTAATGTCAGTACGTCAGATTGCGCCAAATATGCAATTACATTGGAATACAGAAACAACTGCAACTAACTGGTTTACTTGTAATTATTGGGGTAAACGTGGTGCGAAACGTGCTGTACTAGCAAGAGAGCTTAGCTTTGAAGCAGTAACAGAAATGAAAGAAAATGCTGAAGTAGAAATAGAAGTACAAGTTCATGGTATGACTTGTATGTTCCAATCTAAGAGATCACTTGTTGGAAACTACTTTGAATACCAAGGCAAAAATATGGAAGTTATTCAACAAAAAAAATACGAAGAAAATATGTTCTTAGTAGATAATGAACGAAATAATAAATATCCGATTTTTGAAGATATCAACGGAACGCACATTATGAGCCCAAATGATATTTGTATCATTAATGAGTTAGAAGAATTAATCGATGCCGGCATTGATTCATTAAAAATCGACGGAGTATTAAAATCATCAGAATACATCGTTGAAGTAACAAAACTATACAGACAAGCAATTGACCTATGTGTTGAAGACAGAGATGCTTACGAAGATATTAAAGAAGAGCTTTTCGAAAAAATCGAAGCAATCCAACCTGTAAACCGCAAATTAGATACAGGATTCTTCTTTAAAGAAACAGTTTATTAAACAAAACTAACATAAGGTCCTGACAAATATCAGAACAGAACAAGTGCAGTTGGTTTGTTCAATCTAACCTTTTGTACTCGAGGACTTCGTGTAGAAACTTGATAGAACGTAATGCTAAAGGGTGTTAAATGAAGGCCCAAATTTAAATAGAAAACAATAATTAACATGAAATATTGTAAGAGGAGGAAGAACAATGGCAATTGGACAATTAGATAAAATCGTTGATGGTAAACGCGTAATTGTAAAAAAACCAGAACTTTTAGCGCCAGCGGGTAATTTAGAGAAATTAAAAATTGCAGTCAGATACGGTGCAGATGCCGTGTTTATTGGTGGAAGAGAGTTTGGATTACGTTCGAATGCTGATAACTTCTCTTTAGAAGATATGGCTGAAGGTGTAGAATTTGCAAATAAATACGGAGCAAAAATTTATGTAACAACTAATATTTTTGCTCACAATGAAAACATGGACGGACTTGTTGAATATTTACAAGGAATTGAAACAGCAGGAGTAACTGGTATCATCGTAGCTGACCCATATATCATTGAGACTTGTAAACAAGCTGCTCCTAAATTAGAAGTACATCTAAGTACACAACAATCACTTTCAAATTATCGTGCAGCACAGTACTGGAAAGAAGAAGGATTACACCGATTAGTTTTAGCTCGTGAGACAAGCTATGAGGAAATCAAAGAAATTAAAGAAAAAGTAGATGTTGAAATTGAAACATTTATCCACGGAGCAATGTGTATTGCTTACTCAGGTCGCTGTACTTTAAGTAATCATATGACTGCACGTGATTCAAATCGCGGAGGATGCTGTCAGTCATGCCGTTGGGACTATGATTTAGTACAAACTGAATCACAAGTACAAGGCGCATCTGAAAGTTCATTATTCGAAGAAGAAGATGCTCCGTTTGCAATGAGCCCTAAAGATTTAAATTTATTAAGATCAATTCCTAAATTTATTGAAATTGGTGTAGATAGCTTAAAAATTGAAGGACGCATGAAATCAATCCATTACGTAGCTACAGTTGTTTCTGTTTACCGTAAAATTATTGATGCATATTGTGCTGATCCTGATAACTTTGAGTTTAAAGAAGAATGGGTTGAAGAATTAGACAAATGTGCGAATCGTGAAACAGCTTCTTCATTCTTTGAAGGGTTCCCAGGAATGAAAGAACAGATGTTTGGAAATCATAGCAAAAAAACTACGTATGATTTTGCTGGACTTGTATTAGACTATGATGAGCAAACAGGTATCGCAACAATTCAACAACGTAATTACTTTAAGCCTGGTGATCAAATTGAATTTTTTGGTCCGGAACTGGAAAACTTCAAACAAACTGTTGGCGTAATTGTTGATGAAGAAGGTACGGAATTAGATGCGGCAAGACATCCATTAGAAATTGTAAAAATTAAAGTTGATCAAAAGGTATATCCTTACAACATGATGAGAAAAAAGTTAGTTTGATAAGAAAGAGGGATTGAAGTATGGGGAATAAGCCCATTGTTATTGGAATTGCTGGAGGTACTGGCTCTGGTAAAACATCTGTGACTAAGGCAATTTATGACCAATTTAAAGGTCATTCGATTTTAATGATTCAGCAAGATTCTTATTATAAAGATCAAACTCACTTACCAATGGAAGAAAGATTAAAAACAAATTACGATCATCCATTAGCATTTGATAATGATTTATTTATTGAACATATCAATCAATTATTACAATATAAAGCAATTGAAAAACCTGTATATGATTATACAATTCATACTAGATCTTCAGAAACAATCCCTGTTGACCCAAAAGAAGTTATTATTTTAGAAGGTATATTGGTTTTAGAAGATGAGCGTTTACGTGATTTAATGGATATTAAAATATTCGTTGATACTGATGCTGATTTAAGAATCCTTCGTAGAATACAGCGTGATATAAAAGAACGTGGTAGAACAGTTGACTCAGTTGTAGACCAATATGTTAATGTTGTTCGACCAATGCACAATCAATTTTGTGAGCCATCAAAGAAATTTGCTGATATCATTATTCCAGAAGGTGGACAAAATTTTGTTGCAATTGACTTAATGGCAACGAAAATTCAGACTATACTTGAAAGAGTAAGTGTATTATAATACCTTAATATGAGAGAATAATTCATAAATCATAGATAAGAAAGATGGAGAAGGTCTAGCTTCTTCATCTTTCTATATAAAAAGAATGCGTTTTCATAAAGTGAATGAATCATTAATTATTCTCATACACTGTTTGTACAACTACATTGTATAAACATAACATTAGGAATTCTACATAAAGAAACGGTGGATACTAAAAGGAGTGTACAAAATGGCTATTGAAAAAAAATTCCCAATGACATTAGCTGGGAAAGAAAAATTAGAACAAGAATTAGAAACTTTAAAAACAGTAAAACGTGCTGAGGTTGTAGAACGTATTAAAATTGCTCGTAGTTTTGGTGATTTATCAGAGAACTCAGAGTACGATGCAGCTAAAGATGAGCAAGCGTTTGTTGAAGGCCGTATTACAACTTTAGAAAACATGATTCGTAATGCTGAAATTATTACAGAAAGCAAAGAAGCTTCTGATACAGTAGCTTTAGGAAAATCAGTAACATTTTTAGAATTACCAGCAGGCGATGAAGAAACATACGCAATCGTAGGTAGTGCTGAAGCTGACCCATTTGAAGGTAAAATTTCAAACGACTCTCCAATTGCTAGAAGCTTATTAGGTAAAAAAGTCGGTGAAGAAGTTACAGTTTCAACTCCAGGTGGAGATATGCAAGTTAGAATTATTGCTGTTAAGTAATCAGTAATTGTTTAAAAATTTAAAATAATAGTTTGAAATAAGAACACCCCGTCTACAATGTAGATGAGGTGTTTTTTTATGAAAAGAAGAATTAAAGCCGTACTCATTTTATTTTCATTATTATTTTCTGTATTATTATTCAGATGTTTAGATATAGGGGTTCTACATCAAAAAAACTTTGGGCCAAGTCATGTTAATTTAATTGAGAGAAGTGTGGCGCAAAGAACATTTCAATTTCGAATTGATAATGGACGCGGAAAAATTTTGGATCGAAATGAAAAGCTACTAAGTGCGGCATATACACCAAAAGTAATATTATTTCCATTCTTAAAAAGTATAGATTGGCCAATTGAGAAATTGTCGGCTATTACTGGAGTCTCCGAATATGATATTAAAAACCAATTCATTGGGAAAAAAGAACCTTTTACATTAAAAGGAATTTCGAAAGAATTAACATCAGAAAAAATAGATCAGATTAATAATTTACATGTTTCTGGCTTAATCTCAATGTTGTCACAAGATGAAGATGATCAGCATTTAGCTGAACATCTAATAGGAATTGCAAGGGAAAATAAAGAACAATATGAAAAGCAATACGAGAGTGACCGTGATTATAAGCCAAAAGAGTTTGGCGTAATTGGATTAGAAGCACAATTTGAAGATTTTCTAAAGTCAGATGGAACGTCTAATTTAATGCTTCATGTTGATAATTTAGGTAAACCAATGTTTGGAAATGAAGTTAAGTATGCCAAACCTAGTAATCCTTTCTATCCGGTCTCTTTAGCAACGACAATAGATAAAGAATTACAACAAATACTTGAACAAGCTGTGAATCAAGCAAAGCTACAAAAAGGAGCAGCTGTTCTAATAGATGTGAAAACAAATAAATTACTAGCAATGGTAAGTAGACCATCTATGAACTATCAAAATTTATTTTCAAAAAATGATAATACAGCTACGAACTTTGCCTTACAGCCTAGTACACCGGGATCTGTCTTTAAAACAGTTGTAGCTGCTGCGGCAATTGATCAAGGAATTGTACAAGATAAGCAAATGTATAACTGTAATAAGGATCTCCGTGGTAATTATGAAACAGATGAAGATAAAAGAAAAGGGAATTTAACTTTTGAAGAAAGCTTTTATGCTAGCTGTAATTATACATTTGGATTGTTAGGACAGAAATTATCATTAAAAAATAAAGATATGTTTGAAACATATGCAACTAAATTAGGTATGAATGGTCCTGTAGGTTGGACAGGTTCTGTATATCATGAAGCAAGTTTTAGCCAATTTCAAAACGAAGGAAATTCAACCTACTTTGGTGGAAATAAACCACTAGAGGGATTAAGAAATACCTCAATCGGTCAAAAGGATGTAAAAGTAACGCCATTAGCTGTTGCTAATATGATGTCAACAATCGCTCGGGGAGGATCACCAAAGCAAGTTAAAGTAGTGGATTCAGTTCTGTATAAGAATGGTACAGAAATGTTTTCATTTGAAGATCAAGCATTAACAGATGATTACTTATCGCCCGATTCTATGCAACAGTTAAGAGAAATGCTGCGTGGTGTCATCATAAATGAAAAAGGGACGGGAAGAAGATATAGTACGCTTCCTTACACACTAGCTGGAAAAAGTGGTACTGCTGAAACAAAAAAAGAAAAAGACAAAATTACTGAACAGAATAAATGGTTTGCAGGCTATTTTCCATATGAAAAACCAAGGTATGCCTTTGCGGTCGTGAGCTTAAATGTGAAAGATGATATTACATCGACATCGGATACGGTTACAAATTTAGTAAAATCTATCTACCAATACGACAAAACTCACAAAAAATAGACTATTTTGTATTAATGAACTCTATGATAAAATAGGGAAAATTAGTTGTTTTTGGGGGATTTTGTCAATGGCTTCAGTAGAAAAGAATGGAAGGGTTCGCAAGCTAAGAAGAGTACGTAGAGGAAATTACTTTTTTCAAATTCTATTAGTACCACTACTTATTGGTATCGTTTATTTAGGCGTAAAAATATCTGTGCCTATAATTGAACAAAAAAAAATCGAGCCGAAGCAAGCAATAGCAGAACACTCTACACCAGCTATGGAAACAAAACCGATTGCAACAGATGAACCGAACCCATACCAAGCAAAATTTAGAGATAAAGTTAATGAGATTATAAAGAATTCTATTGAAGATGAAAATATCATTCAATCTACAGTTAAGGAGTGGAAACCAACTGCCACTTCACAAACTGGTGATCATATCGTTCAATACAGTTTTCAATCAAGTGATTTCTACGAAATGGAAGAAGCAGTTTCTAATGCGATTTCATTAACGAAAAAGGATTTTTCAGTATGGCATCTTGGAAAGGGTTATGACGATCAAAGTGTAAAGGTATATGTTGCTACGACAGACTTAACATATAAGTATGTGGTGCATTTACATTGGGTAGAAAATGAAGGTTGGTTGCCAATTCTAGTACAAGAAGTGAATGAGTTAAAATATTAATAATAAAATTTTCTTCAAGCAGTAGATTTCTCACTTAATCAATAAGGAGGTCTTCTGCTTGTTTTTGCGCGATATAGGTGTAGGATTTGTTTGTGTGTGGTAAAATGATAAAAGTTTGATAGAAAGTAGGGATTTAGTTTGAAAATAGCAATTATTGGTGCAATGGAAGAAGAAGTACACGTATTACGTGATAAATTAGATAACTTAAAAAAAGAAGTAGTAGCTGGTTCGGAATATAATGTTGGTACATATGAAGGTAAAGAAGTCATTTTATTAAAATCAGGAATTGGTAAAGTAAATGCTGCAATGGCAACTGCTATTTTATTAGAAAAATATCAACCAGATGTAGTCATTAATACTGGATCTGCTGGTGGGTTGCATACTGATCTAAATGTAGGTGATGTAGTTATCTCTACAGAAGTTCGTCATCATGATGTTGACGTAACAGCATTTAATTATGAGTACGGACAAGTTCCAGGTATGCCTGCAGCGTTTCCAGCAGACGAGAAATTAAAAGAGATTGCTAAAAAATGTGCAGAAAAAGTAAATGGCATTCAAGTTGTTGAAGGCTTAATCGTGACTGGTGATTCATTCATGAATGATCCAGTAAGAGTTGAGTTTGTAAAAGGCAAATTCGGTGATCTTTATGCAGTAGAAATGGAAGCAGCGGCTATTGCTCAAGTTTGTTATGCATTTAAAGTACCATTTGTTGTAACACGTGCATTATCAGATATCGCTGGTAAAGAATCAAGCATTTCATTTGATCAATTTATCCATACGGCAGCTGTCAATTCTACTCTTATGGTAGAGGAAATGATTAAAGCGCTATAATGTAGGAAAAGATGCCTTTTTGAAAAGGCATCTTTTATTTTATGGCACTATAGATATATACTTTGTGCAAGAAATGTGAAGAGATTAATCCTTATCTATAGGTTAATTATAGAGTAGATAGATTACACGGAATTCACCAGTTTAATAAATAAGTATGGATTAATGTAACTTTAAATTAAGACAAGCAGCCACATAATTGTGCCTGCTTGTTTTTTCATTTTATTTTTTAACGACAGGTACCCAAAATTCGCCGGAAAAAGTGCCGTCGCCGTTATCTTTGCGATAAGTAGCGTTTGGACCGCCAACGTAAGCATAGTCAGTAATTTGGGCCAAGACTTCGCCAAAAGCACGGTATGTTAGCTGATCAAACAAAGTTTCCTTGTCGCCATTTCCTGCGACCACGATATACTCGCCTTCTGGAAACTCGATGATTCGCGTTGCGTCAGCCACTGATTTACCAGCTTCTACTGCAAAATAATTCCACGGTTTGCCTTGATACACTTCGTTGACTGACCATTCGCGATCGTCCTTTGCTGCGTTTTTAAGCTTATCAAAACGGCCGTCAGCTTTAAGTAAGCCCCAAAACTCAGTTTTTTCTTTTTGCATAGCTTGCATGTCTTGAAAATTCGACTGGATTGAAAAACCATAAGCGGTCAATGTGAATGATTTTTTATGTTCAAGTGTGTAATTAGCCATATAAGCACTCCTTTTTTCATGTTTATTTTTCCGAGAGGTCGAGCACCGCTAAAAATACCAACGTATCTCAAATTGGTTAAGCAAAACCCTTATATTACCTAAAGCTTACATTAATTTTGAAAAATTTTACAGAGTTTATCCTTCAATTTTTTTTACACGAAGCCACATTTCTCCGTAGAATTCACCGTTTTCAGCTGATTTGACGAATGTTGAGTTACCAGGACCAACGTATTTGTAGTCTGTGATTTCTTGCAACATGCCGCTGAAAACCTTGCCTGTAATTTCGTCAGCTAGGTATTCTTTGTTAGTACCTGTGCCAGGCACGACAAGGTAGTCGCCAGCTAGGAAATCAAGTACGACAGCACCTTCCACATCGAATTCACCCATTACGCCGAAGCCACGCCAAGCCTTATGGTCGATGACGTAGTTAATTTGATATTCTTGCCCATCAGCTTTCGAGAGTAGTTCAGCTAGCTTTCCATTTTCAGTGATTTCAGCTTTTTTCGCTGCAGTTTTTGCTGCATTACCTGCCCAGTCGTTGTAGTCCTCAAGTGAAACACCGAAAGCAGTCATTTTGTAGTTTTCTGAGATAGTTTTGATTGAGTATTTAGACATTTTATTCTCTCCTTTGTGGATTTAGTTTTTACAAGATTGATTCTATTTGCCAAATGTATCAAAAAATGATACTTTTTTTACGGAAATCAATTATTTAATTTTTATTAACTTATCCACTTAAAAATTAAAAATAAAATTTAACTATTATTTCTGTTATTGATTTTGCTACATTTTTGATACAATAAAAATATGAAGAAAATAGAACGAGTTAACTTAATCATGCGCTACATAAATAATCGTGCACATTTTACGATTGCCGAGATTCAACGGGAGTTCAAAATATCCCGCGCGACGGCAATCCGCGACATTAATGAGATTCAGGCGATGGGATTTCCACTGACCTCCGAGCTTGGACGAGGTGGAGGCTACTATGTCATGCAAAATCAGTATCTGCCCGCCACCCGCTTCACGCCAGAAGAGCTGAAGGCGATGTTTATCAGCTTTATCGCTTCAAAAAATTCGCAGCTACCTTATCTGCAAAATCGCCGGTCAATTACTGAAAAACTCATCGGCATTGCTTCGCAAACCCAGCAGGACGAACTAATTGAACTGAATAATATTTTGCTTTTTGAAAATACAAATCCTGCCAATCCAAATCTTTTGGAGCTCGATGATGCTGCGCCTGCAGAGCTAAACAAACTGATTTCTCTTGCTGTACAGGATAAGCATTTGCGCGTGACTTATGAGTTGACTCCTGGATGGCCGCAGTTGATGGATGTTTTTTTACTGCATATTTTTAACTCGAATGCTCAGTGGCTGGTCGAAGTTTTTGATTTTGATTCGGAGGAGTTTCGTTATTTGCCTGTTGAAATGCTGAGGGATTCGGCATTTTCTGAGCAGGAGATGAAGTGGTCCGAGCAAGAAATTTTAAGTAAAAAACTGCTTTTTGCACGTGAGTCCAATCTTGTTGTGAAGCTTGATACGACAGGGATTATGCGTTTTAAGCGAATGCATCCGCCGGGGATTATTTTATCATTTACAGGGATGTTTCAGTCGAGTGGGATATTCAATGTTCAGCTGGATGTAACCGATGTTGAGGCATTGGAGTATTATGCTGATTGGCTTTTGTTTTTGGGAAAAGGGGTTGAGTTTGAGAGGATTCCTATTGAGCTGCGAGTGATTTTGGAAGACCGATTAGCCAATTTAAGATTTCCTTGAGTTTTGCGTTGGATGGAATTAGTTTTAACAATTTATTGTAACTTGGAAGGGCCTGTCATCAATGAACAAAAATTGTTTATTGTGATAGGCGCTTTTTATTTCTAAATGAATGCGCAGAAGCTTAACTAATTATATAAAAAAATCAAAAGTAAGTATGGTCAACACGACTAATTTCAATTATGACTCTTTATCAATTGGTGAATGTATTTTATCTTTGTATAAATCAAAATATAGTTGATTATTTGTCCCTTGAACACAATATGAAACATCAGTTAAAGTTAGTCCTCGTTGCTTTAATTCCGTATATATCCAACTTTTTGTTAAGTGATGCTGCGTAAAATTTTTGGTAATAATTTGACCATCCATAATTAATTCAATAGGAAATGATGATTGAGGTGGAGTTGAAATACCCAAATCTTTTCTAGTTACATATCGATATGGAGGTTTTTTTAATACGGATAATTGTCCATCAGCTTCAATGATTGCGTATTCTACTTCATCTATATCGAATATATCCTTTTTTCTCAAGGATTGATTTAAAGAATCAAGTGTAAATTTTAATTTTTTCAAGTTCTTTTCTAGAATTTTTCCATCTTCTATAACAACAGTAGGTCCTCCGTTAAATAATGCTCGGGCTTTTCTATTTTTCAATGAAATTAACGTGGCGATAAATATAATTGTGCTAAAAATTACTAATGCAGTTATAAAGTTACTGAAATCTATGGAAGTATTAAAAGTCAAATTTCCAGCAATAGATCCAAGAGTAATTGAAGCAATATAGTCATGAGATGTCATTTGAGATATTGTTTGTTTTCCAAGTATATGTGCAATACAAGTAAGTAAAACAAAAGCTGACAGAGTTCTAAGTATGACTTCAATAGTCACAATCATTATAATCACCTTGGGACGTTTTATTTAATCTAGCATCTTTACTATTAGCTAATTACTGCTCTTCCATTCCTATTCTTTATTACTCAATAACATTAATAGTGCTTCTTAATTTTGAAAATCAGTAACCCAACAATGCAGCAAATCCCAATTCTAGTAAATGGTGAAACAGATATCATAAAAATATTGAAACTACCATCAAAAGGATGAGGGGAAAGTAAGCGTTAGGTTTCTTAGGAAAAAGCAATGGCCACAAAATTGTGGTCATTTTTTTAAAATCAAATACAATGTATATTTCGTTGGTTATTGAGTGAGTACTCACTTTTTTGTTGACGTTATCTTAAATAGCGAATATGATAAAAGTGAGTACTCACTCATTCCGAAATATAATATAAATAATTATAATAGAACGGAGGATGATGATGAACGAAGTTGTACGAATTCACAAGGTTGATCGTCTTTTTGGAAAAAAAAGTGTTTTAAAAAGTATTTCAATGAATATTGGTGAAGGAGAAATTTTTGGAATATTAGGCCCATCTGGATCAGGTAAGACAACATTAATTAAGTTAATTGCAGGTATTGATAAATGTACAAAAGGGGAGGTACTAGTATACGGAAAAGAAATGCCCGATTTTACTGTACTTACCAAAATCGGTTATATGGGACAGTCTGATGCATTGTATACAGATCTAACTGGCTACGATAATTTAAGCTTCTTTTGTTCTCTTTATAATTTAAAAGGCAAGGAATTAAAAAATAGAATTCAAGAAGTAGCAGAAATTGTTGGATTGGAAGAGGCACTGAATAAGCAAGTACATCATTATTCAGGTGGAATGAAGAAAAGATTATCACTTGCGATTTCAATACTCCATAAACCAACATTGTTAATCCTTGATGAACCTACTGTGGGAATTGATCCAGTTTTAAGAAAACAAATTTGGAAGCAATTTACGGATATGAAGGAGCAAGGAACGACAATTATTATTACAACTCACATTATGGAAGAAGCAGAGAAATGTGAACGAATCGGTTTAATACGTGAAGGTGAGTTAATTGCTTTAGATACGACAGAAAGTTTAATCTCTAAGTCTGAAACTGGAAAAATTGAAGATTTATATTTTAAAAATGAGGTGAGCTTATGAAAGTCTTTGCGATCGCAAAAAGAATCATCAAACAATTTTTGAAAGATAAACGTTCTCTTGCAATGATTTTTGTAGCTCCTATCGTTTTATTATTTTTATTTTCTTATATTCTAAAACAAGATGATTCAAAACCAACATTGGCACTAATAAATGCACCACAAATTTTTGAAAATGAACTTAAAAATTTTGCAAAGATAGTAGATGTTGATAAGTCTAAGATAAAAGATCAACTGAAAGATAAAAAAATTGATGGGGCAGTTCTATTTAAAAATGAAAAAATTATTGTTCAGTTTGAGGGAACTGATAATGCAAGAACCTCAGCTGTAGTAACTGCGATTCAAGACACAATAAAAGAAATTACACCAACACAATTCAAAATTGTAATGGACCCAATTTATGGTAGTGATAAAATGGAAACCTTTGATTCAATTGGACCAATTTTTATCGGATTTTTCTCATTCTTATTTGTATTTATTCTAGCGGGTATTTCATTTGTTCGTGAACGTTTAACAACAACTTTAGAACGATTACTAGTAACACCTGTAAAACGGTGGGAAATTGTTTTTGGTTATATACTGGGCTTTGGATTCTTTGCATTAATCCAATCTTTGATTATAACAATCTTTTCAATCAATGTATTAGATATGTATAATGTAGGTGATGCATGGGAAGTGTGTATCGTTAATATTTTACTATCATTAACTGCGCTTACACTTGGGATGTTATTATCTGCTTATGCAAATAATGAGTTTCAAGTTGTTCAATTTATTCCAGTTATCGTTGTCCCTCAAATACTGTTTTCTGGTATTTTTTCTACTGCCTTCTTACCAAACTGGTTTAAAGTATTTGGTAGTATCCTACCTTTAACATATGGTGCAGAAGCATTACGAGCTATTATGATAAAAGGGCAATCATTATCTGATATCGGTTTGCAAATTGCCATTTTACTTGGATTTTCAATTTGCTTTATCGTGATCAATATTTTTGCTTTAAAGAAACAGCGTTCTATATAAGGAGTGTTACCCATTAAATTAGAAGATTTCCTACCACATGATAAATTACAAGAAATGAATGAGAAAGAAATAAAGATTCTTGAAGCAGCCATTGATATTTTTGCAGAAAAAGGTTTTG
Source organism: Gottfriedia sp. ABJ_BB2_2 (assembly GCF_055484705.1). Lineage (NCBI taxonomy): Bacteria > Bacillati > Bacillota > Bacilli > Caryophanales > Bacillaceae > Gottfriedia > Gottfriedia sp. ABJ_BB2_2. Next base: position 61,420 of record NZ_JBVFKR010000003.1, read on the forward strand.
TTAGTACCTCAACAAATGAAATTGCAAAAAAAGCAAATGTTGCAGAAGGAACAATTTTTCGTTATTTCAAAACAAAAAAAGATTTATTAAAAAGTATTATAAAACCAACTCTTGTCAAAACAATTGCGCCATTTGAGATGGATCGTTTTTCTAAAGCGGTATTTCATATGGAGTATGAAACCTTTGAAGATTTTCTAAAAGTGTTAATTGTAAACCGAATGGAGTTTGCAAAAAAGAATACCGCTGTCATAAAAATCATCATTCAAGAAATTCCATTTCAGCAAGAGATGCAAGAAGAACTAAAAAAACTGTTTAAAGAAAAAATGTATCCAAGAGTTGAAGCAGTTCTTCAATACTTTATAGATAAGGGTCAAATTGCAGATATGCCGATTCATACGATATTACGTTTAATTATTACAAGTGTAATGGGGCTTGTTGTTTCAACAATTGCATTAAAAGATATTACGATTTGGGATGAAAATCTAGAAATCGAACGGACCATTCAATTTATTAAAAAAGGCTTACAATAATGATTCAATTTTTGAAAAATATGGGGAAGTAGAAATGAAAACCAACGCTAATGAGATTTCAATCTCTAAGCGTTGGTTTTTAAGTTCATTAATTTTTGAATGATAATCCGTTTTCTAATAAAGCAGTTCTGAGTTTAGGTAAGGAAGCTGGGCCCATGCCGTGAAATTTCAAAATTTCTTTTTCACTAAAAGTTGATAGTTTTTCCAATGAAGTTATATCATTGTTTTCTAAAGCGCGTCTAGCAGGTGCTGAAAGTAGTGACAGAAATCCGTTTTCAGGTTTTCGTTCCTGCTCACAAGTCGGGCAGGTTGGACAATCAGTACTTTTATAATATTTGTGTCCTTTGTTGCAAACCCTTAAATTCTTTTCAGAAGTTGCCATTTTAAAGATCTCCTTAATCCACTTTACGTTTTATAAAGTACGAATCTAACACCTTCATTTTATCACAAATGGATTATAGTCAATCAATATAGATTGATGTATGTAAAAATGTAGCTATTTTGAAGCTGTTTTTATTACAATCTATTCCTTCCATTTTCCTTCTTTTCCTCTAATTCCCTGCTCAAAGTATGAATAAATTATGTTATAGTAAGTTAGACATTGAGAAGGGAAGGTGTAGATCACGTGAATATAAAAAAACTACAAGCAAAAGTAAATGATTTTAAAACATTCGGTGCAATTACGACAGCATTAGCAACTTTTTTCTATATCGGGACTCTACTACCAAAGGACGGTTTATCCCAATCTAAAATTATCGTAATAGAATGTATTGTGTTCGGAATGCTTATTTTATCTCTAGTATTTTTCCTAACATCTAATCATTTTTATCGTAAGCTGAAAAATGAAGAACAAGCATAAAAAACCACTGTGAAAACAGTGGTTATTTTTTATCCTTTTTCTTATCCTTTTCTGCTCTTAAAAATTCATGGTACATTTTCATTAATGCACGTTTTTCAATTCTCGAAACATAACTCCTAGAAATACCCAATTTTTTGGCAATTTCACGTTGTGTTAGCTCCTTATCCATATCAATACCAAATCTTTGTATAATAACATCTTTTTCACGTTCATCCAAAATTTTGATATATTGTTTTATTTTTTCTAATTCCATATTTAATTGAATTTGATCAACAACGTCTTCTGTTTCTGTTTTTAATATATCGAGCAGAGAGATTTCATTCCCCTCTTTATCTTGGCCAATAGGGTCATGTAAAGAGACATCTTTTTTCGTTTTCTTTAAAGCTCTTAAATGCATAAGTATTTCGTTTTCAATACATCGAGCAGCATAGGTTGCTAATTTGGTTCCTTTTCCTTGAACGAAGCTCTCAATTGCTTTAATAAGACCGATAGTACCAATTGAAATCAAGTCCTCGGCATCTTCACCTGTATTTTCAAATTTCTTCACAATATGCGCTACGAGTCTTAAATTATGTTCTATTAATAAATTTCTTGCTTCTCCATCACCCTCAGCCATCCGATTTAAGTAAAGTGTTTCTTCAGCTTGTGAGAGCGGCTGCGGAAATGCATTGTTTTTTACATACGAAACAAACACAAACACTTCTTTTAAGAAAAGACTTAAGGCGGTAAATAAACCAGGCATATTATCACTCCTAAGGAAGGTTAGGTAAGTTGTTATTTATATATCTATGAGTTGAAAGCTTCTTGTGTGTCTGTACCATATAAAAAATGTAAGGAAAGTAAAAAAAATGTTGAAAAGAGTAAGCGCTACCATTTCAGTAGACATGTATCTTTTTAAAAAATGTCACATATTCTAAGAAAAAAATGCATTGACAGTCCATTTAGCAGTACTATATAATCCTCATTAATACCTTTTATGAAGAATTTTTTGACAATTTAATACGTTGTGATGAAAAGAGCACAGTAGGCATAACTTCACTGTTTTAGAGAGCTGACGGTCGCTGAAAGTCAGTACAAAAGCTATGCTGAATTACATTCTTGGAGCAATTTCTTTCTCTTCTTTAGAATGAGATAGAAACGGTCGATGATCGATCGTTAACAAAACGAAGGTGGTGAACATTTTTTGTTCACAACTAGGGTGGTACCGCGAACAAATTAATTCGTCCCTACTGTTTATTCAGTAGGGATTTTTTATTTTCATTTTTTACATACTTACTTCAATTTTTATGAAGTTGTATTGGCATTATAAAAACTAATAATCAAAAATTTGGGAGGAAAAAGAAATGAGTACAAACAATGAATTAGTACAATTACGTGACAAGGTGGATGAAATTAATTTAAAAATTGTTGAGCTTTTAAATGAGCGAGGTACAGTTGTACAGGAAATTGGTAAACAAAAAATAAAGCATGGAATTAAACGTTTTGATCCGGTACGTGAACGTGAAGTACTAGATATGATTGCGAATGTAAATGATGGACCGTTTGAAACATCGACACTACAACATATTTTCAAAACGATATTCCAAGCAAGCCTTGAATTACAAGAAGACGATCACAGAAAAGCACTGTTAGTATCAAGAAAGAAAAAACCAGAAAATACGATTGTAAGAGTGAAAAACGACTTACTTGGTGATGGTTCACAATCATTTATTATGGGGCCATGTGCAGTAGAAAGTTATGAACAGGTTCGTGCAGTTGGGCAAGCAATGAAGCAACAAGGTTTAACAATGATGCGTGGTGGAGCATTTAAACCAAGAACATCTCCATATGACTTCCAAGGATTAGGATACGAAGGATTACAAATTTTAAGAGATGTTGCAGATGAATTCGGTCTTTCAGTCATTAGTGAAATATTAAATCCAAACGATGTGGAACGCGCTTTAGAATACGTTGATGTAATCCAAATTGGTGCACGTAATATGCAGAACTTTGATTTACTTCGTACGGTAGGTCAAGTAAATAAACCAGTATTATTAAAACGTGGTTTATCTGCTACAATCGAAGAATTTATTAATGCAGCAGAATACATCATTTCTCAAGGAAATGATCAAATCATCCTTTGTGAACGAGGAATTCGAACTTATGAGCGAGCAACTCGTAATACATTAGACATCTCAGCAGTTCCAATTTTAAAGAAAGAAACACATTTACCTGTAGTTGTTGATGTTACACACTCTACTGGTAGAAAAGATTTATTATTACCAGCTGCAAAAGCTGCTTTAGCGATTGGTGCAGATGCAGTCATGGCTGAAGTTCACCCAGATCCAGCGGTAGCACTATCGGATTCAGCTCAACAAATGAACATTCCACAATTTGAAGAATTCATGCATGAGCTAAAAGATTTCCGTGCAAAACTTCAGTCATAAGCTTCAACAATCTATTTAAGGAAAGATGGGCGGTGAGGGCGTGAGAAAGAATGTCCTCTTAATTGGCACAGGTCTAATTGGCGGTTCTATCTCACTCGCAATCAAAAAAGTTCATGATGTGAATATAATCGGTTTTGATGTGAATGAATCGCAGTTAGAAATAGGTAAGAGAATGAAAATATTAGATGCATCCTCGCTTCAACTGAAAGAATGTGCCGAGGATGCACATCTTATCATCTTTTCATGTCCTGTTGAAGAATCAATCAAATATATTCATATTTTGAGTGAGTATCAATTAAGAGAAGATGTCATTATTACGGATGTAGGTAGTACGAAAGGTGAGATTATGAGGCATTCGAAAATTCTTACTGATAAAGGTTACTGCTTTATCGGTGGACATCCAATGGCTGGTTCTCACAAAACTGGAATTGAAAGTGCAAAGGTTCATTTATTTGAAAATGCATACTATATTTTATCACCTAATGAACATACTACTAAGGATCAAATTGATGAGCTCAAAAATTGGTTAAAGGGGACAGGGTCTCATTTTGTTGTCATAGATGAAAAAACGCATGATAACATAACTGGGGTTGTCAGTCATTTCCCTCATTTAATTGCTGCTAGCTTAGTAAAGCAAGTCCAAAAATATTCTAAAATTGAACCATTAGCAACTTCGCTTGCTGCTGGAGGGTTTAGAGATATAACGAGGATTGCATCAAGTAGTCCGAAAATGTGGACTGATATTGTGGTTCAAAATAAAGATACGCTTCTCTCTCTCATCTCAAACTGGATAGAAGATATGAAAGAAATGTATCATTTAGTTGAGCAGCAAGAACATGAAGAAATATACAATTATTTTAAAGAATCAAAGGAATTTCGTGATAACATGCCTGCAAAAGCAAATGGAGCAATACCAAGCTATTTTGACTTATATGTAGATGTGATGGACCGTGTTGGAGAGTTATCCAATATCACGACAATTTTATCAATTCACCAAGTCAGCATTACTAATTTAAGAATAATTGAATCAAGAGAAGGCTTACCAGGTGTCCTTAGAGTTAGTCTTCAAACTGAAAAAGATCGAGACAAAGCAAAAAACTTTTTGAATGTTAACGGCTATGAAACATATATTGTCAATTAAATGAAAGCACTTCATCAGGATTGGTGAAGTGCTTCTTTATAGAAATAAAAATGAATAGTCAGTCTATTTTGTGTACCAATTTTCTGAAATTTATATTATAATTTAGTTGTTAGTCAAAAAAACGTTTAATGGAGGGAATTTTTATGTCTCAGTTTGAACAATTACTAGAAAAATATGCTGAACTTGCTGTAAAAAGTGGAGTAAATATCGTACCAGGACAAACATTACATATAAACGCACCAATCATTGCTGCTGAATACGTTCGTAAGGTTGTTAAGTATGCTTATGAAGCAGGAGCTAAGCTTGTAAACATTGATTGGAATGACGATGCAGTAACACGTACGAAATATGAATTAGCTCCAGATGAAGTATTTGGAGAGTTCCCAGCTTGGAAAGTAACAGCTATGGAAGAATTAGCTGAAAATGGTGGTGCTGTTCTTTCAGTCATCTCACCAAATCCAGAGTTATTAAAAGGAATCGACCCAAAACGTATTGCAACATTCAACAAAACAGCTAATACAGCATTACATAAATATCGTGAATATATGATGGCCGACCGAATTCGTTGGTCGATCGTTGCTATTCCTTGTAAAGAATGGGCAGAAAAAGTGTATCCAAATGAAAATATTGATAAGGCAATGGAATTACTTTGGGATTCTGTTTTCAAAATTTGCCGTGTAGACAATGAAAACCCAGTTCAAGCTTGGGAAAAGCACAATGATTTCTTACAAGAAAAAGTTGTTCAATTAAATGACAAACGTTATAAAACATTACATTATACTGCACCGGGTACTGATTTAAAACTAGACTTAGTTGATGATCATGTATGGAAAGGTGGAGGAGCAAACAGTGAAGATGGAAAATGGTTCAATCCAAATATTCCAACTGAAGAAGTTTTCTCTATGCCACATAGCCACGGCGTAAATGGTACTGTTACAAGTACGCTTCCTTTAAACTATGGTGGAAATTTAATCGAAAACTTCTCTTTAACATTTAAAGATGGTAGTGTAGTTGATTTCACAGCTGAAAAAGGCTACGATACATTACAACATTTACTAGATACTGATGAGGGAGCTCGCCGTTTAGGTGAAGTAGCATTAGTTCCTCATGATTCTCCGATTTCAAATACGGGATTAATTTTCTTTAACACGTTATATGATGAGAATGCATCTTGTCATTTAGCACTTGGTAAAGCATACCCGAACAATATGAAAGATGGAGAAAAATTAGCTCCTGAAGAGCAAGCAAAACGTGGTATTAACCAAAGTTTAACTCATGTTGATTTCATGATTGGATCAGCAAAACTAAACATTGATGGTATTAAAGAAGATGGCACAGTGGAACCAATTATGCGTAATGGTAACTGGGCATTCTAATCTTAGTTAAGAAAAGACATCACTTAATTTATTAAGTGGTGTCTTTTTATTCGAATTTAATATGTAGTTTTAAATTAAGTGATGGGATAAACAGGTTATTGGTATATAATGGAAATGATATTTTAAATATGTCTATTGATACCAAATTGAGTGAAATAATTGGAGGTTATTGTATGGATCTTTCGTATGAAATTTATATTAATTCAAAACCTGAGGACATTTGGAATATTTTTATTTCCCCTGAAGGTACAAAAGCTATTTTTTTCGGATGTATATTGAAATCTACTTTTGAAATAGGAGCATCTTATGAATATATTGGCCCTGGAGCAGATGGAGATGAAACAGTTCATGTATATGGTGAGATACTTGCTTATGAACCATATAAAATGATGAGTTACACAGAGCATGCAGGACCATCATATCGAGAAAACCATGCAGAACTTGAGACTAGAATAACTTTATACCTTGAAGAGGTAGGGAATTGTACGAAACTTAAACTAGTTAATGACAAGTGGCCAGAAAATCATCCATCATACGAAAATACGAAATCAAGTTGGCCGATGATCTTGAGTAATGTTAAAACACTTGCAGAAACAGGTAAAACTTTGGATTTTGGTTGGTAAATAAACCTTAAAGATTATTTCAATGGGAACATAATAAATAAGACCTCCGACTAAATGTTTGAGGTCTTATTTTGTATTCTTATTTAAATATATGTAGTCCAAGATAAGCACTGAAAATACACAATATAGTAGAAAGTAAAACATAATAAATGGCTATTTTATATTTCTTGGAAATCATTAATTGAATTGCCTCATAACTAAAAGTCGAAAAGGTTGTGAAAGCACCTAAAAACCCCACCCCAAAAATGAGCCAAAGCTTAGTGGAAATAACTTGATCCATATACAAATGATTTGTTATTCCGAGAAGCATCGATCCTATGATATTGATAAGAAAAGTACCAAGTGGGTATGAAGTTTTATTATATTTTGAAATGATATTACCAAGAGCGAACCTCGAAACTGCACCTAAACCACCAAATAAACCAATCATCATCATGAAATAGCTGCACCTTCTTTTTTATTAAATTGGGTTGATAGCTTATATCCAGAAAAAGATAAAAAGGTCCCAATCAAAATGCTAAGAAATATATAAAGGATGCTAACAATAAATTGTTTTTCGTTCATAAGAAGTACATTTTCTAGTGAAAATGTAGAGAATGTTGTAAATGCTCCTGTAAAACCTGTTCCAATTAATAAACTATATTCAGGTTTAAATCGTGTTTTTGCGAAAGGTAAAAATGCTCCAAGAAAGAAGCTACCAATGCAATTAATGAAAAAGGTTTGAACAGGAAATCCACTTGCTAATGGATGAATCGCGTTACCAACAAGATATCGAGAGATTGATCCAATAAATCCGCCTATAAAAACAAATAAGTAATTCATCATCGTGAACTTCACCTCTTTAAATCTATCAATAGAAAAACGCTCCAGTTCGGAGCGTTTAACAAATTTACTTTATCAAATAAAAAGCCAAAATTGAAACAAAGTTGTTTAAAAAATGAGCTAAAATAGAAACTTCTATACGCTTCGTCTTGATATATAGTAAACCAAAAATTAATCCTGCTAAAGAATATTGAATTAAGGCATAAAATGAAAATCCTGCAATCATATGCAATAATCCAAATCCAAATGAACTAACAACTAATCCAACATATGGAAGTTTTTTGAAAATGGAACCGATAATTAATTTACGTGTGATCCATTCTTCTTTGATTGGTGCTAAAATGATTGCTGAGATCATCATTAATACAGGATTTGAAGTTAATAAATCTTCTACTGCTTTTTGATTATCTGGTGTAGCAATTGAAACGCCGAAACTTTTAAAGATAAAATCTAACAATGCCGCAGTTACTATTAGCGCTATATATCCACCTATTATTAAAAAGATATCGTATACAGAAATTTTAATTCTTCTTAATTTAAGAATGCCGTTCTTTTTTGTATAGTAGTATAGCCACCATAGACTGATGAAACCAAAAATTGTGTCTAAATAAATAGAAACATCTGTAAATACTTTATAAAGTTCGTCATTTGATATATTCATCCCAGTTACAGCAACTACAATTGCACCTATGATCGAACCAAGAAATATAAGGACATTCAAACCGATTACAAATATTAAAATATAATAAACTAGTGTCTTAATAGCTGTCTTTCGTTCATTAGGAATATTTTCAGGTATGAATGTATTGTAATGTAAGTCGTTTTTCATTCGTTTCCCCCAATACACAGTTTATCTATAAGTACAAATTTTAATAAGAATTTTAACACAACTTCATACTAACATATCTTATTTTATCTTAAAATTGATGTTGAAAGAACTAATTTTACGCCTGAAGAAAAAATAAATCAATAAATTAAAGTTAATACCTTGATTGATAGTTTTTAACTTCATTTGGTGAATGGGGTCTAAGGTCTAAATTACTTCTACTATTATTTGATTCTTGTACTTTCGTATTTAGCGATACAATTCAAAATAGCGATTTATTAATAAGGGCTACATTCGTATCCATTGCAACTTCCACTATTATCAACTTTTGTCTTAATCATTACATAAAAAAGGAACAATCTGTTAAAAGTGCATTAAAAAAAGTGACTGATAGAATGGACCATCAGTCACTTAATCAGTACGATTATTTTTGATATTCTAGTTCTCTTACTTGTTCCATTTGATTTTTAATACTCTCCATTTTATAGTCCAAAGCATTAACAGTAGTTGAAGCTTCATGTAAGCTCTCAATAATTTCGTATGGGACTTTTTTATTGTATTTATAGAAAATTTTATGTTCAAGACTTGCCCAAAAATCCATAGCAACTGTTCGTATTTGAATTTCAACTTTGACTCTTTTCGTTTCAGATGCAAGGAAAATAGGTATTTCAATAATCATATGAAAACTTTTATATCCGTTTGGTTTTGGATTTTTTATATAATCTTTAACTTCTATTATATAGATGTCATCTTGCTGCTTTAACAACTCATAAATTTTATAAATATCACTGATAAACGAACAACTAATTCGAACGCCAGCTACATCATTAATATAGTGTTCAATATTATGTTGTGACAATTCAAGTCCTTTACGTTCAAGCTTTTGAATAATACTTTCGGGTTTTTTAATGCGAGATTTTACGTGTTCAATTGGATTATGATCATGATTTAATGTGAATTCTTCATTTAATATTTTAATTTTCGTATTAATTTCATCTAACGCAAATTTGTATATTAAAAGAGTGTTTTTCCATTCACCTAAGCTTTGTTCTTCAAACATAGGCTACCTCCTAATAGTCATTACATCCGTATTGTAACAGGTGAATGTGAACTTAGTGTGAAATACAGATGAACGATTAGTGACAGTATTATAAATCTAGAGTAAAGTAGAAGAATAAGGAGTTTATAGATATGGGCAGTTCAGATGTAAGAAAGAGTAGACAAGAAGAACGATTAATGAAATAAGAAGAATAGGAATTAAGAAATTAAATTAGATAAGAATATAAAAAAGTCATTTTATTTTAGTAAATAAGGGGTAAATAGATGAAACAAGGATTTTATCGTATGTTTATTGAGCTTACAAATAACAGGTTAACTTCGGGATTTCTTAGGAATTTCTCGACTTCGAAATTGAGTAAGGTACTCATTAAACCATATATTAATGCGTTTAAGCTAAATATGGAAGAAAGTAAGAATACATCCTTTCCAACATTACATGCATTATTTACAAGAGAATTAAAAAATGGTGCAAGACCAATTTATGCAGGTGATAATGAATTAGCTTGTCCAGTTGATGGTGTATTAGAATCTCATGGGAAAATTGAAAAGGATATACAATTTGTTGTTAAAGGAAAAACATATAGTATTATTGAAATGTTAGGTTCAAAAGAAATGGCAGATAAGTATAATGAGGGATATTATATGGTGCTATATTTAAGTCCTAGTCATTACCATCGTATACATAGTCCAATCGAAGGTGAAGTCCTTTCTCAATTTGAATTAGGTGCTAAATCATATCCCGTGAATAAAGCTGGTTTAACATATGGTAAAGATCCTCTTTCAAAAAACTATCGAGTAGTTTCAGAGGTGAAAAGTTCTGAAAACGGGAAGCATGTAGCGATGATTAAAGTTGGAGCGATGTTTGTCAATACAATCGTAGTAACTGCAAAAGAAAAACAACTTAAAAAAGGTACTGAAGTTGGATATTTTTCTTTTGGTTCAACAGTTGTCTTATTATTTGAAGCAGATAGTTTTACACCAAATAATGAATTAAAGTCTGGTCAACCTATAAAAGTAGGAGAAAACCTAGGGAAACTACACTAAACTATGATGTAGTTTGCACTTTTTTTCACGAAATGAGAGCCATCGTGTAGAAAGATGGTTCTTTTTCTGTTATTGTAAAGAGTGCTTGTATTTTTATTTTACTTGTATTATTTGCTTATATTGAAAATAATAAAAAGTATTAGGATGTTTGTCTAATATAATAGTCGAGGCCTCTTCTTTTTATTTCTTTTTCAATTAAATAAATAAAGGCCGGATCTAATTGCAGACCAAGTGCTTTTTTGTAGGACTCAAGTAACAAATCATCATTTAATTTGTACATAATATTGCCCAGCTGGGCTTCACCTCCGCGTGATAAAAGTGTTGGAAATACTTTGTAAGCCTAATGTATCAAATTTTTTTCAATAGAACAATCGTTCGTTTATCCACACAAATCGGTGGATAAGTTGTTAGTAATTTGTTTATATTTTCTGAAAATGCAGATGTATGGCAATAGGATAATGTGTATATTCTTATCCACAACGATGGTATTTGTTGTTATTTGTCGAACGATTTTATGAATATTATGAGGTGTTTATCATGTTAAAAAAGTTTTTACCGAATGAATTTGTAAATAATGTCTATGCAATCACGCCTGAGCATTTGAAAAACTTAGGTATTAAAGGAATTATTACCGATTTAGATAACACATTAGTTGAATGGGATCGTCCTTTAGCTACACCGGAGTTAACAAATTGGTTTAGAAGCATGAAAGATGCAGGGATTAAAATAACTGTTGTTTCAAACAACAATGAAACACGAGTAGGAAAGTTTTGTGAGCCACTTGGCATTCCATTTATACATCGTGCTCGAAAACCTTTATCAGTATCATATAAGAAAGCATACCAATTATTGAACTTGAAGGCTGATGAGGTTTGTATGATTGGAGATCAGCTTTTAACAGATGTATTTGGAGGAAATCGACAAGGTATTCATACAATCCTAGTTGTTCCAGTTGCGAGTACGGATGGAGTTTGGACAAGATTTAATAGAATGGTTGAACGTAGAATTCTTTCCTCATTTAAGAAACAAGGATTACTACAATGGGAGGATAAAAAGTGAGTCATAATGAAATAAGATGTATTGGTTGTGGAGTCGAAATTCAAACAGAGGATAAAAACAAATTAGGTTTTGCACCACCATCATCATTAGAAAAAGAAGAAATTATTTGTCAACGCTGCTTTCGTTTAAAGAACTATAACGAAATTCAAGATGTCGAGTTAACAGATTCTGACTTTATCCGTATTTTAAATGGAATTGGCGATAAAGATTGTCTTGTCATTAAAGTAGTCGACATTTTCGATTTTTCGGGAAGCTGGTTAAATGGGTTAAACCGTTTTGTTGGAAAAAACAAAGTCTTACTAGTTGGAAATAAAGCTGATTTAATTCCAAAGTCAGTTAAGAAGAATAGACTTACACAATGGATGAGTGGAACAGCAAAGCGTTGGGGATTACATCCGGTTGGTGTACATTTAATAAGTGCAGCTAAAGGTACTGGAATTGATGAATTGGCTGATCGTATTGAAGAGCTAAGAGAAGGTAAAGATGTGTACGTGGTAGGTTGTACAAATGTTGGTAAATCAACATTTATTAATACAATGATTAAGCGTTATAGCGAAGAAAATAATAATATTATCACAACATCACATTTTCCTGGAACAACTCTTGATTTAATACAAATCCCTCTTGATGATGAAAGTGATTTAATTGATACGCCGGGAATTATTAATCATCATCAAATGGCTCATTTTGTTGATAAAAAAGGTTTGAAAATCATTACGCCTAAAAAAGAAATCAAGCCGATGGTTTATCAATTAAATGAAAGTCAAACATTGTTCTTTGGTGGATTAGCACGTTTCGATTATCTAGAGGGTGGTAGACGATCATTTACTTGTCATTTCTCAAATGATCTATCAATCCATCGTACAAAACAAGAGAATGCAGATGATTTATATGAAAGACAAGCAGGTGAACTGTTAGTACCACCATATGGCGAACAAATAAATGAGTTACCAAAATTGGTAAAGCATGAATTTATGATAAAAGAAGGAAAAACGGATATCGTTTATTCTGGACTTGGTTGGATTACTGTAAATGAACCAGGTGCAAAAATTGTTGCTTATGCACCAAAAGGCGTAGGTATAACACTTCGTAATTCAATTATATAAGATTGATTTGGGGGCGGGAGAGATGAGAGACCAATTTTATGTGATCGGTCAACCGATTGGTCATTCAATGTCACCAACTATGCATAACGAATGGTTCCATGAAAATCAAATCCATGGTCATTATGCTGCGAAAGAGGTTGGTATATCAGATCTAGAATCAATTGTGACTGAATTCCGTTCAACATCGAATGGATTTAATGTTACAGCACCTTTGAAAGTTGAAGTTATGAAGTATTTAGATGAAATCGATCCATTAGCCAAAGAAATAGGTGCAGTCAATACTGTTATCAATAAAAATGGTCGACTTTATGGGAAAAATACAGATGGAATTGGTTATTGTAGAGGATTATCTCTTGTTTTAAAAAGTCCAATTGAGCAGGAAAATATTTTAATCATTGGTGCAGGCGGTGCGGCAAGAGCAATATTGTGTAGCTTATTGCACTTAGGTGTAAGGCAAATTACGATAACAAACCGTACGACGGAAAAAGCACTGGAATTAAAAAATGGATTATTATTAAAAGATCAAGATGTAAAAGTTATTTCTATTACAGAAGCCGAAGAACAATTAGGTTCTTATTCTCTAGTTATTCAAACAACGTCTGTTGGAATGAAACCGAATGAAGCTGCAAAACCAATGTCTCTTCATAACTTATCAGCTGATACAGTTGTGTCTGATTTAATCTATAGCCCGTACAAAACTGCTTTTTTAAATGAAGCAGAACAAAAAAATGCAAAGATTCAAAATGGATTACCGATGTTTATTTATCAAGGTGCGTTAGCATTTCAAGAGTGGACAGGAATTTTTCCAAATACAATTAATGCATATAAATTATTAGAAGAAAAGCTTGGAGGAACAAAATGTTAACTGGTAAACAAAAAAGATTTTTACGTTCAAAAGCACATCACTTAAACCCTATTTTTCAAGTAGGTAAGGGTGGAGTTAATGAAAATATGGTTAAGCAAATTTCAGAAGCACTTGAAGTTAGAGAGCTTTTGAAAGTAAGTATACTTCAAAATTGCGATGATGATCGTTATGATGTAGCTGATCAGCTAGTTGAAGGTACAGACGCTGAACTAGTACAAGTAATTGGACATACAATTGTTTTATATAAAGAATCAGAAGAAAATAAAACAATCGTATTACCTTAATGAGACAATACCGTTAATTAGAGGAGAAGCGAATTAATGGATAAACAAAAAGCACTTTCTATTGTAAAAGATAAACTAACAAACGCGCGTTTTACACATACTATTGGTGTGATGGAAACTGCTGTCCGTCTTGCCGAACAGTATGGTGCAGATGTGAAAAAGGCTGAGTTAGCTGCAATTTTCCATGACGTCGCAAAATGTATGCCGATTATTGAATTAAAAGAAATAATGGAGAATAATCAACTCTCATTAGAACTTTTACAACATAATAAAGAACTTTGGCATGCTCCTGTAGGTGCATTTCTTACAAAACATGAATATGGAATAGAAGATGAAGATGTATTACAAGCAATAACTTATCATACGAGTGGTCATGAAGAAATGAACATTTTAGATAAGGTAATTTATGTAGCAGATTATATTGAACCTAACCGCCAATTTCCGGGTGTCGAAGAAGCGAGGAGATTAGCTAATTTGGATTTAAATCAAGCACTGTTGTATGCATTAAAAAATACTATCACATACTTAATTGAGAAAGAACAAAGTGTTTACCCATTAACGGTTAAAACCTATAATTCAATATTAAAGCAAGTTAAATGTTAGGGGGAACTAAAATGAATGAAAAAGAACTAATGATGCTAGCTGTTAAAGCTGCTGATGATAAAAAAGCTGAGGAATTAGTGGTTTTAGATATGAAAGGAATATCTGCAATCTCGGATTATTTCATTATTTGTCATGGTAACTCAGATAAACAAGTACAAGCTATTGCAAGAGAAGTAAAGGATCAAGCACTTCAAAATGGGAGAAATGTGAAACGTTTAGAAGGTTTTGACGAAGCTCGTTGGGTATTAGTAGACCTTGGAGATGTAGTCGTACACGTATTCCATCGCGAAGAACGCGGATATTATAATTTAGAAAAATTATGGGGAGATGCTCCGTCACTTGATGTTTATGGAGAGCTTCTTTCATGACATACAATCGCTTCGCGTATTTGTATGATGAATTAATGAATGATGTACCTTATGATAAGTGGTTACAGTTCGTTAATGACGTTTTTCAAAAGTATGACATAAATCAACCGACAATTCTTGATCTCGGATGTGGGACAGGTACGCTACCCATTTTATTAGCAAAACAAAATTACATGGTAAGTGGTGTAGATTTATCTGAAGAAATGTTAAGTGTTGCAATGGCAAAAGCAGACCAAGAACGAGTGCAAATTCCATTTTTTCAACAAAATATGATGGAATTAGAAGGATTCGAACAATTAGACTGTATTACCATATTTTGCGATTCACTTAATTATTTAGATTCCGAAGATCAAGTATTACAAACGTTTAAAAAGGTTCACGAAAGTTTAAAGGATCAAGGGCTATTCTTATTCGATGTTCATTCTCCATATAAAATTGAAGAAATTTTTGGTGAAGAAACATTTTTCATCGATGATGAAGAATTAAGCTTAGTCTGGTCTTGCACTCAAGGTGAACAGTCTTTAAGCGTAGAGCATGATTTAGTGTTCTTTATGAAAGAAGAAAGTCGTGATTCATATGAACGTTTTGAAGAATATCACATTCAAAGAACGTTTCCAATCGAAACGTATCGTGCTTTATTAAATCACGCAGGATTTGTTGTGAAAGAAATAATTGGTGATTTTGACCAAGTAGTAGAAGAAGCATCAGAGCGAATCTTTTTTATAGCAATTAAAAAATAAAAAACCCTTTAGAGAAAATTCTTTTTCTTAAAGGGTTTTTTGCTTTATTAACGAGCAAAAAATGAAATTTCTTGCTTTGAAGTTTTATTTGAGAAATCATATACTTATAAAAAATTAAAATTGCTCTTTCACTTTTTCGATTTCTTTATCAAATTTATTATGTGTTTTTTCGAAAATCTCTTCAAATAAATCACCGACACGTTCTTCTAATACTTTAATTCCTTCTCCGGTAATACCACCCTTTACACAAACCTTTTCTTGTAGCGTTTCCAATGTAAAATGTTTTTGTTCAATTAGTTTTCCGAAACCTATAATCATTTCCTCTGCTAAGATCGTTGCTTGTTGTTTAGTAATCTCAGTTTGACATACGGCAGCATCAATGAATTTTTGGAGTAAGTAACTAAAAAATGCAGGGCCGCAGCTTGCTATATCAGATGAAACTCTAGTTATTTCATCTGTAATCATAACGGGCTTTGAAATGTTCGAAAATAGTTCGATGATACTTTCCTTAGTTTTTGCAGAACAACTTTTTCCAAAGTTAACCAACGTTACGCCACTTAATGCTTGATTCGTAATACTTGGAATAACACGTGCTACCTGACAAGGTAAAATGGCTTCTAACTGTTCAACATTGATTGGGCTAGTAATGGAAATAACACAATGATCCTTTGTAAATGATGATTGTAATGATGAAAGGAGTGGTTGAATTTCCAATGGCTTTACACAAATCAGTACGATTTCAGAAGCACTAATTACATCTTTAGCATGCTCTGCGACTTTCAGTTCAGGGTATATATTTTTGAGCTCATAAGCTTTATGAATCGAACGGTTTGTAATTGTTAACTCGGAAGGTTTAAGGGCTTTTGATTTAATAAACCCGTTAAGCAAAATGGATCCCATATTTCCTGTACCTATGATGCCTACATTCATGAGTACATCACTTCCTTTGCATACATTCTCTCCTACACTATATGAAGCAAGTTAGAAAATAATGTTATAAGTTCTAAGGAGGATTTAACATGTTCATAAAAATCATTCGAAATAAGTTCTTTTGGTTATCGATTATCTTTCTTTTTATTTTTGTCATTAACTTAATTCAAAGTAATCGGCAAAATGAAGTTGTCATCACGCCTGAATCTACACAAACAAAGGATTCTAATGCTGTAGATAAAAACAATGAGACGAAAGAAGGAAAGCAGTATAAAGAGCAAGATGAAATTATTGTTGATCTGAAAGGAGCGGTTACATCACCTGGTATTTTTCGTTTAGAAGCTGGAAGTAGGGTGAATGATGCAATTAAACTAGCCGGAGGATTTAAAAGTGAAGCAGACCGAAATAAAGTAAATTTAGCAGAGAAATTAAAGGATGAAATGGTCATTTACGTTCCAAAAATAGAAGAAGAAATAGCAGTTGATATACCAGTAAGTGCAGTGTCAGATGAAGAAGTAGATCAAAAAGATGTAATTGACATTAATCACGCAACTCTTGAAGAGCTCCAAAAAATTCCTGGTATCGGTCCGTCTAAAGCAAAAAATATAGTAGAGTACATCGAAATGAATGGTTCTTTTACCTCGATTGAACAATTGGATGAAGTAAATGGAATAGGTACGAAATCATTGGATCAAATGAGACCATTTATTTTGATTCGTTAAGATTTCTTATGAGTATCTATTTAGCGTATGTTTGTATTGTACAACTAATAACAATTGCCTTTTTTAAAGAATATGATTTACTTGTACTATTATTTTTAATGATTCCTTTTGCGGTACTAATAATGAATAAAAAGTGGATCCATATTTCCTATTGTATATTATCAATCCTAGTTACATCCTTAATTTGTCTATATCAAAACCAAATATTAGATCCATCGAAAACACAGCCTGGTCAAACTATACAAGGTGAAATTCAAACAAATCCAATTATAGATGGAAATAAAATTTCTTTTACGTTTAAATTAGAACAACAAAAAATAATGGTTGTAGCGTTTGCAAATAATCAAAGTGACTTGTCAATTTTTCAAAGAAGGACAATAGGTGATATATGTATACTGAAAGGTGAAGCTTCTTTGCCAGAGCCAAATACAAATCCTTATTTATTTAATTACCAACAATATTTATCGTATCAAGACATTCAGTGGGTACAAACAATTGAACCAAAAAGTTTAAATAATTGCATAATAAGTAAAAAGTCAATCATTCAGACATTAAATAGTGGAAGGCAGTATGTAACCAAATATGTTGAGAGTAAATTTAATGAAAATATTGAAGGGGTTATAAATGCTCTTCTTTTTGGAGACCGGACAAGAATGAGTCAGGAAGTAGAATCACAATATCAAATAGTAGGAATTGTTCATTTACTGGCTATTAGTGGTTCTCATATTAGTTTATTAAGTTTAGTAACATATTTTATACTGATAAGAATTGGCATCACAAAGGAAAGCAGCTTAATCTTTACGATAATGATCATTATTTCCTATGGATTTTTAGCTGGTGCCTCAGCATCAGTGGTTCGAGCAGTGATCATTGGCGTTTTAGTATGTCTCATTAGATTATGTAAAATAAAGCTAGATTTCATGACGCCACTAATTCTTTCATGTATTCTCATGCTCGTCGTGAATCCAAATTATATATATGATATAGGATTTCAGTTTTCTTTTATTTCGAGTTTTACCATCCTACTGACCACGAAACGTATTTTAAGTTATAAATCATGGTATGCAAAAGCTTTATTTACCTCAAGTACAACTCAATTATCCTCATTACCAATCCTCCTAGTAAATTTTCATGAATTTTCACCTTACAGTATTTTAATGAATCTTATTTACATACCATTTATTACTTTTCTAGTTCTCCCACTATGTATTTTTTGTTTTATTGTAAGTTTAATCTTACCTAGTGTAAGTTGGATTTTCGAATGCATATTAACATTTTTTATTGAGTGCTCAAATAAATTTCTTGATTTATTTATGCAACTCCCATTCGTGAAGTTAGTTTTTATGCATCCGTCGAAGACAGTCGTACTTTTATATTTCATCATCATATTTGCAGTCTTTTATTTTATGGAAGAGAAGAAGGAACATATAAAATTCAATATTAGCTTGTGTGGATTTGTCCTTCTCATTTGCTGTCATTACTTTTACCCAAATGTAAATCCGGTAGGAAAAATAATATTTATTGATGTTGGTCAAGGTGACTCTACTCTCATTAAACTTCCTTTTAATAAAGGGAATTATATTATTGATACAGGTGGAATTGTCCAATTTAATCAAGAAAAATGGATGAAAAGGAAAAAAGTGTTTTCAACTGGAACCGATATTCTACTTCCGATTTTAAAGGGAGAAGGTATTCGAAAAATAGATAAATTAATCTTTACACATGGAGACTATGATCATTTAGGTGGGGCATATGAAGTTTTGCAATTATTTCCTGTTAAGAACCTGTTAGTTGGTAATAAGTTAAACTTTGGAAAAGTTGAACAAGAGCGAATAGCTCTTGCGATGAAAAAAGGTACTAACATACAAAAAGTAAGTGAAGGTTTTAGTTGGAAAGTAGAGGATTTTACTTTTCAAGTACTTTCACCAATTAAAGGATATGTTGGTGAAGAGAATCATGGTTCAATTGTGATTAAGGCAAAAATTGGAGATAAAATATGGATGTTTACTGGGGATTTAGACGAAAGCGGTGAAAAAAGTATCATTTCTAAATATGAAAATATAAGGTCAGATGTATTAAAGGTGGGGCACCACGGGAGTGATACATCGACTTCAGATGTGTTTGTTAGAGCAGTCGCACCTAAGTTTGCGATCATTTCAGTTGGTGCCAATAATCGTTATGGTCATCCAAAAAAAGAAGTGCTTGATCGTTTGCAAAAGGAAAAGATCATTATTTTGCGAACTGACCGTGATGGAGCTATATTTTATGAATTTAAAAAGGGACAAGGTACCTTTTCAACATTTAACGCATACCGTAAATCAAGAGACAAAAACCCAAAAGAAAAATAAAAAAGACTGCTAAAAGCAGTCCCATCATTTGATTCTATGTATTATCGAGCAACGAATTCTACGATTGTTGCAATGATAAATAGAGTAGCGAAGAAACCAAATGAAACAGCAAAACCAACGCCTGAATCAACTGCATCATTACGTTTGCTTTGTACGTTTTTTTCAAATGTATTCACAATAACCCCTCCTAATTCACAATTTTAGTATAAATCAATATAACTAAAAAATCCATAGTATGTTTGTTTTAGTTATACCGTTTTAAATGAAGAGACCGGGTCTTTATTTAAAACGTTAATATAAATTAGAGATTAGTATTTACTAATCTCTTCCTTCTAATGTAGGACATGTTATACTATATTAAGAAAATTAGTGTAGGGGAGCAAAACATGATTACAGATTTACATAAAAAATTGAAAAAAAGTGTATCGCCGATCTATTTGTTGGTAGGTACTGAAGATTTTTTGCTTCAAGAAGCTGAAAACGCAATCGTGAAATCAGCTTTACAAGGAGAAATCGATGACTTTAACTTTCAGTCTTATGATTTAAAGGAAGGTTTTTTAGGAGATGCACTTGAAGATGCTCAAACTCCATCTTTTTTTGGAGGGCATAAAGTAATAATCATTAAGTCATGTACTTTTTTAACTGCCCAAAAAGAAAAGAATGTACAAGATGTTGAGCCTCTTTTTGATTATATAGAAAATCCATCACCTTTTACTACAGTGGTATTTGTCGCACCGTATGAAAAATTGGATGAAAGAAAAAAAGTAACGAAAGCATTAAAGAAGCAGGTAGAACTTGTAGAATGTCATCCTGTAGAAGTGAATAATTTAGATAGCTGGATTAAAGATCAATTTTCTGGAAACATTACAATCACAAATGATGGTGTTGAATCGTTAAAACTTCTTGTAGGAAATAATTTATCTATCTTAAAGCTAGAATGTGAAAAGCTACAACTATTTATCGGAGACGAAGGCGAAGTAAATGCTGAACTCGTTGAATTAATGGTTGCTAAAACAATAGAGCAAAATATCTTTTCATTAATTGAAAAAATTGCAGCAAGACAAACGACAGAAGCACTGAAAATTTTACAAGAGCTATTGTATGTTGGCGAAGAACCAATAAAAGTAGTAGCATTATTGGCTAGTCAAATTAGATTACTTTATGAAATTAAACAATTATCAAGTAATGGATATTCTAATAATCAAATTGCATCCTCTGTTGGCGTATCACCAGGAAGAGTTTTTTATGGTCAAAAACAATCGAATTTATTTCAAGCGAATGAATTAAAGGAAGCAATAAAATTAATTGCAAAAGCAGATTATAATATGAAAACAGGACAAGGGGATAAAGTGCTGATATTAGAAATGCTAATTTTACAAATGAATAAATAAAAACGAAAAAATGGTGTCTCATATGAGACACCATTTAATTCATTACGCGTTCATAGCGTTAACTTTTTTAGCTAAACGAGATTTTTGACGTGAAGCAGCGTTTTTATGGATTAGATTGCTGTTAACAGCTTTGTCTAATTTTTTAGAAGCAGATAAGAAAGCTTCTTTCGCTTTTTCAGTTTCGTTATTAGTAACTAAAGCTTCAACAGTCTTCACTGCAGTACGCATTTCTGATTTTAGAGATGCGTTGTGAGCACGATGAGCCTCAGCTGTTTTTACACGCTTAATCGCTGATTTAATATTTGGCATACCTTTCACCTCCCGAATGCAGTCGAGAAATTTGCCCTCGATTACAAATAGAACAAAACTTATTTTATCAAAACAAGTACCATTTTGCAATAGAATTCATAAAGCTATTTTCGCCTTTTCAAAAGAAAAATAAACAATTCGTTTAGAATTGGTAACATCTAGCTAAACTAACTAAGAAGAGACTAGTTAAATTTTGATGTATTATGGAGGCTAAAGACATGAGTGAGTTAGATTTAAGTCAATATAGCGTTCGAACAGATTTAGCAGTAGAAGCAAAAGAAATGCTAGAAGAACGTGAGCAAACAAAGGAAGAAATTACTGGTGTCATTCTTAAAGAACGAGAAGTTGACGGCGTAAGTATCTCACATGTACATATAAACGAATCCGCAACTGAAAGAATTGGGAAAAAAGCAGGTAATTATTTAACATTACAAGTTCAAGGAATACGTGAACAAGATACAGAACTTCAAGAAAAGGTTGAAAAAGTTTTTGCAAATGAGTTTTCTGCTTTCTTAAAAAATTTAGGTATTACAGAAGATCAAACATGTTTAGTAGTTGGCTTAGGTAACTGGAATGTAACACCAGATGCTTTAGGACCAATGGTAGTAGAAAACTTAGTTGTCACGAAGCATCTATTTGAACTGCAACCGGAAAGTGTTCAAGAAGGTTATCGACCAGTATGTGCACTATCACCTGGAGTAATGGGAATTACTGGTATTGAAACGAGTGATATTATTGCTGGTGTAATTGATAAAGTAAAACCAGATTTTGTTATTGCAATTGATGCACTAGCTGCAAGATCTATTGAACGAGTAAATACAACCATTCAAATAACTGACAATGGCATTCATCCTGGTTCAGGAATTGGAAATAAACGAAAAGAATTAAGTAAAGATACTTTAGGGATTCCTGTAATTGCGATTGGTGTACCGACCGTTGTTGATGCTGTTGCCATTACGAGTGACACGATTGATTTTATATTGAAACATTTTGGTCGAGAAATGAAAGAAGGAGACAAGCCTGCTAGAGCATTGATTCCTGCTGGTATGACATTTGGTGAAAAGAAAAAATACACTGAGGAAGATCTTCCTGGTGAAAAAGAACGTATGGCTTTTATGGGTATTGTAGGAACGCTGGAGGATGAAGAAAAGCGTAAATTAATACATGAAGTTTTATCTCCACTTGGTCATAACTTAATGGTGACACCAAAAGAAGTGGATACATTTATTGAAGACATGGCTAATATTATTGCCGGTGGAATGAATGCGGCATTACATTCTAAAATAAATCAAGATAATGTTGGTTCATATACACATTAATTTTAAAGTGAGGAGAAACCTGTGAAATATTTGTTTCGGTATTTTACATTGATCACTTTGTCAACAATCATCATTTTTACTTGTATGCAGATTGCGAAAAATGGAATAGGTAAAGTTACATCTACTGATTATTATCATGTAGATGATGTTGTAACATTATCTAAGCAGGATGGGAAGGCTGGAGCAGTTGTATTTGGCAAGGATTATACTGACAAAGGGTTGGCTGTAAGAGAAGAGCATCTAGAAAGACTAGGCGCGTTTAATTATTTTACGGTAGTTGGAAAAGGGATTACTAATTTTGTTTCATATATTACGGAAAAAGGAATGAAGATTTTTGAAAAAATTCCTTCTTTAATTGATGAGTTAAGATAGTCCTTCTAAACTTCATTCGACATATACTGCTAATAGAGATTGAATAATGGCCTCGTTTTTTGATATAATCAAAACTATCTATGCTGTCGAGAAATTTAGGAGTGATGAAATGAATAAAGAGTCAAGATCAGAAAGACAAAAGAGAATTAGAAACTTTTCAATCATCGCACACATTGACCATGGAAAATCTACATTAGCAGACAGGATTCTTGAGAAGACAAATGCTTTAACTCAGCGTGAAATGAAATCACAGCTGTTAGACTCAATGGATTTAGAACGTGAACGTGGGATTACCATTAAATTAAATGCTGTGCAATTACAATATAAAGCGAAAAACGGTGAAGAATATATTCTTCATTTAATTGATACACCAGGGCATGTCGACTTCACGTATGAAGTTTCACGAAGCTTAGCAGCTTGTGAAGGTGCAATTCTTGTAGTAGATGCTGCGCAAGGAATCGAAGCCCAAACATTAGCTAACGTGTATTTAGCTTTAGACAATGATTTAGAAATTTTACCAGTTATAAATAAAATTGACTTACCAAGTGCTGAGCCAGAGCGCGTAAGACAAGAAGTTGAAGATGTAATTGGTTTAGATGCTTCTGAAGCAGTATTAGCTTCTGCTAAGGCTGGTATCGGAATTGAAGAAATCCTAGAACAAATCGTAGAAAAAGTACCTGCTCCGACTGGTGACCCAGATGCACCATTAAAAGCACTTATTTTTGACTCGTTATTCGATCCATACCGTGGGGTTGTCGCTTATATCCGTATTGTAGAAGGTACAGTTAAAGTTGGACAAAAAATCAGAATGATGGCTACAGGTAAAGAATTCGAAGTTGTTGAAGCGGGTGTATTCACTCCACGTACAACACAAAGAGATGAATTAACTGTTGGTGACGTAGGTTTCTTAACAGCTTCAATTAAAAACGTTGGAGATACTCGTGTAGGTGATACGATTACACTTGCTAGTAATCCAGCAACAGAGCCATTACCAGGTTATCGTAAATTAAACCCAATGGTATTCTGTGGTTTATATCCAATTGATACATCAAAATACAATGATTTACGTGATGCGCTTGAAAAGCTTCAATTAAATGATGCTGCACTTCAATTTGAAGCTGAAACATCTCAAGCATTAGGCTTTGGTTTCCGTTGTGGATTCTTAGGACTATTACACATGGAAATCATTCAAGAACGTATTGAGCGTGAATTTAAAATTGATCTGATTACAACTGCTCCAAGTGTTATCTATAGTGTATACACTACAAAGGGTGAAATGATTACGGTTGATAACCCTGCTCACATGCCAGATCCTCAATCAATTGATCGAGTAGAGGAGCCTTATGTAAAAGCAAAAATTATGGTTCCAAACGATTTTGTTGGAGCGATTATGGAGCTTTGCCAAAAGAAACGTGGTAACTTTATCGATATGCAATATTTAGATGCAAACCGTGTAACATTAACTTATGAAATTCCATTATCTGAAATTGTTTATGATTTCTTTGACCAATTAAAATCTAGTACAAAAGGATATGCTTCATTTGACTATGAATTAATTGGTTATAAAGCGTCTAAACTTGTGAAGATGGATATTCTATTAAATGGTGAGCAAGTGGATGCATTATCATTCATCGTGCATAGAGATTCTGCATATGACCGCGGAAAAATTATTGTTGAGAAGCTGAAAGAACTGATTCCAAGACAACAATTCGAAGTACCAGTTCAAGCGGCAATCGGACAAAAAATTGTTGCTCGTTCAACAATTAAATCAATGGGTAAAAACGTATTAGCAAAATGTTACGGAGGGGACATCTCTCGTAAACGTAAGCTATTAGATAAGCAAAAAGAAGGTAAAAAACGTATGAAAGCTGTAGGTTCTGTTGAAGTACCTCAAGAAGCATTCATGGCTGTTTTACGTATGGACGACTAAAATTAGAACATGATTCTTGAACCTGCCCCTTTATACAAGGTGGCAGGTTTATTTATTGAAGTGACGAAAAAGATTTAATATTAATATGGGTATATAAATTAATAAAATTTTGGCTAAAATAAAGGTATATTTCATTCTATTCTTTCTTTAAGGTTTATTAATTCACAGTTATTGTAAGATGTTGAATGTAAGGATAACCTCGACTTCTGTGGGAGATTTGGGACGGTTGAGACCCCTAAGGAATTAATGTAAGTATGTTAGTAAAACTCACTATAGAATATCGAAACGCATTCATAAATCATGAAAGTGTATCCTGAAGTAGAAATCAACCTACATTAAAGTTTAGAAAGTAACCTAAGATAAGTTTTCATTTTATTAGACAAAAACCTAATGAAGATATACAATTCTAAAGAAAATAAATCACAAGAGTCCCTGGATCGAGACCTAAGAAGGTATTTGATCAGGGGCTTTTCGCTACATAGAAAAGAGGAGAAACAATGGTATCTTCCGTTTATATTCATATACCGTTTTGCCAGCAAATTTGTTATTACTGTGACTTTAATAAATTTGTGATGGATCGTCAGCCAGTTGATCAGTATTTAGAATATCTGGAGAAGGAAATAATAGAGAGTTTAAAGAGAACTCCTATTACAAATTTGAAAACAGTTTTTGTGGGTGGGGGAACGCCAACTGCATTAGACTTAGAACAAACTCAAAAATTAATTAATATGATTAATAGCCATATTATTAAAGGTCAAAACGGGGTTGAAATGACTTTTGAAAGTAATCCAAATGAAATTTCAAAGGAAAAGCTTCAAATCTTAAAGGACGGTGGAGTGAATCGTATTAGTTTTGGAGCACAAACATTTGATGAAGGGTTATTGAAGAAAATAGGACGAACTCATTCCCCAAATGAAATAGAAGAAGCAATCCAGACAGCTAAAGAAGTTGGTATTGATAATATTAATCTTGATCTGATGTACGCACTACCAGGTCAAACGATGGAACAATTTATTGACTCATTAGATAAAGCGATGGAGTTACCGATTCAACATATATCCGCATATTCATTAATTATTGAACCAAAAACGGTTTTTTACATAGAAATGAATAGGGGAAAACTAAAGCCTGCCCCAGAAGAAGATGAAGCAGCAATGTATGATTTCTTAATGAAGTATTTAAAAGAAAAAGGGTTTCATCAATATGAAATAAGCAATTTTGAGAAAAATGGGTTAGAAAGTAAGCACAATCTTGTTTACTGGAATAATGATGAGTATTTTGGATTTGGTGCAGGTGCTCATGGTTATGTCAACGGAGTCCGTTATTCGAATGCAGGACCTCTAAAGAAGTATTTCCAGCTTATCGATGAAAAAGGTGTACCAGTCATCCACGAGCATACCGTGGCAAAACAAGAAAAAATGGAAGAAGAAATGTTTCTTGGACTTAGAAAAATGCAAGGTGTTTCTGAAGTGAACTTTCAAGCGAAGTATGGCGCGACCTTTAATGAAATCTTTCCAAATGTTATTGAAAAGTTAAGTAAAGGTGGACTAGTTGAGCGTAAAGATGATTACTTACGATTAACGCATAAAGGCAAACTATTAGGCAATGAAGTATTCCAAGAGTTTCTATTATAAAGTTGAATGATATCTGACCAAGCGCTTTTCTTTTTTAATTGACATTATAAAAAGGATTTGTTAAGTTAATAATATATTTAGCACTCACTTGATAAGAGTGCTAATAGAGGTGATAATCATGTTGACTGAAAGACAATTAATGATTCTTCAAATTATTGTCGATGACTTTATTCGCATGGCACAGCCTGTAGGTTCAAGGAGTCTTTCTAAAAAAGAAGGTATTTCATTTAGTTCGGCAACGATCAGGAATGAGATGGCGGATTTAGAAGATCTTGGGTATATTGAAAAACCACATAGTTCCGCAGGTCGAATCCCTTCTGAAAAAGGGTATCGTTTTTATGTTGACCATCTTTTATCACCACAGCTTGTAAATGAAGATGATGCTCGTTCTGTAAAAAGTGTTTTTGCTGAACGCATTTTTGAGATTGAAAAGCTTGTGAAAAACTCTGCTGACATATTATCTGATTTAACAAATTATACGACTATTGCGCTTGGTCCAAAGGTTTCTGAAAACAGGTTAAAAAGTATTCAGTTGATTCCAATTGGAACAAATCAAGCAGTATCGATTATTGTGACAGATACTGGTATTGTAAAAAATCGTACTGTTACGATTCCACCAGGCGTGTCGATGAGTGATATTGAAAAAATGGTAAATATATTAAATGAGCGTTTAATAAATGTACCAATTCATCAATTAAATGACAAACTCTATAAAGAAGTTGCGATGATCTTACGTTCACATATTACTAATTATGAGAGCGTACTAAAGATGGTTAGTAACACAATTGATGTACCAATTGAACAAAAACTGTTTTTGAGTGGGAAAACGAATATTTTAGCTCAGCCGGAATTTCATGATGTAGAAACAATGAGAGTATTGTTAAACATGATTGAAAAAAAGGATGAATTAAAGAGTATTCTTCCAATTGAACAGTTAGGTCTTAGTGTCAAAATTGGTAAAGAAAATGAAAAGTCTGGTTTAGAAAACGTTAGTATTATCAGTGCGACTTATTCTTTAGGTGAAAATCAAATCGGTACATTTGCTGTTTTAGGGCCTACTCGAATGGAATATTCTCGCGTGATCTCACTAATGCATTTAATCACAGGACAATTAAACTTATTATTTTCATCTAAGGATGTTGAATAAATCCATTGTGAATAGAAACAATGGATTACATATAAAAAAATAGGAGGTGAAGGTGACATGACAGAACGTCAAGAAGATCTTGTAAAAGAAGAAACAATTACTGATGAGGTAGTGAATGAAGAAACTACTGTTGAAGAACCTTCAATCTTTACAGAAGAACAAACTCAAGAAATGAATTCAAACGAGGACGAGCTTCAAAAGCTACGTGCTGAGATTGAAGAAAAAGAAAACAAATACTTACGTCTACATGCTGACTTTGAAAATTACAAACGTCGTGCATTAATGGACCAACAATCGTTAATGACTTATCGAGCACAAAGTCTAGTAACAGATCTATTACCTGTACTAGATAATTTCGAAAGAGCATTACAGGTTGAAACAACTGATGAGCAAACTGCATCTTTAAAACAAGGGATGGAAATGGTTTATCGTCAATTAGTTGAAGCTGTTAAAAAAGAAGGTATTGAAGAAATTCCTGCACTTGGACAACAGTTTGATCCAAACTTCCACCAAGCAGTCATGCAAGAAAGTGATTCTTCAAAACCATCAAATGAAGTCCTTCAAGAATTCCAAAAGGGCTACAAGTTGAAAGATAGAGTGATTCGTCCTTCAATGGTTAAAGTTAACGAATAAAACATTAGGGCAAATGATTAATAGTGTTAGTGAATGGTAAAGATGTTCTTTGCTAATCACTGATTACATAATCAGACCACACCCAATGTTGTCATTCAATATAATCAAATTGCTAAATACTAATTATAAAATATTTTTCTAGATTTTAGGAGGAACATGCAATGAGTAAAATTATCGGTATTGACTTAGGTACAACAAACTCTTGTGTAGCAGTATTAGAAGGCGGAGAGCCTAAAGTAATTCCAAATCCAGAAGGTGGACGTACAACTCCGTCAGTTGTTGCGTTCAAAAATGAAGAGCGTCAAGTTGGGGAAGTAGCAAAGCGTCAAGCAATTACAAACCCTAACACAATTATGTCAATCAAACGTCATATGGGTACAACTCATAAAGAACATATCGAAGGCAAAGATTATTCTCCACAAGAAATCTCTGCTATCATTCTTCAAAACTTAAAGGCATCTGCTGAAGCATACTTAGGAGAGCCTGTAACAAAAGCTGTTATTACAGTACCTGCTTATTTCAACGATGCTGAGCGTCAAGCAACTAAAGATGCTGGTAGAATCGCTGGTTTAGAAGTAGAGCGTATTATTAACGAGCCAACTGCTGCTGCTTTAGCTTATGGTTTAGATAAAATGGATGAAGACCAAACAATCTTAGTTTATGACTTAGGTGGCGGTACATTCGACGTATCAATCCTTGAATTAGGTGATGGTATTTTTGAAGTAAAAGCAACTGCTGGTGACAACCGTCTAGGTGGAGACGACTTTGACCAAGTGATCATCGATTATTTAGTAGCTGAATTCAAAAAAGAAAATGGCGTTGACTTAAGCCAAGACAAAATGGCTTTACAACGTTTAAAAGATGCAGCTGAAAAAGCGAAAAAAGACTTATCAGGTATTACATCTACTCAAATTTCATTACCATTCATCAGCATGGGTGCAGCTGGTCCATTACACTTAGAGTTAAACTTAACTCGTGCGAAATTTGAAGAGCTTTCTCATAACTTAGTAGAAAGAACATTAGGCCCAACTCGTCAAGCAATGAAAGATTCAGGCTTAACAGCTAGTCAAATCGACAAAGTTATCTTAGTTGGTGGATCTACTCGTATTCCTGCAGTTCAAGAAGCAATCAAAAAAGAAACAGGAAAAGAGCCACATAAAGGTGTTAACCCTGATGAAGTAGTAGCTTTAGGTGCTGCAATTCAAGGTGGCGTATTAACAGGTGATGTAAAAGACGTAGTATTACTAGACGTAACACCACTTTCATTAGGTATTGAAACAATGGGCGGAGTGTTTACAAAATTAATCGATCGTAACACTACGATTCCTACAAGTAAATCACAAGTATTCTCAACAGCTGCTGACAATCAACCTGCAGTAGACATTCACGTGCTACAAGGTGAGCGTCCAATGGCTAATGACAATAAAACATTAGGTCGTTTCCAATTATCTGATATTCCACCAGCACCACGTGGAATTCCACAAATCGAAGTATCATTTGACATCGATAAAAACGGTATCGTTACTGTACGTGCGAAAGATCTTGGAACGCAAAAAGAGCAAAACATTGTAATCCAATCTTCTTCAGGCTTAAGTGACGAAGAAGTAGAACGCATGGTTAAAGAAGCGGAATTAAACGCTGAAGCTGATGCAAAACGTAAAGAAGAAGTAGACCTTAAAAACGAAGCTGATCAATTAGTGTTCCAAGTTGAAAAAACATTAAAAGATCTTGAAGGTAAAGTTGATGAGTCAGAAGTTACAAAAGCGAACGAAGCAAAAGACGCTTTAAAAACTGCTTTAGAAGCTGGAAACTTAGACGACATCC
Organism: Gottfriedia sp. ABJ_BB2_2; assembly: GCF_055484705.1. Taxonomy (NCBI): domain Bacteria; kingdom Bacillati; phylum Bacillota; class Bacilli; order Caryophanales; family Bacillaceae; genus Gottfriedia; species Gottfriedia sp. ABJ_BB2_2. The sequence goes on from NZ_JBVFKR010000003.1 coordinate 91,710, forward strand.
GTACGAAGAAAGATGCTCTTTCAGAAATCGTTCAAGCTTTATCAATGAAACTTTATGAGCAAGCAGCTGCAGCTCAGCAAGCAGCTCAAGGTGCTGAAGGTGGAGCAAAACAAGACGATGTAGTAGACGCTGAGTTTACTGAAGTGAAAGACGAGAAATAATAAACGTAAAACCGATTGACTTATTCAGCCCTAATTATCAAATAAACAAGTTAAGTAATGCTTTAGTTTTATCGATTACTTAGCTTGGACATTTATCTAAAGAGGCAAGTCATTCGAGTTAGTTCATAAATATATAGACACAATGGGAAAGTCAAAGTCAGGGTAGTCTTGGCTTTGACTTTTCTCACTTTAAGAAAGTATAAATTGGAAGCAATGATGAGCACTCGACGTAGTAGCCAATTTTATGAATAAAGTATAAGTGCAACTACGCCTCTGACTTCGTCCAAATGGCTCGTCAGTCGACGAGTTTTCTTTATTTTCTTTTAGAAAAGCACAGAATATGTTAAAATATTCTTTATGTGAAAGGAGCGGATTGAAACACTATGAGTAAACGTGATTACTATGAAGTCCTTGGTGTAAGTAAGAGTGCTTCAAAAGATGAGATAAAAAAATCGTTTCGTAAGTTAGCAAAATCATATCACCCTGATGTAAATAAAGATGCTGATGCACCTGAAAAATTTAAAGAGGTACAAGAGGCATATGAAACGTTAATGGATGACCAAAAACGTTCTCATTATGATCAGTTTGGTCACACAGATCCAAACCAAGGCTTCGGCGGAGGCGGCTTTGGTGGTGGAGGTTTTGGATTTGAAGATATTTTCAGTCAGTTCTTTGGTGGTAACGGAGGCGGTCGTCGTCGTGATCCTAATGCACCGAGAGCAGGAGCTGATTTACAATATACAATGACAATTCAGTTTGAAGAAGCTGCTTTTGGAATGGAAAGAGAAATTGAAATTCCAACAGAAGAAACATGTAACACTTGTAGTGGATCGGGTGCTAAACCTGGAACGTCAAAAGAAACATGTAAACATTGTAGTGGTTCAGGTCAAATGAGTGTTGAACAAAATACACCATTTGGACGTATTGTTAACCGTACAACATGTTCACACTGTCAAGGAACTGGACAAATCATTAAAGAGAAATGTAATACTTGTCATGGTGCAGGACGTGTGAAAACACGTAAGAAAATTATGGTGAAGGTCCCAGCTGGTATCGATGATGGACAACAAATTCGTTTATCAGGTCAAGGTGAACCAGGTAAAAATGGTGGACCTGCTGGAGATTTATATATTGCATTCCATATTCGTGATCACGAGTTCTTTGAGCGTGATGGAAATGATATTTACTGTGAATTACCGTTAACTTTTGCGCAAGCAGCCTTAGGTGATGAAGTTGAAGTACCAACACTTCATGGTAAAGTGAAAACAAAAATTCCTGCAGGAACGCAAACTGGTACTAGAATGCGTCTAAAAGGAAAAGGGATTAAAGATGTTCGTGGATATGGTCAAGGTGATCAACATGTTATCGTAAAAGTTATCACACCTACGAAACTAACAAGTCGTCAAAAAGAGCTTTTAGAAGAGTTCTATAATATTGGTAAAGACCATAAAGACGATAAACATGACTCATTTTTTACAAAGTTAAAACGTGCAGTGAAGAATTTTAACGATTGAGTCATTGATAAATAAATGTTCGGCCGTTATGTAAGGTAGAAAATGGTAACAATAATAATTGAAGAGTAAAATAAATGGCACCCTCTATACCGTTGGAATAGGTTAGAGGGTATTGCCGACTAAAGAAGAGAGTATGAATGGAGTTGGTAGATTTATGAAATGGTCAGAGTTAAGTATTCACACTACACAAGATGCGGTTGAACCGATTTCTAACATCTTACACGAAGCAGGTGCAAGTGGTGTTGTCATTGAGGATGTGTTTGATTTGACGAAGGAACGAGCGCAGGTGTACGGTGAAATCTACCAACTAAACCCAAAAGATTATCCAGAGGAAGGTGTAATCGTAAAAGCATACCTTCCTGTGAATAGTTTTTTAAATGATACTGTCGACGGAATTAAAGAAGCAATCAATAATCTGATTTCATTTGATATTGATTTAGGTAAGAACACATTTACAATCCATGAAGTAAATGAAGAAGACTGGGCAACTGCTTGGAAAAAGTATTATCATCCAATCTCTATTTCAGATCGATTTACGATTGTTCCTACTTGGGAAGAATATGAGCCTAAAAAAGATGATGAACTAATTATTGAATTAGACCCAGGTATGGCATTTGGTACTGGTACTCATCCAACTACAGTTATGTGTATTCGTGCACTTGAAAAAGTTGTGAAAGTAACAGACCGCGTCATCGATGTTGGAACAGGTTCTGGTGTTTTAAGTATTGCAGCAGCTAAACTTGGTTCTACGAATATTGAAGCATATGATTTAGATGATGTAGCGGTAAATAGTGCAAAAGAAAATGTTCGTTTAAACCGAGTTGATGATGTCATAAAAGTAGACCAAAACAATCTATTACAAGGTATCGATGGACCATTCCAAGTTGTTGTAGCAAACTTACTTGCAGAAATTATTCTTCGTTTTGTAGAAGATGTATATAATGTTTTATCACCAGAAGGAACTTTCATTTCTTCAGGAATTATTGGTTCAAAGCAACAAGATATTGAAGATGAACTGAAACGAGTTGGATTTGAAATTGAAGAAGTGATTCATTTGGAGGACTGGGTTGCAATTATTGCAAAAAAACCAGCCCAAGTGATTTAATATGCAAAGATATTTTATAGAAGCAACACAACTACAAAATGATATTGTCACAGTTAGTGGTGATGATGCGCATCATATTTCAAATGTTATGCGAATGAAGCCAGAAGCAGAAATCATTTGTACAGTACCAGGATCTTCAACAGTGCGTTGTGTCCTTACAAATATTTCTAGTGAAACAGTAACTGCTACTGTTGTAGAATATGTTGAGAATACAAATGAACTGCCAATTTCAATTACGATTGCAAGTGGTCTTCCAAAGGGAGATAAATTAGAACTGATTATCCAAAAAGGTACAGAATTAGGTGCCTCTGGATTTTTACCATTTGCTGCTGCTCGTTCAATTGTTAAATTAGATGATAAAAAAGCAAGTAAAAAAACAGATAGATGGCAAAAGATTGCAAAGGAAGCTGCGGAGCAATCGTATCGATATATTGTCCCAACCGTCGATCAACCAGTAGCTTTTCAACAATTACTTAATATCATACCGAAATTTGATGCGTGTATTGTAGCATATGAAGAAAGTGCAAAAACAGGAGAAACAGCACAGCTCGTTCAAACATTCCAGTCATTAAAAGAAGGGACACGATTATTAGTTGTATTCGGACCTGAGGGTGGATTGTCTGAAAAAGAAGTTGACCAGCTAACAGCGAAAGGTGCAAAACTTTGTGGGTTAGGACCTAGAATTCTACGGACAGAAACAGCACCATTTTATGTATTAGCGGCTGCCTCCTATCATTTTGAATTAATGGGGTGAAGAAATGCCACAAGTAGCTTTTCATACATTAGGCTGTAAAGTTAATCATTATGAAACAGAAGCAATTTGGCAGCTATTTAAAGCAGCAGGTTATGACCGTACGGAATATGAAAGCCAAGCTGATGTTTATGTAATTAATACTTGCACAGTTACAAATACAGGTGATAAAAAGAGCCGACAAGTGATTCGTCGTGCCGTGCGCAAAAATCCAGATGCGGTTATTTGTGTAACTGGTTGCTACGCGCAAACATCACCAGCTGAAATCATGGCGATTCCAGGTGTCGACATAGTAGTTGGTACACAGGATCGAACTAAAATGCTAGATTATATCGAGCAATATCGTATTGAACGACAACCAATTAATGGTGTAGGAAATATTATGAAAGCGCGTGTTTATGAGGAACTAGATGTACCAGCTTTCACTGATCGTACACGTGCATCTTTAAAAATTCAAGAAGGTTGTAACAACTTCTGTACTTTTTGTATCATCCCTTGGGCTCGTGGATTAATGCGTTCTCGTGATCCAAAAGAAGTTGTTCGCCAAGCAACTCAATTAGTTGAATCTGGTTACAAAGAAATCGTACTAACAGGTATTCATACTGGTGGATATGGTCAAGACATGAAGGACTATAATCTTTCAATGTTATTAAAAGACCTAGAGGCTGTCGATGGTTTAAAACGTGTTCGTATTTCTTCGATTGAAGCTAGTCAAATTACTGACGAGGTAATTGAAGTGTTACGTCATTCAAATATTGTTGTAAGACATTTACATGTTCCATTACAATCAGGATCTGACACTGTACTGAAACGTATGCGTCGTAAGTACACGATGGCACAGTTTGCTGAAAGAATTGAGAAATTACGAGAAGTATTACCAAATTGTTCGATTACTTCTGACGTAATTGTTGGTTTCCCAGGCGAAACTGAAGAAGAATTTATGGAAACTTATAATTTTATTAGAGACAATAAATTCTCTGAGCTTCATGTATTCCCATACTCAAAACGTACAGGTACGCCTGCTGCACGTATGGAAGATCAAGTTGATGAAGAAATTAAAAACGAACGAGTACATCGTTTAATCGAACTTTCAAACCAATTGGCAAAAGAATACGCATCAATGTTTGACGGTGAAGTTCTTGAGGTTATTCCAGAAGAAACATACACTGAAGACGGTCATGAAGGCTATCTAATCGGATACACTGATAACTATCTTAAAGTTGTGTTTAAAGGAACTGAAGATATGATTGGTAAAATTGTCAAAGTCAAAATTGCTCAAGCTGGTTACCCAGTGAACAAAGGTGAATTTGTTCGAGTATTTGAAGATGTAGCAGTTAACTAATTAACATAAATACGAAATATCATTGCCTAGTTCAGTAATTGAACTAGGCTTTTTGTATTTTATGAGTTTTAATTTTTAAAAATACTTTATTTCTCACATCTCACTATCATAACCATGAAATGAACGTGATTACCTTCTATTTTATTCAAGGATTTTTTTGTTTTTTTGAGATATAAAAGATGCATTTTTGAAAATGTAAAGGGAATAGTAAAATTTGTAGTTTAAAAAATTCTTAATTTTTGAGGGATGGTGTAGTAGCAAGTGAAGAAATTTAATGGAGCAAAAATTGCTCATGACAAAAATCAATCTATCATTCGTTTTAGTAAAAAAAGCTTTAGAACAGTTTTATTATCATTGATGCTAGCACTTGGTTTATCTACGACAGGTTTTGCTTTTGGAAAAGGATCTGAAGGACCTGATGTTTTCGTAGTACAAGGTATGCTGAAATCAATTGGTAGTTACTCTGGTAAAATAACAGGTCATTATAATAGCTTAACAGTTAAAGGTGTAAGATATTTCCAAAAGACTCATGGACTTCCAGTAACTGGAGCAGTCGATAAAGCTACATTTGAATCTATTTCTTATGCGTATGCAGTTGTGAAATTTAATGCTGGCGGTGGAACTGGAAATGGAGCAGGTGAAGGTAACGGTGCTGGAAGCGGAGCAGGAAATGGCAACGGTGCTGGAGGCGGAGCAGATGAAGGCGGCGGAGCAGGAAATGGCAACGGTGCTGGAGGCGGAGCAGGTGAAGGCGGCGGCACTGGAGGCGGAGCAGGTGAAGGCGGCGGCACTGGAGGCGGAGCAGGTGAAGGTGGCGGCACTGGAGGCGGAGCAGGTGAAGGTGGCGGCACTGGAGGCGGAGCAGGTGAAGGCGGTGGCGCTGGAGGCGGAGCAGGTGAAGGCGAAGGCCAAGGCGGCGGTCAAGTTGAACAACCAGGTAAAGGTGAAGCTGAACAACCAGGTAAGGGTGAAACTGAACAACCTGGAAAAGGCGAAACAGAGCAACCAGGTAAAGGTGGAAATGAAGAGCCAAGCAAAGGTGGAAATGAAAACCCACCACCAAGTAAGGGTGGAAATTAATATTCTCAAATGGAATCTGTAGGAAAAAAGAGCATCGTATCTCCGATGCTCTTTTCGTTTCATAAGAATTAGTCTCACGAATTTGCGTGATAAACTTTTCTTTTGATGATAGACTTGAAAATTGTATGTGTCATGACAATGAAAAATGAAACAAATCCACTAATCCAAATGCTTTGAAAGTCACTTACAAACGGAAGAAAAATGAACGAAACAATGATACCAAAAACAGTACTGAATGGAATGATATTCGAGACTTTGCCCTTACTAAAAACAATTGCAACAATTGGTGCCAATAATGCTGAGTAAATATTTCCTGAGTAAAATAATAATTCTACAATTGATGAGGAGTTTAAGATTGTAGCAAAATATATGATGACCCCAATACAAATAGATAGTAAATATGACATTCTTAGTTTTTGTTGGTCATTCGAGTTCTTCCGAAACGGTCCAATTACATTCAATACAATGAAACTAACTAGCGAATGAAGCCCTGCCCCAAAAGTCGTTATGATGGCACTAAATGCACATAAAACAAACAGAATAAAAAAGAATGGGGTCGTAATTTTATTTGCCAGTCCAACTAGAATTGATTGAATATCCGTGAACCCACCTGTGAAAATGACAATGATAAAAAGTGATGAAAATGATAATGGGAAGATTAACCATATCAGTCCCGTTAATGAAAAAGTTAATGGTACTTTTTTGATTTCTATCATAAATAATCGATGCCAAGAAGTCAGGTCAAAGAAAAACTGACCGAATCCAACGAGCATACCCGCAATCAGAAAGCTCCATATATCAAAATGATTAATCACTAACATATAAGGGTGATAAAGACGAATTCCGTCATACACAGGTTGAATCCCTTCTTTGACGAAAAAATATAAAGGAATAAGTATGACGGCAGCAAACATAATAATAATTTTAAATGCTGATAGATGATGAATCATTTTTAACCCACCAAATCCTGCAAACAGAACACAAAAACTAATAAAAAGAAACATTTCAATAGTAAGAGGGGAATGAAATAAAAATCTAAAAAGTGTAGAAGCAGCCATTCCTTGGATAAATAAAATATGTAAACTCGTTACGAATAATATGAGTACGAAAGTCCAATAGCCAAGTGGATTTAATTTTGTTTTTAAATAATCTCCGATCGTTAATCCGTCTGGAAAATCCCTTCTAACTCTTTTACCGATAAAACTAAAAGCAAATAAAGCGAATGCTCCCATCAATGCATAACCAATTCCACCGAATACGCCATATTTCACCATTGATTCAGGAGAAGATAAAATTGTTGACCCTGTCACCCAGCGAGCTAATAAAGAGAGAATTCCCATTCCCATCCCAATTTGAACGGGGCCTTGTACATATTCTTTAAATGATCGTTGATTCAATGTTTACTTTCCTTTCTCACGGTACTCTTTCGGTGTAATTCCTTCTATTTTTCGAAATAATGTACTGAAGTAATGCTGACTATTAAATCCTGAGTTTTCAGCAACATCTGAAATATTCCAAGTTGGATTATTCGTTAAGAAACGTTTAGCGGCTTGAATTCTATAATGAATAATATATTCCGAAAAGGGCATGCCGACTTCTTCATGAAATTTTCTACTTAAATATGTTGGGTTTGTATGCACTTCTCGTGCAATTTCAGAAAGTGTTAACTTCTCTGCAAAATTTTCATGGATAAATAAAAGTGCTTGAAAAATTAAACTTGAATAATCATTAGACGATTGATTATCCTGATATTTTGCTAATACTTTTTGTAAATCACTCTCAATAACTGGCTTCGTTAAATAATCAACAACACCAATTCTAATGGATTGCCTAGCATAATCGAAACTTTGATAGGCTGTGACCATTATAATATCTACTTCTTTATTAATTGTCCTTAATTCTTCAGCAAACTCAAGACCAGACCGACCTGGTAGATTAATATCTAAAAAGGCTATGTTAATTTTATGATTTTGGTTGATTGTTAGAGCTTGGCATGCGTCGGCAGCTTTATGAAACTTCCATAAAGGAAAAGTAGTTTTAATCATGTATTCCATCTGTTCTAGTTCTAAAGGTTCGTCATCTACTAATAATACATTCATTTTTTGGCTACCTCCTCATTTGTCTGATTGTAAACTATTGGCCAAACAACCTTTACCTTTGTTCCTGATTCAATTGAAGAAATCTGAATTAGGGCTCGGTCATTAAAATATAACTCCAAACGTTTTTTTATATTGTCCAATCCATGACCATCTTGATCTGAAACTGAAACATTTAAACCCATTAATCCATTATCAATCACTTCTAAATAAACAGATTCAGATTCCTGGTAGAAACGAATATTGAGAAGAGCTTCGCCAACTTTTTTTTCTAAACCATGTTTAAATGAATTCTCAACCAAGGTCTGCAAAATGAATGGGGGAACAAGAGCAATATATAATTGCTTCGGACAATCCATATCGATCTTCAATCGATCGCCAAATCGAATACTTTGGATATCTAAATAATGCTTCGTATATTGTATTTCTTGTTCAAGGGGGATTAATGGTTCGGACGCTTTATATTTAAATTTCAAGAATTGTGAAAAAGCTTCAAGCGCACGAATCAATTCAGATTTTCTATTTAAGCGTGCTAACCCTAAAATAACATTGAGTGTATTAAATAAAAAATGAGGTTGAATTTGCTGGTTTAATTTATTATATTGTGCTTCTTGAAGTGCCTGTTCTAAGCGGATTTCCCTGTTTTTATTTTCAAGCAAATCAATTTTTTTCTCAAATACAAATAGAAATAAAAGAGCAATAGCTCCCATAATAGGAGCTAAGATAAATAGCATAATTAATAATGTAAATCCTTCGTAACTAAGCATCGATGAACCTCAATTTTAAAATATTTTGTTCGAAATAAAATCAATCTTCTAACTGATTTAAAGTTACCTTTCGAAAAACTATACTACTTATGACACGATGTGACAAGCCACTTGATGATTTTGAGCAGAAATTTTCAATTCAGGAGCTTGTGATTTACAAATATCAATTGCGAAAGGACAGCGCGTATGAAAACGGCAACCACTTGGTGGATCAATCGGTGAAGGTACGTCACCTGTTAAAATGATTCTTTCTCTTTTTTGCACCGGATTTGGTACGGGTATGGCTGATAATAATGCTCTCGTATACGGGTGTTGAGGCTGTTCAAAAATGGACTTCTTATCAGCGATTTCCACGACTTTCCCTAAATACATTACCATTACACGATCAGATATATGTCTAACAACACCTAAATCATGAGATATGAAAAGAAAAGTTAAATTAAATTGTCTTTGAAGTGATTTTAATAAATTTAAAACCTGAGCTTGAATTGAAACATCAAGTGCAGAAACAGCTTCATCACAAATAATTAACTTTGGTTCAACTGCAAGCGCTCTAGCAATACCAATTCGCTGACGTTGCCCTCCACTAAATTCATGAGGATATCTTTCCATTGATTCAGGTCTTAAGCCAACATGACCAAGTAATTCCTCAATTCTATGTTTTCTATTTTCCTTTGGTACTACATTTTGAATAGCCAATGCTTCACTAAGGATTTGTTCCACAGTTTGTCTTGGATTAAGTGAAGCAAATGGATCTTGAAAAATAACTTGTAAATCTTTTCTTACCTTGCGCATTTCTTTCGTACTTAAAGCAAGCAAATCTTTTTCTTGAAATTGAATTGTACCGCTAGTGGGTTCATCTAGTCGAAGGATCGCTCTTCCAGTTGTCGATTTGCCACAACCAGATTCACCAACGATACTTAACGTCTCACCTTGATAGATATCGAAGCTAATGTCGTCAACAGCTTTAACATGATTCACTGTTCTTCCGAAAATGCCACCTTTGATCGGGAAATATTGTTTTAATTGATTTACACTTAATAAAACCTTTTTCTCTTCAACTGTGATACTCATTATTCGACACCTACTTTCTCATGTAAAACAAATTCTCGATCCCACTGAACAGTATGCTTCCAACAGCTAACTTGTGTACTCCGATCAACGTGTTGTAAATCTGGGACTATTTCTTCGCAAATTTTCTTTGCATATGCACAACGAGGAGCAAAGCTACACCCCTTTGGCATGTTATATGGACTAGGAACAGTACCGGGAATTGTTGTTAATTCTTCCTGGTCCATGTCTAATCGTGGTAAAGAGTTTAATAAACCAATCGTATATGGATGTTTAGGATTTTCGAATAGTTCTTTTGCTGTTGTATATTCAACGATTTTCCCTGCATACATAACTGCAACTCGATCACATGATTCGTAGACAACGCCAAGGTCATGGGTTATCAAAATAACCGCAGTTCCGAACTCTTTTTGTAAATTTTTAATGAGTTCTAATATTTGTGCTTGAATGGTTACATCGAGGGCTGTCGTCGGTTCATCTGCAATTAATACCTCAGGATGACATGCAAGTGCCATTGCAATCATTACCCTTTGTCTCATTCCTCCACTAAGCTCATGTGGCTCTTGTTTTGCCCTTTTTTCTGGAGAGGGGATTCCAACAAGCTTCAGCATGTCTACAGCCTTTTGCCACGCTTCTTTTTTTCCAAGGTTTTGATGAAGGCGAATTACTTCTGCAATTTGTTCGCCGACTGAATAAACTGGATTCAGTGAAGTCATCGGCTCTTGAAAAATCATCGAAATTTCATTGCCACGGATAGAGCGCATTTGTTTATCTGTTTTCGTTAGTAAATCCTCACCTTTAAAGTAAATATTACCCCCAACTATTTTTCCAGGAGGGGAAGGTATTAATCTTAAAAGGGATAATGAAGTAATACTTTTTCCACTTCCAGATTCACCGACAATCCCGAGTGTTTCACCTTTTTTTAATGAAAAACTGACTTTATTAACAGCTTTACTCGTTCCTTCTTCTGTAAAAAAGTAGGTCTCGAGATCTTTAACTTCTAGTATGTTTTCGTTAAATTGTTTCATCTAAGTACCTCCTTAGTTTAAGTCAATTCGTTTATTAAAATATCGATATAGTACGTCAACAGCTAAGTTCATAAATACGAAGATGACAGAAGCGATTAAAACGCCACCTTGAACCATCGGCAAATCTCTCGTTCGGATTGCATCAACTATTAGTCTACCAAGTCCATTAATCGCAAATACTGATTCTGTTAATACAGTGCCACCAAGCAGGGCACCAAATTGAAGGCCAACAACTGTAATGACTGGGATTAAGGCATTTTTCAGTCCATGCTTGTAAATGATGACATGTTCTTTTAATCCTTTTGCTCTTGCAGTTCGAATATAATCTTGTCGTACAACCTCTAGCATGCTAGAGCGTGTCATTCTGGCAACTATCGCCGCACCACCTGCTCCGAGTGTAATGGCAGGTAGAATCATATGCTGAATCGTACCCCAACCTGCAACAGGGAATATATGAAGGTTAACAGAGAAAAAGTAGATTAACATGAGTCCAAACCAAAAACTAGGTAAAGAGATTCCTAATAGTGCAATAATCATAATTGAAATATCAGCAATCGAATATTGCTTCGTAGCGGATATAATACCAGCAATCATACCAAGGACAACTGTGATCATAATACTTGCAAGGGCAAGCTCTAATGTAATAGGTAGTCGGACCATAATCTCGTCTAAAACAGGTCGATTGTTACGAAGAGATTCGCCGAAATCCCCTTGAATCGCATGAAATACATAATCAAAATATTGGTATAGGATTGGACGATCCAATCCAAGTTGATGACGGACCATTTCAATTGTTTGTTTTGTTGCACCTTCACCTGCAAGAAGTGTTGCAGGGTCACCAGGAACCATCTGCATAATAAGAAAAACGACTAAACTTACTCCGAGTAAAACAGGTATTGTTTGAAAGATTCTTCTAATAATGAATAGTAACATTCGCTTTCCTCCTTATTTTTTCATTCTAGGGTCAAGTGCGTCTCTTAAACCATCACCAAAAATATTAAAGCCAAGTACGAGAGTTGATATCGCAATTCCAGGGAATAAGGCTATATGTGGGGCACTAAATAAATAATCCCGTCCACTACTTAACATTGCACCCCATTCTGGCGAGGGAGGTTGTGCACCTAATCCAAGATAAGATAAACCTGCTGCTGATAAAATAGCTGTAGCTAAACGAAGAGTAGCTTGGACGATTACAGGTGATAGAATATTCGGAAAAATATGTTTCATAATAATTGTTACATCCGTTGCACCTAATGCACGAATGGCATCTATATATTCAAGCTTTCTAACTGATAGCGTTGAACCACGTACGATTCGAGCAAACATCGGAATTGAAAATACACCAACTGCTACCATTACATTGATTAAACTTGGTCCAAGTGCACTAATAATAGCTAATGCAAGTAAGATTCCAGGGAAAGCAAGAAGTACATCAACGATTCGCATAATAATCGTATCCATCCATTTTCCGTAATATCCAGCCAATAAACCTAGGAAAATTCCAATGGCTGCCCCAAAAAATACTGACACAAAACCAACTGTTAGTGAAAGTCTACTACCATATATTAATCTACTTAATATATCTCTTCCTTTATCATCAGTACCCATCCAATGATCTAATGACGGGGGCTGGAGCTTATTTACTAAATCAATTTTAAAAGGATCCTGTGGTGAAATAATTGGTGCAAAAATAGCGACTAAAATATAAAACAGTACAATATATCCACCAATCAGTGCCAATTTATTTCTCTTAAACTTCTTATAAAATGCTTTCCAGCGTTTTAGTTTTTGAGATTCTTTTTTTACAATAGTCATTTCGGATTGATTCATAGCGATCTCTGGCTTCATTGTAGTTCCTCCTTTTCTTTCATTAAATTTATTCAAAATAGGTATTGAAGTAAATATGATGATGGAAAGCAGTAAAGATATTAAAAAAACGAGTAAAGATTCTGAAAATATAAAATTTTGTTTTTTTTTATAATTTGATTAAGCCTGATGTACTCATTACAAAAACTTGGAGAAACAAAGGCAAGGATGAAATGGAGGAATCAAAATGAGAAAGAAAACGGTTGGATTATTATTTGCATCACTATTAACAGTCTCGTCTGTTTTATCAGCTTGTACATCAGATAAAACAAGCAGTAATGCATCGGGAACAAAAGCAAAAGCAGGAGGAACACTAGTTGTTGCACGACTATCCGATGCGACGACATTAGATCCGCATTTCATTACAGATATCCCATCTGCAAATGTTGTGTATGAAAAGGTATATGAAACATTAGTCGTTCCAGACAAAAATATGGAACCACAGCCATTACTTGCAGAAGAATGGAAGCAGCTTGATAACGTTACTTGGGAGTTTAAACTTCGTGAAGGTGTGACATTTCATGATGGTGCACCATTTAATGCAGAAGCAGTCAAAACAAATTTTGAAAGACTACTAGACCCAAAGACAGCTTCACCTCAAGCGGGTAAATTAGAAATGATTAAAGAAATTAAAGTAATCGATGAAACAACAGTTCAATTTGTATTGAAATATCCATATGCTCCACTTTTATCAATTCTTGAAAGTAATGAGGGTAGTATTATTAGTCCGAAATCAATTAAAGAGAACAGCGATAAAATTGGACAAAACCCAGTTGGAACAGGCCCATTTGTCTTCGATTCTTGGAAATCAGGCGAAGAAATTACGATTTCTAAAAATAAGGATTATTGGGGAAATAAACCAAAAATTGATGGAGTCGTTTTTAAAGTTGTACCTGAAGATGCAACGAGGATTGCAATGATTGAAACAGGTGAAGCTCATGTAACAGATCAAGTTCCAGTAACGGAAATTGAAAGAATTGAAGCATCAGACACAATGGACTTGTACAGAACAGATGGACTTGCAGTTGAATACTTAAGCTTCAATACGAAGAAAAAACCATTTGATGATATTCGAGTTCGAAAAGCAGTAGCACATGCAATTGAGGTCGATGCAATTATTAAAGGTGTTTATAACGATATTGGTACAAAGGCTAATTCTACAATGAGTCCAAAGGTATTCGGGTATGATCCAACAATTAAAGGATACGAATACGATATTAATGAAGCAAAAAAATTATTAGAAGAAGCTGGAGTAAAAGACGGCTTAGAATTTACATTAACAACAAGTGATCGTAAAGAAAGAATTAATATGGCAGAGGTTATTCAGTCACAATTAAAAGGAATTGGAATCAATGTGAAAATTCAAGTTCTAGAATATGGAGCTTATATTGATGCAACAGCAAAAGGTGAGCACCAAGTTTCAATCGGTGGTTGGGGAAATGCAACTGGAGATGGAGACTATAACCAATTTAATCTTTTTAATAGTAAATCGCAAGGTGCAGCGGGTAACAGTGCATTCTATAGTAATCCAGAAGTAGATCAATTAATTGAATCAGCTCGTAAAGAATCTGATAGTGAAAAACGGAAAGTACTTTATTCTCAAGCACAAAAAATTGAAAGGGAAGAAGTACCATACGTACCAATTCGTAACTATGAGCATTTAGCTGTTTATGGAAAATCTGTTAACGGTTTATGGTTAAACCCTGCAAACTATTTAATGCTTGATGATATTACAGTGAAATAATTGCAAAATAAACATGTAAAGACAGCATAAGTTAAATATGCTGTCTTTACAGTTTAGGAGGATAAAAGTAAATAATTTTGGGGCATACCCGTTTTTATGTTGGAGAAATAAGAGATGTAGAAAAAGGAGATAAAGATGAAAACAAAGCTAAAAGGTCGATACGTAATTGCTTTTAATGGTGAGGATCACGTTATGTTGGAAAATGCAGAAGTCGTCTATGAAAATGATACGATCATTTATGTCGGAAAGTCTTATGATGATGAGGTTTCAGAAGTGATCGATATTGGAAACTCTATTATTAGTCCAGGATTCATTGATTTAAATGCGCTAGGTGATATTGACCATGATATTCTGCATTTAGAAGCTAGTAGCACAAAACAAAAGAATCTACTGTGGTCTAAAGAATATATCAAAAAAGGACATAGTGAATGTATGACTGCAGAGGAGGAAGAATTTAAATCTCTTTATGCATATTCCCAACTCATTCTTCATGGAATCACAACCGCAATGCCAATCACTTCAGTTTTTTATAAAAAATGGGCCGAAACATATGAAGAATTAACTGCTGCTGCAAAACATGCTGCTAATTTAGGTTTAAGAATTTATCTTGGTCCAAGTTATCAATGTGGGATTCGAGCTGTTGAACCTGATGGAACAATTAATATGTATTGGGATGAAAAGGAAGGTGAAGCTGGTTTAGAAAGAGCTGTACAATTCATTGAAGAATTTGATGGTAGCTATGATGGATTAGTTCGAGGTATGCTAGCACCTGAAAGAATCGAGTCCCAAACCGCAAATGTACTAATGAAGACAAAAGAATATAGTGAAACATTAAATGTTCCAATCAAGCTGCATGCAGCACAAGGTAGTTTTGAATTTAACACAATCCTAAAAGAACATGGTGTCACACCAATTAGGTATTTATATAATTTAGGATTCCTTGGCAAAAAAACCGGTATCCCTCATGCTCATTTTGTGTCAGGGTATAGCGAAGCAAATTGTGACATTGATAACGATATTTCACTACTTAAAGAAACAAACACTACAGTTATTCATTGCCCATTGATTATCGGAAGACATGGGTCTCTGCTAGAGTCATTTGCAAAATATAAAAGAGAAGGAATCAATATTGCAATTGGTACAGATACTTTTCCTCCCGATATTTTTCAAAATGTAAGAACAGGAAGCATGCTCTCACGCTTGTTTGAAAAAGAGGTCGAAGGGTCAACATATGCTGACTTCTTTCGTTCAGTGACGCTTGATGCCGCAGCTTTTCTCGGTAGAGATGATCTAGGACGAATTGCGAAGGGAGCAAAAGCAGATATAATTGCCATTGACTTGAATGGATTTCATATGGGGGTAATTGATGATCCGATTCGGACTATGTTTGTTAGTGCATCAGGTAGAGATGTTAAATTATCAATTATAAATGGCAAAATCGTCATGAAAAACCAACAGATTCCAAATATAGATATAGAAGAAGTAAAAGCAAAAGGTCAAATATATTTCGAAAAGATGAGAAAAGGATATTTGGATAGAGATTATCAGCAACTGCCAGAGACGGAGTTATTTAAACCATCTTTTCAATATGTAGAATCGATTGAATAAATAAACTCAACTAACCTTGAATTTCAAACAAAATTTTAAAAACTGAGGAAATGAAATAGGTAAAGAAACTGAAAAAGATAGTAAAGATTTTCGAAAATAATATTCTGAATATTTTATATAATTAGATAAATGTTGAGGTTGCAAAATAAAAGCAGGGGGTCGAAGTCCATGAAATTCAAATGTGAGATTGGAAAGATTTTTCTTGTACTGATTACAGCTATTATTTTAACTGGATGTTCATCTAATGAAAATGTAGGCACAAAAGCAAATGACCCGAACCAAAGTTCAAATGAAGGAGGTACATTAGTCATTGCTCGCCTTTCAGATGCTGAAAACTTGGACCAGCAGTTTATGTCCACAATTAATGCTGCGAGTGTTACACATCATAAAGTTTATGAAGGACTTGTACAACGAGATAAAAATAATGAAATTCAGCCGATGCTAGCAGATGAATGGCAACAACTGAATGATACAACTTGGGAATTTAAACTAAAACATGATGTGAAGTTCCATGATGGAACACCTTTTAATGCTTCTGCAGTGAAAAAGACATTTGATAGATTACTAGATCCAAATGTAGCCTCACCAAGAGCCGTCGTTTTGAAAATGGTAAAAGAAATAAAAGTTATAGATGAGTATACAGTTCAATTTATTTTAAAAGAACCGTTCTCACCATTACTTTCAATTCTAGCAAATCATGAAGGTGGAATTATTAGTCCAAAGACAATTGAAAAATACGGCAAAAACATTATTCAAGAACCGAATGGAACTGGACCTTTTAAGTTTGACTCATGGTCACCAGGACAAGAAATTAGATTAGTTAAAAACACTGCCTACTGGGGAGATGAGCCAAAAGTAAACAAAGTAGTCTTCAAAGTTGTACCAGAAGATTCTACAAGGATATCAATGATCGAAACAGGTGAAGCACATATTGCTGAACCACTTCCAGTTGCTGTTATGGATCAAGTAGAGTCTTCTCAAGCAATGGATATTTATCGAAGTGAAGGCTATGGAACAGAATATATTGGGTTTAACGTGACCAAAAAGCCATTTAATGATGTTCGAGTTCGTAAAGCAATTGCTCATGCAGTTGAAATGGATTCAATTATAAAAGGAGTATTTAATGATGTTGGTGTAAAAGCAAACTCGTTAATGGGGTCAAAAGTATTTGGATATGACGAAAAGCTAAAAGCTTACGAGTATAACTTAAAAGAGGCAAAGAAATTAATGGCTGAAGCAGGGTATGCAAAAGGCTTTGATGCAACAATTTTAACAATGGATAGTAAAGAAAGAGTGAACTTAGCAGAGGTTTTACAATCGCAATTAATTGGGATTGGGATTCATCTAAAGGTACAGGTTATGGAATATGGCTCGTTTGTTGAACGAGTAAATAGTGGACAATCGGAAATGTTCATCATTAGTTGGAGAAATGCAACAGGCGATGCGGATTATAACCAATATAATCTGTTTCACACTGACTCACAAGGTGGAGCAGGAAACACGTTTTTTTATAGTAACCAACAGGTTGATGATTTAATTAATGCTGCACGTAAAGAAAAAGATGAAGATAAACGAAAAGAATTTTATGCAGAGGCTCAGGAAATAGAAATGAATGACACACCTTATATTCCTGTAAGAGTAATTGAAAATGTCGCTGCAGTGGCAAAAGACGTAAAAGGGTTTTCAATCAGTCCTTCTGGCTATTTAGAAATCAATGATGTAGCAATTAAATAATAGGCCGACTGCCTTCAAATGCGCATTATTTCTTTCTTCTTGCCGTTATTGCCGTCATAAGTAGTAACCTCAACATGCTTGGCTCATAGAAAGGTGTTTACCAACAGTCTGAAATCTATTTTTGTTGAAGCCGATGCACTAAAAAGTTCATCTATTTATAGGTGAACTTTTTCTACGCTAGTACTTGTGCATAAATAGTAAAAATAACATAAAAATGTGTAAATATACTGAAATGATTTCATTTTTACTAGATTTATAATGGAATAGATACAAATATAAATTGGAATGGAAGGGTGATTAGATTGTCAAAATCATATTGGTTAACAAATGTACGTCTGGAAAATGGGTTTACTTACAATGAAAATGAAACGATTAACGGAACTGCAACTCAACATTACAATGTAAAGGTAGAAAATGGGAAAATAGCTTCGATAATTTTAAAGAACGAACCGATTTCAGATGGAATTCCTCAGCATGATGTGAACGGTCTACTAATGATCCCTTCATTTAAAGAAATGCATATTCACATTGATAAAACCTATTATGGCGGGCCTTGGAAGGCATGTATGCCTGCTTATAATGGCGTAAGAACACGTATAGAAGAAGAACAAATTTTATTACCTCAGTTATTACCAACTGCCAAAGAAAGAGCAGAAAAGATGCTGGATTTATTATTAAGTTACGGTTCTACGCATGTTCGAACGCACTGTAATATAGATCCTGTCATCGGTTTGAAAAATCTTGAAGCTACAATTGAAGCCTTAGAAGGATATAAAGATAAATTATCTTATGAAATCGTTGCGTTTCCACAACATGGACTATTACGTAGTAACTCTGTTGGTCTGATTAAAGAAGCGATGAGAAATGGTGCGGGTCTTGTTGGAGGAGTTGACCCGGCAACGATTGATGAAAATATTGAACGCTCACTTGAAACAATTATGGATATCGCTGTGGAGTCTAATGCTGGTATTGATGTGCACTTACATGACCCAGATCATCTTGGATTATTTACAATGCAACGTCTTGCTGCATTAACGGAAGAGGCTGGCTGGCAAGGTCGAGTAACTGTTAGTCATGCTAGTGGGTTAGCAGACCTTTCAGTTGTTGAAGCAACTGGCATTGCTGAAAGATTTGCAGAATTAGGTATCTCAATTACGTCAACTGTTCCTATCTTTAGAACAATTCCGATCCCATTATTACATGAAAAAGGTGTGAAGGTTGAATTGGGTAATGATAGTCTAACTGATCATTGGTCTCCATTTGGTATCGGTGATAATTTAGAAAAAGTTGGTCGTTTAGCTGAAAGATTCCGAATGATAGAAGAAAAATCGTTAGCAAGTAGCTTGCAATTTATAACAGGTGGAAAAACACCATTAAACAACGAAGGAGAAAAAGTTTGGCCACAAATTGGAGACGAAGCAAATATTGTCCTAGTTGAAGCAAGTTGTTCAGCTGAAGCAGTAGCAAGACGAGCAAAACGTGCAGCTGTTATTTTTAAAGGTAAAATCGTAAGTGGTTCAATTTCTACGTTAGAAACAACGAATATCTAAACTTCATTTAAAGAGAGTGATGAAATGGAACAATCATATTGGCTGTTAAACGTTACACTTGATGATGGATTTATATTTGAAGACGGAAATATAATTGGCACAAAAACAGGATTATATAATCTTTATATTCATAACGGTGTAATTGAAACGATTCAATTGGCAGAAAAACCAATAGAATCAACTAAAACACCAGTTCATGATGCTGGAAGCTTATTAGCACTACCAGCTTTTAAAGAAATGCATAATCATCTCGATAAAACATATTTAGGACTGCCATGGAAATCTTGCATTCCAGCGGCAAATTTAATAGAGCGTCTAAACTTAGAGGCAAAAGAGTTAGCTGAGCTTGCTAGTTCCGGACAACATAGAGCAGAGCAAATGCTAAAACTTTTATTAAAAGGTGGCGCTAATCACGTTAGAACACATGTCAATATTGACCCTTATATCGGTTTGAAAAATTTAGAAGAAATTCAAAAAGCACTTGAAACATTTGAGGGGAAAATGACAAATGAAATCGTCGCTTTTCCACAACATGGTTTGTTGCGAACAAATTCAAGCTCTTTAATGAGACAAGCGATGAATGAGGGGGCAACGATTGTAGGAGGACTAGATCCGGGTGGTGTTGACCTAAATATCGAAGCTTCTCTGTATGAAATGATGGATATTGCTGTTGAATTTGATGCTGATATCGATATCCATATCCACGACCCAGGTCATCTTGGTTTCTATACGATCCAAAAATTAATGTCCTTTATCGAAGACGCCAATTGGCATAATAGAGTTTCTTTAAGTCATGCCTTCGCATTAGGAGATGTGCCCGTTGAAAAATCACGTGAGATGGCTACTATTCTAGCAAAATTAGGCGTCTCGGTTATGTCAACAGTGCCAATTAATCGTATCATGCCACCAGTTGACTTACTCCATAAATATGGAGTCCATGTTGCACTTGGCTGTGATGGGTTTTATGATTCATGGTCACCATATGGTACGGGCGATATGTTAGAAAAAGTTGGCCGTTTAGCTGAAAAATATAAATGGATCGATGAATATTCCTTATCCCAATCACTTCAATTTATAACCGGTGGAGTGAAGACACTGGACAAAGATGGTAAGCGCTTATGGCCAAAAATTGGTGATGAAGCAAGTATGGTACTTGTTGAGGCATCCTGTTCAGCAGAAGCTGTTGCAAGAAGGGCTAATCGCAACGCAGTGATTTCACATGGTAACCTCGCTTATGGAGAACTAGTTTTAGAACCGGCATTGAAGTAAAATTGACTGCTTATGAAGTGAAGGGATGATGTTCATGAAAGCAATTTATTGGTTAAAGAATGTACGATTAGAATGTGGCTTTGAAAGACAAAATGGTAGGGTAATAGGGACACAAACTGAATTAGCTCATTTGTTAATAGAGAATGGAACTATCGTGAAGATTGTGAAAGGTGAATTCATCGGAACTGACTTACACGAGGAGGATGCAGGAGGATTATTATTATTACCTTCATTTATAGAAAAGCATGTCCATTTAGACAAAACATTAATGAGCGATGTTTGGAGAGCTTGCACACCTACTTCTAGTGTAATTGAACGATTTGAACATGAAAAAAATGTACTTCCTACAATTGGAACGAGCACAAATAAACGTGCTGAAGCTTTACTGGAAATCCTATTAGCATCAGGTTCGGCACATGTACGAACTCATGTTGATATTTACCCGGAAATAGGCTTGGAAAATTTGGAACAGGTTCAAATGGCATTAGAGAACTATTCTGATAAACTTAGTTCAGAGATTGTCGCATTTGCACAACATGGATTATTACGATCAAAATCTACTAAGCTAGTAAGAGAAGCTTTAAGAAATGGAGCAGGAATTGTTGGAGCAGTTGATCCTGCTGTAGTTGACCAAAATATCGAAGCTTCTTTAGTTGAATTATTTGAATTAGCTACGGAAGGAAATGCTGATATCGACTTACACTTACATGATCCAGGTCATCTAGGTACTTTTACAATGAAAAGACTAGCAGCTTTAACAAAACAAGCAGGCTGGGAAGGAAGAGTTGCCATAAGCCATGCATTTGGTTTAGGAGATGTTGCTAGAGAAGAAGCAATCGAACTAGCAGATATATTAGCAGATGCAGGAATCTCTATTGTCACTAGTGTTCCAATTAATCGAAATATGCCACCAGTTGATTTATTAAATGAAAGAGGCGTTTCTGTATCAGTTGGAAATGATAATATCTTTGATGTTTGGTCTCCGTTAGGAACAGGAGATATTCTAGAGAGAGCTGGTCGTCTTGCTGAACGCTTTAAATGGATTGATGAAGTCTCTTTATCGCAATCTCTTAAATATATTACAGATGGAATTACGCCTTTAGATGTTAATGGCAATCAAGTTTGGCCAAAAGTAGGCGATGCTGCTAATCTAGTATTAACCCCAGCAAGCTGCTCAGCTGAAGCAATTGCAAGACGCACAAAGCGTAAAGCTGTCATGTATAAAGGGAACATCGTACATGGTTCTCTAGGTAAGCAAAATCAATCCATTCAAGTATAATTGGTTTGTTCGAAAAAAGGATTTCTAGATTCTTCTGGATTTCCTTTTTCGTTTTGTTTAATAGATGATCAGAAAGCGGGATTATACTATGGTAAAATCTTATTTGTTATTGCTAATTTGTGTAGTCTGTTGGGGGAGCAATTTTGTTTTTGGAGCTATTTTAGTTAAGTCATTCTCACCGATGTATCTTGCAGTATTCAGATTATTTTTTATCGTACTGTTTATGATAATCTATGCTGTAATGGTGAATAAATGGAAAAAGATTGATAAAAAGGACTGGCTCATGATGTTTCTGTTAGGAGTAATAGGTACTTGTATCAATCAATGGTCATTTTATGCAGCGCTAGAAACTGCACATCCAACAACTTCCGCATTAATACTTGCACTTGCACCGATTACGACATCACTCTTCGCATCAATCTTTCTAAAAGAAAGTTTAACAAAGCAATTTTGTATCGGATCAATTATTGCTCTCATAGGTGTCTTTTTAGTCATCACAAATGGAAAAGAACTCAATTTTTCAATTGGACTGATTTGGATTTTTATCACGATGCTCACTTTTGCAATCTCAATCATCATGATTAAGAAATTGACAGAGAAATATCATTCTATTACAATTTCACTTTATTCGAATATAATTGGATTCGGTAGTTTCATTCCTTTTCTGGCAGCAGAAAAAACTTCAAAGATTAGTATAGAGATTTTGCCTTGGGCTTTATTAATTGTCACTGCCATTTTAATGCATGGGATTTGTACTTTCATCTGGAATCATCAAATTCAAATTGTCGGTGCTTCAAAGGCTGCCATGTTTTTGAATCTTGAGCCATTTATCGCTATGCTAGTAGGACTGATAGTCTTAAGAAATAGTGTTTCAATTTCTCAATTATCTGGGGGGCTACTCATTATTATTGGTGTCATCCTTTCAACTTCTATAAAAATAAAAAAAGAAGTTGGAGAACAATTGTATTCACAAAAATCTTAGAAATGAAATAAGGAGGGGGTCAAGATGAAAAGCTTAAAAGGCTCTGTAACGCTTTTTTCTTCTTTTCAATGGTTATTTTTTATTTTTGCAAACACAGTAGTAGTTCCAATTTCAATCGGAGCTGCATTTCATCTTCCTTCAAGTGTTACTGAAATGACGATGAGAAGCTCGCTAATCATAACTGGAATTGCATCTTTTATTCAAGGATGGAAGGGACATAAATATCCGATTATGGAGGGGCATTCTGGTTTATTATGGGGCGTTATGTTGAATTTAGGTTTAACTGCACCTGCGATTGGATTAAGCTACACCCAAATTGGCGGGGGTATTGCAACTGGCTTTATAGCCGCAGGAATCGTAACGTTATTACTAGCTGCAATGAATCTAGTATCTTACGTGCAGAGAATTT
This sequence comes from Gottfriedia sp. ABJ_BB2_2, assembly GCF_055484705.1. NCBI lineage: Bacteria > Bacillati > Bacillota > Bacilli > Caryophanales > Bacillaceae > Gottfriedia > Gottfriedia sp. ABJ_BB2_2. Next base: position 115,066 of record NZ_JBVFKR010000003.1, read on the forward strand.
TTCCGCCTATGGTGATGACAGTCTATTTATTCCTACTATCCTTTCAACTGATCTTTGTCTTTTTTAAAGGGATGCTTGGGATAACGGAAGACGGGAAAATGAATCTACCAGTTAGCTTACTATCTTTAGGAATTGTATTATTTGTTAGCATTTTGAAAATAAAAGGATCAAAACATATTAGCAATTTCTCAATCTTAATCGGGATGATTGTTGGATGGATTTTTTATTCAATATTATTTTCTGATTCTACGCCAAAAATGGATTCAGCTAATGCCACTTTTTCACTATTTCCATTAGGTAAACCAAACCTTGAATTTGGCATTATAGCAATTGCATTCTTTGCAGGCTTAATGAATTTAAGTAATACCTTTGCTTCATTACAAGCGGCATCTGAGGTAACTGGAATCGAAGCGAAGCCGAAGCAATATCGTTACTCGCTTATTTTAACAGGTTTGTTTTCAATGGCTGCTCCGATATTTGGACTTGTACCATATACACCTTTTACATCATCAATTGGATTCCTACAAAGTACGCAGCTCTACGAGCGAAAGCCGTTTTTAATTGGAGGTTTACTTCTTACGTTTGTTGGATTAATTCCGCCAATTATTACATTTCTAGCAACAATGCCAATTACGGTTGGTAATGCTGTATTATTTGTAGCGTATATTCAACTATTTGGCACAGCTTTTAATAGTACAAAAGGTCAAATATTTACATCCAATTCTATTTTTAGAATTGCAGCTCCTGTATTAGTAGGTGTTAGTCTAATGAATATCTCACCTACAATATTCGGTGATATACCAATATATTTACTGCCGTTTTTAACAAATGGGCTTATTATGGGATTGATCATTTCTATTGTGTTAGAGAAATTTGTAAAATGGGATGAATTATCATAATGAACCTGGATGGATCTAAATGAAGAAAAAGACTGATTTCATTTTTTTTGAATCAGTCTTTTTTGTTATCAACTAACAATTACAAAATCACAAGTGGTCTTTCAAATTTCGTACAAAATGTTGTGACGAATTTAGCATATTCCTTAACATTTAAACAAATTATTATTCTGCTGTTATATATTATTAGTAAGTTGATGAATAAATGGAGGTAGTTTAGTCTTTACCAAACAACTGATTTAGTTTCAACTGAACATGGTTCGAATCAATATGCATACAGGTATCAAGATATTGGGGCAAAATTTAACATGCAAACTAAAAAATATGATACAGTTTACACAAGTATATGAAGCTGGTGGTTTGGTTCAAAACCGTATTATGCATTGGTATATATTCCACCCCTAATACATCTCACTTCTTTTATTTGTTTGCGATTTTTCCTATAATCATATTAAACTTTAAAGTTAAGAAATATAAAATGGGTTTATTTTTTATCATTTTCGGTATATTTATTACACTGGTAGGTTATTTTAGTAAAATTGATTAAATGCTTTCTATATTAATAGGATCTGCTTTAAAAGATTGTGTTGATCTGGTTAAGTTAATAAAACATTTAACGATCTAACAAATATCCCTAAGCGTGGCACGCTTCTTCCTCGTTCTTGGTGGGGATATAATTAACTCATATTCTAAGGTCATCTCTGCTTTTCTCTATACAAAAAGGCAAGCTTCATAAGCTTGCCTTTTACATATGCAATACGCCATTAACTATTCACTAATTGTATAAAATCATGCAGTTTATCTAATGAAGTAATATTTTGATTACACTTCCTGCTATCTTGGCAAATGTAATTTCCTCTTTTTGTAAAAGTACCTTGTTCCGAACCTTTTGTTTTTGTCATGAACATTCCGATATCTTCAAATTTGTGGCAAAATGTACAAATTCCTTTTTTGTTTACTACATTAAATGTTCCTTGCAAGCCTATTAATTTTTGATTGTAGTAGGTAACTATATATTTTTTATTTGAGCCAATATCATCCCAGCCTATATAAGTAATTTCTGTTAAATCTAGATTTTCTAATATTGGTGTCTTTAATTTTTTAGCTTTCGGGAATAATTTTTTTATCGTTTGTTCGGTAATCTTCTTAAAAGGAAATACATACGGCTTGATTTGTGCTAGTATTTTTTCAGATTCAGACTTATCTTCAATTGTGATGATTGGTGAAAGTAGCTGAATATGTTCTTCGTTCATGTCTGGAAACATATTAAATACTTTTTCTTGTGTAAGAGATTTTAATGCACGTAACACGATTCGGTCATTAACAGTTGAATGTGCATTCACAAGCACCTGTATTTGTGTTCTGATGAAGTTATATTGATCACTTCTTATAAAGGGTTCCATTTTTTTCACTCCTAATCAAGGTATACCCATATACAATCATTAATTTTAATTTACACAAGATACACCATAATTAATATGTAGAAAATGATTAGCAATCGAACTTGCCATAAAAAAAGCACTGATTTGCATCAATGCTTTTACATTTTATTTCTTATAAATAATTTTTTTGATGGTTTCAATAGATAGGAAATATTCATCAGCCAATTGATCAATTGAGATCCCAGCTTGATAAGCTTTTTTAATTTTAATATTTCTTTCGTCAATGAATTTTCTAGTGCCTGAACGAGAACCCCATTTATTATGTGACATTTCAGGCTTTGGAATATAAATTGTTTCTCCCTGAACATACTTTTGAATTTCCGAAATCAATTTTTCAGGTAAAATAGCCGTTGCTTTTATATATGTCATGACTGTTACGCCCCTTATTTATTTTTTGTTTAAAATAAGGTGCAAAGCCAATATTTAAAAAAGCATACTTGGGCGATTAAATGTAGTACTCACCCCATGCAAAGTATCGCCTTTCCAATATTAGGCTTTGCATGAGACGTTGCAGAATCTGACAAACGCACATTACTTGTCATTTTCTATCACCTCCCTAAGGTAAATTGTTAATTGCATTCTTTTACATTATAAATGATGATTTAGCTAATTGTCGAAGAACGAGTTAGTTAATGAAAACTCCAGGATGCACCCTTACCGTGGGGTATAAGCTGAGAAAGGGAGGCATGCTAATAAAACCACGACGTCCTGTCGTAACGCATGCATGACCCAAATCCTCTGGGCCTCCTGCTACTTCTCAGGCTTCCCGCATCTCCCACAGGAGTCTCTCCCCTTAATTGTAATCAACTTCTGACTAAAATTTCAAATATCTAAAAAGTCATTCCTTAAGAAAAAAACTAAATTTCAAAAGCTCTTTATCTAGAGTTGAAGAGTTCAAAGGTTGTAGCCACTGATCCTCAATCATGACAGAATGACATTTTGGACTGTTAAGATAGCTGTATATAATATGTGCTTCATCTATTTCATCACGACTTACATCATTAGATTCTTTCAATTCACAATTGAGAAAGTATTCTCGAGTTTTTAATTTAATTGTTTCTAAAAATTGGTCAATTGATAAGTTTTTCATTTGGAATATTTTAGTAAAAAGTACTTGAGTACGTTTTACTAAAAACAACTTTATAGAAGTATCATCTAAGCGCTCAATCATAATGATATTATGATTTTCTTCGGTAAATTCAATCACTTTTTCTTTCTTTAGTAGTAAGGAAACAGTGTCAATCCAGTCACGATATTTAGTAGCAGCTTCAAAATTATATTCTTCAGAAGCTTGATGCATCATTTGTTGCATTTCTTCTATTAAGCTCATATCTGTCCGATTCAAAAAGCCAATCAGTCTATCAATAATTGCGTTATATTCATCAACTGCCTTACCGCCTAAACAAACGCCGTTGCATGTACCTAATGAATAATTAAGACATGCACTATTTTTAATCGTTGAAAATGCACAATTAATTTTAAAACAATCTTTAATACCATTAATCGCTCGTTCAACTAAACCTCTACTTGTAAAAGGTCCGAAGATGAAAGGATTGTCAATGTCTGTTGGTTGATTGCAAACTTCAATTTTTCGGACTTTTTTATGTCGATCTATTACTAAGTATGCAAATGACTGAGGACTTTTCATCATCCGATTATAGTGTGGTTTGATTTCTTTTATTAAGTGACATTCCAGCATAAAAGCATCAAATTCTGTATCTGTTTGAATCGTGTCAAAATCCTTTAAATGTGCTACAAGCTTTTTTATTTTTGGGGAATGATTTTTTGTATTTTGGAAGTATGTTTGTACTCGTTTTTTCAAGCTTTTCGCTTTTCCAACATATAAAATATGACCTTGTGAATCTTTCATTAAATATACGCCAGGAGTAAGAGGTAGGTTTTTTACTTTTTCTTGTAGATTGATATTGATTCATTCCTTTTCTAAATATATATTTACCATTTTATCACGAGAATGAAGAGCATAGTGTATTCACTATGTTCTGTTCCATAAAAATTTAATCTGACAAGAAAGAGATAAAGCATAAAAGAAGGAGGAGGCGCGTAAAAATTGACTACAGAGGATATCTGTAAAATAGAAGGAGAAGTGATCAAATGAAAACGATATATACAACATCTTCCTTCTTCACATGGATTGTTGCTTTCATATTGAATGCTGTCATCATTTGGGGATGTTATAAATTCGCTAATGTAGTTGACTGGCGTTATCTAGACATGGCTTTCTTTTTTTACCTTGTCATTTTACTATTTTACTTTATTTGTCTTAAAAAAGATGAAGGCTTTCCAGCACTTTTCAGACAGCATATTCTTCGCAAAAAATTCTTATTGCTTCATGTGTCAGCATTTGAAGTGACACTGGTCCTATTTAGCGTTTTTCATATCGTAAAAGCACTCATATTATATAGAGATGCAATTGTAACGCTTTTTTAAAGGGAACAACAGAGATATTCTGTTGTTTTTTTTGTCCCGAAAATCATTTTAAATATTGTATAATTTGTTTAGGTGATGAACATGTTTTTAAAGAAAATTACACTATTACACGAGGAAGTTCCTTCATTTTCAACCTATCCTTTCTCGATTCCTTCTATTCGAAAGCTAGATGAACTGAATTTAGAAAGTAATATTACATTTTTTGTTGGTGAAAATGGTTCCGGTAAATCAACTCTACTAGAAGCGATAGCTGATAAGTGTGGATTTCATACGGCTGGTGGGGGACGTAATAATAGCTATGAAGTTTTTGCGTCTGGATCAGCGCTCAGTAATTATATAAGACTCTCTTGGTTGCCAAAAATAACAAATGGCTTCTTTTTAAGAGCGGAGTCTTTTTATCATTTTGCAACTTATCTTGATGAAATGGAAGACCCTTTAGCATATACAAGCTACGGGGGAAAATCATTACATGAACAATCTCATGGTGAATCATTTTTGTCATTATTTTTAAATCGATTTAATGGAGATGCAATCTATCTACTAGATGAGCCTGAGGCAGCACTTTCTCCGGCTAGACAATTAACATTTTTAAAAATCCTCCATGATTTAGCTAAAGAAGGAAATTCCCAATTCATTATCGCAACGCATTCACCAATCTTACTTGGCTGTCCAAATGCGAATATATTAAGCTTCGATAATGGTGAAATATCCGAAATAGCATATGAAGACACAGACCATTATCAAATCACAAAGTACTTCTTACAGCACCGAGAAAAGTTTTTAGCTGATTTATTAAGGGAAGATGAAGAATAGTCATTAAATAAAAAGATAGTAAAAAGCACAGTATGTATTAGAGAATTGGAGAGACCCAAATAAGTGAGACAAGGAAAAAACACCCCCTGAATCGTATTAGTTAACTAATCGATTTTGGAGGTGTTTTTTTATGGGGAAGAAAGTTAATTATCCAGAAGAAATAAAATGGGAAGCTGTTCGAATGAGACAAGAAGGAGCGAGTCACAGTCAGATTCAAAAGAAGCTAGGGATTAAAAACAAGGCACAGATTCAAACTTGGATGCGTTGGTTAAATAATGGGGAAACCTATCGGTTTGCTCAACCAGTGGGAAAACAATATAGCTATGGGAAAGGTGTCGCTGAAGAACTTACTGAAATTGAACAATTAAAACTAAAAAACAAACAATTAAGTGTAGAAATAGAAATTTTAAAAAAGTACAGAGAAATCGAAAGGAGATGGTTCCAGAAGCAGTTGTAGAGTTAGTTGAGTGTCTAAAAGAGAAATACCCCATTAAATTAATCTGTGAATGTTTAAATGTACCAAGATCTAGTTATTACCGATGGTTAAAGAAAGGAATTAAAAAAAGAAGTGATTTAGAGATCAAGATTAAAGATATATGTAGAAAACATAAATTTTATATTGGACATCGTACTGTGAAAGCTTGGCTATTAAGAGATTTTAATATCCAAGTTAATCGGAAGACAGTTCAAAAAATTATGCAGAAGTATAATTGGCAATGTAGAGTTAAGCCCAAGAGGAAAGTGAAAATCTCTGGAGAAAGTAAGTGGATTGTGCCAAATCGTTTAAACCAAGATTTTAAAGCGTCTAAGCCGAATACAAAATGGGTTACTGATATAACCTACATTCCGTTCGGTCAAACTATGATGTATTTGTCGTGCATTTTGGATCTGTACAATAACGAAGTTATAGCCTATCAAATAGGTTTAAATCAAGAAGTATCATTAGTAGCTGAAACATTAAAAGAAGCAATTAAGGGGCGAAATGCACAAGGGGTTATTCTTCATAGCGATCAAGGTTCACAGTATACCTCTTACGCATATCAGACCTTAGCAAAAGAAAACGGCATTATCACAAGCATGTCTCGGAAAGGCAACTGCTTTGATAACGCCGTAATTGAATCCTTCCACTCTACCTTAAAGTCGGAAGCATTCTACTCTCATCCACGAGAGCATCTTACAAATCCTATTGTAGTAGAAAAAATAAAAAATTTCATCTATCATTACAATAAAATACGACTTCAGGCAAAATTAAATTACCTGTCCCCTATTGAGTATAGGGAACAGGCAGCATAGGTGTTTTTTCTGTGTCTCAAATCAGTGGGTCAGTTCAAATACTGTGCTTTTTTTTCTTTTTACATCGTTCAAAATTCCTTATTACTACGTAAAACTGTAATAAAGCCATTTAGGATATCATGACTGACTGTAAATCCTTTTCGTTTATAAAATTCTAGGGCTTCTTCATTACCATTAGAAACGTAAATGAAATAGTCATCTATATCATCAAATTGTTTTAACCAGTTCATTGACATTTTAAATAGGACAGAGCCTACTCCATATTTTCTGTATTCTTCTTTTATATAAAACTGGGATAAGCATCCTACAAATTGATTCTCAACAGATGATAGGTCAAAAAAAGTGGCAAAGCTGTTTGAATAAACTTCTTTCGGTGAGATATTTGCATAAACATAACCTACTATTTTATCAGCATCTTTTACGATCACAATATAATTATGTATGGCATTTTTCACTGAAGGAACTAATCTCGTATCGAAATTCATACTATCAAATAATTCTGGTGTAATATATGCTTTTGATTTCTGGAATGTCATTAGTTCATTACATAAATCTCTACAATACTCTATTTTATTTTCTGGTATCACTTCATAAACTAAATTCAAAATTCCCACTCCCATAGGCTATTTTTTCTGACGTTCAATCTCTATTTTCCGAAAGCTATTGTTACGAATCATTTTATTACATAGAGAAAAAGAATCGCAACTATTTCAAATGAGCCGTTTCCTGATACTCTCTCTATTTTTGAGTGCGTTAGTTGATTACAACTCCAGGATGCTCCCTTTCCGTGGGGCGTGAGTTGAGCCTCCTCGGCGCGCCTCCGGGGTCTCAACCTTCCCGCATATCCCACAGGTGACTCGCACTTTCCGTTGTAATCAACTTCTGTCTGAATAGTTAAATACTCAAAAAGTAACAATCTAATAGAAAAAAAGGGTTCTAACCTCAATTGAACCATCAAAAGTGAAAAAGAAGATTGTGAATTAATCTTCAGGAAAAATGAAAATAACAGAAGTGCATCTTTAGTGGTGTTCTTCTTTTTATGTTCACTTCACAAATTATGAAGAAAATACCATGCATATTTAAGCCTTAAAATGCACAAACTTAGTTGCTAGGAGTGAAATTGTTTAAGGTCATTTTTTTGAGAGGTAACTAAATGGATTTACAAAATGGTAGTTTCAAAAATAAATATAAAATACGCTCATCGACAATTAATATCGATGGGAAAATCGAAGAAAATGAGGAATTAATCCGTAAAATCTTTTCAACCTCTGATATCAGAAAAAAAAGTTTAATCATCAATAAAAAACCAGCCTTTCTTTTTTATTTGACGGGTTTAGTAGATGAACAAAAGATTGATTCATTTGTAAATAATATCTCAGCTGGTTCAGATGAACTTGAACTGTTTATGAGTAATCATGCCGTTAGATCCAATAAAATTATAGACATTGAGAAATCGATTTTAGCAGGGAAAAGTATCTTATTTTTAGAAAATGAGCCTTCAGCCTTTATTTATTCAACAGAAAATTTAATGCAAAGACCTTTTTCACCACCAACTATTGATAACTCGCTGAAGGGTACAAAAATATCTTTTGTTGAAACATACCAAACTAATATTGCACTACTAAGACAATATATTACTACGAGTAGTTTTCGAACATATCAAACAGAAATTGGTACCGAAAATAAACGTACTGTTTCCATTTCATATATAGATGGAGTAGTTGATCAGGAATTATTATCTTCAATTCAGAAAAAAGTCTCTGAAATAAAGGAGGATTCTATTTTAAATGTGAATCAATTGGCTCAGCTGATGGAAAGAAATGCATTCTCTCCTTTTCCGCAATTATTAACAACTGAACGTCCCGATGAGGCTGCCTCGGCTTTACTAAAAGGAAGAGTCATTTTGATTTTAGATCGGTCAGCGGAAGTCATTGTCCTACCTTCGAATTTTTTATCTTTTTTTCAAAGTATTGATGACTATTCTTCAAGAACACTAGTTGGTTCATTTAATCGGATTCTTAGAGTTGTCGCTTTATTTATCACGCTTTTTTTACCAGGTTTATATATTGCAATCATCTCTTTTAACTATGAAATTGTTCCTTTGAAGTTACTTATTTCAATCGGAGAATCACGGACAAGAGTGCCATTTGATCCTTTGGTGGAAGCAATCATTATGGAAATTACACTGGAAATGTTAAGAGAAGCCGGTATTCGATTACCGGCTCCGATTAGTACGACTGTTGGAGTAGTAGGAGGAATAGTAATTGGTCAAGCTGCTGTTCAAGCAGCGATTGTTAGTAATATCATGGTCATCGTTGTTGCACTGACAGCAATATCTTCTTTTATTATTCCAAACTTTGAAATGGCGTCTAGTTTAAGGATTATTAGATTTCCAATCATGGTAATGGCATCTTTATTCGGGCTAATTGGTCTTATTGTTAGTTCGATGGTCCTCATTGTCCATGGCTTGACATTAACTAATTTTAAAACATCATACACAGTACCATTTTCACCACTAAAGATTTCACAATTAAATGATACCTTATTTAGAATACCGCTAAGATTTCTATGGAATAAAAAAAACAAACAGAACGAGTAAATAAGTTTGTTGGAAGGGTTATGAAATGAATGGGAAGATAAATATATCAATTTTACAATTCATATTAATGGTATTTGGCGTTCAAATCGGCATAGGCATGTTAGCCCTTCCTCGTGAATTAGCGAATAAATCTGGTACGAGTAGTTGGATTGCAATTATTTTTGGTGGGATTATTTGTACAATTATTAGTATTACTTTTATCAAAATAAGAGAAAAGGCACCAACAAAAAGTTTCGTTGACTTTTTTACTTTTTATTTAGGAAAAATACTTGGAAAAATCATTGTATTTTTATTTTCCATTTATTTTCTGTCTATGGGATATACGGTAATCGTAAGAACGATTCTTTATATTCAATCTTACATACTTCAACAAACTAGTTTAACGATTGTATTATTAATATTTTTAGTTCCAACATTTCAACTTGTGTCTGGTGGAGTGCATTTAATTGCTAAATATATTGAAACGATTTTTCCTATTATCGTATTTGTATTATTAATGCTTCTTTTTACATTAAAAGATATGAATATATATTTTATTTTGCCAATCATCAAAGATGGGTGGCTTCCAATTTTTAAAACGATCCCTACTACAACAATGTCGTTTTTAGGGATTGAAGTTATTTTTATTATTTATCCTTATTTAAAAGAAAAAGAAAAGGCAATAAAGGGAGTTATTATTGCGAATGCAATGAGTACTTTTACATATTTATTTGTGACGTTAATTTGTTTTGTTGTTTATAGTCCTTATGAAATATCAAGAATTTATGAGCCTGTCATCGATATTTTAAGTGTTCTTGAATTTCAATACGTCGAAAGACTAGATTTCGTGTTATTATCTTTGTTTTTATTGGTAATTTCAAAGACCTGGGTAACTTATTTGTGGGTGGGAATGTGTGGGATCTCTGAATTATTTAAATTAAAAGGATACATACTTGTTCTATTTATCCTTTTTCTTGTATTTGTATTGATGAGTTACATATTCATTCCTACCTTCACAACGACGAATATTTGGATCAAGTATATTACAATTACTGGAATTTGCATTATTATAGGAATGCCTATCATTTTATGGTTAGGTGGTTTATTCAAAAAAAAATTTAGGGTGAATAAAGGTTGAAGCTTTTTCAAGTATGCATACTTAGTATTTTCTTAATAATTGGTGTAACAGGTTGTAGGGATAAAATGAATATAGAAGATATAACAATGTCATTATTATTAGGTATAGATGTAAATGAAGAAGGTAAAGTTGAAATGTATATGTCTAGCCCTGTCTTTAGTGAAGAAGCTAAAGAAAAAAATGAACATTTTGAAGTGAAAACTTTGTCAATGAAAGAAGCAAGAAATTACTTTGATACGATGGCAACCGGAATTACTTCTGGTGGTAAGGTCCAAGCTATATTAATCGGTTCAAAGGTGATTGAACATAAAAACTGGTATTCAACTTTAGATTTTCTATATAGAGATCCGAAGTTGAGACTAAACGCAGATATCATTTTTGTGAATGGTCCAGTATCAGATGTTTTTAATCTTGATTTAAAAGATAAACCAAGACTATCAATTTTTTTACCACAATTATTACAAACTGCAAACTTTAGGGATGTTGCTGTAAGAACTTCATTACGAAAGTATTATCAAATGTATTATGAAAAAGGTATCACACCATTTGCACCGGAACTCAGTATAGTGGAAAATAATTTAAAGATGACTGGAACGACATTATTAAATGACCAGAATTTGTATAGTAAGACATTATCAATGAAAGAAACACAGTTCTTCAAAATATTAAATGATAAAGTAGAAGGACAGTTATCATTAACATTAGCTTTAGATAAATTTAAAAAAGATGATGTTGATATTTTTAAAGAAAATGCAGTTAGTTTTTATGTGAAGGATATTAGAAGAAAGATTCATAAAAAATATAAAAATGGTCAATATCAATATAATATCAAACTCAAAATGCCAATTGTGATAAATGAATCGCCAATAAAGTTAAATGATCAAACTGAAAAATCTCTGGCAGTTGAAATTGAAAAAAAATTAGAGAAGAATTTAAACGATTTAGTTACATCATTCCAGGAAGGGAAGGTAGATCCTTTAGGCTTAGGAATCTATGCATCAGCGTTTAATCATTCAGTATGGAAGAAAAATGATGATAAATGGATTTCATTTTATAAAAAAGCTAATATTAAAGTAAATGTTGAAATTATTATCTTTGATAAAGGTATATCAATGTAAAAAAGGTATTGTTCTGATAGAACAGTACCTTTTATTATGTTTCAATTAAGCTTCACAGTTCTTGTATCACTAATATTTCCACTTGAATCTTTGGCATAAACCTTGATTGACATTCCTTTTTTGGGACTTGGTATCTTCAATTGATAATTTCCAGTTGAGTTGGTTGTAGTCGTATATATTTTATTGTCTAATTCTATAAAAACAGTAACAAATTTTTCTGATGTTCCAGAAAGTAAATGAATCGATTGTGTTATTGGATTAATTGTTGGAGTTGTTGGAGCAGTTTTATCTAACACAATTGTTTCGGTCGATGCCTCTTCATAAAATGAATTTTTACTTTTTACATTAACAGTAAGCTTTTTACCTGCTAACTGCTTGTTAATCATAATGTTAAAGTTCCCGGATTGATTCGCAATACCTTTGGCGATTGTATCGGTTCCTGAATGAATACTGACAATTGCATTACCTTGTGTAAAACCACTAATTTTTAAGCTTTTATCAGACACAGTACTTACAAAAGGTGTGGTAATTGGTTTTGTCACAATGTAATTTGTACCATCAGATAAAGTAATTCGATATTGATCTGCAACTAAGGAAAATTGTGAGACTGTTGTTAGAGAAGTACTAATACTAGTAAAATATTGAATATTTTTACCACTAGATTCAAAATCTAATTGTTTAATAGGAAAAATTTCATTAAAAGTTGTTGATGCAAAACCACGGATTGGATTCATTTGTCCATAAAATTCTTTTAATGAAGATGGATGATGCTGTTTCATCGTGATGGAGTTATGTAAGATAACTGTATTTGGATCTATTGTTTTTGTAGGAATATTTTTTCCGATATTAAAGACTTGATTTGCAATATGTTGAGTATCAGAGAGGACTTCGTCTTGTATTAATGTAATTTTCTTTTCTTTTAAGTAAATGATGGTTCGATAAATAGTTACTCCAGAATAAATAGTATGTTCACCAGTCATGATGACACTGTCTTTATTTTCTACTACATTAGAAATTTTTGATTTTCCTGCGTTATCTGATGTAATTGGATATGATTTACCATCAATGGTGACAACGTTGTGAGCAAAGGTTGTACGTAAATATTTTTGAACAGCTTCTCTTGTGTTGTAATTATATTTGCCACTATCTATGAAAATGTCTTGTCCATTTTGAGAAAAAAGGAATGATAAATCATCTGCATGCTTATGAACAACGCTAAAATTACTTGCTGAAAAGACGATAGATGAAGTATCATTTCCCCAGCCATCACGAATGATAGCGAGTGAATCAGATATGTTAGAAACAAGCGGAGGTTGCTTTCCTTTTTCTCCTCTGGTTATGACATATTCAAATTCAGGGTCAAGAACAGAATAAGAGTTAGTAATTGGTGCAGGCGCATAATCTGAATCTCCTAAACCAGGTAATCTAAAGTCGGATAAAACAATTTTTGAAAATGCGTTTTGACCTTTTAAGACTAATTGTGACAATTCTGGATCCCCAGCAATTTTATTAATATCTTCAATTAAGTTCATCACTAGTAAAAAATATAGAGGACTATGCTCTTTATGTAAACCTTCTGGGGTGAAGTCTTTTATCATATGCTGCTTCGTTCGATATAAAGCATGTTCCTTCCAATCAGAGCTAGTTGAAAATTCTGGAAAATAAGAGGCCAATTCAATTAAAGATCGATCTTCATAGATACCATGGTTTGAACGGAAGTTATAGAATTTGTCATCGTTTAAGACAACACCATGTTTTCTAATGATAACTTTTAAATAGTTTTGAAACTCTTTAGTTGCAATAGGTGAACTCACATAGTAGTGGTAAAAATACATTAGATTATTCGTCCGGTTCGCCATTGCATGTGACTCATATGTATAAGAATCTGTAGCTTTTTCAGGGGAATAATTCACTTTCCAAAAAGATTGGATCATCCCTAATCCATAAGTTAAGTATTTTGGATCATTTGTCATTTCATAAGCATTAGTTAAATAGCTTAAAGCATCCAAGCTCTGGTAATATAATCGCCAGGTTGTACTTTTGTAAGGATCTTCTTTCCAACTTATAGGAGTCGTTATCTTATAAGCTGGATAATTAGGAGAAACAAATAATTCCCCATCTAATATTTTTTCTGCATATTTCAATGTGTTATCCGAAACAGCACTTCTCTTTGTTATGTATATTTCCTTATTCTCTTCTGCAAATGTTTGTAATGAAGATGATATCAAAATAACCAAGGTTAAAAAAGTACATAGTATCTGTTTCATAAACCCTCCATTTAATGAATATTCTAACTATTTATTATACAACAAATATAGAATACATACTTATATGAAATGATGGAAACAGTCGAAAAAAAGTGGAAAAAGTAGATTCAATGAACTATTTTATCACCAAAATGTTTTTGCTAAAAAAAGAAATTAATCACCATGCTAATTTGTTTCGGTTGGTTTTCTTTTAAATAGATAAAAGAGTAATGTTGTGACGATAAAACAAAGTACAAATTGGACTAGATTTGTATGAGTAAAAAAAGTGGAAGGGGACTTAAATAAATTCTTTACGCCATTTAATCCATATAAAAACCAAATAATTAGGTGATATAAGACAATACTTGTAAGTATGCCCTGTTTAATCCAACTTGGAATACTTAGCCAGTGCTCTACTAAATTCAATACGAAAACCCCATTCTACAAAATAGTTAGTATCAATTTAAACATTTTCTGCGGAAATATAATTCATGTTATCTAATTATAGCATTCCAAATAAACCCGAAGATGTATAAGTGAACTTATTTTTAAAAGAGTCATAGAAATTTTATGTTAAAATATATTTAATATTTTGAAAGATTGGGAGAAAAGAGATATGTTACTACATAAAATTGATGAAGAAGTTTCATTAAGAATGTTTAATGAAGATGACGCTGAAGAATTTCACAATCTAACGATTCGTTCGAAAGCATATTTGAGAGAATGGTTAGGCTGGCTCGATTATGTTGAAGGTGTAGAAGATACGGCTCAAAATATTAAATCAAGATTAAATGAATATGTAGAAAATAGGGGATATCCTAAATCGTTTGCGATTATTTACAAAGGGAAAATCGCAGGTACAATTGGATTTAATGACATTAATAGAGCGAGTAAAATTGGTGAAGTTGGCTATTGGTTGGGTGAACAATTTCAAGGGGAAGGAGTCATGACAAAAGCACTTAATGCATTGATTCATTATGGCTTTGAAGAATTAGGTCTTAATCGTATTCAGATTAAAGTTGCAGTAGAAAATAAAAAAAGTAAAGCACTGCCAGAACGCTTAGGCTTTACTCAAGAAGGCATTATTAGACAAGCAGAATGGTTATATGATCATTATGTAGACCATGTGTTATATGGACTTTTGGTTAATGAATGGAAAGAAAACGTTAAGTAATGAGAATTTCATAACAAGTGGCAACTAATTGACATACTCATTAGTTGCCATTTTGTTTTATGTTGCCTATCACTTTCTTTTTTTTACAATCATTCGTAAACCATTCTTAGGACGAAGGGTAATGAGAGGTTCTGCTTCGACCTTATGATGATCTGAGACAAGCTCAAACGAATAGTGTTTTACTAATGTTGCGAGTACTAATGTTGCCTCCATGATGGCAAAATGGTTCCCTATACAAACACGTGGCCCACCGCCAAATGGGAAATATACAAATTCAGGAACACCTTGCACTTTACCATTCTGAAAACGTTCTGGCATAAATTCATCTGCATTTGAAAAATACTTTTCAGAGCGATGCATGATATACGAACTCATCATGACTGTTTCACCTTTACGGATTTTATAATTTCCGATTATTACGTCATCTATTGCTTTTCTACTGATTAGCCAAGCGGGAGGGTAGAGACGCATACTTTCCCAAATGATTTGCTGCGTATAGATTAAGTCTTTCATAGAATCATAATCTGCTCGTTTTTTACTAAGAACACGATCAACCTCTTCGTATAAGAGTTTAGCTTTTTCAGGGTGTTGGGAAATCAGATATAGGCACCATGACAATGCATTTGCTGTTGTTTCATGACCAGCAAGGAAAATCGTCATTGCTTCATCCCTTAATTGTTGATTCGTCATTCCTTCATTTGATTCTTCATCTCTTGCTCGCATTAGCACATCTAATAAATCATTTTGTGTGTCTGAGTTACTCCGCTTTTCTATGATTTCAAATAATACATCATCTATTTTCTTTATCGCATCAGTTAGTGATTTATTTTGTGGTGTTTTCAAAGCTAAGGGAGATTTTAAGACTGAGCGGATTCGCTTTGTTGCTATATTCATAATAACATCAAAGTGCTGTCCAACTTTTTCATAACCTTGTTTCATGTCCATACTAAACATTGTTTTGGCAATAATAGCTAATGTGAGTTCCATCATATCTCTGCTAGTGAGACGTTCTTCTTCGTCTTTCCAAGACGAGATAAACTCCTCCGTAACCATCGTCATTTTCTCAGCATATGTTTGTACATGCTGTTTTGTAAAAGAAGGCTGAATTAATCTACGCTGCTTCATATGGAAATCATCTTCGCTGGTCAATAATCCTTCTCCGAGTAACGTTTTCATTTCTTGAAATGGTCTTGATTTATGAAAAGATTGTTGTTTAGAAACTAGTACTTCCTTAATAAGGTCTGGCTCTAAAAGTAAATGGATTTTACGATGAGCAAATCGAAAAGAGACAATCGTTTCATATTGATGATAAAGATCACTTAAAAATAGTAGAGGGTCTTTTCGAAACTCATTTAAATGACCTAATGGTGAAAAAGAAGCCAGTCCTTTTACTTCAAGCATATCGTTTCACTCCAATCAGGAAAGTTTTTTCACAGATATTCCTATTATATTAACGATATGTTGTAACTCATGCTATCCATCGGTATCTTTCATAACATGTCTTTAATTCTTAATTGAAAAACCCCTAAAGTAATTGTTTAGGGGACAAAAAAAATTGGTCAATGATTTGTTTAATGAATGTCTCTATCGATTATTAAAATATACAGATAATGCATCTTTCATATGTTCGAAGTCTCCACTTGTTTGAATCTTATAATGGTCGCCACTTAGAGCAGAAGAAAAATCATGAATTCCTTGAATTCGTAAAAAGTCTTCAATATCTGATAGCTTTTCTCCGGCACTTTTTAATGTTTTGTGTCCGACAAACTCATTATTTACATACACTTCATATGTATCCTCATTTAATTTTACATTGTTCTCTGAATCTAAATTTACACCTACAATTGAAAATGGATAACCGTCGCTCGGATTTTCTGTACTCACTTTGGATTCCTCCATAACATTTTTAGTATTACGTTTTCCTTATTAGAGTTGAATTATGCTGGTATTGGACAAAAGTGACTATGATGATCATTTAAAAAAAGAAAAAACTCGCCAGGAATAGCGAGTTTTGTAAGTTTGTTCTAATTCAATTAAGCTGCTTGTTTGCTAATTTCTGGTACCATTTTTTGTTTTCGATCGTGTAGGAAATAGTAAATAACAGTAGTTACTAAAACAATTATCGCAGATAAAAGGTACATTGAATGGAAAGAAGTTTTTGCAGTGACAATTCCAAGTACGAATGAACCTAATCCAATACCGATATCAAAAAACATAAAATAAGTGGCTGTTGCCATTCCTTTTCTTGCAGGAGCTGCAGTATTAATCGCTAATGTCTGGAAGCTTGGTGCGATTGAACCATAACCTAAACCAATTAACACGGCTGAAAGTAAAAAGATGGAAGGGATATTTGAAAATCCTAACACGATCAGTCCAATTGAAAATATAATGATGCCAGGATAAATGATGATATTTTCGCCTTTACGGTCAAATAATTTACCAGTAAAAGGTCGTGACATTAATACGACAACCGCATAAACGATAAAGAAAAAGCTAGCGATTTCTACAAATCCTAATTCATTCGCATAAAGAGTAATAAATGACATGATACTACTATAACCAAACGAAATAAATGCTGCTGTTAATGAGATTGGTAAAGCTTTTCGTTCAATTAAATTAGAAATTCGTATTGGAGTTTTCGTACTAATGCTTTGTTTTGGGATGTTTGTCGTCATTCCGAACACAAAGGATAGAATTCCAAATATACCACAAACTAAAAATAAAATAGAAAAACTGAAATGGTTCATAAATGTGATCCCTAAAAAGGGACCAAATACCATCGCTAAAATCATTGCCGAGCTAAAATAACTCATACCTTCTCCTCGTCGTTTAGGAGGTATGATTTCTGCTACAATTGTACCTAATGCTGTTGTGGCTAATCCAAATGAAATTCCTTGAATAAAACGAAGTGTAAGTAATCCGAAGAAATTGTTCACGATTAAATATAAAAATGTAGTGATTGCAAAGAAAGCTAATGAAGATATCAATATTTTTCTTCTTCCAATTGTATCAAGCCAAATACCACAAAAAGGTCTGATAATCACTGCTGAAATCAGGAATACTGTGATAACAAGGCCAACCTGACTTTGTTTTTGACCTAAATCATTTAGTACATAGATAGGCAATGTTGCTGTTAATGTATAGAAAACTAAGAATGCAAAGAAAGCACTTAAGCTAACGCTAATAAAATCCTTTGTCCATAAACGTTCATTCAATTAAAATTCCCCCAGTTGTCTCTCCTTCAGATGCTTTCATATTGTTCATCATTTTTTGAAAAACTTGATGTGCAATCTCAAGCTCTTCATCGGATATATCTTTTATCACTTCATTTTCAAACGAAATGATTTTCTCTTGCCAATCGTCAATTTGATTGATTGCCTTTTCGGTAAGGTGAATCATTTTTTCTCTTTTATCGCTACCTTCTTTTCGAACAATTAAATCAAGACTCTCCATTCTGCACAAAGTTCTTGTTAATGTAGGTGGCTCAATATTCAAATTCGAACAGATTGTACGTTGTGTACATGGTCCATGGACGTTAATGTAGCGTATAACAGACCATTGAGCTAAATATAATCCTGTCGGAACAAGATTTTCATTAAATGATTTTGAAAATTGGCGTGTAACTTGATTAAGTGAAAAAAAGAAAGGCTGACGATTTCGCATAATGATTCTCCTAATAATTAAATATAGTTAGCTAGCTAATTAATTTAGTTGTCTAGCTAATTATATTTAAAATTGTAGGGATTGTCTAGTGTTCTAAACTTGAAATGATGATCTGTTAAGTTCGTTGGTGTTTTGTTTTTTATGAAGATATGTGATAGTTTCCACTACAGGACTCGCTTCCCGTGGGGTAGGAGGTGAGCCTCCTGGAAAAGGTGGCATGCTAAAACCACGGCGTCCTGTCGTAACGCATGCATGACCCTCATCCTATGTGCAACCTGTGGGATCTTTAGCTGTCCCAAAACTCTCACAGGAGACGAGCACCTTTCGTTCCAATCAACCATGAAATAAAAAGGTGCTTAAAAACCAAAATAAAGCATCTCAATTTAATTGTTTATTTCATTTAATACTTTGAATTATATCCAAAATAAGTTTTCAATTTATGCTTCATCGCTTCCTTATTATCAGCAAACTGCTTGTGACGATGTCCGTTCCCACCTGATGTATGAGGAAATCCGTGTAGGATTGAGTCTGAATCCAAATAGCTGTTATCTTCAAGGAAGGTTAAGACTTTGGAGACATTTACGCCTAAAGGGATAATGAGTGGATGATGAAGTCTCGTAATTTCATTCGCAAAATTTTGGATGATGTATTTCCTTAGTAATTCAGTATTAATTATATTTGGTGTTGACCCATTATAGTTTTTACCCTTATAGAAGACAGGATAAGTAATCACTGATGTAGTCTGAACTAAATTGCTAGCTGTGCTAAAAAGCTCACTTGTTGATGAGATTCCTAAGTAGTTATGTAATTGTAATTCATCTAACATGGCAATCAAATTTTTGCGCATTGGCCCTTCGAAGCTAGACTGTTTTTTGACCTCGTGAAGAATGAGTTCATCGCTTGCGGGATTTTCTTTAAAGCTAGCTACTGTTGAATAAGCTCGCTTCATTTGATGTAAACCGGGGGTAATCCCGACAATCAAAACCTTTGCTTGTTCATTGATGTACTCAAATGGAGCGTAATAAATTTCTAAATGTTTCTTATCATCTTGATCGAGTAAAAACTGTTCATTCTTTAAGGAATTGTCTTCAAGTGGAGTTGATAAATTAAAAATATGTTTTTTATATGTATCAAATAATGAATAGGGTGCGATTGTCAAAGAAACGTCCTCCATTTTGTATGTCATTCTATTTCATACTATTTTATTCTTTATACTACTATTGACTAGGGTTGGCAAATCAATAAGTATAAACTGAAACAAAAAACCGCTGAGATAGGACTCAGCGGTCTGATGCTTATTTGTCAGTTGATAAGAAATTATAAATATTTGCTTCACCAGATCCATAAAGTGCATCTGCTCCGGATTTTCCATAATCAGTTGCACTTTTTCTAATCGCAGCAGCTACTTGAGAAGGTGAGTATTCAGGATGAGCGGCTTTAATAACTCCAGCAATACCAGCAACTTTTGGTGCTGCCATAGAAGTTCCATGTAAATATGAATATCCATGCCATTTTCCATCGCTAAATTGAGTAGTTGCATTTCCTCCACCTACTGGATATGAAGGATACGTAGACAAAGTACGGTACGTAAAGTCACGTTTATTTAAATAGTTTCCTGCTGGGTTTTGACGATACAGGCTATCATATAATGGTCCATTATCTCCACCTGGAGCTGCAACGTCAATTGCACTTCCATAGTTAGAATAGAAGGCGATGCTGTTTGTTGACCATTCATTTGAAGAAGAAACAGTAATTACACCAGGAATTTGTGCAGGAACTACACGAGATGGACCTTTAATATCTAGACCATAAGTTGCTTTCCAGTAAGCTTGCATATCATGTAAATTGTTAAAATCTTTTGAGTCATTTCCAGCAGATACAACTACCGTAACTCCTTTTTTAATCGCGTATTGGATCGCGCGGTGGTAGGCAACCATTGAAGCAGAATCACCTTTTTCATCTAAGTTATGAGCCATCCAACGCCATCCACCAATTGACATATTAATGACTTCAACACCATCGTTTGCTGCTGAAACAATCGCATCCGTAATCCAAGATTGTTGAGCTCCACCAGTTGCTCCAAATACACGATAAGCTCGAACCGTTAAATTCGGTCCTACTCCTTTAACTACACCATTTGCAGCAATTGAACCAGCAACATGTGTCCCATGACCATTTTGGTCCCATGCATTTGTTGTACCAGGTACAAATGTTTTTGAACCTGCAAGGTCAGCGTTATCCTTTAAATCTGGATGACCAAAATCAATTCCTGTATCAATTACAGCAACAACTGTGTCATGATTTCCTGAATTTATTTTGTACGAGTCGCCATCATGCGTTAAACGCTGCATGTCCCATTGTTTATCCCAATAACTAGTAGCATTTGCATCCAATGTTACCTTACCACCATCTGGTGTACCAGGGGTGAAATTAAGGGAATCATCGGGATCTTTTTCTAAATATGCTTCAAGCTCTTTACCAGCAGACGTGATATTTGTATCATTTTTTATATTTGTAAGGAAGGCAGAATCAGCTGATGCAACCTCAACAATTCCAATTTCTTCGATAATTCGTTCAACTGTACCTCCAGCTTTTGAAATAGTATCAGAGAAATTACTAGGTAGATTTCCCTTATATGCTAATACGTAATGTACCTGTTCGGGTGCAGCCTTAACTTTAGTTGTTTGCGTCCCAACAAGCAAAGAAAATGATAAAGCAGAACAAATTGATAAAAAAGCTAATTTCTTTTTCATTTACATTCCCCTTTATTACTCATATTAACGTGAATCACGTATGACTAGATTTTAATACAAGCTCTTAAGGGCGTTTGTCGAAATAAGATAGCAGTTTTAGTAAAAAAACTGACAAAAATTTTAATGAGTAATTCTTTCATTTTAGGAACAGTAGCAGTAGGAATAATGACTTCAACTTGTAGCACGTTAAAATGTAAGGTATCATTATAAATGACAGAAAATTAAGAATTCAAACAACTCAATCTACATAAATTGATATTCTTTTTAAATTAAGTAAATTGTGAGGTGTTAGAAATGCAAAAATACGATGCAATCGTTGTAGGTGCTGGTTTAGCAGGTTTAGTAGCAACTGCCGAAATTGCAGATGCAGGGAAGAAAGTGTTGCTATTAGATCAAGAACCAGAAGCTTCATTAGGTGGACAGGCTTGGTGGTCATTTGGTGGTTTATTTTTAGTCGATACGCCAGAACAAAGAAGACTTGGTATTAAGGATTCTAAGGAACTCGCATGGCAAGATTGGCTTGGAACAGCGGGATTTGACCGTGAAGAGGATGAGGATTATTGGGGCAAGAAGTGGGCAGAGGCATATGTCGATTTTGCAGCAGGAGAAAAAAGATCATGGCTATATAATATGGGCGTTCGTTTTTTTCCAGTTGTAGGGTGGGCTGAACGTGGCGGTTATCTTGCTGAAGGTCATGGCAATTCGGTTCCACGTTTCCATGTAGTTTGGGGAACTGGTCCGGGAGTGGTCGCTCCTTTTGAAAAAAGAGTCAGAGAACATATGAAAAATGGTTTAGTAGATTATCGGCCACGGCATCGTATTGATCAATTACTAACTCAGGATGGTGCAGTTGTTGGTGTTAGCGGGGCTATACTTGAAGAAAGTAGTGCAAAACGTGGGGAAGATAGTTCACGTGTTGAAATTGGTGAATTTGCGTTTGGAGCACAGTCAGTATTAGTTTCGAGTGGT
The DNA here is from genome assembly GCF_055484705.1 of Gottfriedia sp. ABJ_BB2_2. NCBI lineage: Bacteria > Bacillati > Bacillota > Bacilli > Caryophanales > Bacillaceae > Gottfriedia > Gottfriedia sp. ABJ_BB2_2. The sequence goes on from NZ_JBVFKR010000003.1 coordinate 137,597, forward strand.
GGAATTGGCGCAAACTTTGATTTAATTCGTCAAAATTGGCCGAGTCGATTGGGTCAAGCACCTAATAAAATGATTTCAGGTGTTCCAGCACATGTTGATGGGCGAATGCTAGCAATTACTGAAAAGGCAGGTGGACGAATCGTCAATCGCGATCGAATGTGGCATTATACAGAAGGGTTGAAAAACTGGAACCCAGTATGGTCTAATCATGGAATTCGTATTCTTCCGGGACCTTCATCAATTTGGTTAGATGCGCGTGGTCAAAGATTACCAGCACCGAATTTTCCAGGCTTTGACACTTTAGGTACACTAGAAACAATTCAAAAAACAGGTTTTGATTACTCATGGTTCATTTTAACGAAAAAAATCATTCAAAAAGAATTTGCCCTATCTGGTTCCGAGCAAAATCCAGATTTAACTGGAAAAAGCATTAAACAAGTGATCGGCAGAGCAACAGCGGGTATTCCAGGTCCAGTTAAAGCATTTATGGAAAAAGGTGAAGACTTCGTAATTGCAGATTCACTAGAAGAGCTAGTAAAGGGAATGAATCAATTAACTGGAGAAAATTACATACAATTTGAAGAAATTGAGCGTCAGTTAAAAGCGCGTGATCGTGAGATAGATAATAAATTCACTAAGGATTTGCAAATTACAGCACTAAGAGGAGCTCGTAATTATATAGGCGATAAATTAATTCGAGTAGCACCACCTCATAAGATTTTAGATCCAAATAATGGTCCTCTTATAGCTGTTCGGCTAAATATAGTCAGTCGGAAAACATTAGGCGGTCTTCAAACGAATCTTGATGGTAGCGTGCTAAATGAATCAGGTAATGTGATTCCTGGATTATATGCTGCAGGTGAAGTTTCAGGATTTGGTGGCGGTGGTGTACATGGGTACCGATCAATGGAAGGAACATTTCTTGGTGGTTGCTTGTTCTCTGGCAGACAAGCTGGTCGCGCGATTGGAAGAAAATAAATAGAAGTAGGATGAAGTGGAGGCGAGCAATTCGTTCTTCACTTTTTTATGATGAGTAAAATAATTGTAAGGATTATGAATCAATGCGATGATTTAAATGTCGATAAGTGAAAAGCGAAAGGAGGCATTCGGCGTTGAGTACTTTTCAATATGAAGTGTTTTTAGAGGTTGTTGAAACTGGGAGTTTTACGAAAGCAGGCGAAAAGTTAGGCCTTACTCAATCAGGTGTGAGTCATAACATTTTGACACTTGAAACAGAATTAGGTGTTGTACTTCTTCATCGAAACCGCAATGGAATATCCTTATCAGATGCAGGTGAAAGATTGATTCCTTATATTCGTGAAATCATTCAAACTGCCAAACGATTAGAACAAGAAGCAGCACTCATACAAGGTATTGAAATAGGAACTATTAAAATCGGAAGCTTCCCAAGTTTTTCGTCGAAGTTTCTTCCTGGTGTGATAAAAGATTTTCAGAAAATTTACGAAGGCATTAAGATAGAACTGTTCGAAGGTGATTACGGACATATAAAAAAATGGTTGACACAAGGAACAATTGATCTTGGTTTTTTACCCTTACCAATTCAGGATTTTGAAACAATTCCATTACGAAAAGATCAATTATTTGTATTTCTTCATGATCATCATCATTTAAGTACTTTAGAAAAATTGAACGTAGCTACATTACAAAATGAATCTTTTATAATGCCTAAATCAGGCTGCGAGATTTTAGTAAAAGGATTATTTAAAGAGCATCACATCGTACCAAATATTGTATTTGAAATTGAAGATAACCAAACAATCATCTCGATGGTAGAAGAAGAAATCGGTTTGACGATTCTACCAGAGTTGGTATGTCCGAAGCATTTCTCAAATACAAAAGTGATTCCACTTGATCAAGAAGTGTATCGTGAAATTGGATTAGTGATAAAATCAATGAAGCAAGCCTCACCATCCGTTAAGAAATTTATTGAAATTATAAAGAAAAATATAACAGCTTGAATTGAAAACTAAAAAATGGATTTAATTCAAGCTGCTTTTTTTTATAGCGTTAAAATGCCTCTAATTGTAATCGTTGCTTTCCCTGCGACTTTAATTTTTGCAGTATCATTCTCAGGGATAACAGTAATGTATAAAGTTCCTGGTCTGCCAATCGCATGTCCCTGGGCAACCTTCAAGTTTGTTGTTTCATTTTTTGAGATAATCCCTTCTAAAAAGAGAAAGCCTGCTAATGCACCATTTGCTGCTCCAGTTACAGGATCCTCATTAATCCCTATACCTGGTGCGAAATCTCTCGTGTATATATCATATTCATTATTTGTATTAAATGTATAAAGATGAGTCGTACTGATCTGATATTCCTTATTATGTTTGGCTAGAGAAGAAAAATCTGGATCTGCAGCATCAATATCCTCTTTATTTTTCATCGGAACAAGCAAATGCCAGTTACCTGTACTTGCTAATTTAATCGGAAGGTTTACGTCAATACTCTCTTCTTTCACTCCGATGAGAGAACTAAGCGCATCAAGTTGTATCTCAAATCCTTTTGTTTTAGGGGCAACTTGTGTCATTTCAACAGTCTTTATTTTTCCGTTTTCTAAATGCCATATAACAGGGATATGACCTACATTTGTTTCTAAAACGATACCATCTTTCTCATCTGCTAAGCCCATTTCTGTTGCAAGTAACCAAGTTAATCCTACTGTCGCATGACCACAAAAATTAATTTCCTCAGCAGGAGTAAAATATCTCACTTTATAATCAGCAGCTTCATCCGTTGATGGTAATAAAAAAACTGATTCTGGTAAATTTAATTCTTTCGCGATATTTTGCATTTCAGACTCTGTTAGTTTTTCAGCATCTAAAATCACCCCAGCAGTATTCCCACCAAACTTCTCTGATGTAAATGCATCCACATGATAAACACGAATTTCCTTCATTTGAATATCCCCTTTCAAACTCCTTTGATAGTTCTATCATATGACTGGAGGTACTATTAGTAAAATGAATCTTTCTTATGTATTGGATTAGAAAAACTGATTTATTGATGGAAGGGGGAGCGTTATTTGATGAGTAGGAGAAAGTCTCTCTTTTTATTTAGGTATGTGGTAGATAGTTGAACAGGAATAGTGGATAATTGAGAAGAAATATTTAATTAATTGATAACAATAAGTTTGAAAGTAATAATAAGAAGAGGTTATTTATGGATTATGAAGAAAAAAAGTTTGCTATCAACGCATTAAGAATAATGTTTATTGGAAGCCAATTAGATGGAATAAAATTTGGTTTAGCTCCTACTAATACATTTATTTATTTTAAGCACTACAACACTCATGTGCCAGATATGTTTTGGATTGATATCAAGTCAAAATGGGGAATCTATCATCCTAATACTACTGTATTACCAAATTCTGAAGAAGAAATTGAGAGTTTATCAGAAGATGAACAATTTAAATTACTTTTTGATTTAAGAAGAGAAGAAATAGTTGATATAAGATTAGGTGAAAACTCTCCTCATCTTATAATAACTTTTGAATCAGGTAAAATCCTATTTGTTAATGGATACCATGAAACACGTATTTCTTGGTTAGCCGGAGACGGTGGAGGATATAGTGGAAATGAGTGGTTAGTTGAATGCCTACCAGGAAATGGAATAATAGCAGATGTTCCTAAATGGATAGCATTAGACGAGGCAGAGTATAAGTTGGTTTGGAATAACTTTAAAGAAAAATTGAAGTTCAAACCAAGTACTACTAACTTTCCATCATTTCAAGTTCCATCTCCATTTATTACTTTTGATATATCAGATGAATGGTGGTCTGACGAAGATGAAGAGCTTATACTAAAAGCCCTTCAAAACAGTACAACTGAAGGAGAAAATGTTTATGCTTTAGAGTGGAAGCATACATGTTATAAGGGGAATCAGTTACTAGAATTAGAAGTTTTAAATGAATTACCTATTTGTCTGTACCCCGATGGAGATTATTATTTTATTGTAAATGAGAATTTTAGCTGGGGTTTTCTTGCTCACCCATGGGAACGATCAATTACTGTATTTGGTGAACTAGTTTCAAAGATTAATGATGAAAGACCCGAAAATTTCAATAAAATTTTAAGACAAAGCTATTAATTAAACACTATATTTAAAACTCAAATAATGGCTTTGGGATCATATAAAAAAAACAAGTTCGGCTACAGAAAGGTAGAATTAAAAATAATGTCACCAAGATTATTAAGAAATAACATTCTTTTTATCCTTATAATGGGAGTGGGCGGTTGGATGATCATGCATGACTATAAAATCGGGATCTTTGCCGGACCTATTTTATTCTCATAAGGTTAATTTGGGATCTGATTGAGAATAAAGTTAAGAAGAAAAATCTTAAGCAAAATGAATTTAATAGATTGATAAAAAAGGAGAAATAAATTGAGATGAAGAATTGAAACAGAGTATGCATTTATTTCATCTAGATAGTAAGGATGTAATAGGATGACAAAAGTCATTAAAGGCATCTCATACCTGTTTCTAATTGTTTCTCTTTCTGCTTGCTCAATAAATCAAAATAAAGAAAGTTTTAGGGTATTCGATGAATCTCAAAATGAAGCATCAAAAGAAATTAAGAACGAGAACGAGTTTAATAGATTAGAAAAATTATTGAATGAGGCTAATCTACCGAATGTTATATGGCCAGATCGTGAAGAAGACTATACGATTAAGCACGAGAAAGTAGGTCAGGCTGAATTAATAAATAATTATAAAGTTTGGTTTGAGGACAGTCAGGTAATTTTAGTCGATATTCATAATCATAAATATGGCACTCTTGATGGTGTAGATGCACAGGAACTTGAGGAATTATTAAAAATAGAGGGCCTATAAATAATATGCAACAATAGGAGGAGATTCATATGTTGGTAGTAACCACAGAAAAAATAGAAGGCTACAAAGTAGTTGAAGTAAAAGGACCTGCCTTTGGTTTAATTGTTAGAAGTAGAGGACTCGGTGGGGATATTATGGCAGGGCTAAAATCGTTAGTAGGCGGAGAAATCAAACAATATACTGCTATGCTTGAAGATTCGAGAAAAGAAGCCTTGGATCGTATGATTAAAAATGCGAATGAAATGGGCGCAAATGCAATTATCATGATGCGATATGACTCTGGAGAAATTGGTACAAATATGAGTGAAATTGTAGCTTATGGAACAGCTGTCGTAGTGGAGAAAATATAATGGAACTGGTCATAGGTTATTATGTCTTACAAGTTGTCATCATTATCGTTTGCATATTGCTTGGATATTTTATCTATGACAAACGTTTTAAACATAATCATGGGACAAAAATTCCCCATGGTTTTCAATATACGGAAGAAATAAATATCGACCCTGTATCGGGTGAGAAAACAAGGGTATATTATAATCCCAATACAGGTGAACGTTTTTATAAAAAAGAGAAATAAGCGAAGTAGCATGGAAAAATTATCATATCGTAGAACACCATTTGACTGCTTTGGCAGTCTTTTTGTTTTAAAACTAGTATAATTAATAAACTCATTTGGAAAATTATGTTATATTTGAAATGTGTTAAATATATTAGGAGTCTAAATTTATTTTTGTAAAATGAGATTTCTAAATCTTCCTATTCAAAATATGCGTTATTGATTTGACAGTAGCCTATGGCTGCTTATTTTTATTAATTTTATGGAAAAGATAGTGAAATAGGTAAATATTAAGTTCCATAATACACCTTTATTGATAGAACATTTTTAAATAAAAAATAAATAAATAAATAAATAAATAAATAAATAGAAAATTTGAAAAGAGGATCTTGCATGAGGGAATTTATACAACTATTAAAAAAAGGAAATAAATCGGCGTTATTGGCAGCTATTGTTAATACTGTCATAGCTATTTTAAAAGGGATTGGTTTTGCAATGACAGGTAGTGTTGCTTTATTTGCTGAGATGATGCATAGTGCTGCCGATACTGCCAATCAACTTTTTGTATTTACTGGATCTGCATTAAGTAAAAAGTCTCCAACGGATCGTTTTCCGAATGGATTTGGTAGACTTGTTAATTTAGTTTTGTTAGGTGCTGTCTTAATAGTAGGAATTATGGCATATGAAACAATCGTTGAAGGGATTCATCATATTATTAAACCTACTCACCCATCGGGGTTTATTGTTAGCCTAGTTATTTTAGGAATTTCTGTATTGCTTGAATCATTTGTACTTTATAAAGCAATGAAAGAAATTAGTCATGAACTGGGAATAAACTCAAGTGGTTTTGGAGTGGTAACACAAGCAATTTCCAATTTAGGAAAAGCAAAACCAGCTACAAGATTAGTTTTCTTAGAGGATGCTGTTGCTACTCTTGGGGGCTTATTAGCCATGATTGCTGTAATAGTTGCTCATTATTCACCATTTCATGAAGCTGAAGGAATTGCTTCTGTTATCATCGGAATCATGATGTTCACAGTTGTTGGAAAAGTTTTTCTTGATAATGCTGCCGGAGTTATTGGAGAAGCTGACGAAGAAATGGAAAACAAAATTGGTGAGATGGTAATGAGTGATCCAGATGTAAAAGATATCCAAACTCTTACTGTTTTGAAAGAAGGCGAGGATTTACATGTTGAATTAGAAATTGAACTTGATCCTAGCTTAACAGTAGCTGAGGCTGATGATATAAAAGATCGATTAGAAGAAAAAATTATGAATCAAAAGGGCGTAACGGATGTAATCATCGAATTGGACGAAGACGATGGAATTCAAAAATGGGCTGAAGATAAAAATGAGAAAGAGTTAATCGAAAAAAAGTAGATTTTGATAGCCTACTTACATAAACTGTTCGCTAAAGTGAACATTCTTGAAGTAATCTATGAATAAAAGGTATTTCAGGCAATTAAAGAGAAATATTTATTGATTATTAAATCAAATGCAAGAATTTCTAAATACATAAATATTAGGAGGTAGTATGAAACTAGGTGCATTCTCTGTCAGTTTAACTGTAAAAGATATTAACAAATCAAAAGCATTTTATGAAAATCTAGGATTTCAAGTTCTGGGTGGTGATATTACCCAAAATTGGCTTATTTTGAAAAATGAAAATTGCATAATTGGTTTATTCCAAGGAATGTTTGAAAAGAACATTCTAACGTTTAATCCAGGATGGAATGAAAACGGAAAAAATCTTGATGCGTTTACTGATATTCGAGACCTTCAAAAGCAGCTTAAAGAAACAGGAATTAAATTTCAGTCCGAAGCAGATGAAACAAGTGAAGGACCAGCAAGCTTCATAATTGAAGATCCAGATGGTAATCCGATTCTTGTAGATCAACATAGGTGAATAGTGGATTAATTTTAAATTAATTTTCCAAGTTATTGAACAGGGGAGCCGAGAGAAATCGGCTCCTATTTAACTATTCCCAGTAATTTAATTAGAAAAGGTAATATAAGAGCTAATAGGATAATGTTTTGTTATAATCTAATACACAATTGTAATTAAATTAGAAATTAGAGAATGTAAAACTTAAAATAAAAAGGAGATAAAGAATGACAGAAATCTGGGAAGCAAGTTTTATTGAAAATCAAATGATGTGGGGATTTGAACCTTCAGACTCAGCAATTCTAACAAAGGACTTTTTTCTAGAGAAGAAGGTTAAAGATATTTTAGTACCTGGTTTTGGATATGGTAGAAACGCTAAGGTTTTTATAGATAATGGAATAAATGTTACAGGGATTGAGATTTCAAAAACAGCTATTGATATAGCTAGAGATAATGGGCTTGATATTAACATTTTTCATGGTTCAGTTACTGATATGCCTTTTGATGACAAGCTTTATGATGGTATATTTTGTTATGCACTAATACACTTACTGAATAAACAGGAGAGAGAAAAGTTCATTAAAGATTGCTATAATCAGTTAAAGCCAAATGGATTTATGATTTTTACTACTATATCAAAAGATGCTCCAATGTTTGGAAAAGGCAAGAAACTGGATGAAGATTATTTCGAAATCATGGAAGGAATGAAAATGTTTTTTTATGATGCTGACTCGATCAAGCAAGAATTTGAAAGTTATGGACTTAAAGAGTTTTCGGAAATTGTTGAGCCGCATAAGAATATGGAAAATAAACCTCCTTTTAAATTTTTAATGGTAAAATGTCAAAAAGTAATTTAAAAGCGAAAAAGAAAAAACCACATAAAGTGGTTTTTTAATCGCGCATTGCTCCTGCCTCTCGAGAAGTCATTGCTCCTTGACCTTGGCTAACGTCGTTCTGAATTTCTTGTTTTACTTTTTGTGGGTCAGTGCCCGCAACTTTTGGTGTCATCATCGATCCTAAATTTTCTTTACCTTTTTGATTCTGTGGCATAAAAGACCTCCTTAATTTTAATCGGTGCAATTATATTATTTACAAAATGACTTGGTATATGCGGAGGTTAATATGTATTAGTTGAATGACATCAGCATGAATACTAAACGTTTTTATAATTGGAAAAATATTAGAGATGATGCAATATCATTCAATTAGTGGGAACTAACTACAGGGAGGAAAAAGGACTTGTTTACTCTAACGGATTATCAATTTGTTATTTTACTTGTCTTAATGTTTTTATTTCTTCTGGCGCTTGTTAAAAATAAAAAAATGATTGCTCTGTTTATCTCATTTTCATTCTTAGTTATAGGTACAATTATGTTTTTTTCAGGATTTGGTAGGATTAAAGGGTTTGAAGGAATGGCTGTAACATTAGCTGGAATCATATATGGTGTAGTAGGGTTAGCATCGATATTAATAACTTCTTTAACTATTTATTTTCGTTCTAAAAGTGAATCTAACTCAATTGATAAATTCTAACCCCTATACTTGAGTGGAAGATTCCGTTTTAGCGTAACTTAGTTTAATCGATAACACCAAAACTACCTATTAAATTAGTGTTAAAACCATCAAAATAAACGAAGTAAGATACAAGATTAATTGAATTGTTTGTATTATGATAGCTTTTCAAAACATACACTATTCTTAATACTGTATTATTTTTTTACTTTAGGGGATGGGGAAATGAAATTTGAAATGCAAAAAGCAAATATGTTAGCTGAAAGTATAAATGGCTTTATTAAATTTATTCATAAAAGTCATGAAAATAGTAAAAACAACAACTATATTAAAAATACTGATAAAATATTTCAAATAAAACTTCTAATTAAGGAATATAAATTTCAAGTACTAGCGGATGAATTGATTAGAATTAATCGATTTACTTGGGATGAAAAATACAGTTTTTTATTAGTAGACAATTTTGTAAAAGGAATCAATATTATTAGTGAATTTATAGATCGTAACTACGATGAACTATATATTTTTACAGCAAGAGTATATACTTTAAAGAATTTAAGTACATCATTTAGTAGAAAGATATAATCTTCCGAGGACTGCAATCGGCAGTCTTTTTTCTATTTAATGTAGTATCGATCTAATAATTACTCACCTCAGGTTTGTTTGACAAAAGATAAAGTGATCACCAGGATTCCAAACGTGCAGGTGATCAGCACGGTATCCGCGTAGCCAAAGCTCATCGTTTATTCGTCTAAGATAAAAGCCTTTAGGAAATTCATCATCTTCAGTAAGGATTTCGGATGCGATAGTGATTGATCCGGATGGAGCCTGCTGACTTTGTATAGTTTTCCCTGAACTTTTTGGTTGATTAAGATAAACAAGTCTTAAGTAAGGTCCCAGCTCAAGTGGACACAATTTTAAACCAAGTTCGCTTGCTCTATTAAAAATTTGAGCAGTAGTAGCTCCTTCCAAAAAGCCGAGGTCACCAACGGTTAGTTCAACAGTTTGAAGACGGTACTTTGTGTCAGAAGTCGTAAATCTATCATCTGCTAATAACTTTTCACCATACTCATTCATCAAGATAGAATATTCCTGTAGCTTCATTATAAGCTGAGATTTTGTATGTCCGCCAACCTCTACAATTCTAGTAATAATTTGACAGTTTGGATAAATATTATCCTCATTTTCAATACCCATTTGAATTCACTCCTATCTATTTTTGTGAAGTTCCTCGTTTTAACAAAAAAATATTTCAAATTATGCCATATAACAGTAACCCCATAAAGTGTATCTTTTTATAATATTAAAAAGGGGTTCGATGACAATATGGAAATCATCTCCGTTTATTTAATGATCGGGTTATTGATTAGTGGAGCAATTTATGCGGTGGCAGATTTTCGGCCTTGGTATGTTTTTTCTGCATTGTGCATTGCCTGGTTACCTCTAATATTCATTGGAATGATCATAACTTTATTTATGGATTTAGAAGGAATCTCCAATAAGCTAAACAGATAAAAACACAAAACCAAGAAATGAATCCAAAAAACGTGACAATTGTATTTTCGGACCACCCATATTTTAAGCCAAAGTGATAGTGAATGGGTGTCATTCTGAAAATACGCTTACGAGTACGTTTAAAATACCAGACCTGTAAAATAACTGAAAGTATTTCAGTAAAATATATAAAGAACAAAATGGGAATTAAAATTTCAACTTTCTCAAGAACAGCAAGAAATGATAGTGACCCCCCTATAGCTAATGAGCCCGTATCCCCCATAAAAGCTTTGGCAGGATATATATTATAAATGAGAAAGCCAAGTAAACATCCAATCATTATTAAACAAAAAATTTGCACCTCTGATCTGTCTGAAACCATAAAAAAGAAAAAGTATGTAGGGATTGCAACAACTCCTAAAAGACCATCTAATCCATCCGTGAAATTAATTGCATTTGCCGAACCAACGATAAATAATGTGACGATAATAACAAATAACACCATCGGAAGCTCGAATGAAATATTCTTATAAATATTAATGTTGGTGTCTACGCCTAATTCGTTAATCACGTAAAAAAGCAAGGTACTTGTAAAAATAAATTGAAAAATAAGTTTGGTCTTACTTGATACCCCTCCTGGATCTTTGCGAGAAGCTTTCCAAAAATCGTCCAAAAAACCAACAAAACTAAAAAGAATGTAGGTAATTGATAAGAAATACATTAATGGGGTAGGAGAAAAAAGAATTGATACTATGATTCCTACAAACAGAATAATTCCAAACATTAACGGAGTGCCTTTTTTTAACTGATGCTCGGAAGGAAGTTCTTTTCTTATCGGTTGAATGAGCTTAAGTTTTCTCAAAACAGCAATTAATAGAGGAGATAAGATTGCAACAACTACAAAAGAAATTAACGCTGGGGTTATTTGATTAATCACTTTTCAATTACTCCTTTTCACTTATCTATCTATAATAAGTTCTAAAAAAAACATTTATTTCCTCTATTTCATAGAATCAGATATTTTAATAATTTAATTTTCTATTCCCGTAATTTTTACTCGAGTAATACCTTCGATAAAAAAAGAACTTGAAAAATGGAGTTCTTTTTTTAAAGCTTAAGTACTTAATTCAAGCGGATTGCAGATTCCCCCCATTTACGAAAAATTTTAATAGTATTACACTATTAATATTAAAGTTTCGTTTATTGATTTAAAAAACTGGTGACTATTTAATTCTACATACTCAAAGGGATTAAAACTTTAGGAGGCATAGTATGAAAAAAAAAGTTAATGGTACTGGCTTGCACAATTCTTTTATTTGGTTGTTCAATGAAAACAAAGACTGAGAGTAAAATTAGTCAAACTGTCGCAATTGTAGGCGTTACTTCCGTTAATACTATTATTTATTCAGTAGAAAACGATCATAATTTAATTAAATCTATTAAAAAAGGGTTCGAGACAAAAATATCAAAAAACGAATCAATCCAAACACCTAATATAACACTAACAATTATTAACGAAGATGGTAAGAAAGAGGAGTTTCAAGTAAATTACAAGCAAAGTATCTATTTGTACAAGGGGAACGTTTACCAACTTGATACCAAAACAACAAATCTACTTCAAGAGCAGTTTATGAATTAACGATGTTTAAAACTAATTACTTTTTGAAATAAAGACCAGAGCGACCAACTCTTATTTTTACTATCGCAATTAAGCTCATAAAAAGTTCAAAAATGAGCGGGCAAGGAAAAGGAATTTCAATCGTAAAACAAAGAAAAGGCACTAAGTTATCCGTTTATGCGATCGATTCTGCAAAAAATAGAAGCGGAAGCACAATAGTAACCGTGTACTAAGTAAAAAAGAGACTCACAGGATTTTCTGTGAGTCTTTTTTATTTGAATAGTTTAGTTCGTATGATGAACAAAATGGGACCCTTTTAAAAAGGATATTGTTAATATGCTTCATTTTTGTGCTGTAGCAATTTAATTAAATAAATAATAATTGAAACTAATTTCAACCGTGACACTTTAAAGGAAAATCATGTAAGTTCAAGAATTATCATATTATGGAAATTGAAGGTTGTGGAATATGAGTAGGAATTTTCAATTTCGATTATTTTCTCAATGTAAGTACTTTTAATATGTCAAAACTGAGTACTTATATATTAGATTCAGTTATAGTCGTGTGTATCTCTTAAAGGGGTTTGACTAGACATGATTTGGAGTGATTGTTATGAATAAAGTAACTAAAGGCTGGATTAATGGATTCATAGGAGTACTCATCTTTAGTGGTTCGCTACCTGCAACGCGCCTGGCTGTGGCTGAATTTGATCCGTTGTTTTTAACAGTCTGCCGTGCTGGGATAGCTGGTTTATTGGCAGGAGCTCTCCTTTTAATCTTCAAGGTGAAACGACCTGTCAAAAGCGACATTGTTCCATTATTGGTAGTGGCATTCGGGGTTGTGATTGGTTTCCCGCTACTGACAGCCTTGGCGCTTCAGTATGTTACGTCGGCACATGCTATTGTCTTCATTGGGTTACTTCCACTCTCGACGGCAATTTTTGGTGTAATTCGAGGTGGTGAACGCCACAGACCAGCTTTTTGGATTTTTTCAGCTATTGGTAGTATCTTGGTGACAGGATTTGCCCTAATCCACGGAGGAGAATCATCACCAATCGGTGATGCCTTTATGCTGGCTTCTATCATCGTATGTGGCCTCGGTTACGCAGAAGGTGCTCGACTATCACGTCGTCTAGGGAACTGGCAGGTGATCTCTTGGGCTCTCGTTCTGTCTCTTCCACTTATGCTTCCACTTTCATTCTACTTAAATCCAAGCTCGTGGGAGGACATTGGCCGTCCTGCTATTTTCAGTCTTGCTTATGTATCCTTATTCAGCATGCTCATTGGCTTTGTGTTCTGGTATCGAGGTCTGGCGCAGGGCGGCATAGCGGCGGTTGGACAGTTGCAGCTTCTCCAACCTTTTTTTGGACTATTGCTTGCCTCATTAATTTTGCACGAGAAAGTTGGATGGTTACTAGTGGCCGTGAATATCGTCGTAGTATTATGCGTGTTAGCAGCTCGTAAATTTGCAAAGGAACAAGTAACTCCACATAAAAGCGAGATTAAACAGAATTAGTAGCCATGAATAAGAATTAATTTAATGATCGGTAGCTTTGTGAAGGAATATCATTTAAGGGAACGGAATTAACATATTATGGAAAAGTTGTAAGGGAGGTGTATAAATTGATAGATTACTCATTATTGATTATTGGTTTAGCACTTTTATTTGTGTCGTACTTGGTCGCTATTAAAAAACAAACCTGGTTGCTAGCTGGTTTTAATGAGAAAATGATTAAAAATAAGTCATTATTAGCTAAAGTAGTAGGTGGAGGTTTTTTTCTTCCACTCAGCTTATTAATCATTATTAATAGTTTTATCGACTATCCTTATGAAGTAACGGTTCTTCTTATCATAATGTTGATTTTATTAACAATAATTTACTTATTTATAAATAGAAGATTACTAGATTAATTCAATAAATTCATGCATTATTTAAAGAAAAATAGGCTACTTAGGTAGTCTATTTTTAATTTTACCAACAGGCAGTTTAACAGAATTGTAGTGATATAATTAAAATATTAGTAATTAATTACTTATTGATTATAAGGTTATTTCTAAAAAGTCAAATACATTATTTGAACAGCAAAAGTCTTCTCAAAAAAGAAAAGCAGAAAAAGGAGGAGTTCACCATCATTAAGAAAAAAGTAGCCGTATCATTTAGTGGAAAAGATTCAACATTGGCATTGCATGATCTTTTGCATTCAGATGAATATGAAGTAGCTGTGCTGATTGCTTCTGTAACAGAAGGTTTTAATCGTACGAGTATTCATGGTGTTAGGGTTGAGTTATTGGAGGCGCAGGCACAGTCTATTGGACTTCCTTTGCGTAAGATATGGATTCCAGAAAATTGTTCTAATGAAAAGTATCAAGAGATCATGCTTCAGGTAAATACGGAGTTAAAGGAGCAAGGGATTCATCATATTGCTTTTGGTGATTTATTTCTTGAGGATGTACGTAAGTATCGTGAGGATATGTTAAAGCCATTAGGAATCAATCCAATCTTTCCTTTGTGGGGAGAAGATACAACAAGTGTACTAAATCGATTTTTATCTCTAGGCTATAAAACGATCATTACTTGTGTGGATTTAACAAGATTATCAGAAGAATTTTCAGGTAAAGAATTAAACGATCAATTTATTGAAGAACTTCCTGATGGGGTTGACCCTTGTGGTGAAAATGGTGAGTACCATTCTTTTGTTTTTGATGGTCCCATTTTTAATAGGCCAATAGAGTATCTAGTGGGAGAAATGAAGCTGACAGCCGATGTATATACAGGTGAAACTAGATTCTGTTTTACTGACTTGATTCTTGATGAAAAAGTATAATATCAAATGAAGTAGGAACATTTCTACTAATGTAATAGTTTAACTATTACGTACTCAGATGAATTAAGAACATTACCAACCAATATATCGTGTGATTTGCTAATTCTATTAAATTTCCATATTTGTACTAGGAGACTTGTCCAATCTCCTTTTTAATATTTTGAATAAGTTATATTAAATATTAAGGAGGTGATTTACATGGCGCTCTTACCAATCCGTTCCGTACAAAGAACTGATCATTCAATTGAAAACGCACAAGCAGAACTACAAAGATTAGTAATTCGCGATTCACACAACATTGCAGTTACTCAAACTGAAGCTCAAGGTTTAGCTTTAGTACAAGCATCACTACATGCTGCAATTGAGGCTGTGATTATTTTATTTGGTGATGATCCTAGAGTTAGTCAATTACAAAGAGTTTCTCAATCTTTAGAAAATCTTCAATTACAAGCTCAATCAGTTAGAATTGAAAATTCAGATGGAATTGTAGTAACACAAACAGAACTGCAACTTGAAGTAGTCATCCAAGCTGCAATTAATTTATTAGCACAATTAGTAGCAAAAATCGGCTAATAAAATTTGGACAAGCAATGGACAAATTTTTTATGTCCAAGCCCATACAGATTTGATAGATGATTTTTTGCAGGAATATATATTTTTTTTTTGAAGCTATTAGTGGCCACTGAACTTCAAAAGTTATCCTAATTTAGATTCAATTTTGTTTTTTGATACCATCTTTTTTGTGAATGAGACATAAAAGATGGTATTTTCGTTTTCCTCTACGGTATATTGATGTTTAAAGTATTTCTATTGGACTCATCTCATATAAATAGTGAATATCAAAATTGGTACTTTTAATGAGGTGGAAATGTGTATTTTTTTAGAGATATTTCTAAAGAGGTTCGATTCATTCAAATCAAATTCAATAAACATAAAAGTACAATGAAATTCATTTTAGTGTCTATTTTTGCCTGTATTGCAGCGATTTTTCAGGCCGCAGGTGGGTATTTACCAGGGGTTGGATTACTTTTAAGTCCGCTTGCTACAGCACCTATTCTATTGTGTTCGATGTTTTCCGTTTCATCTGGAGTAAAGTGCTATATTTTGACCATTTTATTATTATGTATTATTCAGCCGACTGAACTAATGGTATTTCCTTTTACAACAGGGCTGTTAGGACTAGGGATAGGTACAGGTTTTTACTTTTTTAAGAAGAGAGTTAGTATAATTGTAACTGGTGCAATTCTATTATTGTTAGGCGTATTGAGTCTATTATATATTTTTCACTTTCCAGTTTTAGGTCCGGGGGTTACAGATTCCTTTTCAATTTTTACAACTGGAAGTATCTTTATATTTGCTTTACTTTATAGCTGGCTGTGGGTTGAATTAGCTCTGATTATTTTTAGAAGAGTAAAATTGTTCTTTGATAAGTGATCTTCTAATTCTCTTACGTTTTGGGAACGAGCCATCTTGGTCGGCATAAAGGAGTACCGATTTCTTACATAAAATAAATAAACCACGGGAGCATAATGAAGCCCGTGGTTATTTCAATTTATAGTATTTATTGAACGATTTCAAAAATAGTTCCTTGATGATAGTCAGTCACTTTCATTGAGCCATAAACTCCTAAATATAAACTGGTTTGATTCAGATTCGTACCCAAACTCACATAATATGAAGATTGGGATCCAAAATCATATTCGGTTTGAATTACACTATAATCATTTTGTTTATCATCAGCTCTTACTTTTGTATAAGCTAAGACTCCATGAGATTTCTGGGCTAAATCTGTAAACACAACACTTCCAGTTAAACCTGGAATTCCATTTCCCATATATGGCTGAACACCTGTCAGTGCAATTCCTTCAAATTTATCGGGTCTTGAATCTTTATGAAAGTAACTAGTTAAAGGCTGAAGTCGACTGCCTGAAAGTGATACTGACTCATTGTAAAAAGCAATTGTTTTCTCATCCAATTTCGAATGATCTGGGCATGGACTGATAAATGAAGTAGGGTAAGCACCTTCCCAGCCTCGCCATCCAAAGTTAATCAATCCATCTTCATTCAGTTCGGAATTCATGGAGGAAGCTTGAATAAGCTGAGGAACTGGAATTGGTTTATAATGAACAAATGAAAAAATAGACTCAACTAAATTCTGACCGACATTTCCCGCATATTTAATATACTGATGATAATACTTCTGAAATGAAATGCCTGATATATTGCGAACCCCTTTGGCCATTACCGAGAGTGTTTGTTGAATTGTTGTGGGCAGTTCATTAAAACGTGTAACGATTGGTGGAGTATTGATGTTTGTATTCTGATTTATATCAATTTCAATGATTTTACCAGCGATTTCTAAATTGTCCTGGCTTAAGTTAAATGGATCAAAGCCTGAACCACCATCTCCAGTTGTTAAAACAAGTTTACCTGTTTCAGGTGAAAAGTTTAAACTGTTAAAGCCATTATGATTGGAAAATGGTCTCCTTAAGTTAAGTAATGTCCGTCTTTTTTGAGGCTGGGCATTAGATTGTAAAACCCATTCCTCAACTGTATCAATATGATCATATTGAGTTTCTCTATTCTCCCATTTTAGGTTTAAAGTTTTTGGGTCACATGGATTCGGTTTAAACGTTTTATGAGGAGCACCTGGACCTTGAGTTCCGGCTACCGAGTAATGAAGATAAAACAGACCGTTATGATTAAAATTAGGATGAAACGCTAGTCCTAGTAATCCGCGTTCATCATAACCACCATCAGAACCTAATTTTAAAACTAGCGGGCGAATATCTAAAAAAGTCCTAACATCACCGTTTCCTATGTAAAAGATTTCTCCAACCTGGGTTGCAATAAATAATCGTTCAATCGATTCACCTGGAAGTATAGTTGTTTTCAACACAGTCGGTAAATTAATCTTACTGACAAGGGGACGTAAACGTACCTTCACTTTTTGCACCAACTATACACCTCCTTTATCAATTTTTCTTCTATAAAAATATGTTAAGAGCGGTTTTATTAGTACATATTAAGTTTCTGGGCAAGGTAGTGAAAGTATAAAGTTGGAAGAACATAGTTCAAAAAGTCTTCTAGATTTATATTCAAGGATGGATTTTTATGAAGGCGCTCAATAAATTCATTCATCAAAAAGTGAATAGATGTTTTCGAATTGATACAAACTAAATTTAAAAAACATAAAAGAGGGTGAGCACTTGAGTATCGAATTCGAGGTAGGAAAAGACTATGAAGAGGGTTCAATTCTAGATGTTTTGCATGATTTAGGGTTTCAAGATGATGGCAGGTCATTTGCAAAGGATGGAAAGCGTTATAATTACGTAGGCTGTGATCGTTATCAAAGTTATGTGTTTTCGGTTACAATGGATCAACTATAAGGATTGAAAAAGAGAAACCTGTGTATAGGTTTCTCTTTTTAGTTTGTTATGAAGTTAAGTCTTCTCTTGTACACAACTCTAGTGAGAGTGCATATTCGGTTACGTCCTCTGATACTGCGTTTTTCCAAATCCATTGGAACAAATTATTATGATGAAGAATACCATTAACGATTCCTTTCCCAAGTTTATCTCGCATATCAATAAAAGTTTTTGCCTCTTTTTCTGATGTGATAGATACTTTTAATTCCTTAATTAATTTTTCTGAGAATGCTATTTTTGAAACCATTCGTGGTTGGTTTTTGTATGTTCCAGTACTCATAATATTCTTGTATAAGAGTAATTCTTTTTCTTCGTCTTCCAATTGCTTAATAAAATCTACGCGTAAGGTCGTAGCCCAGGCTATTTGTTTTTCACTACCAATTAAAGCAGGTAATCCCATTTCATTTGAGATTTCCATTGAATACTCATTCTTTTTCTGTTTATAATTCTCAAATTCTGCATTTCTACAATCGTAACATTTTTTCGTAAAAATCTTTTCAACATAAAATTCATTAAAGACTAATTGATCATCTAGCTTTATTTTGCCTGGGTGCCCACAAAGATAAGTTCCATTGTACCAGTTCATATTGTTTATACCTCCACCAATATTCATATTCTTCTTATGAGTATTGACGAGCGATATTGGTTTCATAATGTTTTACACAAGATTTTTCTAACTAGTAGCATGAAATGATTAACGACTTGCTAATTTTGAGCCCGTTTGAACATATAACGCCATTTCTTCCTTTGGTACCATACTGCCACCAGTTCCCCAAATGATATGGGTAGCGTTTTGCATTTTTTTCGTTAAATGATGCTTTTGGATATAGTCTGTTTTTTCATTACATAATTTAACTGGCCCAATCATACCTGCAAGGGCTGAAGGTTCTAAAAAAATCTTTTCAGTATCTAGTAGTTTTTTTAGTAATAAATATAATTGTTCATCACTTACTGTGTAATTCCCACTTAAAAATGGTTCGATTGTTTGTCCGACAAATCCAGAAGCTCTGCCAACAGCAAGTCCATCGGCGGCAGTAATATTATCGATGCCGACATCCTGAACCGAAATTTGATCATGTAAGCCTGTCATTAAACCAAGTAGCATACATGGTGAATGAGTTGGTTCAGCAAAGAAACAGTGTACATTATCTTGGAACAATAATTTTAATCCAAATGCGACTCCACCAGGACCACCACCGACGCCACATGGAAGGTAAACAAATAAGGGATGGTCTTGATCAACTTTTATTTGTAACGCTTCTAATTGCTTTTTTAATCGCGAAGCTGCTACAGCATATCCTAAAAATAGATCGTGAGAATTTTCATCATCAATAAAATGACATGTTGGATCATTTGCTGCCTGCAATCTACCTTCCTCAACGGCTTTGCTATAATCTGCCTCATATTCTATGACTTCAACATGTTTACTCCTAAGTAAATCTTTTTTCCATTGCTTCGCATCGGCTGACATATGAACTGTCACTTTAAACCCTAATTGGGCACTAATGATGCCAATACTAAGTCCAAGATTTCCAGTTGATCCTACTGCAATTGAAAATTGTGAAAAGAACTGTCGGAATTTTTCACTATGTAAAATTGAATAATCATCATCAATTGATAATAACCCATGTTGTAAGGCCAATGATTCAGCAGTTTTGAGTACTTCATAAATGCCACCTCTAGCTTTAATCGAACCTGAAATAGGGAGGTGGCTATCACACTTTAGGTATAATTCACCAAAAATCTGTTGTTCATATGTTTGTTCTAATGAGTTTTTCATTGAAGGGATTTTTACTAATGGAGACTCGATGATTCCATCTGACTTTTCTGTTTCAGGAAAGGCTTTTTTTATATATGGCGCAAATCTTTGTAAGCGATCTTCTGCT
Source organism: Gottfriedia sp. ABJ_BB2_2 (assembly GCF_055484705.1). NCBI lineage: Bacteria > Bacillati > Bacillota > Bacilli > Caryophanales > Bacillaceae > Gottfriedia > Gottfriedia sp. ABJ_BB2_2. Next base: position 157,654 of record NZ_JBVFKR010000003.1, read on the forward strand.
TCTTTTACATCCTCTTGAGTGAGAGGGGAGTTTTTGATTGCTGTTTGAAATGGTTCAATATTCGGATTCACCCAAAATACTTCTTGTAGAGAAATGAGATTGTTCAGTAAAGGATGTTGGTTTATTAATGCTTGAATTTCAGTTTCTTTCATAAGTTGTTCCCCCGATACATTTGTGTATGATTTCATTTAAAAAAAATAACTTTTGAATGCTTCGTTTTCCGTAATGACGGAATTTCGAGTCCGTATTTCTGGATTATTCCGAGTTTATGGAATAGTAACAAGTATTATATTTAGAATATTCTTAATTATAAATAAATAATTTTGTAAGTTAATCAAGTACGAATAGGAACATTTTGGTAATGTTACTTATTAAGTTAATAGAATGGCATAGAATTTGCAAATGAAAATGGTAATCGTTTTTACATGTAAACAAAAGGGAGGAGTGGATGATTCTTTTTTTGAAAACGTTTTCCTTGATACTTTTAGTTTCATATTTTATTTGAATTTGGAGGATTGTAAATGAAGAGTCTAAAAAAATGTTTGATGATGGGACTGATCTTTATGCTATGCATGTCATTTCTACCGATGAAGTCTTTTGCGGCAGGGAGTTTTACCTCAAAAACATATAATAGTAGAAACTATAAAATTTACATACCTAGCTCTTATCAAGCAGGACAGAAAGTACCACTAGTCGTCATGTTACATGGTTGTACTCAGGATCCTGATCAATTTGCAGCGGGTACGAGAATGAACGATGTTGCTGAGACCGAGAAGTTTATTGTGATCTATCCAGAGCAACCTTCTTCTGCTAATTCAAATAAATGTTGGAATTGGTTTGAGACAGCTCACCAGTCAAGAGGTAGTGGGGAGCCAGCGTTAATCGCAGGAATGGTCAATCAAGTGAAAACAGACTACTCGATTGATAGTGATCGTGTTTATGTAGGAGGGTTATCGGCGGGTGCTGCGATGAGCGTCATTATGGGAGCTACTTACCCTGATGTATTTGCTGCTATTAGTGTTGGGGCTGGATTAGAGTATAAAGCTGCTACAAGTGTAACAAATGCTTATACAGCAATGAGTAGCGGTGGTCCAAATCCGAGTCAACAAGGTGATGCAGCATTTAGTGCAATGGGAAGTAATAAAAGGGTTGTCCCTGTAGTTGTCTTTCATGGAACATCAGATTACACCGTTTATCCTGTAAATGCGAATCAAGTTATTACTCAGTGGGCACAAACAAATGATCGAGCATCTGATGGCGTCGACAATAATAATATAGATGATACGGCTGATCAAACGATTATTGGTACAGTAGCAGGGGGAAGAAGTTACACAAAATCTATTTACAATGATGCAGCGGGTGTTTCGATCATGGAAAAATACATGATCGATGGTATGGGGCATGCATGGTCTGGTGGAAGTACAGCTGGTTCATATACAGATCCAAATGGTCCAAACGCATCTCAAATCAGTTGGGAATTCTTTAAAAATCATCCGAAAAATGGTGTGATTGATACGACATCTCCAACAACAACTGCCTCACCAGCTGGTGGGACTTATACAAACGCAATCAATGTTGCATTAACTACAAACGAAACTGCAACGACTTATTATACAACTGATGGAACGACTCCTACGACAAGCTCCAGTACTTATTCAAGTCCAATTACAATCAGCGCAAACACGACATTAAAATTCTTTAGTAAAGACTCAGCAGGTAATCAAGAAACGATTAAAACAGAGGTGTATCAAATTAATGTTGGCCCTGATACGACAGCACCAATCACAACTGCTGCACCAGCAGGCGGAACATACACTAATTCGGTGAATGTCACTTTAACAACAAATGAAACAGCAACTACTTATTACACAACGGATGGAAGTACACCAACAACAAGCTCTAGTGTCTATACTAGCCCGATCGTGATTCATTCAAGCTCGACTTTAAAATACTTTAGCAAAGACACAGCAGGTAACCAAGAGAGCGTGAAAACAGAAAACTACACAATTCAAACAAGCTCAGCTAGCTCATATAAATCAGTCGCAGCTGATGATGGCTTTGTTGGTAGTTTAGCTGCAGATGGTAGTAGCACAACAGTTCATAAAATTGGTGACAAAGGAATGTATAATACTGACACATATCGCACTATCCTGTCATTTGATTCCAGTGCCATCCCAGATACTGCAACAATTAAAAGTGTGAAATTAAGAATCTACCGAAAATCATTAACGGGAACTGTAACCAATGTAAGCCTAGATATTAAAAATGGCATGTTCGGGGTGAATAGTAGTATAGAACAAAGTGATTTCAATGCAGCAGCCTCAGGGACAAATATTGTAACACTATCTATTCCTTCAGCGGATAACAGCTATACTGAGGTCGAATTACCAACTAGCGCTTTTGCTTATATTAATAAAACAGGAAAAACACAAATTCGTTTAAAGGGTTCAGCTGCAGCAGATTTTGCATCTGATGTGTTAGAAATTTACGGTGGCGAAGATAGTAACTTTGCACCTTTGCTAATTGTAGAGTATTGATGAGGTAAATGATTTGTCATGAAAAACAAAGTCAGAACCTAAAAGGTTCTGACTATTTTTTGGTAATTATGCTTTTTGAACGTTTGTAGCTTGTGGGCCACGTTGACCTTGCTCAACTTCGAAAGTTACAGCTTGGCCTTCGTCTAATGATTTGAATCCTTCGCTTTGAATAGCTGAGAAATGTACGAATACATCATCTCCGTTTTCGCGCTCGATGAATCCAAAACCTTTTTCTGCATTAAACCATTTTACTTTACCATGTTCCATTTAAAAAAGCCTCCTTGTGTGCTCGGCACACGAATTAATAACTTAATATTACCAGTTATTGTCAAGATAAGCAAATCGCCTTTAATCTTTCACTATAATTGGTTAAACTTCACCTATCAATGAATAGAAAAATTCATGATTCAATGGTCATCGATGCTTATGGATTTGTTGACCAAAGCCCAGCTGTTTTTACAAAAACTCTACGATTAAGTTTTAAACTAGAAACAATTAAGTCAGCTAAATCTTCAGGGTGCATAACGCTTTCTTCATTCCCTTTAACAAGATTTGTATCTATTGCCAAATCTGTTACTACCGTACTAGGTGTTAAAGCCGTTACACGGATATTATGCTTTCTTACTTCAAGCATAAGTGATTCTGTAAGACCTAAAACAGCGAATTTAGAAGCACTGTATGCACTTGTAACCGGAGCACCTTTTTGACCAGCAGATGAAGCGATATTGATAATATCACCAGTTTTATGCTCAATCATACCTGGAAGTACTGCTCTTGTTACATTATATACACCCATTAAGTTAACTTGGATGATTTTTTCCCATTCTTCAGGCGTTAATTCAAGAAATCCACCAAATTTAGCGATACCTGCATTATTGATTAAAATATCAATCGTACCAAGATCTGATTTAATATGTTCAACAGCATGTGTAACGGATTCAAGATCTGTCACATCTGCAACAGCCGCGGACACATTAACTTCAAACTGTGAAAGTTCTTCAGCTACCTTCTCAAGGTTTGACATATTTAAACCAATCAAGCCTAAATGAACACCTTCTTTAGCTAAAGCGATTGCTGTAGCTCGGCCAATTCCTCTACCTGCTCCTGTAATAATTGCAGTTTTTCCATTTAAAGAATTCATTTCATCACTCCTATAATTTAAAAATATTGTTAAATCATACCAAAAGTAAAATGTAATTACGAATAGAATGACTGGCGCTTTAAAAAGTTAGTAGTTTTTATTCAATCTTCATTTCAATTAGTGCACCTAATAATTTTTAAAATTTAGTGTAAATTAATGATAAGTGTAAGACTGTATAAAAAAAGTAGGTTTAACCATTTATTTTTAAGTACAAATTTTTTTATTCATTGAAGTATCTACTAAGGTCATAATTTTGTCGAAATTAGTTGCGAGAGTTTTGAACTATCATGTACAAGAAATTAGGAAGAAAATAATCATTCAAATGAACACTATATGCTAAAAGGAGTTGACATAAATATGAAGAAATATTATAGAGAATGCATTTTATTTATATCAATTCTATCTAGCTTTTGTAATTGGAATGAGCGTACTCTTTTTAAAAAAGATTTGATAAATCAAGTGAAGGTGGTTAAAGATACGATGAGTACTTCTTTCTATGTAGATCCGTCGATTGACCTTTCTAGTAATCAGTTCACTTCAATTATTATTGAATTCAAAACAAAGCCAGCCAAAATAGCTGTTTTGGAGGCTGAAGCCGAGGGGAAGCAGTTATCACTGGAAGAAGCAACTAAACAGGTTGAGGAAAGTCATAAATTATTTCAGAAAGAACTGAAGACTTTACTTGATGATCATCAAATTCCTTATTCTATTAGGCATACGTATACGACTGCCCTTAATGGTGTATCAATGGATTTACCTTCAAAGGAAATAAAAAGATTGTTACAATCAACTGTTATCGAAAAAATCTATCCAAACAGAAAAGTTCATCTAATGCCTCCAATCACACCGTTTAATCAAATGTAAACGTAAAAAACGCAAATCGATTTTTAACTTGTTGGTATAGAAATATTCACCGATATTACTCAAATAAAGGGGAGTATTAAAAAGGTTTATGAATTATTAAAACTCTGTATCAAACATTATCGTTTCATTTGCTTTACGTAATGATACTCGTGAAATTAGTGCAATTACACCACAAAATGAAATATCAAATATCCTACTAAACACTTTAAAATAACTTTATAATAAGGGAGGAGTACTTACTAGAGTAGGGAGCTTGCTTCGTAACTTCGAATGAACTCCTAGTAGCGGAATCTACATGAGCTTTTTTAAGCCATTCTCTTATTTATTTGATGTACTTAAACGTTTTGTAAATTAGATCATCAAAAGTTAGCGATATGTCAGTCTCCTATTCTACAAAAATACATATAAAAAGATAAAAGGTTCGATACATATGAGGGGTTCTTCGGTCAAACTTTGGTCAGCGTAAACCAATGGGATTTGAAAGACAAGGAGGAATAATCATGTTTGAATTTGATGCAAATATAGAACAACTAGCGAAAATTAAGGTCATTGGAGTTGGCGGTGGGGGAAACAATGCCGTGAATCGAATGATTGAAGATGGAGTTGAGGGCGTAGAATTTATTGCCTTTAATACAGATGCCCAAGCGCTTAAACAATCAAAAGCTGGGATTACAATGCAAATCGGAGCATCACTTACTAGAGGGTTAGGAGCAGGTGCAAATCCGGAAATTGGAAAACGTGCAGTAGAAGAAAGTAAAGATCAAATTGAAGAAGTATTAGCAGGCGCAGATATGGTATTCGTAACGGCTGGAATGGGCGGTGGGACAGGCACTGGTGCAGCTCCAGCAATCGCGAAAATTGCTCGTAATCTTGGTGCGCTGACAATCGGGGTTGTCACACGTCCGTTTAAATTTGAAGGCAAGAAGCGTGCAACAAACGCTGAGGGTGGAATTAAAGCACTTAGAGATGCGGTGGACACGCTAATCATTATTCCAAACGATCGCTTATTAGAGCTAGTAGATAAAAAGACACCAATGCTTGAAGCGTTCCGTGAAGCAGATAATGTACTTCGCCAAGGGGTTCAAGGGATTTCAGATCTAATTGCTGTACCAGGGTTAATCAATCTGGATTTTGCTGACGTGAAAACAGTCATGTCACATAAAGGAACAGCTTTAATGGGTATTGGTATTGCAAAAGGTGATGGTCGCGCGGTTGAAGCGGCTAAGAAAGCACTAAATAGCCCATTACTGGAAACATCGATCAATGGAGCTCATGGTGTCATCATGAACATAACTGGCGGTCACAATTTAAGTCTGTTTGAAGTACAAGAAGCAGCTGATATCGTTGCATCTGCTTCCCATGAGGAATTAAATATGATTTTTGGTTCGGTTATTGATGAAAACTTAAAAGATGAAATCATCGTAACTGTCATTGCCACTGGATTCACAGAGCAAAAGGATGCACCAATCAAAACTGCTCCACAGCCTAGGGTTGAGGAAGTGACCAGATCATATCAAAGAGAACAACGTACACAATATGAACCGATCAACCGAAGTGAAAGGGTTCAAGTACAAGAATATGATCGTTATGAATACGAACCAATCAACCGAAACGAACGAGTACAAGAATATGACAGATATCAATATGAACAACCAAACCGTAATGAACGTGTACAAGAATATGAAAGACCACAACGAATCACTCGTAGCGAGCAGGTACAAGAATATGATCGTTACATAGAACAACCAGAAGAATCTTCATATATCCCAGCGTTCTTACGTAAACGAAAAAGACAACAATGATTGAATCAAAAAGCTGATTTCTATTTTGGAAATCAGTTTTTTTGTATTGTATTAGTTTACTATGTTCGGAGCTCTAGTCAGAATAAATCACTTAATGAATTTAATTCAAGGAAAAGTCACAATACATTCAAGAGATTCCTCCAAACTAACTTATTTACATGATGAAATAACAGTTAGGAGGAGAAAATGAATGATTTCTTTTATTGATGAAATTCTGCCACATGCAAAGCGTATTCAAAAAGAATTTAATATTTTAGCTTCTATCATTCTGGCGCAAGCCATTCTTGAATCAAATTGGGGGAAAAGTAGACTAGCTATAAATGGGAAGAATTTGTTTGGTGTAAAGGGTTCTTATTTGGGTAAGTCCGTCACTATGAGAACTGCTGAATACAACGCTAAAAAAGTAAGATATTTCATTGAAACAGCATTTAGAAAATATCCTTCTTGGTATGATTCACTTTTGGATTTAGCTAAGTTATATCAAGATGGGGTTAGCTGGGATCGAAATAAATATAAAAAGGTAATTGGAGAAAAGGATTATAAACGGGTAGCCCAATTCATTCAAGAAGCTGGTTATGCAACTGATCCAAATTATGCTAGTAAGCTGATAAAAATTATTGAATTAAATGATTTAACCCGATATGATATTATGTCTTGTCCATTATTGAAGTTTGGTTCTAGAGGGGAATATGTTGAACAAATCCAACGTTTACTGGGTGTAAAAGTTGATGGGATTTTTGGAGTAAACACATTTACTGCGGTTAAAGCTTTTCAAAAAGAAAAGGGCTTGGTAGAGGATGGAATAGTTGGTAAAGATACATGGGAGAAAATGAAATAGCTAAAGTAAGACCCTATTCTTTTAATCGAATAGGGCTTTTCTCATTTACTTAATCATTGCATTCAACGGCTTTAAACTGAAGTATACCAAAGCTTGATTGACTATATCAATGTCATATATTTTTCTCTCTAAACAGAACTGGATGACTAAATCACTCGTATCACTATCTGATAATGAATAACCGGCAGTACTTAATAGTTCTTCAAATTCATGTTCATTTAGTTCAAGCGCTAAGGCAAGAGCGATAATGGTATTTTTCTTTGGAAGATAGTTTGGATTGGAGCGTATTTTTGAAAAGTGTTTTCGATCAATCCCAGCCTTTTTATATATCACTGGATCGCTCGTATTTTTTTGGTCAATAAACTGAAATAACAACTCGCTAAGTGATGGTTTACGTTTATTTTTTATAAAATCTTCTAATTCCATAGAGTGAAGATCGATACGTTCTTCTTGGAGACTATATTGGTATTCTTCTAAAACATGAGATGAGTTGGGATTTAAATGGCTATCAATATACTCCTGTAATTCTTTTAGTATCTTTTTAGTCAACATTTGAATCAATTACCCTCCTAGAAATGTCGCTTCGCAGGCGACCAATTCATCAATGAATTTCGTTACTATTATAACATCAAGAAACAGGAGGATGATGAGAATGAATCATAATAAAACAGAAATCATTTTTTTACTAGACAGAAGTGGATCCATGGCTGGACTTGAAAGTGATACAATTGGAGGATTTAACGCATTTATTGAAAAACAATGTAAGCTGGAAGGGGAAACTTTTCTGACAGCGGTGCTTTTTGATGATCAATATGAGATTTTATGGAATGGAGTTCAAGCTAACAATACAAAGTTAACTGAAGATGAGTATTTCGTTAGAGGGTCAACAGCATTATTGGACGCTGTAGGAAAGACGATTCTAGATGTAGGTTACAGATTGACGAAAACAATTGAAGAAGAAAGACCAGGAAAAGTAATCTTTGTCATTACGACCGATGGAATGGAAAATGCGAGTAGCGAATTTAAGAATAGAAAAGTACAAGAACTGATTAAACACCAACAAGAAAAATACAATTGGGAATTTATTTTCATGGGAGCAAACATTGATGCCGCAAAAGAAGCAGAAAGTATTGGAATTACGAAGGAAAATGCCTATCATTTTGAAGCTTCTGAAGCAGGGGTTGAGTCTATGTACAATGTCATTTGTGAGGCAGTTTCTGAGAAAAGGCTGAAATGATTTAAAGCTAGATATATTGAGGAGAATATGAGAGTTGAGATCTCGAATCTTAGCTCTCTTTTTTATGTAATATTTTTCATTCGTACTAGTCTGCTAGCGTCTTAGTTCATTGATGATGGAATACAATGGATAGTAAACAGCACTTCATTTTATATTAAGAGGTGAGACATCATGTTTTCTGTTACAGAAATGCGTGATTTCGAAATGTTTTCTTTGTCCCATATTGTTACCCTCATTTTATTCTTACTAACTTTTTTTACTTTAATTTATTACAGAAATAAACTTAAGCCGTACCAAAAAACAATTAAATGGGTGCTTTTTAGTACGCTGCTTCTTTGTGAGGTTTCCTTGCATCTATGGTTAATAGTAACAAATCAATGGGACGCGAGTGATCTTCCAATCCAGCTTTGTTCTCTTAGTACCTTTTTAGCACTGTTCTTATTCCTCAAAAAGAGTGATAAAGTGTTTAACTTGTTATTCTTTATTGGTATTTTTCCTCCTATTTTAAGTATGGTTACACCTGAGATTGGTTTCCATTTTCCTCATTTTCGATTCTTGAAATATTTCCTACATCATTCAGCAATTCCATTGTCCGTTCTGTATTTTATCCTATTTGAAGGCTACAGAGTTCCTAAGAAAGCCATTTTATATAGTTATATAAGTGTGAACATAATTGCCATACCAGTTTTTTTCTTGAATCAACAGCTTGATACAAACTTTTTCTATTTAGCAAGCCCAACCGATTCAAAAACAATCTTATCATTTTTAGGTAGTGACATCATGTACTATATTAATCTCGAAATCATCGCTATTTTTGTTTTTATTATCACTTATATTCCAATGGGAATGTTACTAAGAAAAGAAAATATGAAAAGAGAAAATGGATGATTCATTTTGGGTCATAAAGTATAAAATAGAACATAAAGAAGGGTACTAGGTTTATATCTAGTACTCTTATTTGTCTTATATCGAGAAGTTAGATAAAGTGTCCCAACCATCACTTCCAGTATTTATTACATAAAAAATATATTTAGAGAATAAAACTGAACTTGAACGATTGAGGAATTTTAATGATGAACCGTTTAAGTATTGGGATAACGTGGGAAAAAAGGTAGACACATGAATATGTGTTTACAGGAATGTAAGTTTTTTAGTCTATTGTAAAATAATTAAAAAATCATTATAATACTTTTAATCTAAATTAATAGATTAATTGAAATAATGAAAAGTTTTACAGAGAGAGAAACTAGTAGGATCAGTTAGTATTTTCACAAGGGGGAGAGCTTCAATGACAAATCTGATGAAAAAGTGGAATCAAATTAGTCTGGTAAAACAAATAGCTATAGGTTTGATTATTGGTATTATCTTGGCTATTACAATTCCAGAGGTAGCAAAACCTGTTACCATTTTAGGCTCTTTATTTGTAGGAGCACTAAAAGCTATTGCACCTGTTTTGGTACTGTTCTTAGTTATGTCAGCCATCGCGCAGCATAAGAGTGGTCAACAAACAAATATGAAATCTGTTATTATTCTATATCTTTTAGGAACTTTTTTAGCCGGTCTAATTGCAGTAATTGTAAGTTTTATGTTCCCTGTAGGTTTGACACTTACAAAGGGAGTTGAGGAAGTAACGGCTCCTGGTGGTGTGACAGAGGTCCTTAAAGGCTTACTGTTGAACATCGTTGATAACCCGGTAAAAGCTATTTTTAATGCGAACTATATTGGTATTCTAGCTTGGGCTATACTTCTTGGTTTGACATTAAAGAATGCCTCCGATACGACAAAAACAATGATATCTAATTTTTCAGATGCAGTTTCTCAAATGGTTACATGGGTAATTAAGCTTGCGCCATTAGGAATTATGGGATTAGTGATCGAGTCTATTACAACAAACGGAATCGAGTCTTTGCTAAGTTATGGAAAATTACTGATCATTTTGATTGGTTGTATGCTTCTAGTGGCTCTTGTTGTTAATCCAATTATCGTATTTATTGCGATCAAGCAGAATCCATACCCACTAGTATTTAGATGCTTAAAGGAAAGCGGTATTACAGCATTCTTTACTCGTAGTTCTGCTGCAAACATACCAGTAAATATGAGATTATGTGAAAAACTAGATTTAGATAAAGATACATATTCTGTATCAATTCCACTAGGTGCAACCATTAATATGGCTGGTGCAGCAGTTACAATTTCTGTGTTAACCCTTGCAGCGGTTCACACTCTTGGGATTCATGTAGACATCCCTACAGCAATCATCCTAAGTGTTCTGTCAGCTGTTTGTGCTTGTGGAGCTTCAGGAGTTGCTGGAGGATCTTTATTGTTGATTCCTCTGGCATGTAGCCTATTTGGAATTCCAACTGATGTTGCCATGCAGGTAGTTGGTGTAGGCTTTATCATAGGTGTTTTACAAGATTCTTTCGAAACTGCTCTTAATTCATCAACAGATGTACTGTTCACTGCAACTGCTGAATATAGGATGCAGATGAAGGAAGGAAAAAAAGTTACGGTCAATAAAATAGCATAAAAAAGAATAATAAGGTGCCCTCTGTCTGGTGATAGAGGGTGCTTTTTTATTTGCAATCTGTACGGTACACGAAAGAAGAAATGATATGTATCTTTAAAATTTGAGGGACTCATAGATTAACATGATACGATGAACTGTACCATGTTAATCTGTCCCATGTAAGGTATTCATATTAGATGTTAAAAAGTATATGACCTTAGAATTAAATACAAATCTCTTAGCTTTGGTTTCTATTAAGTCTGGACAATCTTGGTAATCTAAATTGCTCAACTGCCTCTTCCAGAGTTTCAGCACCTTCGTTATGCTGTTCAGTAGATTCTAATACGCTGTCTCTGATTCTACTATCTCGGACCTTAATACCTTGCTGACCACCTAATTCATCATTGTTTCTACCAGCAATACCACTTCTACCATTGCCATCTGCAAACTGTGAACGATTATTTGCAGTTGAGCTATGATCGACCGCTATTTGGCCTCCTTGGTTAGCATTTGCCCCAACATTTCTTAGAATCTGGCCGCCACCTTCAGCTCTTTGTTCAATATTGTCTCCAATATGAAAGTGGAATTCAACATTTACCTCAATCTTTTTTGCCAAAAGGATCATTCCCCCTTTCTCTTCATACTATAAATATTCAATATTTTTAGTTTGGATTAGACAGATTGATAGATTGTAGCTGAATTTTTCATATTTTTAATAGAATTGGGAGGGATTTTTAGATAAGTTATCATGGATGAAGTATGCTTATATAGAAAATATGGTAGTATATGGATAAATGTAATCGTTTTTATAAGGAGAAATTGTATGGACTTAATTGAAAATCAAAAAAGATTCTTTGAAAAATATAAAATAGATGAACAAGAATTTGAGCAGTATGCTTTAGGTTGGGCCAACTATATTGACATATATCAGGATTACTTAGCTGAAATACCGAATCTTGAAACAGTCGCTTCATTTATATCAGAAATACTTCGGAAAAATCCTCAAATTCATACAGTGAAATCAAGAATAAAATATCCTGAACATCTGATCGAAAAGATTATAAGAAAAACCATTAAAGGTAAAAAAAGCGACCCTACATATGAAATAAATGTATCAAATTATAAGTCCGAAATAGGGGATTTAATTGGTATAAGAGCACTACATTTATATAAGCATCAAGCTGCAGACATCGATCAAACGATTCGAATGAATTGGAATTTACATGAAAAAGCGACAATCTATCATCGTCTTGGTGATCTCACAAATGAACAATATATCGACCAAGAAAACTTTCAATTTTTAGTTCACGATGCAGGCTATAGGTCTTGGCACTATGTCATCAAATCGCAAATGACAAAAGTGAACTATCTTGCAGAAATTCAAGTCAGAACTATTTTCGAAGAAGGGTGGAGCGAAATCGATCATCAGTTAAGATATCCATATGATTTGGATAATAAAATATTAAATGAACAGCTGTTAATCTTAAATAGGATTTCCGGTGGTGCTGATGAATTAGTAAATGCCATCCTTCATACAAAAATGAGTATCTATCAACAAGAACAAGAAAAAGAAAATCGCGATCAACAAATTAAGGAGCTACTTAAAGAGATTACAGTTTTATCTGAGGAAGGGAAACTAAGTGCAGATGAAAAAGGATCTTTGGAAGAAAAGCTAAAAAAATTGGAAGAGACTCAAATGGTTACGGATCTTAGTAATTTATATAATTATCGATCGATTGAGAGTCAGTTGAATCCGAAAACAATGCCTTGTGATGATAAGTAAATCATGCGTTTTAATTTAATGGAATAATTGATCCTAATTGAACTGAATCTAATAAAATTTATGTCCTACTGGATCTAGTCCGGTAGGATATTTTTTATCTAAAATATTATGAAAGAGTATTAGTAATAAATAATAATTATATTAAAATTTACTAATTTACTGAAAATAAATAATCTTATATAATTAGAAACGTTGTACATCATCAAAGAATATAAACAGAGGGAAGTTGAACAAATGAAAAAGCTTATATCAATGATTCTTGTTCTATTGCTAGTTTTGCCAGTAAATTTAATTGGCTATGCAGCTAGTGATATTACACCACCAAAATTAATCAATGCTTCTATTAATATGAAAGAGTTAAAAGTGGGCGATGTATTAAAAATTACATTTGAGTTAGCTCCAGATTTAGAATCGGGACATAATACGAACCCTATTTCCCATAGTAGCATGGTTGAATTAAAACATAGTTCAGGCGAAAAAACGAATGGAGTTAATTCTTATATCGGAAATAATAAATTTCAATTTGAAAGAATAATAGATTCTGAATTTTTACAGGGTGAATGGAATGTAGAATCTGTCACATTTAGTGATAATGCAGGTAATTCTTCGAGTTATCATATTGAAGATGATGCGATATTAAAAGCTTTATCGTTTAATGTGAAGGATGGAGCAGTAGTACCAGTAAAGCCCGAATTAAAAGGAGTGACGATTCTTACACCAACAGCATCTGTAGGTGAAGATGTAAAATTAAAAGTAGAGATATATGATCCAAGTAACATAATTGTTCGAGGTTATGTTGATTTAGTTCATAAAAAAACTGGTGGCCGACAAATGGCTTCACTAAGAAAAAAACTAGACGATTCAACTTGGGAAGCCATATTAACGGTCCCAGATGACATAAAAAATGGAGAATGGTATGTTGAAGAAGTAAGTTTAGGTACTAGATATACTTCTTATCGATTCTTTAAAAAAGATTATAACTTTCTGCAAAATAAAAATATTACAATTTCAGGTGGATTAAATGATATTACAGCACCAATATTTCATTCGATAGACATTTCGAAATCGTCTGTTCAAGTAGGAGACTCTTTTGAAGTAACAGTTGAAGCGGAAGATAAAGAATCGAAGATAAAAGATGTAACCGTTGCATTTGGAAATAAATTTACAACACATACTTTGTATACACCAGATGAATGGACTGAAGATGATGGTAAATACAAATTTACAATACAAGTTCCAATTGGACAACAACCTGGTGAATATGTATTAAAGCATATTAACATTACTGATACAGCAAATAATACGAATTGGGTCATGCCAATGCATCTTAAAAATGTCCCTGAAATCAACATACAATCAATTTTCACAGGCACTGATGGAGATTTTAATAGTATTTTAACTGGTTCGACATTTGATCCTATGTATAATGTAAAAGCCATATCAAATTATGAAGGCGATTTAACAAATGATATTACTTACAATGGGAATGTAGATACGCAAACAAAAGGTGTATATTTAGTAACTTATAGTGTGGGAAGTAAAAACCAAAACTACACATATAAAGATTATCGTTGGGTTAGTGTAAATGATGAAAATACTTTAGATAATAGTACAGATGTCTCAACAGCTTATTTTAAATCAAATGTTGATGTAGTTGTGCCAAGTAATGTAAATGTAAGTTTAAAGTCAGCGAGTTCAAGCATAAGTGTGAATGGAAAAGCACAAGTGTCTAGTGAAGGTGAATACACTGCAACAATCAATTCGTCTTCATCTACACAAGCAAGAGCTTTATCGTCAAGCGGTTCTCCACAGACAAGTCAATTTAAGTTCGTTATTGATCGAACTTTACCTACTACAAAGGTAAACAATATTAATTCGACATCAACCTCTGTAACTGGTATAACTGAACCAAATGCAAAGATAGCTTTAAATATAAAAGATATATTATATGCAGGTAAAGCAGATTCAACTGGTAAATTTACCATTAAGTTTCCAAAACAAAAAGTAAATACAAATTATTCTATACAAGCAAAAGACTTAGCAGGTAATATTGGTAAAGCGGTGAGTGGAAAAGTAGTACTTCCATTAACAGTTAATTCAATTAGTAACCGTTCAACAATCGTTTCTGGGACTTCTGTTCCTTATGCTTCTGTTAAGATGTATATAAACAATAAATATGTAAAACAAACAAAAGTTAATAGTAAGGGAGAATTTAAGTTTGCTATTTCAAGCTTATCCCCTGGAAAAAATGTTAAAGTCGTAGTTAATACAAAAGATGCTAGTGCTACTTATACAAGAAAAGTATCTGATAAAATTGCACCAGTTATTCAAAGCATTGATAAAGTAACTAGTAGTTCAACGTATGTTTCAGGTAAGGTTGAAAAATATGCGAAAATTCGCGTAGACTGGATGGAATATCAAGGAGTTATAGGTGAGGGAAAAGCCTTAAGCAATGGTTCATTTAAAATTAAGATTCAAAAACTAAAAAAAGGTTCAACACTTAGAGTATGGGCTATAGATGCAGCAGGTAATGAAAGTTATAAAATCATAAAAGTTAACTAAGTAAAAAGAAGGTATGATAATTTAACACATACCTTCTTTTTTTATATGGAAGGTAAGTTCCAAGACCTCATAATTGAAGGAAAAAGAATAAATATAGCAGCCTCCAACCATACTAAACTTGAATACCTTACATGGAGGTGCGCGAAATGACTTTCCAAAATCGCGGAGCAGGAAATCCTGAACATCATATTGACCCGAATAAATTACAAATCGTGGCAGTTCGAAAAAATGGTGACGGGGATATAGCGGAAGTGAAGTTCCAAAATGGTGAAACAGCAACAATCGAACAAGCCATTGTCATGGCAGAGCAGGATTTAATAGAAGACGTAAACACAGGGACAACGCGAGGGCATCAACATAAAACGCTTCGTTCGTATCCAGATGGTGATCCGTCTAATAATTTGAGTAATTTACCATCATTTTAAAGCGTAAGGAGTCACGATTAAAAGTGGCTCTTTTAACGTTATGATGGGTTTAATAGTTCGAAGCCTGTTAATTGGATCTGAATCATATATATTTTTTTTAGGCTCTGTTAAATATCATTGTTGATTTTTGGAGCAAAAAAAGACTATCGACAAATATGCCGAAAGTCCTGAATTTTTCAAATTGATTTTAAGTTTTTGTTGCGAGTTAATTCTTCATTTTACTCGCCTCTTAAGTTTTGTATCCTCAATTCTCGGATAATTTTTAACCAATCATATTTTTAAAATTAATTATTTTTGGAATCTGGACTTATTTTTATTTGTTTCTCTATAATACTTACAAGATGTTTATCTGCTGTATTCGTAATTCCACTAGCATCAGAGATAATTAATTTTGCATCATTATCCACATAATGATAGTGAGCATGCATCTTTAAACCATACCAATCAAAATCAATTCCATTATTAAAGTCACCTGTATATTTGCTTGTGTAAACATCTGTACTTTCTGTTGTATCAAAAATTGAAATTGTGTGTGCATCTTCATCTATCAGATAACAAATGTCATAATCCTGAAAACGAACCCTATATCCTTTTTCATATTTACTTTTTTCAGTATTTTTAGGAGTAGTATCACTCTCATTTTCTTTTGGGAAAGTATGGTATGTAATGACTACTTCTACGTCGTTAGAGTACCAATCATCTGGTGAATATTCTTTATCTCCATCAACCGAAACAGACTTAACCTCGCCATCTTTTGTTAACCAACCAGTTACTAAATCATCAATTTTTTTTGTTTTAATTTTCTTAAAACCACGTTTCTCAAATTCTTTTACAACATCTTTGTAATCTCTTCCCTTTTGAACACTTGAACCTGACGGTGTCTGTGCTTCGCCCTTATGACTCTTCGAGCCACTATCACCACACCCAACTAACGTAATAATCATAAGACATGCAATAAAAATACATACTATTCTTTTCATTTCTTTCTCCTCTAAAAGACGAATTGTAATTAGCACATTAAATCGCTTGTTTTTGTATAATAAATTTATGGGAAATAAATGTCCTGTGCTAATTCCTTGTTGTTTTATTACATAATTATACTATGTTTTTTTAGAAAACGACTAGATATTGTACGAGGTCACTGATAAAGTGTAACTTTTTCAGTGAGCTCAAGCTATAACAAAAACTTAGGCTATAGTTCCCCTTTTTAACTATGTGCTTGCGACACTAAGCGTATTGATAATACTCCAGCTTACGAATGGTGAAGACGTTTAACAGTTATAGCACTGTTCTGTATAACGAAAACCGAAAAGCCGATCTCTAATTTGAAATCGGCATAAATTATTTTTAATCAACATTATCCTTTAACAGAGCCAAAATTTATGTAAAAAAACCCCTGAAAACGAATTTCAGGGATCTTTCTATGTTTCTTATTTTACGATTACTTTTGTTACAGTACTTACATTTCCTGCTTTATCTTTAGCAGTGAAGTACAGGATTGTACCAGATTTTAATTTTGAAACTTTGAAAGTAAACAATCCTTTTTTATTGCTAATTGCTTTGTAAACTTTCTTTCCAACCTTTAATTGTACAGAAGAACCTACTTCTGCCTTACCTACTAAACTAGTAGTAGTACTTGTTACTTTTGTCACCAATACAGGTGCAGTTGGAGCAGTTTTGTCAACTACTTTTGTAGTAACTGTAGGGCTAGTGTTGCCACCTTTATCTACTGAAGTTACAGATAAATTAGTTCCAGCTTTTAAAGTTTTCGTTAATGTCACTGTGTATGCTCCACGATAGTTAGCGTCTGCTGTGCCTACTACAGTTTTACCAGATTTAATCGTTACTTTTGTACCTGCTTCTGCTTTACCAGTAATCTTAGTGTCATTGTCGTCTACTTGATTAATTACAGGTTTTGCCGGCGCAATAACATCCTTAACCTTAACTTGTGCATTACTTACATTTAGTTTAGCATCACTTGCAATGACATTAATTGTTGTTCCAGCTTTTTGAACTGGAATGTCTACTGTAAAGTTTCCTTCTTTAGAAGCAGTAGTTGTAGCTATTACTTTTCCATTTGCTTGTAATTTAACTAAAGCATCAGCAAAAGCTTTACCTGTAACTTTTGTTGATTTGTTTGTCACTTCACCAACAACAGGAGTAGCAGGAGTTACTTCCACTAGTTGAACTCTACCTTCAACAGTTGAGCTTACTTGTCCTTTAAATGATTTGAAATAATTAACAAATGCATCTAAATCTACAAGACTTGTCACACGGTTTTTCCCAGATTTTAGGACAGTAAAGCCGTCACCACCATCAGCCATAAAGTTATTTACAGTGATTGAATATTCTTTAGTAGGATCGATTTTAGATCCATCTGGAAGATAGATATCAAGTATTTTCTTACCGTAATCATTTTTATCAGTCCAAGTATAATGAAGACCAGCGATTGCCATGATCTTGTTATAACTTGGAGGAGCATTGAATTGTTGATTTAATAAAGTTCTTAGTTGCTCTCCAGTAATCTTCATTGTAACTAAATCGTTACCGAATGGCTGAACCTTGAATAAATCTCCCCAAGTAATTGTTCCTTTTGGTAGTGGGTTACGAATCCCACCAGAATTCATGAAAGCAAAATCTGTACCTGTTGTTGCTTTCATACCGTCAGCAATAAAGTTACCAAGTGCTGACTCACCACTTGCATTAGCGTCTTTGCTCAATATATCTGAAGTTTCACCCATTACTTGACTTGTAATTGGTTTGATATCAGCTTGATAACCATCAAGCTCAGCTTTAATTTTTGCATCAGGTGTAATTTTGCTATGTAAAGTATCAACAATCTCAGCCTTCGCTTCAACGATATCTTGAGTAGCTGGGTCAATTGTTAATTCAACATCTGAGAATGCTGTTCCATAAGACCATGATTGTACTAGAAGCTTACCATTAACTTTTGCATTTAAAAGTTTATGATCATGAGCACCAAAAATCACGTCAACTGATGCGTCTGTTGCATTTGCAATGTCGACAACTCTTCCAGTTGGATTTGAACCGTCTGCTTGTGAAGAACCAGGATTATGTGCAAGAACGACAATTGACTTAACACCTTTATCCGTTAATTCTTTTGCATACTTGTTAATAGCTGCTACTTCATCCGTAAATTTAACACCTTCAACACCTTTTGGAGTTACAATCGATGGCGTTTCAGTTGTTACAACCCCAATAAATCCGATCTTAGCTCCACCAACTTCTTTTACTACATATGGAGGTAAAATAGGTTCATTTTTATCATCTACTACGTTTGCTACAACATAATCCATTGTTGAACCAGTAAACTTGCCATATTTTGCTTCATATTTTTCAGTTTTCGGGTTGCTTCCACCATCGATTAGACGCTTCATTTCAGCAACGCCTTCATCAAATTCATGGTTACCGATTGTACCTACATCAAAGCCAAGTTCATTCATAAAACGAATCGTAGGCTCATCTTGTAATATTGCAGATACTGGAGGACTAGCCCCAACAAGGTCACCAGCTTGAACCATAAGTGTATTTGCAGGGTTTGTAGCTTCTCTTTCTTTTAAATATGCAGCTAAATACTCGATACCACCTGAGTAATCAACTACCTTACCAGTTGCATCTTTAATAGATTTCCAAGTATCAAGCTGACCATGATAGTCGTTAATGCCTAATAATTGAACATGAATGTTACCGTTTGTATCCGCTTTCACAGATTGAGTAGAAATATTTAAAGGAGCCATTGTAATGGCTAACGCAGCTACAAGAGAACCGTTAAACAGTTTCCTCTTAATATTTTTTGATTTATTTCTATTCACAAGTTTCCCACCTTTTGACAAAATATTTTTTATTGCAAGAATATTTTACTAGTATTATAGATAGATTAATAGACTTTTTTGTAATTTTTTGTTAAAAATTTGTTTAGGTGGATTTTTGCTTGAAAATTTAAGGGAGAACCTCCAAGACTAATATTTGAAGAACGACATTTAAAGTTGATATTATTGGTATTCATCGTATAAAATCATCGGTAAAAAGAAGGTGTGTTGCATTCAGGGGAACAATAGATAATAGAATAGAAAGATCACCTAGTAACAAATAATTTTCTCTTGAAAAGAAATACAAAAGACTTAATGATTAAGGTTAATTTATTTATTGAAGAAGCAGAAAAGCCAAGGATATTTCCTTGGCTTATTTTTTTGATTTGGTAAAGGAATCGAATGAAATAGATGTAAATTGGAAAATATCAATCTATCATTACCATAGTAATCTCACAAATGAACAATACATAGAAGAAGAATACTTTCAAATTTTTAGCGCATGATGCAGGGGATTAGATAATATTCGTTAATAAAACATTTTTTAAGAAATTATGTTTTTCGTCAGTTTTCTTTTATTAAATCAATTTTTAAATTGTAAGTGTTCTTTATAATTGTTAAAAATATCCAAAAAGTCCTATTTAACATACAGGAGATTAGGCCGAAAAAAAATAAGGTAAACGTAATAGGGGGACTCTTCTACTTATGTTGGAGAGATTTTTCTGTGATAAATTACATAGAAAGTAGGAATGAAATGAAAAAATCATTAGTCGTTATTGCATTAATTATTTCTTTTATTCTTGGTTCATTTTCGCCAAGTATCATCACAAATGCAGCTGTATCAGTAAGCCAATTACAAAAACAAATTAAAGTATTACAAAGTGAAGTGAAAAAGCTTAAATCACAAAATGCTTCAAAGGATCAGGAAATTAAAACTCTTAAAAATGCAATACCAAAACCTATTAATTCAAAAATTGCATACAATGGTAATATAAAAAGTGGGAATTACCAAGTGGGTAACGTTACTGTGCCAGGTATATTAGAATATAAGGGTATAAAGTATACTCCAATTAACTATTTAAGTAGTATTTTGGAAGTGCCAGTACGATTTAATAGTTCTGAAGATACCTTTATATTTGGAAATTCTCCAACAGGTAATTATTTAACTGATATTATGGAACCATATTATACTTCATATGGAGATTTCTATCAAAATGAAAAGATGGTGTTGGGTGGAAAAACATATTTTAAAGGTTTTAGTAAACAAGTATATGAATCAGATGAAAATAGGATAACGTTTGGATTATATGGAAAATATAAATCTCTTTCTGGTATTGTAGGCATGGATTTTGAATATTACAATGAGTTTGTTGCAAGGTATTCAATTCTAGTCGATGGCAATGAAGTATGGACAGGGGACCAAAGTCCGGGGCAATTACCACTGAACTTTAATGTAGACATAACAGGGGCTGAAAAAATTGAGTTTGTTGTTTACAAATTAGACGGCGAAGGCTCTATTGCAGAAGTTAATTTTGTAAATCCACTAATCAAATAATAATGTAGCGTTTACCTAACCTCCTCAATTTACTGAGGAGGTTTTTATTATAATTAAACGGTTTGTAATGCACCTTAGTATATAATCCAATATTTTAAATTTTGATATATAAGAACTATAGCCCTATCTTAATAATGACCTAACTATATACATTGTTGTATAAGGAGAAATCCTAATAGAGGGAATACCTTAAACTAAAAAGAATATAGAGATGTAGATCTAGTAGTTTTTACTTAGTTCCTAGATTTGGGATGAAGAGTAATATTAATATAAGATGTATTTATCAATTAAAAATTAGGGGAGATTAGTTAATGACTTTGAATATGAATCTTTGGAAAGTAACAAATAACAAATTAAAAGAACTTCCTAAATCAAGATTAGATAGAGAGGAACGACTGGAGAACTGGATTGAAACTGATAGTAATATTACAGGTTTAGATATTTTATTGATAGGAAAACAAGTAGTAACCTTTTTCGGGGGACGAATTGATCTACTTGGAATGGATATTGAAGGTAATATAATAATTTTAGAGTTGAAAAGAGATAAAACACCACGAGATATTGTTGCACAAACCTTAGATTATGCATCATGGGTTAAAGATCTAAATTATAATCAAATCGATGCAATTGCTACAAATTATTTAAATAAAAATATACGTGAAGCTTTTTTTGAAAAATTTCAAACAGATATTCCAAGTGAAGTTAATAAAAGTCACGGTATTGTAATCATAGCTTCAGAATTAGATCCTGCCTCTGAAAGAATAGTCCAATATCTTTCAACTGAGTATGATGTAAATATTAATTGTATTTTTTTTGACTTTTTTGTTGAAGGAGATCAAGAGTTTCTAGGACGTTCTTGGTTGCTGGATCCTGAAGAAGTAGCTGAACGAAATATATCGAAAAAAAGTTCACCATGGTCTGGGTTGTATTTTGTAAATGTAGGGGATGGAGAATACAGAAGCTGGGAAGATTGTAAAGAGTTTGGATTTTTAAGTGCAGGTCAAGGAAATAGGTATAGTAGGGCGATAAAAAATCTAAAAGTTGGAGATAGGGTTTTGGCGTATCTCAAAGGTAAAGGATATGTCGGTTATGGTGAAGTAACTAGTAATGCATTAATGGCAAAGGATTTTAAATTGTCCGATAATACGTTGTTATTTGACAAAAAACTTAAACAACCAAATATTAAAGAAAATAGTGATAATCCAGAGTTATGTGATTGGACGGTTGGGGTTAAATGGTTTAAAGCAGTTGAGCGTGAAAAAGCATTAACTAAACAGGGGATTTTTGCGAATCAGAACATAGTATGTAAATTAAGACATCAACCAACAATTGATTTTCTTAATAGTCATTTTTCAATAGATTCAATAGAAATAGATTAAATCTTTGTATTAGTCGGTCCATTCCATAAACAAGTATAACCCACAGAGATATTACTTCATTTTGAGTTATTGTTTGAAATTAATTCTCTGTAATTGTTAATATGCAGAATTGCTTTAACATTTATCTTTTCTTTTACTTACACGAATAACTTTCTGTTTAAACTATCTTTAAATAAAACCTTGCTTGTTAGTATATTGATAGAAACAAGGTATTATTAAAATTAGTAAGTGAATGTATTAAAGATGAAGAAGAATTATAATCGTAAAATTTAATTTTAAGTGTCCAAATAATAATAATTGAACATCAATTTTAAAAATCATTTTAATAAAAAAACCAAGGATGGTCCTTGGTTTTTTATTTTTCAACTACTTTTATATCAAGAAAATAGCCACAATCGTAGTGACCACTAAACCTATTAACACAGGCAACAAATTCCGTCTAGCCAACTCAAACGGACTTACATTACAAATAGCTGCCGCAGGAATGAGTGCCCAAGGGATTAATGTTCCGCCTCCTACCCAAATTGCCGCAATTTGCCCCATAGCAGTCAATGTTGCAATACCATGACCGATAGCTGTTGCAAATAGAGATGCAACCGATCCAGCAAGTGAAATACCAGAGAAGCCCGATCCATCTAACCCTGTAATCGCACCTACAGTTGTTAATGTTACTCCTGCTACTGCTGGGTTTACTGGTACTGCATGAGCAAGTGCAAACCCTAAGTCATTGACAATACCATTAGATCCTTTTGGTAAGAAGTCCCCGATTATCGTTGTAAATCCACTATCTCCAAGATAGAAGAAAGCTGCGATTGGAATAACCGGACCAAATACTCTAAACCCAAATTTAAATCCATGAATTAAATAGTTAGTTACTTCCTCAAATCCTTTTGATTTATGTCCCATCATTGAAAGTATTGAAAGAATGATCAGTGAAGTACCCCCGATTAATGCAGTAGCATCTCCACCTTGTAAATTAAAATGAACCATCGCCCAAATATCCACTGCGAACAGAATGAATACAAGTGCTGCCATCCATTTTTGTTGAGCCGAAGAAAGTAAATAAGTTTCAGTTTCGGAATCGCTTTCAACAGATTCTACCTTCAGAAGTCCCTTTTTCATGTCTCGTTTTAAAAAGTAGAATGCTGTTACAGTTGTAACGACCCCCATAATGATAATTAATGGCACACTAGCTGAAATGACCTCAGAAACAGGTATACCAGCTGCATCTGCAGTTAATTTTGGTGCGCCTTGAATGACAAAATCACTTGAAAGAGCAATACCGTGACCGAATAAGTTCATCGCCATTGCAACACCTAATGCAGGTAAACCTACACGAAGCGCAACCGGTAATAACACTGCACCAATTAATGCTACTGCAGGAGATGGCCAGAAAAACCACGAAACCACCATCATTACAATTCCTATTGTCCAGTATGCGAGTGAGGCGTTTTTCATTACCCTTGTAAATGGACTGATGAGCGCCTGGTGTACTCCACTTTCAGTTAAAGCTTTACTCATTGATACGATGATCGAAATAACTAGAATTGTAGAAAGTAATTCGGTAATTGCATATATGAAACTTAAAAACAAGATACTGACTGAACTAGTAAGTGATTCTGTTGCTACAAGACCTAAAAGAAAAATCCCAGCTAGACAGACTAAACTAGTGTCTCGTCTTAAGATTAAAAACAAGATGATAATTCCTATAAATGTTACATAAAGCCAGTGTATGGCTGTTAAATCGACATGCATTTAATTTCACCCCTTTATGGCTAAAGATATTGAATAGTAATATATGCATTTGCCTAAAGGTGGTGAATGGTTTAGATTTCTTATATACGAACTAATACTAAAATTAATCGAGTTAAGTAAATAAAGGTTTAAAAAGGTAGGGGATGAAACAGGTAGAGTCTGTGAGATTGATTTATTTTTAAATAGACATTTCTAGTTGAAAAATAAGAAAGTTATTACTGTATAATAAATTTAGGGAAGTTTATGTTTATTCTCTTTCTCCTTTATAATAGATACAAAAATGTGTAATATAGTAAGGGAATGTACGTTCGTTTCAAGGAGTTTTATGGAGGGATTTATATGAATAATTACATTGCAGTTCGAGAATCAAAACATGGTTATGTAAAAAAGGAAATAACCGATAATGTGGGATTTACCTTATTTAATCCAATTCTTGCAGATTCTTATAAGAAAAAATTCTCAAAAATAGTAAAAGGAATCTTAGAAGAATTCCCCAATCAAAGAAGTGTTATGCTTGACGAAGTTATTAATGAAAATATTGGGTTAGTAAAAAACAATGACAATCCCTTAGAAGGCCTTAAATTCTTATCCGCTTTGTCAGTTTTAAGAGACTTACTAGCACAGGGGTGGAGATTAAAATTAAGTTTGGATAATCTTGTAGAACTTGCACCCCCAAATCCCAAAAGCAATGACAGTAAAATTTATCTTAGACGACAACTTCAAGTTGAACGAAATGCACAACTCAAAATAGATAGTGTAGAAAAATTTATTAGAAGAATGGAAAATAAAAAACGGTTTAATGATAAAAAAATTAATATTTCCGTTCTTATAGGTGACAGTGAGTTGTTATCACAAGGTTTAAAAGTAATGGCGGATGAAAAGGATATAAATACAAGATTTGAATTATCCAAAGCAGTCATATCTCCATATTTACAGTTAGTAACAAATGAAAGGTGTGTCTTTACTGGATATAAATTAATGGATATATGGAGGTATTTTAGATATACGTGGTCTATACCTTATAAGTCTACACCAGGTAGAAATATGTTTTACTTAATTAGGGATGCTGCTCAGCCGTTTCACCCGATTATTGGTATAACAGCACTAGGGAATACAGTATTACATCTTACAAAAAGAGATAACTACATTGGATGGACTTTAGATAGTATAAAGCAAAACTTAAAAAAGAAGGTAAAGTTTGAAAATTTTGAAGTTATGCTTAAAGGTGAAATGGGATTAACAAGAGATGTAGAAAAAATTACTCCTTTGGAGACTGATTATGAGTACGAAATCAGAATAAAAGAAGAATGTAGAAAACTACTTACGAATGTTAAGCAATTTTTAAATGAAGCAATCAATGAAATTAATTTAGAAGGCCTTATTACACATGATGAAGTATATCGACTTAAAGATGAAACTATACATCGACTTGAAAATTTAGTTAAACAACTAAGGGAGAACCAATTTAATAATAAAAGGTCAACTGGAAGTATTGACTGGCAAGCAGAGTCACATTCTCCTCTTTTTAAAAAGAAAAGAGCTCAAGAGTTATCTAAACTACTTAGTTCAATGCAAATCATAAAACAAATAGAAGAAAATCACAGCGATCCAGAAGATATCATTAGAAAATTAATATCATATAAAGGTGGTAAAGTAATAAATATAGCCTTACAAGCAAATAGAAAAAAGAAGATTGGGTCTAATGTAATGGAAATTATTGTATGTGGCTCTATCCCACCATATAATGAATTATTAGGTGGAAAGTTAGTAAGTATGCTAGCTATGAGTCCGACCGTGGTAAACGATTATAACAAACGGTATGCAAGTCAAATAAGTGAAATCGCTTCTAGAATGAAGGGAGAAGTGGTTATTAGGGATTCACAGCTTGCATATTTAGGTACAACCTCTTTATATCATATGGGGAGTAGTCAATATAACAGAATTAAAGTTCCTGCAGAGAATGGCGAACTTGAATATAAAAAACTTGGAGAAACAGAAGGATTCGGTTCAGTTTTCTTCACGAACCAAACAAGTTCATTTATTAAAAAAATGCTTTACGAGATGGAAGGAGGTAGAAGAATAAACAACGTTTTTGGTGAAGGAACCTCTCCAAGGATGAGATTAATGAGAACCGGATTATCTAGTTTAGGAATTCCAGAGCAATTTACAAAACACCATACTAGAAGAATCGTATATGGTATTGAACTAGCTTCTAACTCCTTGGAATACTTGACCGGGAATGATAGCAATTTAAATTATTACTCACCCTTAAATGGTGACGAAAGTATTTA
Source organism: Gottfriedia sp. ABJ_BB2_2 (assembly GCF_055484705.1). Classification (NCBI taxonomy): domain Bacteria; kingdom Bacillati; phylum Bacillota; class Bacilli; order Caryophanales; family Bacillaceae; genus Gottfriedia; species Gottfriedia sp. ABJ_BB2_2. The sequence goes on from NZ_JBVFKR010000003.1 coordinate 184,159, forward strand.
TACAGTTGAGATGATAGATTATTGGAGGAAACGTTGGCTTTTAAAAAGAATTGATAATGTTGATTTAATAAGTAGGGTTTCTGTATTCAATAAAGAGTCTATCTTAGTTAGCAGTTATATATAATGAGAGGAGGCTATTTGTTTGAGCTTTAACATGGACTTTATATCAAAGATATATAACAACAGAAACAGTTATGCCGAAGTATTTGAAGAAGAAGATATTAAGAAAATACATGTGGAAACTGCTATTGAGCATGTTTTAAATGAATATATAACAAAAAAGAAGTTTATCCTACTTACTGGTAATCCAGGTGATGGAAAAACTCATTTGATTAGATCATTAAAAGGTTTACTAGATGAGAATGGTGCCTTTATCGAACTTGATATAAATGAAGTCGAAGATTATGAAGAATTTCTTGATAATTTAAATCAGGCAATTGAAAATGATAGACCATGCATTATAGCTGTTAATGAATATCCACTTATCTCTATGCTAGAACAATTAAAAGAACAATTTCCATATTATAAAAAAATTCTTGAACTTAAAGATAATTCAATTATTTATAATAACGATGTTAATTCAGATATTGGGAGTTCAAAAGTAGTAATTATAGACCTGAATAGTAGAAATCTGCTAAAAAAAGAGATTTTGACTGCTTCGTTAAATAGAATAATTAAAATCAGTAATGTATGTGATGGCTGTAAGGTAAATAATAAATGTGACACTCCGTATAACCTTGATGCACTAAGTAACACTATTGTACAAGAGAGATTAATAAAGATTGTTAGTATGCTGGGCAATACAGGGACACATGTAGTAATGAGAGACATATTAGGTTTCTTTTCATTTATCATCACTTCGGGTCTAATTTGTGAAAAGAGAAAGGAAGAAGAATACAAATATTATAATCTAATGTTTAATGGGGAAAATGAACTATTTGAAAACTTAAAACAATTTGATCCCTATCATTTTTCCCACCCGGAAATTGATGAAGTACTGTGGAATGGTGCATTAATAGATGACTGGTTATTTGACGCACCCTCAAAAAAACCTATTGATGCTGAAACCGAAGAAGAAGCAAATGAAATTTTTATTTCAATTAAGAGAAAGTTTTTCTTTGAAAATAAAAGAGGCAGCGAATTACTGAATTTAATTCCAGAAGAATATAACGCATTTTTTGACTTATTAAGACATGCAAGTGATAGAGAATTAGATATGATAAAACAAATTGTGTTAGCCATAAACAAATTTTTTAATTCTGATGAAATTGAAGATGAAAAGCTAAAAGTTTGGATAACACATAAGTTTGAACTGAGGAATCATCCCAAGGTTGCAATTTCAAATAAGAGTTTCTCATTAAATGATATTATTCTTTTAGTCCCTAGTCTTCCTAATCATCTTAATGCAATAGAGTATACACCAGACCATTTTCTTTTTAGTGTATATGGACCTAGAGGACAAAAAGAATCAGTAGATTTGAAAATAGATCTAAAATTTTATAGGATGCTCTTTAATATAAGTGAAGGGTATCCCCCTCAAATTGTACCTGACAATTACAAATTCAAATTATATCGTTTTATGAATGAACTTGCGTCATTCCAAAGTAGAATACGATCAAATGAATTTATTATTAGGGATATGAGTAACAGTTATTCATATAAATTATCTATTAGAGATAATAAATATCAACCAAAACGTGGGTGAAGATAATGTCAAACAACAGACTTAAAAGATATAGTAAGGAAGTCCTTGAACTTATCGGGTATGAACCAGTTTCTAATCAAATTAAGCCAGTCCATATTGCAAATGGACTTTTTCGCCATGTTATTGGAGAAGAATATAATATTAAATCTTTAAATGAATGGTCTAAGAGATTTAGTCAAGGTAAAGAAGTTAATACTGCAGAAAAAATAAAGAGTGAATACAAAGATGTTTTAGAACAGGATGTTACTTTTGAAGAATTAAATGAGCTTAGGTATTTTATTGAATTAATTTTTAATGCTGACAATGCTGCTACTCCAAGCTTAAACTTTTCTACTTTAACGATTGCCTCTAAAACACAAGTTACTAAAGCGGTTCAAAATGAATTCGGAATCCCAAAATTTTTATACAAGATATTGTGTGCCAAGATAGATGGGGAAGTTTCACCTTGTTTAAGTATAATAAAGGAGCACCTCAATAATGAGGATGATGAGATTAGTAGACTAGCGCAACCACTAGTTAGTATAGATAGTTCATTAAGTAAAGAGGTTAGCTTTGAAGAGGGTGAAATTAATCTATCTGGAATTGAGCTTAGGTTAAGAAAAGCGTACGATAACATTGCACAGAATGAAAAAGGAAATGGTAATAAATTAATATTCTTAGAAAGAATAGTTTTATTTTCATGCTTTGCAATAATCATTCATTTATCTTCAAGGGTGCTTGATATTTCAGAGAAGTACAATGGAGAAGATAGAATACCTTTACTATTTGATGCAGATGGAAAGCTCGAAACTATAAAGTTTGCTAGCCAGGAAACTCTTTTGCTTTCAAGACTAGGGATAGAGGAATATTTTGAGAAATCATTAGAACATATTCTTAAAAAAGATCAATACAATGAATTATCATTGGAAGTAATGTTAGAAAGAATTGAAGAGACATCATTAACTGTTAGTAATAAAAAGAAAAATACCACATCAGAAGATGAAAAAAGAGATGACTATAAGAAACTATTCTTAGGTTTCTATGAGCAAAGTCAAAATGCTTTTGATTCATTCATAAAAGCAACTAGGTTTTTAATCTTTTCTGATGTTTACTCAACTGATCCATCTGTATTTATTTCTGCACTCGGAGGTAAAATTGGTTTACTTGCGCCTAGAACGGGAGGAAGAGGTAGAAAGAGATTTTCGCCAGACCCGATAATATTAGAAATCATAATACTTAGTCTAATAAGGAAGGGAGAAAAGATTCAGCTTTCTGAGTTCGGAAAGAGGCTATGGAAGTATTACGGCATTATTATTGGATCTAATCCAGATGAGGATTTAAAACAACTGGATCGTTGGAATCTAAGCCAGAGCATTCCTGGAGATTTGGCAGGCGGTCTGACGATAAATGCTGAAAAAATAGCTGAAATGTATATATCCATGGGGTACGCTAGAAGGTATGCAGATGGTGTAACAATGCTGAGTATTTAGGAGGAGTATAATGTGTCAGTAAAAAAAATAATTGCTGAACTGCTTGCGAGTTCAGTTGTAAATAAAATTAAAGATGATGCACATGGAATTATACTAATGGACTTACCTGGATACAGTTATAATACATTTTTAGACACCTTACTTTCAAAGGTAAATGAAAATGAATTATTGATTCCTTATATCTTTTTCGTTGGATTTACTCAAGATGAGCAAATAGAACTGAAAGAAAGAATTGGAAATGATTCAGAATTGAAAATTTACTATACGGTAGAAAGTGCAGAAAAATTTAGACATGATAAAGATGTTCTTTCTACCAGAATTGTTATAGTTAAAAGGCATGTTCCAAAACTATCTTCATTATTATGGTTTGAAAAGATAGAGGTTAAGGATCTTTATAATTCGTTATGTGAATTAGCTCAAGAGGAATTTAAGGTAATAAATAATAATATCGTAAGGCTTTGGAAAGCCTTTAAACATAATAGTATAAGAAATATTATATCGTTAGAAAGATTAGTGGATTACTATCAATTTTTAATTCAATTAAGTGAAGATATTCCTAAGCAGTCAGTTTACCAATTCTTTAGATTAGGCTTACTTATTGATGAATCACTATTTGAAAGCACTAATTTAGAAAGTATTAGAAACAAACTTATTGAAAACTATAGGTCCGTTCAACGTCTTCGCCAATTAGACAAAGGGGATCAAAGGGCTCTCCAATCAAGTGAAATTACAGGTGGAACAAAAATTAGAGCCAATATACTTTCATTTTATAAGACACGTTCTAATGATAGCTTAAAAGATTTAACGCTAAAAGAAGTATTAAATATATTAACTAAAGTAAACAAACAGAAAAAAATTAAGAAAAAAGACGAAACAATTGAAGAAGAGAAAGTAGATACAAAAAGGGAGCCTAAAACAATAACTCCATCAAATCCTGATTCTGTTGGTGTTGACCTAATTATTGAACACGATGAAGAACAAATTAAGGAAATATTAATACAAATAGAGGAACAGTTTGAAGGCTGGGAAAAAGGAAAGAAAGAAACTATTTCAATTGAAAGTGAAGAAGGGATTAAATCAAAAGTAGAATTTATTCCAGAGGTTTTTAACCTTATAGATGCATTCGTTGGTGAGAGTTCCTTTGGAGGTATCATTAGAACAGAAGAAAAAACCCCTACAGATGTATTAAATTCAATAAATAAAAATCAGATATATCAATTCAATGAAGATTATATAGAAAAAATAAGAGAAAAGCTAAATCTATTAACTGAGGAGTTTAGCGAAGAAGCTAGTGAGGTTTTAGATATATTTGATTTATTTATACAGAAAAGAAGGTCTATATGTGACTACGCATATAGATTATCGGATTCACCTATATTAAAGATAGTAGAGTCCGATGTTATCTATAATGAACTAGTAGACTATATTGATACCTATACACAATTTATGAAAATATTACGTAGTAACTTCAACAAGTTCTCGTTATATAGTGCGTCTGGGACAAAAGAACTAGTTGCAACTGTTAATACACTAGATATGGTGTATGTATTGGGAAGAGAAAAATATCATTCAATTTTGTCTCCTTTAAACCCGTTATATTTGTGGAAATATGTTGAACTGACTAGAAGGCTTAGAGAAACCTCTTCTAATTTGAGTGAATTAGATAAAGAGTTTTTAATTAGAGCTTCTGATGATATACCAAACCCTTTAATTACAGTATTCATAAGTAGCATGATATCTAATTCAAAAGACGAAGTCATTGCTGAGGTTGGTAAAATAGGTAGACTACCTATTTATTCTAGCGAACAACAGGTTAACCAAATTTCTGATGGATTAGATGCAATAAGAAAATCATTAGATAAGTTCATTAATCTATATCCACATAGTAAAAACGGATTGAGAATTGCGTATATTAATCCGCCAGACTCCAAAAGTGTTCTTGAATTAGTAAAAGACAAAATAAATAATAAGATCCTAAGAGGAATCCATATTGATTTATTTAAAACAAAAGAAACGTCAAATCGTTGGTCAAACCTAGAAGATGTTGATGAAAGTTTACTAGCACTGTTTGGAGAAACAAATGAATTTACTTTAAAAATCCATTCAAAAACGTATGAGCTAGAGCAATTAGTAAACAAGTTTAAATCAAAGCAATATCATTCAATAGTACTTTTTGATCCAAGTAAAAGAACGGTAAGTGAAGTGAAAACTGAAAGCAGACTAAACCTAAGAATTCATCCATTATGCGTACCGAAAGTATTTCAATATGATCCTATGACGGATCGTTTAGAAATAATTCCTTCCTCAGAAGGGAATATTTTTTCTGATCACCATGAGTTAATAGCTAGGCTAAATGACAGGCCAAGAGGATGGCACAATACAGTGGTAGCAAACACTGATAGCATTAAGGGCACACTTGAAAAATTAATTGATTCTTCGGAATGGCTCGTCATTGCTGACCCTAATCTGAAAAACTTTGAAATTAGTACGATTGGATCAGAGAACTGTATATACTATCAGTCTGGCACTTATCGAGAAGTTGGAGTTTATTCGAAGAACTGGTCTAAGCTTACAAGTGGGATTGATAGAATAATTAGAGAAATTGGAAACTATGACCCTAAACCTAATTGTTTGGAAATGGTATTAAAAGAAATACAATCACTGAATGAAAAAGGTATATTAAATATTGCTTCCTTATCTACAAACCAAACATTTAATCAAAATCATAGTAAAGGTGCTATTGGAACTGCAATTGCATCCTTTTGGTATAAACAAACAAATCAAGAAAGTATCTTAGTAAGCCTTGATACTGATCTGGCAAGACGATGGTTAAGTGAGAGAGAAGACAACACAATTTCAGATCTTATAGGTATTAAGAAGATAAATGACTTTCAGGCAGAAATTGAAATCATTGAGGTAAAAACTTACAAAGCGTATACAGTTGAAAAAGTAATACTTGAAGATGGTACTGAGATAAACGAAATTAAAGGTGAAGCTATAGAACAATTAAACTCTGTCTATAGAATTATCTATGAAATATTTTTCGAGCCTGATAAGATAACCAGTGTTTCAAGAAGAGAATTATTGAGATATCAAGTATTTAAGATTCTACATGGCTTAGGATTGGGTAAGTCAAAAAAGAAGATGTGGACAAACTATATTAATGATCTATTTGCAGGTAATGTTGAAATTAATATAAAATTAGCCTTGTATCACATATGTTTCAATGTTCATGGAAAAACAAATCAAGACGGTATAAAATGTGTTGCTGAAAATGACATAGTATTATATGAAATAAAAGATGATATTATCGAGAACATATTAACAAACTGCAAAATTAATAAGAATATTGAAACAGGAAATAAAGATATTGATGATGATTTTGAAAAACACGTTTCGTGGCCTATATTAGAGAAAAAAACCTCAGAAATAAGTCGTGGAGAAATCCAGGTAAAAACATTAGAAAACGCTAAACGATTATATATGGGGAAGATTGATAATCAAGAAGAAAAAAACACTTCAGATGTAGACGAAAAAAAGGCCTTCGATTTAACGAAATTGGTTGATCTTGAGAATGATAATAAAGTAATGGATGATAATGATTCTATTGATAATGAGTTAAAAGAATTCATTGTATCAAAGGCTGTTTCAATCAAAAGAGCAATGAAGGATTTTTCGATAGATGTTCAGGAAGTTGATCCGTTAAAAGCTTTAATAGCATCTAGATTCGTTCGCTTCAGAGTAAGGCTTCGCCCCGGAGAAACACTCCAAAAAATCATTAGAGTCCGATCTGATATAGCTAGGGAAATAGAAGCAACAAGTGAGATATTAATTGACAACGAACGTGGTACGAATTTTATCTATATTGATGTTCCAAGAGAAAAGACTGATACAGTAAACCTACTGGGCTTTTTAGATGCTATTCCTAAATCTGATATTGGAAATTTAAACGTAATTTTGGGACAGGAGCCAAGTGGTGGGATAAAGATTCTAAACATAGCAAAAGCACCCCATCTTCTTACTGCAGGCTCGACAGGTTCTGGAAAGACAATATTCTTGTATAGTATAATTGTAAGTCTTATTTCTCAATATAATGAAAATGAATTGGAATTAGTAATAGTGGATCCAAAGCAAACCGACTTTATATTCTTTGATGAACTTCCACATTTAAGAAATAATGAAGTAATAATAGAAGCAGAAGATGCAGTTGCTATTCTAAACGACTTAGTTGAGAATGAACTACCTAGAAGAACCAATTTGCTAAGACAATCTAGGAATAGAGATATCTTTACCTTTAACGAAAGCAATCCAGATTGCCGTCTAAAACCTATTTTGGTCATAATTGATGAATATGCGGATTTAGTTTCAGTTGCTGATTTAGAAGGTAATAAAGCAGAATTCGAAAGAAATATGATTAGACTTGCCCAAAGATCTAGAAACGTAGGTATCCATCTTGTGATTGCAACCCAAAGGCCAAGTGCTGATATCGTTACATCTCGTCTTAAAGCTAATGTACCTACGAGAATATCATTTAGTTTACCAGCAAACCAGGACTCTAGAACAATATTGGATGCATCTGGAGCTGAGGATTTACTTGGCAAAGGTGATATGCTTTATTCAGTAAACGGTGAACTAAGAAGGTTACAAGGATTATTTATTAGTGAAGGAGAGTTGCAGGACTTCCTAACTAATAAATTTAAAATTTAAAATTTAAACCGAGCCTCTAGGGATTCTTACCTGAGGCTTTTAATATGCTGTTTTTTAAGTATACTTATAAAGAAAGATAAATATTTATTAGGAGCATTTATTATGTTTAATTTAATTGAAACAGTTGAAGGTATTTTTATAAAAGAAAGTAAAAATAGATTTCTATGCGAAGTATTGATAAATGGGATAAAAGAAGAATGTTACGTTCCAAGCTCCTCTAGAATGGAAAACTATATAAATTTAATAAATAAAAAAGTAATTTTAACCAAGAATACAGGCAATAAAATTAGAACCAAATATTCACTATTTGCAGTAAAATATTATAACAAGTATATTCTATTAAACCTTAATAAAGTGAATGATATACTTAGTTATTATATAACAGAAAATATATTACAGGATTCTATTGTTTACTCAATAAAAAAAGAAGCAATTATTAATGGATATAAATCTGATTTAGTAATAAAGGAGTTTTCAAATAATGGTGACAAAATTATTGAAGCCAAGGCGATTATTGATATAAGAAAAGAGACTCAATTTCCTAAAGTTCATTCTGAAAGGGCCATAACTCAGTTAACTCATATAAAAAATCTTTTGGATAGTGGATATAAAGTTGATTATTACTTTGTTTCATTAAGCCCAATCGTTCGAAGAATTACTATTGACAGGACAGCTTCAGAATATTATAGATTACTTAATGAATGTTTAAACAAAGGTCTTGAGATGAAAGGGATATCAGTTAACCTAGATGGGAAACAAGTTGTGAGCTTTAGAAAATTACAAATAGTTATATAGTTATATATTTTAATATATTATAAATTTAGGAATATTGCGTTATTTAATGAAAATAAAAATTGTAATTATATCATAATATAAATAATTTTAGAGGCATTTTTTTATTTATTACTAGGAGTAAATGCTAGATTACCAAATTAAAAAATGTACTAGACGGAATAAAATAATATTAATTGGAGGTTATACATGGAATACGCAATTAATTCTATAAATGGTAAAAAAGTCATAGCCTCTGATCTAACTATTACAAGAGGACCCTATTATGTGTGTCCGATATGTAGATCTCCTGTTTTTCTTAGAAGAGGTAGCGGAAAGGTTCCGCATTTTGCACATAATTCTAAGCAAGCAAAATTAGACTGTGAGCTTTATATATCCTTAGGAGTTGAGGCGCACTCACAAAACTATCAAAAAGAGCGTGAAGCACCATATCGTACATTAGGGTTATATATAAGACTAGCAAATGAACATAGTCTGACGTTTAAATGGTCATTAGAAATAAGTATTCCTGAGCCTGATGTAAATATCGGAACAGTCCGTTTACCATTTGCTTTAGGAGGTCAGAGAAATATTCCAGCATCAACAATAAAAAGTGGAGGACTACGCGTACCGATATCTCCAAGAGTAGGTCCTTTTTCTTTAGTTTTGGATAATATTCCTGAAGGAAGATGGAGAAATCGAATTAGCCAGCCTATTCTTGGTCTCAGTACAATAAATTTAAATGTTTTTCGATATTCGCCTTTTGGTGGGAAGCTTTTAAACGATGAGGGTTCATTGTATTGGGGGAGATCATACGTATTACTATGGACGATAAATTCTAAACCTAAATGGTTTCCATCGAAGAATGTGGTTCATACTGTACCTTTAAAGGACTATATGGCCTGGGAAGGAGTATATTTACGTTTACCTGAAAAATACAATCAACAGGTTGAAAAGTGGGTATCTGAGAATACAGGGCGCTCGGTTTTACAACCTCCAGCAGAGGTTGAATTAATTAATCCCTTTCCTGAATATAGACTTCCGGATGGCAGTTATGTTATCCAAAACGACAATACGGTTACTTTAGGAATTATTGGAAAGGGTGGAGCAAGTAAATGGAAGGTGGTCAATTGCTATAATGCAAAAACTGGAGTAACTAAGAAGCTTAAAGGAGATGGTAGAGTTCCTACAGTGGTTCAACTTCATCTGGATGCTGGAAGAAATGATATTTGGCTTGATGATCATATAGAAGGAAATCAGCAAATTATAGTTGATGTAAATGCCTCTTACCCCTTAAATATTTCAGGTGTTAAATTGTTTGCGATTGATAATAAGAGTTTAGAGGAATACGAAGTATTTTTGTACAATAATGAGGCAATAGAATTGGTAAAAAGAGCTTATGAAGGTAATGTTACATTTACTAAGGTTTATATTCCAGCATATGTAAAAATTCGCCTTAATTGGCTAGATGCTAATAATGAAGAACAATCTCTTTATATGGCAACAATTGAGGTACAAGAAAATAAGGAACCAACAGATTTTGAAGAAAAAATGCTTGAGTTATTAAATAGCCTAAGTAACCTTAATAAAGGTTATTTTTCAATTGATGCGGGTGTGTTCGGGAGATTAAAAGTTGAACCAACTAAAAAACAGAGTGATTCATCTAATCTTATTTTAGATTTAGGGGATAAATGGAGAGAACGTGCATACAATCTTTTAAATTTATCCAGTTCTAGGACTAATGCACGATATACTATAATTTACAAAAAAATTGAGCTTTCTATATTCTCTGAAATTGATCAAAAAATATTAAGAAAGATAATTTCTCGAAGGAAGTGGCCAGTAGATCTTGCTCCATATTGCTGGAATCTCCTTAATGAAGTTCAAAAGGTAATAAGTATTAATAGAGTGAGGTATGGGGGAAATTAAATGACCAATAAATATACACAAGATGCAAAAGAAAGAATAATAAATGCTGATATTAATGATTTTATGGAGGTTATACATGCATTAGATAAAGGTAGGTTGGAGGTTATCCTCAAGCATTTACCAAAGTTAAACGGCTTTAGATCAGGAAAGGGTACAGATATTCGACTAAATTTGTATTTTAAACGTTCTTCATCCTGGAATGATAAAGACTGGAGTTTATTACAAAATATTTGGCTTGCTTATACGGAATATCAATCTGCTCTTTATAATATCTTTGATATTCAAAATAAAAAGATGCTAGAAAAAGTTATAGACGAATTACTCAGTTCATCGGAAAAGCGACAAGAAGTGATAGAGAAATCTATAAGTCAAAGACACATAGGAAATATCACCCAAAAAAGCCTTACGAATTGGATACTGTTCAGCCCATTTCCTAAGGATGAGGCAGTAGACAAGCTATTAACGTTCGTTCCAAAGGAAAATCCTAGTGAATTAAAGTCTAAAATAAGTTCCTTAGAGGCTCAAATTTACACTATTAAAAAGGAATCAGTTCAGGTTAGTCAACTGCATTCAACAAATAAACTTATTAATAATTTAAATTTGGCCTTAATGGACAATTCAAAGGAGTTAAACAAAACCAAGAAGGAATTAGAACAAATAGTATCAATGATAAATGAAATAGAGAAAATTAAGAGTCAGGATATTGTTGACATAAAAGCTCAAAATGAGTTAAATCAATCCCTGCAGACTGGATATACAGAATTTAAAACATTAGTTAAGGATTTGCGAAATGAGATTAATTTAATTAATAACAGTGTTAATAAACTAGATTTAAATCAGGAAAAGCAAAATTTTTGCATCAATAATTTAATTGCTGATAATGAAAACTTAAATACTAGTGTTGAGATGCTGATGAAGGAAATTGATGATCTGAAAAGTGTGGAAATTAAAACTGAAAAAGATTTTGATAATATTACTAAGGATCAAAATTATAATGAAACAAAAGTCGGTTTTCCAAACAACATAAAACATACTGACATAGTCAATTTAAATTCTTTAAAAGAATCTGTTAAACATTTGGAAATTAATCTAAACCTTTTGGGGATTAAATTACCTCATGCACGACGTTTATCGAGAGAGATTATGGCTGGACTAGTTTCCGGACAAATGGTATCTTTTCAGGGCTCCTTAGCATCAATGGTTGCCGAGAGATGCGCCTCCTGTCTAACTGGTGATTCATATAGAATTATAAAAATTCCATATGGCTGTATTGATTCTTCTATTGATGCAGTAATTGAAAGAATAATAGAAGAATATGAAGCTGCGAATTCTCCTACAGCAGTTATTCTTGAAGGTATTAATCGTTCTGCATTTGATATTTATGGTCTAAGTATTTCTCAGTTTATTATTGATAGAATATTTCAGGTTCGTCCTAACTATAAGTCCTTATTACTTTTTAGTACAATTTCAGAAGGACCATCAATGCTACCTATGGGATCTAATCTTCTTGAACTAGGTCCATTACTTAACATAGATTCAATTAAGTGGATGGACAAACCATCTACAAGTGGTCCTATTGGTTTTGTTGAAAAAGATATATTCAATAGGGAAGTTCCTTCTTCACTTCATGAATATAACTGGGATGAATCAATAATACCTAATTGGCTTTACACCTTAGGTGGTCCGCTTTGGCGTAGATCCTTAATTGTTGCTGACTCTTATGGAAGTGAAATGGCATCAACATTTGACAATCCATTTGAGTTTTCAATATTTGGATGGATAATTCCAATGGTTGTACATCTTGATAGTAGTAAGCTTGTAGATTTTACTGAATTTGTAGAAAACGATGATCGTTTCAGATTTCTTCTAACAAAGTATTCACCTGAGTTGGTTGGTGGTTTTGAACATGCGGTTTATTGATAAACAAGATGAACTACTTAGGCACCTGATAATTGCTTTAAGGCTTCCTATATTTCAATCTGAACTAGTTCAGCAGAATGCTATTATTTCAGAATTTCTAAGAGACTGTATCCAAAAATTAACTAATAACGAATTCAGTGATAATCCAGGCAGTGAAATTAAAGCAGTGCATATAAGAAAAATTATGTATGTATTACGTCAACAACTTGATGCAGTATGGCCTGTAAATGCTTCTATTAAAGATAATTTATTGACGGATGACCATCCATTAGGAACTGAAAATATAAAGCGAATGCTTGATAATTTACAACAGCTGGGTGATATTCTTCATGTTGGGAATGGATATTGGGTTCCTACTCCGATACGTTTAATTCAACTTCCTAATAAAGAAGATATTGCATTTATAGGTGGTTGTTCTACAACAAATGCCTTTAATATTACTGGGTCTATTTTGCAAGAAGGTTTAGGAAGAGTGATTAAAAAGGGTACGATTTTAAAAAGTGCTATAGAGGATAAAGCATTATGGCAGCCCTATTCACAGTGGGTTGGTTGGGTTCCTAAGGACTTATCTGATTGGACTAAGTCTCAGTTAGAGAATGCAATTAAGGAAGGTGCTAATTCCATGTCCTCCTATGAGGATTATGAAGTCTTTACTTCCTTTACTTCAAATCGAAATTTTAGATCACCTTGGATTAGAGTTGTTGAGGTTTGTGGCGACTTACCAAACAAAGCAGTACTTTTATGTAGAACAAGAGATAAACGAGTTTTATACTTTCTTGGTGTATTCCAGAATGGGCAAATTATTAAGGAACTTCCAATAAAAGATAAAGAGATTCTTTCATGGTTAAGACTAGGTTTAAGGAATTTACATGGAAGAAAGCTTACTGGGCGTTGGACTGATGGGAAATTGAAAATATATCCCCAACTACCTCTATCACTTGAGAGAATTATACTATTGTATTCGTACAAAATTAAGTCATCTGAAGAAACAGCTTATTATGTATTAGATGAGAATAGAAAGATAGTTGAAGAGAATTTAAAGAATTATGGGTATGTATTTATTAAGAGGTGAAAAGGGGAGCTTTTAATGAATGAAAATGTATCATATGGAGTGTTCGCTTTAGCGGAAGAATTGCATGAAACACTAAAATCGTATCTAGAATCAGCGTATCATATTCGTGATAATAGCTTAATTGCAGAAAGGCTAAGGCTTTTAGAACAAGTTGGAAATATAGTACAAGACCCTTATGTTGAATCTACACCAAGCTATGAAGTCGGTAAATCCTTTAATGAGTTAGATATCCCTTATTCTGCAAAGGAAGCACTTAATGAGGTGTCGAAACTACAAGTAGGGGTTTATCCAAGGCCATATATGCACCAATCAGAGGCACTTGAAGTTTTTCTAGGAGAAAAAAATGACATTATAGTAGCAACTGGTACGGGCTCCGGTAAGACGGAAAGTTTCCTTATGCCCATTCTTGGTGCTTTGGCTAAGGAGGGGGTTGAGCAGCCCGAAACTGCTTCAATGCCAGGGTGTCGTGCAATTCTTCTCTATCCAATGAATGCATTAGTTAATGACCAGTTAGGTAGAATTAGAAAGCTATTTGGAGATGAAAGAGTTGCCAATATTCTAAAAAAAGGTAGGAATAGACCTGTTCGCTTTGGGTCCTACACTTCCAGAACTCCTTATCCAGGTGAGTCTAACGCTAGTAAAAATATGCTTCACTTAATGCCTATATTTGAAGACTTTTATCTAAAACATGCAGAAAATCAACAGGCTGTTGAGGAGCTAAAGGATAAGGGGAAATGGCCAAGTAAGGATTTAGTAGAGTTTTATGGAAAGGATAAAGAGGTTGAGGGCACATACAATAGTGGTAAAAGAAAAGGAAAAAAAAGAATTCAACGTAACTGGCAGGTTAGATTAAAGACACAGCCTGAGGATAGAGAAATGTTAACCAGACAAGAAATCCAGGCATATTGTCCAGATATACTTATTACAAATTATTCAATGCTTGAATATATGCTTATTCGCCCTATTGAACGTTCAATATTTCAGCAAACAAAGGATTGGCTAATGTCAAATCCAAAAAATCAGCTTATTTTAGTCCTTGATGAGGCACATATGTACAGGGGAACGGGTGGTGCAGAGGTTGCTTTGTTAATAAGAAGATTAACTGCTAGATTAGGCATTAAAAGAGAACAACTACGTTGTATACTAACAAGTGCAAGCTTAGGAGAGGGTATAGAGGCTGAAAACGCCGTGAAAAGCTTTGCACGTGAGCTTACTGGGCTCTCTGAAAATTCAACTTTAAAGCTAAAGCTTATAAAGGGAGTTAAAGAGTTTAGGCAAGGTGAAAGGCCAGGGAACTTGGCGGAAGCTAAGGCACTTTCTATACTAAACCTAGGAGAATTTCAAAAAGCTGGGGTAGATATAAATGCTGCAATGCATGCTGTGTCTTTAATTGCGCCTGAGCTTGGATGGAATCAGCCTAATAATAATTTAGCTGATTACCTATATGAGAAGCTTACAAACTGGGGGCCGGCAGAGCTATTGGTTAAAAATGTTAGTGGGAAGGCTATGAAGCTTAATGAGTTATCCTACACATTGTTTCCAGGAATATCAGAGCAATTAGCAAGATCTGCAACAGAATCCTTAATTGCACTTGGTTCTTATGCTCGTCGAATTTCAGATAATAAGATATTTTTACCAACTAGATTACATCTCTTTTATCGAGGTCTTCCAGGACTGTATGCTTGTACAAATCCTAAATGTACAGAAAGACGTGATAAAGAATCAGCGGCAATGCCCATTCTAGGAAGACTTTATACAGTACCACTTATGCATTGTAATTGTGATGCAAAGGCACGAGTATTTGAGCTATTGACCCACAGAGATTGTGGAACAGCAATTTTACGAGGATATACTCGAGGCCCTGAAGGAAGCTTTATTCTCCACGAGCGTACTAACTTTATTGGCACAGAAGAGGACGAGACTGATGAGCTTTATGAAATAGAGCTTCTAGTTGGACTTGAGCCACATGAAAATGCATTAAAAGATTGTATCGAATGCTGGTTGGATGTAACAACTGGAAAAATGTTTGATAAAAAGCCGAGTACAATGGATGGCTTTATTAAGGTGTTTAAGCCTGTAGGTCAAATAGGAGGGAATCACAGAAAATTCAAATCGTGCCCAGTCTGCCTAAAAAAATGGAGAGGACCTAGTAAAATAATGGATTTAGCAACAAAAGGAGAGGCTCCCTTTGCAAATCTTGTTAAATCGCAGCTTTTTCTTCAACCGCCTAGCAAATCTGAATCTTTAGAAACACCTAATGGAGGTAGAAAGGTTTTGCTTTTTTCAGATGGGAGACAAAAAGCTGCACGTCTGGCTCGGGATATCCCGAGAGAGGTTGAATGGGATTCCTTTAGGCAAGCATTAGCTTTAGCTGCATATAAATTAAAAGTGAATATGAAAAAGAAGCCAGTCATTAATTCATTATTATATCGGTCGTTTATATCGGTAGTATCGCAGTACAATCTTCAATTTTTCGATGGCGAGGATAGACTTGCTTTACTTCGTGCAGTTAATGAACTTAGAGAGGATTATGATAATTCTCTTGATGATGCACTTGAAAATGATTGGGATGTCAAGCCCACACCTAGCTACTACCGTGCATTATTACGTCAGCTATGCAGTAATCAATTCTCTCTTAAAGCTGCAACCGTTGGCTATGTAATGCCAAGCAATATAAAGGCTATTCAAACTGATATTAAAAGGATAAATGATACTATACCAGATTCTGATGTAGAAGCGATTACATTTAAATTCATTGAAGACGTTCTTTCTTTTTTTGCTTTTGAGACTACTCAATTGATATCCGAATCAGTAAGACGTGAAGCTGCTGGTTATCCTCAGGATAATTGGGGGGCGGTAGGTAAGTTTTCTGAAGAGATGCGAGGTTTATTAGAACAAATTTATAATTGTAATAAAAAACAAATTGATGATATTGAAGCTGTGTTTAGGGCAAGGCTTTGTCATAATGTAGGTGATCTATATGTTCTAAAGGGCAATGCTGTTGTACTAACAATAGATACAGATCAAAAATGGTACAACTGTCAGAAGTGCATTAATCTATCACCAGTCAATTTTTCAAATAAATGTATAAATTGTGGAAGTAATCAAATTGAGGAAATCGATCCTAATAATAATGAATACATCCGTTCGAGAAAAGGATTTCTTCGTCAATCAGTGGTTCAAACACTAGTTGGTGAAACGAGACCAAAACATATATCTGCAGAAGAGCATACTGCCCAGCTTTCTAACAAGGATAAGGGCGTCGTCTTTGCTACAACAGAGAAATATGAGCTGCGATTCCAGGATGCAAGTATAGATGATACGGATCAGGGGCCGATAGATGTGCTGAGTTGTACAACGACTATGGAAGTAGGAATAGATATTGGTTCCTTGGTGGCTGTTGGATTAAGGAATGTTCCCCCACAAAGAGAAAACTATCAGCAGAGAGCTGGTCGTGCTGGTCGACGTGGTTCATCAGTATCTACAGTAATTACGTATGCACAAGGTGGGCCGCACGATAGCCATTATTTTCATAACCCTCAGGAAATTGTAGCTGGTGCACCACGTATGCCACTTATCAAAACTGATAACGCTAAAATTGCAAAACGACATATACATTCATTTTTGTTTCAGACCTTCTTCCATGAAATGATAGATAACGGTCATATTTTAAGTACATCAAATAATCTTTTCTCGGTTTTAGGACCTGCTAGCGAATTTTTTAATTTTAGTAGTTCCTCTCCACTTAATCTAAAAGAATTTAAAGCATGGATATTTTCGAATGTTTTAAAGAGTAATTCCAGTAGATTAATGAACCAAATTGTACAGTGGCTTCCGGAGGGGGTATCTGATGAAAAAGTAAAATGGATTGGTCAAGTTTCAAAGGAATTAATAAAAAAATTACAAGATATAGCAGATGCTGGGCAGTATCCAAGAGCAGATTTAATAGAAATAGAGGAGGAAGAAGAAGAAAGTGATAATTCTGACACCTGGGCAGGAAGAGATGAACTCCTCGGTTTTTTATTTGATCAAGGAATACTTCCGAGTTACGCTTTCCCAACAAATCTGTGCAGTTTTGCTATTGAAAAAACTGAATATAAAAGAGGGGGCTTAAAAGTATCAGTAATCGAAAGACCACAGCAGTCAATTGACTCGGCCTTAAGTGAGTATGCTCCAGGCAGACAGATTGTGGTCGATAAGATAACATATAAATCCGGTGGAATTACTGCTAACTCTTCATTAGTAACAGATATTGATAGAGCAGCCCCTTTGTTTAGAGAAAATTTAAATCGTTATGTAACGTGTAGGCGTTGTAATTATGTTCAGGATAGAGAGCTAGATAAAGAAGAACTAGAGAAATGTCCAATTTGTGGGGAACGGGAATTAGATAAAGGAGATATGCTGATACCCGAGGTATTTCATCCCAATGAAGGGAAATCAGCTCAATCAGGAGATAGTAACCAGGAGTATACCTATGCAACTTCAGCTCAATTCCCTGTGCCTTTATCAGAGGACGATCTTACTGATTGGGTTTATCAAGGTGAAAATCTTTCCTTTACTCATGCTCGTGACAGACGTCTTGTAATGGTTAATAAAGGAAATGATGACAATAATGAGGGCTTTTTAGTTTGTACTAAATGTGGCTCCGCTTCCGTATTTGATCCCAATAACCCAAGAAAAGGTTTTCACAATCGACCTTACAGTGTAGAGACAAGACCGGGAATAAACGTTCCATCAAGATGTGATGGGGAATTTAAAAAAGTATACTTGGGGTATGAGTTTAGATCGGATTTACTCTTACTTCGATTAAATATTAAAGCGCCTTTAGTAAAAAATTTAAGCTCGAATACTTCAATTGCAGTTCTTAATGATACATTAAGAACTCTTTCTGAAGCAATTCTATTGGCTGCAAGTCAAGAGCTTGATATTGATCCTACTGAATTCCAGACTGGGTATAGGCTTGTTAACAATGATCCTAAGAAAATGTCCCTACGTGCAGACATATACTTATTTGATACATTGTCTGGGGGTGCCGGTTACGCAGAACAGGCAGGAGAGAATTTAAATACCATTCTTCAGCGCACACATAAAATATTAACTGAATGTCCAGCTAAATGTGATCGTTCCTGTACAGAGTGTCTACGTCATTATAAAAACCAGTATTTTCACACTCAACTAGACAGAAAGCTCGGAATTGAAATGTTAGAGTACATTTTAAATGGGAAAGTACCTGAATTTGACAATATCTCTAATCAAGTTCTCAAACTTAGTCCATTAATTCGATTACTACAGCTAGACGGCTATAAATGTGAGCCTAATGAAATTATTAATGGTATCTTATTTCCTTTTGTTGTAAAAGGAATAAATAATGAACTACCACTTGTTATGTCACCACCATTAATTGAGGAATTAGAAGCAAAAGAACTGCATCCGTTGGTTAAAGAGAATATAGAGCAGATATATATAGCTAACGAATATCTGATAAATCATAATCTTCCTCTTGTGTATAACAAAGTGAAGAATTATTTAAATTTCTAATATTAGTTACGCTCAAATTTATTAAAGGTAAGGGTTAGAAGATAAATGATTATAGTAAAATGGGTAGGTTTTATTCGACTACCCTTTTTTCTCATATTGAGTGTAATTTTTAACTAATATAGTTTCAAAAAAATTATTAAATTGAATTAGTCCCATTAAAAAAAATAATAAAACTAAATAAAGAGGACTGACTTAAATAATTGAAAAAACAAATCAAAGTAGTAGGAGCAGTAATCCGAAACAATCAAAACCAAATCCTATGCGCACTACGTTCACCAGAAATGAGCTTACCGAACCTTTGGGAATTCCCAGGAGGAAAAATCGAAAAAGACGAACAACCAGAAGAAACTCTAGTTCGCGAAATTAAAGAAGAATTAGGCTGCGAAATCTTAGTTGCTGATTTTGTGGAAGAAGTAGTTCACGAATATCCAGCAATTATCGTAAATCTTCTAACTTATGAAGCAAAGATTACTAATGGATCACCAGTCGTAAGTGAGCATGCAAAACTTGAGTGGAAAGAAGTATCAGAACTTCACGAACTCGAATGGGCTCCAGCCGACATACCAACAGTAGAAAAGTTAATGATGTAAAAAAGGCGTTCTCTATTAAGAGAACGCCTTTCGTTTTATTTAATCAAATCAATAAACAAATCTTGAGGTACAGCATCATGAAGTCTCCAATGAATATTCATCGGACTATTTCCTTTACTAGATACAAATCAATTTCACCTAAATAAGTAAATGGAAGCGTCAAGCCATGAATTTCGGTAAATTTTCGTACGAATAAGTGAATGTGAATAACTCTTTCTTTATGATGAATGTAATCTTGACCTCTTGTAGATTCGTGCGTTGTTTGGTTCTGACTTTGCCAATGGAAGTTCATTGGATCCATGAAGTAATTATGATATTTAAGGTGGTCATCAATTTTGTCATGCTTATTAAGATTAATGAATAAACAGTATTGATCTCCAACTCTAATTACATCTTATGCTATTTCCCTCTTTATTTATTTAAGTAATTACCATTTTGTGAATATTATTAATAAATAATACTTAATATTTCTTCATGTTTTCTACAAAATCATATAACATAATGATATAATTAGTGTAGAAAGTATGTTCGTGTTTTGTTTTGTAGAAAGGATGTAAAAAAATGCTTAAAGTAATTGAGTTGTTTGCAGGAGTAGGTGGATTTCGACTTGGTTTAGAAAAAACTAAGTTTTTTAATATAGTACTTGGTAATCAATGGGAGCCATCAAAAAAAGCTCAGGATGCATTTAATTGTTATGCTACTAATTTTAATACTGGAGTACATCTTAATCAGGATATAGCGACAATTGAAATTGAAAATATTCCAGAAGCTGAAGTGTTAGTTGGCGGATTTCCATGCCAAGATTACTCAGTAGCCCGTACATTAAGTGGTGAGCAAGGTATACAAGGTAAAAAAGGTGTATTATTTTGGGAAATTATGAGGTTAGTGAATCAATTAAATACAAAGCCTAAATATATATTATTAGAGAATGTTGATCGACTTTTAAAATCACCTTCTAAACAAAGAGGAAGAGATTTTGGAATTATGCTTAGTAGCTTAAGTAATGCTGGCTATGATGTTGAATGGCGAGTAATTAATGCTGCAGATTATGGTTTATCTCAAAGAAGAAGAAGAGTTTTTATTTTTGCATATAAGAGTAATAGTGAGTATGCAAATTCACTCATCGCTAAAACAAATGATGAAATTTTATTTGAAGATGGATTATTTGCGAATAAGTTCCCTGTTGAACCATGGTTAAATAATTTGACTAAAATTACAGAAGGTAATATTACTTCAGACATTCTTTGGACTTCTGATAATTTTAAAGCCCAATTTTATAATGCTGGTATAATGAGAAACGGAATGTTTTTATCACAAGAGGTTACACCAGTTATTGAAAGTCCAACTCCTTTAAGAAATATTTTAGTTAGCAATGTTGATGAAAAATATTACTTATCTGATGAAGCAATAGCGAAATTTGAATATCTAAAAGGACCGAAGAAAATAGAGCGTACATCAGCAACAGGTCATCAGTATATCTTCTCTGAAGGTGGAATGTCATTCCCTGAAGATTTAAATAAACCTGGTAGAACAATGCTAACTAGCGAAGGTACAACGAATCGTAGTACTCATGTTGTTGCAGATCTGGAAACAAATCGTTTGAGGTACTTAACACCTGTTGAATGTGAAAGATTGAATGGATTCCCTGATAATTGGACAAACACTGGGATGTCTGAGCGTATGAGATATTTCTGTATGGGTAATGCCCTTGTTGTCGATTTAGTAGAAAGAATGGGAGATAGAATTAAAGAGATTGAATTAGAATTTAATAAAGAGTTAAATAAAAAACAAGAAAATGTCTCAATATGAGCCATTTTCTTGTTTTTTTATTTGTTCGAGAATATATGAATTGTTTAACCAGAAGCACTTTTTTACGACGTTTTCTCCATATGGAGTTGGGTATGTGTCCAACGCATTTTTAGCATGTGGTCTAACATGAGCTACACGGCTTTCTGTTTGTTTTGGTAAATCATGAGCTTTACCATTTTGGATTTGAGCAACTGTTTTATTCCAAACATGCTCAACTTCTATTAAGTCTTCAGTTGGTATTGTCCAAAAGAATGCATTTGAAAATACATAATCATCCTGAGATTTTTTGAAAATAACAAACAAAAAGCGCGTATCAAGAAACATATTTTTTAATTCTGATTCATCCCAAGTTTCATTTACGATTTCAGTATATTTAAAAGTAGGGAATGACATGTGTTCTTTTATTTTCCCATTTTCTTCAATACGAATTGCTTTAATCTTAGTATTTGATTTAATGAATTCCTCTGATTTATTTAAATCCGTTAATTCTGAATTCAGCATTTTTGCAGCTACTAAAAATGTTTTGCCTTTACTAGTTTGATTTATATTAAATAAGTCACATAGATTTGATAGGCTTTTACCAAAGTAATTATAATAACTTTCAAGGATAAATTCATCAATTGATCTACCTTGTAAGTCTTGAGTAATTGGTGTATATGTTTGTTTGCGTTTTAATACATACTCATTTAAAACATAAGTCATATAGGACGATTTAAGTGAAAAAGCACGTTGTTTTGCTAGTTCATTTGAAAAAGGCTGTTCTCTAACACTTTCCTTATTTGCACCTTTTGTACAAGCACTTAAATAATAAGTGTCGGATTCAGAGAGTTCATGAGCTTTACCATCTTTAATTTTATTCACGATTGTATTCCAATCTGATTTAATAATTTCTAAATCTTTTTCTGGAAATTGGAATAATTGAGCATGAGTAATTTTATATTCTTCTCTGGAAACATGTTCATCAAATAAATAAAAAATCAATAAGATAAGTTTGTTTTTATTCCAAAAAGAACTATTTTCAAAGTCAAACTTATACTCATTCATATAATTAATAATGTTAAGGACTAATCTCTCTTTAGCTGAGTATGATTTGTTTTTATTTTGTTTGTATGGCGTTACTTTTAGTTCTACACCTGCTTCAGCAAAATCTGCCTCACTGTTAGAATTTGGTTCATAACCAAAATGATATTTTTCAACAATTGTACCAAGACCACCCTTATGGTCCTTATTAGTGCTAATATCTTTTGGCATTATTTCATAAAATGTTTTGTTTTCTAATATTTTAGCATGACGTTCAATATCAATAGGATCATTTACTTTGTAATCCATATAGACTCCTTAATAACAGTATTTTGCTTCTTGAAGATTTCATTAGTTTGAATTTGAAAAATTAGTAACCTCAGTGAGTGAGGTTACTAAAGTTATATTACGTAAGTCCGATTTCAATTTTATTATGAACTGCAATCGATGGTACTTTTACAAAGTGATGTTCAGGTAAAGATAACCCGCCATTTCCTTGTGAAAACTGACCAACAACTAGGCATTGTCCTTTTTGTAAATTTCTTAAATCATCTGGTGACGATAATCCAATCCTATTTGCAATGATTTTTATTTCACTTTCTGCAGGAGCGAAATAAATCTTAGTTCCAGAGTTGTCTAGTACAGATAATTCTTCTTTCGCGAAATTATTAAAGGATTGAGTAGCAAACCAAGCTGACCATCCGAATTTTCGACCTTCTCGCAAAATTTTTGCTGAAGGTGAGCCATCGCTAAATGAAAGATTTTGTGCTTCATCTAATACGACTGGTAGTGGTTTATCTTTCGTTCCATTTTGAGAATAATACCATAAATCCCATAAGATAAATTCTGCTAATAATTTCTTAATCTCATCTTGATCATATCCTGCAAGTTGAATAATAGTCACATTTCCGTAAGGAGCAAAAATTTCTTCCCATTCATTTTCAGCATCGTAGTCGAAAGGATCCATATCAACTAATTGTATAAGTCTACTACTAACAGAAGAGATTACAGCCTTGCTTTGTTTTTCTAGGTTTTCAAGCTCTTCAAGCAACTGTTCCATTCGCATATTGTCACCGTATTTTTCAATACCATGCTTAGTAGCTTCATAAATCGCGCTCTTTTGCTGCTC
Source organism: Gottfriedia sp. ABJ_BB2_2 (assembly GCF_055484705.1). Classification (NCBI taxonomy): domain Bacteria; kingdom Bacillati; phylum Bacillota; class Bacilli; order Caryophanales; family Bacillaceae; genus Gottfriedia; species Gottfriedia sp. ABJ_BB2_2. The sequence goes on from NZ_JBVFKR010000003.1 coordinate 207,818, forward strand.
TCCAAATGACTTATAAACTGCTGCAAAAACAGCTACTACTCTTCTAGCTACTTCCGCAGGTTTTTCAAGTTCGCTTATTCCACCAATTTCTTTCTTACGTCTTTGGAATGGATTAAGAGGGAAGCCTTCATGATAGACTATTCGCTCTTTTAATCGATCACCAATATTTTTAACAAAAATTGGATCAAGTTGTTGTTCGGTATAACTATTTGAGTAGTCAATTACAACTGAAGATTGATTTTGTTTTGACATTTGTAATAGTAAAGATTGAATAAAGTATGTTTTACCTTGACCAGAGCGTCCACCAATCAAGAGATGTCTATTAGATAATTGACCATGACCAAATTCCCAGAAATAACTATCTGTTCGTTCGTTACCAATTAGTAATCGAATATCTTGAAGCGCTGGGTTCGAAGGGATGTGATTACTATTGTTTGGATGAAGAGCAGTATCATCATCTGTTTCAGTTGGTTGAATTGTACCATTATCATTTGGTATATCGTCTGTTTCTTTTATTATTCCACCAGTAACTGTTAAACCTTTAGTTAAAGTTTCATCTGGATTTTCTATTGTTTTACTTGTTTCTTGATCAGAATCATTTTTAAAAGCAGTAGTGCTTTTATTTTTCATTTCATCTTCAAGTTGTTTTATTGATTTAGGTACAGTTGCATATCCCTCAAATTCTGGAACCTCGTAAACAGTAACTCCATTACGACGGACTTTGCTTTCACCTGTTGCTAATTTACGGAACGAGACAACTACACCTGCTCCATATTCAGCTTTTAAAGAATCAACGATATCAAACTCATCATTTAATAATTTATCAATGATTTGCTGCGGAAGATCGTAATCTCGTTCATTCCAAATATTGTTCATTAGCATTTTTTTGGAGTTATTAATAAACAGACGTGCAAAATAATTCCTTAAAAAGCGTGAATCGAATGAGTTTGATTCAACTAGTTGCTCATTTATCCTTCTATTTAATTCAAGTATCTGATTAATACCTTTTTCTATCACAGTTGCTTCATTATTACCGATTTTAACTTCAACAGGGTACATATGAAGATTTAATTTATCTTCAATTATTTCAAGACCTAGCATAAGTATGTCATCACTACAGTTGCCGCGAATTCCAATTGTTTTACCTGAAAACAATCCTTGTTTACGGCTTAATTTAACATTGCCTGTTACACGTACAATTTCCTCCATTGAGATAGGTACCCATAAATAATTTGGACGATCAAAGAATAATAGCATTTTCTTTATTGCAGAAACGATACTCATCTTCTCACGTTTGTCTTGTCCACGGCCCTGAACGGCACGGAGTAACCATTCTCCATTGAAAGTATTGAAAGCTTGAATTGCATGTTCGATATTATCTTCATTAAATGTTACTTTTTGTGAAGATAAAAATTCTTTTATTATATTAAAGTATTGATCAGATTTGTCTGTAATCGTAATAGCATCATAGCTATTTGTAGATGATAATTGATCAGTATAATGAACAATGACTACATTACTTGATGCTTTTTGGAAATAGCTTAAATCTACAGATGGATCAATAAATGTAACCCAATGGGATTGTTGATATAGATCCTTTAAAAATTGCTCATCCTCTAAACCAATATGCATAGATAACGAAATATCTTTCATATATGCATCGTGTCCACCATTATCCATATTTGCAGCTAATTCGTTCATTAGATAAGCGAATCTTGTTAAATCTGTTCGATTAACATCAGCTCCTCCAATACCAAATCCAGCTCTAAATCCTAAGTCATCGGCTTTTGTTGAAACGATAGTTGTAAATAGACCATTTAAATTTAAACTATTAGGTAACTCTTTCATTGGTTGCTTTACAATTCTATCTTCCTGTCCCATTTTAAAGAAGGAAACATGTGCATAATTAATTGGATCATCAAGATTATGTTTCATGTATTGAACAATTTTCTGTGTTGCATGTAAAACGTCATCAGCTTCATAGTTATTCATTGAAAAATCGATGCCAATTGTTTGTTTCAGCAATTCTGCACTTGTTATTTCATTTAATGCATCGAAGGAACTTGTAGTATTTGCCCAATTTCCATAAGCCGAAATTTCAATCTGACGAAGGTTCGTAAAGCCTTGACGTAAAGTAATCTCTTTTTTAATCCACTTAACAATTCCATTTAGTACTTCACGGTCATTTGGAATATTAATGATATTAAGTCGAATTGGTGCGGTTTCATCAATTGCGAATAAATAATCATAATGATCACAAAATTGTTCCATTTTTTCTTGTACCACTTGCGCTAAATAACTATTTGTTTCACCAATTGTTACAATTTCACGTTTCTTAAATAGATGCCATTCTGGAAGCGAGCTGTCATCTGTTGGTTTACAGATGTTTCCTTGTGTATCAGTGATATAAGGGAGTGTATAAGCAGCCTTCAGTTTTTTTATGATATTTGAATCTATCATTTCATCTCCAACTTCACTCATTAATTGCAATTGATAAGCTACATTTAATGGAGAAAACGGAGTCATGTAAAATTCAGTTTCAGATTGTAATGTACCTAATTGAAACAGATTACGATGACTATTATCCATAATTCTATTTGCTTCAATATCTTCAATTGCATTTAAATAAGCACGAAGATATTCTGTTGCAACATGTTTAACTTCTTCATCATAGAAGAGTAGGGAAGGAATGGTGTTTTTTTCTAGAATTATATTAATAAATTTCTCATATGCTTCCTCAACTAAGTTCGGAATATCTAATTGATTAGGATACAATTCATCTAATTTTAAACTAGCTGAACGCATGGAATTTGCAGTCCACTTTTGTTCCCATAGAAAGAATTTACGATCATTTGGGAATGTAGAGTATTTATTATTTTCGATTTCTACTTTTTTTCCTTCTTCTAGTAGTGGGAAAGAACTTTGGTTTAGACGCTTTTTCTCCCAAATCTTTGGTCCATCAATTGGTAATGATCTTAAAACTTCATCGCGTATAGAAATCGGAATTGTAAATCCGTCATTTCTAATCGTGAAACGAAGAGTAGACTCATCTTCAGAGATGATGTTTGAAGAAAAAATAATTTTAGCTTCATCGTCAACATCTAAGGTTGCATTTTGTTGTTCAAGTTTTATGGTTGATTTTGCTTCACCTAAATTGATTTCATTTTCTCCATCCAATGTAAGACGTATAGCCTGTTGATTTTTTGGAGTTGTATCAATTAGAAAACCTACCCGATGTGAATCTAAAAATCTAGTCCCAATTTTAATAATAGAAATATTAAAAACAAATTCACTACTAGAACTGTTTTCATGCTTGTAAACAACTCGCTCAAACGTTGCTTTTTCATGGTCAATAGGCAAAGTAGTAACAAGAGAGTGCCCTTTAGTTTCAGTATGCTTAGAACTAGCACTTATAAGTGATTTTTTTTGAGTATGTCGATCAAATGGAAACTTAATTTCAACATGTGTCATATCATCAGATGCAAAGATTAAAAGATGCCATTTTCTTTGTCCAGCCTTCGTATCCGAGGTTGCACGCTTCCAAAATTGATCACTACCAAGTTTTCTATCTAGATCATCTGTAATAGATATCTTTTCTGGTTCAAAACAAATATCGCGCTTTTGTTTAACTTTTTCTTCCCAAGAAAGTAGTTTACTAAAGTCTTGCTTATACCAGTCTTCATCATTTAGGCTCTTAGCACCATTATCGTATAAATCCTCTAGTTTTTCTTTGGAATTGCCTAATGTCAAAATTCTCTCTATTTCTTCATGCTTACGATTGTTTTCATCTAATCGTCTTTCAATTTTTCGTTGAAGTTGGTTCCATTTTCCTGATTCAAATACTTCGTTTTCTTGTTGACTAATCATTGAAATGAGGTCGCTGTCTTCAAAGTAATGAAGAGATCTATAATCCTCTTTAATTAATGAGCTCTTTTCAACAAGTGCAAGTATATCTTTAAAATCTAGGAATGAAGAATTTTCAATTCGCTGACCAGATTCTCTTTTTTTAAGGTAATGTGCAATTAGTTTACGTTCACTAACTGATAAATTACTTTTTAGTAAAAGTTGATCAAAATATTTGACTATCTGTTTTATATGGAGAGGTAAACCTTCATTTGTTAAACTGATGCTTCCTCCTAAAATAGAATCTTTTACTATATCGCATAAGAGAACAAGAGAAGTATTTTCCCACTGATTCAATTGTTTACTCATTTCATTTCGTAAGGTTACTAGAAAATCCTCGGAAGTATTCGGACCTGTAGTCGCAATAACATACTTAATATTTTCATAGTTTAAGCTAATAGTTTTGAATTCCTGATCGCCTTTTTCATGTGTATAGTAAAAAGTATGACTTTCAGGTAATTGCTTTAATGCATCAAACAATGATTCCACATGTTCATATGAAGGTAAATGTAAATAAAATCTATCATTATTATTCAGATGGGCCTCATTAGCAAAAAACTTTGATAATAGATTTCCAATAAAATTATAAAATTGATTTGACATACTGAGCATCCCCACTATCACTTTTCTTTTCTAAGTAGTTAAGTTTATCTAATGTTTTAATGACTTCTTCTTTTGTTTGATAGTCCATCCAAATACCTCTCTTTTCGAATTCCTTCCATAGCAAGTTTAGTTCAATTCGTTCTTGTTTTATTGAGACTGCAACGAGAAGAATCAATTGCTCTTGTGAAAGTGATAATAGCGTACCTAATGAACCACCATGTTTTCGATAGAATTTAAGAATGATTGCTTCAAATGCCTTTGGATAACGAGATTTTAACTCATTGCCTAAATTGGCAGAAACAGCTTTTACTAAATCAGAAAAAGCATCATTTAATTGTTTAGTTTCACTAAATTGTTCAACTGTGATTCCTGTTTTTTCTGCAAAAACTTCATTTAGCCATTTATAGACTGATTCAATATACTGTCTTTCAGCTTCTGGACCCGCCTGTTGCAGCTTTTGATGAATATCATGATAATAAAGATTTCTTTCTGTTGTAAATGTTGTTTTACCAATAATATTGAGGGAATGTTCGTGTGAATAGAAGTCATTAACTTGTTCCCTTAATAGTTTAAATCCTTCTTTATAATTGTTACGCCAACTAGCACCATTCTCCCAATTCATTATAAAGAATAAGGGAACTAGCTTATTTTCATTAAAGTCAGTTAATTTGTTAGTTTGTAATACAGTTTGTGACATTAAAATAAATAAATAGTGAACAAATAATATATTAATATTTTCAAGCATAAAAACTGAGTTTTTAGAAAGGTGTTTCAAGTCTTCTAAAAATTGTTTTTTTAATTCTTTAAATAAGATTGGATATATTGGAGTATATTCTTTCGACTGACCCAATTCTTGGTTTAACGAGATAATAATATTATTTAATAAATCAAGTTCATTCTCGTTTTTAAAACAAGAAGTTAACTCATTTGATGATCCAGCAATTAATGTATCGAATAAAAATTTTATATAATCAATTTCACCTTTTTGTTCAGCCTTTGATTCAGAAAGAGGTATATTTTCAATTTGAAATAATTGTGATACTTGGTGACGTTGGACATCATTTGACTGTTCTTGTAGATAGTATTTAAATAGTTTCATAGTTGCATCAGAATCAAATTTGCCTGCTAGAAGTAATGCTTCAAAGGATTCTTCGTTTGATTGGGGTACAATATCTTTCTCAAAAATTAAACGAGTAATACCAGCAGTGATCGACCAAAAACCTCGCTCAAATTTCGCACGTTCAGGTTCACGTGTTGGAAGAGGGAGTAGGTAAGTAATATCACGTCTTTCATTACGGTATTTTCCATTTTTATCAAGAGCAAATTTTTCAATCGCTTCAAAATTAAGTTCATACTTTGTCATTAGTGCACCTGCTTTACTTCATACTTAGAGGTTGAAAACTTTGGTTTTTTAAGTTCCAATATCATGCCATCTTTTGTTGAGACAATTAGCATATTTTTTGTTTTATCAGTATTGCGTATCAAAGACTCATAGAATTCAGAGAACTGAATTGCATTTAAAATATCTTTGCGATTTGGTCTGTAACCTTTTTGTATTTTCTTAAGTAAATCATACAAAGAATAATCTAATTCAAATAAATGATTTTTACCGTTTTGCTCAAATCCAATTGCGATTGAAGGAATAAATTTGGAAATTTCAGTAGAACCATTTAATGATCCGAATCTTTGTTCATCAACTGCTGGTTCAATTTGTAATGGATAAGCAGTTCTAAACAACTTATTTGGAGAATCTATAAAAATATAATCTTGTTTTGGTGAACCTTTCCATTTAAACAATACATCAGAAATAAGTTCAAAAAGAGAGCCAATTTCATCTTCGTTTCCGTGATAGTAATGAAATAGGTAATTAATAAATTCAAGGTAAGATTGATTTTCAGTTGTTTCAAATAATAGAGAATACTGTCTAACTAAAAGTTTAGAAAATGCAATGAATTCTTCATTTTTAATATTTGGACTGATAAAACTCCAAATCTCTAAGTCTTTAGTTTTCTCAATAACTTGTTTTACTTTTTGGCTCAAATCAATAGACAACATAAATTCAGAAACTAATTGATCTGTAATACTACTTCTATACTTAATAGGATCAAGCTTATGAATAGCCTCTAAAAGATTAGAACGGTCAGGATGTCCAAATAAAAGATTTGGTAACATATAATTTATTTTATTAACTAATTTGTTTTCCTCGATTACTGGAACAATAATGTCATAAAGTAAATTATAGAAGGAACGTGTTGATACAATTATTTTTTGCTGAACCATAGATTTAATAATTGTCGAAACAATTGCTTGTTTAATCTCAGGTTGCAATAATAGTCCAAAGTTTTGGTGAGCAATACTAGTAACACCATTTTCTTTATCTTTAATCCAAGAATTATAAAATGGATTTTCTGTAGTAACAGCAGTAATTCTTTCTAGAATATTAGTAAAAAATAAAGAACTTGCTCCTGAGTTTGTTAACTCGTATGGTTGATAATCAGCATAATTTAATATATGAAATTGATTGTCCGATTGAATGCTAATCTCATTTTGGTTAAAAATGCCAGTCTTATCAATAAAGTTACATAAATGAACAAAACGATTATTTGAGCGTTGTTTATTATAAAAGTTATGAAGTACCCCTAGATTTATAGCAATAATAGTATTTTTTCCATTTGAAGGTAGGGTATCGAATTGTTCTAGTATTAACTCTAAAGTTTCCAATGAATCTTTAGATGGATTAAATGATTCTGTTGAATCATTATGAATGTAAAAATCATTTAGCAATTCAGAATGTTTTTCCTTTAGATATGCAAGTAGATGACTTTTTCCATCACCAACACTACCACATAATAAAATTAGCTGAGGTTCTGGGGTGTTTTTAATACTTGTAAGAATATGTTCTAACTCTAGCTGTATTGGACGAACGACGTGCATATAATTTCTTAACTCTCCAAAGTTACCAGCATCCGCAACAGATTCCTTTGATGAAGATTGAAGTACTCTTAATTGTTTCAATAATTGACTTTCAGGTTGGTTACTAATATTTTCAGATTGCACAAGTATTTTTTCTGATATTTTAACAGGTTTAATCACAGGATAATCAATAGCTTCTGGTGTAGAAGGTATTAAGTCATTTTTAGTTTCTATTAGATTATTAACAGTTACGGTTTGTGTTTCTTCTATACTATTGCCATGTTCTTTTAACCATTCTTCAGCAAGTAATAAAAGAATATGTAATGCCTCTTTTGCTTCATTTATACTAATATTTCTCTGATAAACAATTCGACTTATCTTTACATAATTGAGTGCAAGTTTATATTCTTTCATAGGCGCATTTAAATTAACCTTCATAAGATGCCATCCTTTATCAATCGCTTGCATATGAAAGTAATTGATAGAAAGTTCGTTAAGGGAATGTTTCTTATATAATTGTTGCATTCGTTGGATTGAAAGTTCTCTAAAAAGTAAATCCATATATACGATCTGCTCACTTGGGTTATTATCTATCATTTGCACCATTTCTGAATAAGTAAAAAAAGGTTCATCATCTGGTACTAAAATTTTCAATTTTGTCCATAGATTTTCAAAATTCATATTAAAATTCCTTTCAATTCCTAGTTTTGGCCGAAAAATTACTACAATATTACTATTATAACAAACTAATTTCGATTTTGAATGCGTATTCGTAAAACTTACATTGGTAAAATTTATTATTTTCTCCTATGAATTTAACCTATAAAATTATTCTTAATTGGTAAAAATTACATCATGTTTTTCTAATGCTTTTTTAATAATAATTACTCACCGATAAAAGCTATTGTGATATAATCCATAGGGCTTTAATAAATCAAGGGGTTGGGTTTTTATCATGAGTAAGAAATCAGTAGCAATTTTATTTTTAATTCTTTTTTTTCCATTAGGACTTTTTTTAATGTGGAAACACAAACACTTTACTAAGAAGACCAGAATTATTATCACTATTATCTTATTATTATTAGTACTAATATCATCATGTACTAACGATACTTCTACGAAAGGTACTTCAAATAACGTAAAAGAAGCTCAGAGTAATGATGATAAAGAAGATACTAAAAAACTAGCAGAAGAAAAGAAAAAGTTAGAAGAAGAAGCTAAGAAAAATGCCGAAGAAAAGAAAAAAATAGAGGCAGAAACTAAGAGACTAGCTGAAGAAAAGAAGAGACAAGAAGCAGAAGCTAAAAGATTAGCGGCTGAAAAGCAAAAACAAGTAGAAGCTAAGAGAAAAGCTGAAGAAGAGAAAGAACAAGAAGCAGCAGCTCTAATAGAGCAATCGGAAGAGAAAAATGTATTCTATGAAAATTGTTCAGCTGTTCGAGCAGCTGATGCTGATCCTATTTATGAAGGTGAGCCAGGTTATGCAAAGCATCTTGATCGAGATGGTGACGGTATAGGCTGTGACAGATAAAATTGTAGAATCTATTTATAATTGAGAACAAAAAAGAGAATCAACAGATTCTCTTTTTTTATTTCTTGAAATTTTTTACTTCAAATTCTTATTATAAATCCTCTTATAAGAAGCCCAATCTATAATCTTCACATTAACTTCATAATTATCAGCGCTACTATTGTAATTAAGTATTAAATTTACAACAGCCTTTTTAGTCTTTGCTTTGTTAGTAATGGATGAATATGAGTGAAAATGATATTGACCTGTTTTTGATACGAAATGACCTCCTAATTGATCTGTTCTCCCACTGTGCGCGTCCGCGTCATGAAACACAAAAGTTAAACTAAGAATAATTGCAATCAAACATGAAAAAATTTTCTTTGACATTTCTTCTCCTCCTTTAATTAAACTGTTACTATTTTACTGGGAGATTGAATGTTAAAACAATTTAAAAAAATCGACATTTGAGGAGGAAATGTGGCTATCAAACACTATAACAAACTAATAAGAGATAAAATTCCATTAATAATTGAAGAAATTGGAGATGCTTTTGAAACAGAAATACTAGGACAAATGGAGTATGAAGAAAAATTAAACGAAAAGTTAAAAGAAGAGCTAGATGAATTTTATTTAGCTACACCAGAAGAAGTCACTGGAGAAATAGCTGATGTTTTAGAAGTCCTTTATGCTATAGCAGAAACGAAAGGAATTACTATTGAGGAAATAGAGAAAGTAAGATTGCGAAAGAAAGAAGAGCGTGGGGGATTTAAAGAAAGAATATTATTGAAACATGTTGTGGAGAAATGAAGAAATAGTAATTTAATCATTAACGAGATACTTAAAATGTTGATATTGAATAATCAAAAATCCAGTAACATCTTGTATATAAACTACAAATTTACTAGATTTTTTCTTTTGCTTTTAACACCTTGAATTTTTACAATTTTACATAAAATCTGTCATAATAAAAGAATTATTAATTTAACATTCTTGAAACTCATTTCAGAAAGGATTCCCATCATGCAAAAACAAACAATCTTCACAATCGGCGACATCCACGGCTGCTACAACGAACTAAATGAACTACTAAACCAATGGAATCCCGAAAACGAACAACTCGTACTTCTCGGAGACCTAGTAGACCGAGGCCCACAACCATACGCCGTAGTCCAAAAAGCCATTCAACTACAAAAAGATCACGATGCAATCGTCTTACTAGGAAACCACGAAAGAATGCTCCTAGATTGGCTAGATCAACCACAATTCAAAAAAGACTACTACTACGGACAAGGTGGTTATGAAACAATTAACTCATTCTTTGGAACTGATATAACAAATCAAAAAGATGCAGAAGAAATCGCTCAATTAATGAAAGTACAATTTAAAACTGAATTAGAGTTTCTTGAATCTAGACCACTTTACTATGAGTGGGAGGATTTCGTTTTTGTTCATGCTGGCGTGAATCTGAATCTAGCAGATTGGAAGAATACGAGTGAACGAGAATTTTATTGGATTCGTGATGAGTTTCATTTCGGTCACAACAATACGAATAAAACCTTTATCTTCGGTCATACGCCTACATCCATTCTTCATAAAACTGAGAATAAATTCGATATCTGGACTTCGCCTTGCAGTACGAAAATTTGTTTAGATGGTGGAGCGGTTTATGGTGGTTATTTACATGGAATGAAGGTAAATAAAGAAGGTATTGTATCCACTCATTCTGTTTTATGTCATTCAGGATCAAATAAATATCAAGTATAAATCACAGATTAAAACATCTAAAGGGAGTCAACACGTGATGGACAGAAAAACAACATTGCAGAAAGCCAGCAAGTACATAATGGAGGATTTGCTTTATTTTTCAAATATGAGAGAAGGTAGAAGAAAGGAGAAGTTTTTTTCTACTACTTTTATCGAAGGATTAGTTTCAGATGCAATTGATGATGTATTAAGAGAACAAGGAAAAAAGTTTACTAAGAAAAATCGGGCAGTATTTGTCACGAATGATGCACTGGTCCAATTAAACAATAATGACCAAAGTAACTTAATCATTGAACATATTGTTTGTAAGAATATTTATTTTAATGAAATAAAAAGCTTACTTTCAAATAGGGAATTAACTGATGAAAAAATCTTTGAGATTTTATATAACTATTACTTTACAGCGATTGTAACCAAAAAAGAGGATATAAGCTTAGATACAGCAGGGTTAAGAACGAAAATGGTTGTGGATGGAGAGTGGGATAGAAAGGATATTTTTACAAGGTATCATTCAACTGGTATTGAATTGATAAAGAATCCTTATTTTATTTTTGTTAGTTAAATTTCTTGAAGATGATTATGATGTAACGATTTTAGAAGTAAATGGTTCAAACCTGACAATCATTTCTTCAAACATTTGTTTTTTTAAAAATTAAATAAGTAGAATCATTTTAAGACCGAAAGACACGTTTTCAATTAAGTGCTTTCGGTTTTTTTATTTGAATATAAATAAAAATGCAATGCATACATAAGAAAGTCATAACAAATAATAACCCATATTATGGAATTTAGGTGGACATATTATGGTTGATCAAAACACGATGACTTTTGAGAAGTTAATGAAACTTGCGAAAAAATCAAGGGACTTCAGTCAAATAGAAAATAGGGTTAACAATACAAAAGTTCTCATTTCATACTTTTCTACTTTAGTGAATCATGAACTGATGCAAACTTCATTTCTTTCAAACCTTAACGTAAAAGATAAGAATCTTGAGATAAAGTCATTACAAGACCTAGAAGATTTATTACCACTTTCAGAGATGAGTATTACAAAAGATATTGCTGAAATTGAGAATAAGCTTTATAAAGGTCAATTAATTGTACAAATTGAAAACGATACGTCTAATTTTCTATTAATCAATATAAATAGCTGCCAAACTGGGCTAAGACAATTTAATGATTCAGAGAATGAGTTTAGTGTTGTTGGCCCAAAAATGGGTTTTGTTGAAGACATTGATACGAATATGAACCTATTAAGGAGAAAGATTAATTCTCCTAAGCTTGTCATTGAAGAAATTCTGATTGGCTCTTTATCAAAGACCCGAGTGATGATTGTTTATATGGATGGCATAACAAGCAAGCAACATATTAACACTGTTAGAGAAAGATTGTCAGATATAGATATTGACATTGTTTGGGATACTTCTCTACTTGACCAAGTCATTAGGGATAATCAAAATACGCCATTCCCACTTTATTTATCGACTGAGAGAATCGATCGGATAACGTATACCATTGTGAGTGGACAAATCGCCATTTTTAGTGATGGAACACCTTATGCTATTTCAGGACCTTCAACTTTATTTGATTTTTTTATTTCACCGGAAGATTATTATTTGAATTGGGTTTTAGGATCATTTTTTCGTTTCATTCGTTTCATGGGCGTATTTTTTTCGATTTTTACTTCGTCAATTTATGTGGCGGTTTTAACGTTTCATTATGAAGTGATTCCTAAGGATTTATTAGGTCCATTAATTGAGTCGAGAGCAAATGTACCATTTCCACCTATTTTAGAAGTTATATTTTTGGAATTAACGATAGAGTTATTACGGGAAGCGGGAGCCAGATTACCAACTAAGGTTGGACAAACACTAGGAATTGTTGGCGGGATTGTAATTGGTCAAGCTGCAGTAGCTGCTGCGTTAACTAGTAATATTCTCTTAATTATTGTCGCTTTGTCAGCACTTTCATCCTTTACAACACCAATTTTTGTTATGTCTAATACGATACGTGTATTAAGATTTGTATTTATCATATTGGCATCCTTTTTGGGCGGATTAGGGATTATTTTGGGCTTCGTTTTCTTATTAGCTCATTTATTTAGATTGAAATCATTCGGAACACCATATTTGGTTCCACTGTATCCTTTTAGACGAAACGCATTAGCAGATACATTTATTCGCTCATCTTTTAAATTTATTAACAAAAGACCTGAATACCTTCGCCCAGAGGAATCTTTAAAATATCGTGTAAAAAAGAAAAAGAAACCCAAAGGAGACTTGAATGATGAATAGCATGAAAGCTTCATACATGAAATCGAAGTTCATCATTATGATATTAGTCTTAATGGTTTTTTGTACGATGCTTTCTGGCTGTGTCCCAAGAAGTATTATAGATGAATTAGGAATCACGCACACGATTGGAATTGATGAAGAAAAGGGGAAGCTGACAGCTACAGTTTTGTATCCTAACTATACGAATAGTAATAAGGCGAGCGTCATTAAAACAGCGGCAGATAATCCTTCCACTTTAAAGTCTAATTTGGGGCATAAATCACAAAATCAAATTGTTCTTGGTCAGATCAGAACATTCGTTTTTGGTGATTCCTATAGTAAAGCAGGTATTTCTAGAGTATTAGAAACCATTTGCAAGGATGCAACGATTGGTAACATTACCTTTGTTGTCAGTGATACGAAGGCAGAAGACATTATTAATGGATTAAAAACTGCACCTCCGCTTTCTCTTTCAAATTTACTCGAAACGAGTGTAAAACATGAGGGTACACCTGAAACAAATACACATACATTAACCAGTCAATATTATGGAACTGGGATTGATATTTACCTTCCAAATATCAGTTTTGACAATGCGAATCAATTAGTAGTTAGTGGATTAAGTATTTTTAAAGGAGATAAGCTGAAATTAACGATTTCTAACAAAGAAGCGTTTCTTTTTAAACTAATGAAGGATAAAAATAAAAGTGGATATTATGATATAACACTTCCAATAAAGGACAATCAGGATAATCAAAAAGGGAAAGATAACAAAAAACAACAGAACCAAAATAATGACAAAACGCAAGGGAATCATCATGATAAACGACCAGGGAATGAAAACAATTTTGCGTTAAAGTCCTTATATGGTAACCATAAAGTTACCCTACATAAAAAGGGGAATGAAAATACAATCAACCTGAATGTAACATTGAATGTGGAATTAAAGGGTGTACCAGAATCAATACATATAGAAAAAAAAGAAGACTATCATTACTTGAAAAAAAGTATGGAAAAAATCATCGCAAAAGATACTGAAGCTTTACTAAAAAAGCTTCAACAAAATGAAGTTGATCCGTTTGGTTTTGGTATTATTTATCGAAGCGAAAGTAAAGAATGGAATGAAAAAGAATTTTATCAAACGATTTATCCTAAAATGAAATTTTCTGTAAAAACAGATCTAAATTTACGTCAGTTGGGAGTGGGTGAATAGTGAAAAATATTGTAAAGGAACAATTTCTCGTTTCAACTTTTTTCACATTTTATTTAGTCCATTCCTCTCAAATTGGAATTGGAATTCTTAGTTTTCAACGTGAAATCAGTAAAGATGCCCAGCAAGATGCTTGGTTATCACTCATCATAGCAGGACTCTCTATTCATATATTAATTTGGTTAATCTATCAAACACTTGATGAAAAACATAATGATTTAGTTGCTGTTCATGATTTTTGTTTTGGACAAGTCATCGGGAATATATTATCGATTTTCGTTTTATTCTATTTTCTACTATCAGCATTTACTGTATTTCGTACATATATCCAAATCATTCAAGTATGGGTCTTTCCAACGATTAAAACTTGGCAATTGGCTTTGGTATTGGGTGTCATGATTTATTATATTGTATCTGGAGGATTCCGAATCCTAACCGGATTTAGTGTTTGGGGAGTAATCATACCTGCTTTTTTACTATTGCTCCTTTACTTTCCACTACAATATATGAATCCGCGCCTGTTATTGCCTGTTTTTAATCACACTGTTAAAGAAATTCTACTTTCTACAAAATCGTCTGTTCTTCTCTTTGTAGGGTTTGAATGGATTTTTATGTATTATCCTTTTATAAAAGGTGCTAAAAAAAGTCAAAAATGGGCACATTTAGCGAATGGTATATCAACAGTTTTATATTTAATCGTTCTAGTTGTTAGCTTTATGTATATCAATCAAGATACACTCCAACATGCTACTTGGGCGACATTATTCATGACAAAGATCATCGAATTGCCATTTATTGAACGATTTGAATATATTTTTATCTTCATTTGGATATTAGTCATTATTCCTACACTGTGCATCCCGATTTGGGCTTGTACAAGAATTTTAAAAAGAATTTCTAATTCCAACCATTTTAAACCAAAAATCTCTCTAGCTTTTTTCATTGTTGTTATGATTGTAGCTGCTACCTTTATTGAAAACTTCGTTGAGGTTGATAAACTAGGTAAATTTATTTCAAACGTTGGATTTTACTTCCTTTACTTATATATTCCGTTCATTTTTCTAATGAAATTATTTAGAAGTCAATTTTCAAAAATGCTTAGTAAAGCACAATAATTGAAGATAGTTGAGGCAAAAAAGAGGATCTATTTTAGATTCTCTTTTTATTTTCGATATACTTTCTTACACTCAATTCTCCATTAATTTCCAAAATTTGTTATAATTAAATAGGATACTCGTATTTTACAAGTGTAAGCAAGGAGGTAAAGTATGAAGATATGTATTTGTAGTGATCTTCACATTGACTTCAATGAAAAAAAGCTAGGCATAGCATTTGATGAAGAGTTTATTACTTTTGTGAAGAAGAAAGAGGCCGATTGTGTTTTAATTGCTGGTGATATCAGTAATTCAGTTCAAGTTACGTTAAACTTTATCGATCATGTGCAAAAAGCTACTGGTATTCCGATATACTTTATTCCAGGAAATCATGATGTTTGGGCTAACGGTGAGGGAGAATCTACTCATGCGATTGAAGAGCTTGCAAAGCATCCGTCATGTTTAATTCATCATTCGATCGAGTTAACAAATGATGTAGTTATTGTCGGTGACAGTGGTTGGTATGACTATAGTTTTATCGATGAAATGAATTTATCAGAGGAAGATATTAAAGGGTTTAAGGATACGAATTGGGATGGGCGTTATACGCATCTTACATCAAGTGATAAAGAGTATCTGAACGACTGTTTAATTCGAATGGAAGAGAAACTAAAACAATATGAATCTAAACAAGTTATTTTGGTGAATCACTTTATTCCCCGGGAAGATTTTTTAGTCTGGAAATCAGATCGATTTTGGAACCTTTGTAATGCTTATATGGGTTCAAAAAAAATAGGTGAATGTATCAAAAGATATGAAAATGTGACACATTGTATTTTTGGTCATACACATAAGCGTTTTGGAAGTGTAGAAAAAGATGGTTGTACGTATATTTGTACGCCATTAGGTTATTATGGAATTGAGTTCTTTGATCGAGATTTACAAGTTATGTTAGAAGAAAGTTGCGTTATTTTAGAAGTTTAATGTAGAAATAGTAAAAAAGTTTTTTATTTTTAGTAGATTACTCACTTTTTAACATTTGTAATATTCTATATAATTGAATTAAATACTTATAAAGGTGTGGAAATAATGAATAAAAATAATAATCAATTACCTAATACGAATGTAAAACCTGGTGATGAAATAGAATTTATGTCAATTGAAAACAAACAAAGAGAATTGATGCCGATTTTATTAAAAGGCATTGTGACGAAAGTGATGACAAATTCGGTTATCGTTGATATGAGTAATGATAAAAATCATGTGGGTTACTATGAAACTGAGCATACTGTTGTGAATCATAGAAGATATAAAATTATTTCAGTTGCTTAAGTAGGTATTATTTAAGACTTATTTAGTAGTAGACTGGAATAATCAATAAGGAGTTAAATGATTGAGATTCCAAAAGTTAAAGTTCATTGAAATTCATCAATGGGGAAACTATTTACGAAATAAATGGCGTATTAGTTTTGCAAATCACCTATCTAATGAAGAACAATTAGAAATAGGAATGGATGGATTTTTGTGGCACTTATGTAGTTGGCGTAAGGTTAATTGTTTTGAAGGAGAAGAAGCAATTGAATCCTTTACACAACACTTAAAGTCTAAGTGTCTCATTTTTTATCAAAATATAGATGAAGCCTATTTGATTGAAAATGCAAAACTATTTACAATCGATGAGCTACCGTACAACAAAAATCATATGTACTATAGTGATATATATATTATGGATTGGGATTCTAAATGGACTTTTATTATGACACATGAAAGCGATTTAGGTCCTTACTTTATACGGAAAGACTAGATTAAAATGGTTATTAGGGAGTTGTTGTTAATGCTAACAACTCTCTTTTTGTTGTTCAAAAAAATCTTGAGTTGTCTTCAGTACATAATACCTAGTCAATTGTTACTAATTAATACTCTATAAAACTATGTTAAAATAATAAGGTTAACCTAGTTTTAAGTTAATACAAATCATGATAGAAAAATTATTACACAACATGGTAAAAGCAAAAGGGGACATTACATTTGAAGAAGACAGCTTGGTTATTAATAATTTTTTTATGTTTGCAGTTAGCTCCTGTAAATATTCAAACGAAAGTTCATGCTGCAGATTTAACTAATACTGTGACTTCACTGACACAGGTACCTGAGGGGTATATTGGGATATATAGTGAAGAAGATTTACATAATATCCGAAACAATTTAAGTGGTAAATACATATTAATGAATGATATTGATTTGACTGTGGCTACTAGTAACGGAGGCAAATTTGATCATAATGGCTTTGGATGGGAACCGATTGGTTCAAAGAGTAGCCCTTTCAAAGGGATATTAGATGGAAACGGATTTAAAATCATTGGTCTGCATATAAATATTGTTTCTGATCAAGAAGTTTACGCAGGCTTAATTGGCTATTCTTTGAATTCAAAGATTGTTAATCTTGGTTTAGTAAATGGATCGATTGATGCAGAAAGTACATCGCTTGATAGTACTAATAGTAATGTTTATGCTGGTGGAATAATTGCTTATGGGACAAATGTTGAAATAACGAATTCGTATAATGAGAATCCAGTGCGCGCTATTTCTTATACTAGTAGCTATGCTGGTGGATTAATCGCTTCAATTTCTGGTTCAACAAGTGTACATTCAGTGATTTCAAATAGTTATAATACTGCTGAGATAAAAGGGAAAAGTGCTACAGGCGGAATAGCCGGTAAGGTTAGTTGGACAGATATCTTGAATACTTATAATTTAGGTGATATCAATAAAGATCATTCAAATGGTAATACGGCAGGTGGAATTACTGGTACGAGTAACAATGTAACAATTAGTGAAAGTTATAATAAAGGAAATATTACGACAGCAACTTCCTATTCAAATGGGGGTGGGATTTCTGGTTCAGCATCTACTACTTCAATTAAAAAAAGCGCAAATTATGGAAGTGTAAGAAGTACGATAAAGTCCGGTAATGTCGCAGGTTTAGTAGGTTCTTTGAGCACAAATTCTTCTATTTTAAATAGTTTTAATACTGGAGAAATTATTGGGGCATGGAGTGTAGGTGGAATTGTTGGAACAGTATCTAATTCTTACACTTCACAATCATATAATGCAGGAAATATCGTAGGAAACTGGGCAGGTGGGATCTATGGATGGTCATCATCTTCACATGTGCGCGATAGTTATAATATTGGAAGTATAAGAGGTAGTATTGATACTGCTGGAATCATTAGTCATGGTGAAAATTCATCGATTCAAAATAGTTACAATTCAGGTAGAATTATTAGTTCCTATTATAACCAATCTGGTGCAATTGCAGCGGACTATGAAGGTATAATTGAGAATAGTTACTTTTTTAGTAACAATACACATGCTGTTGGTACGGGTTCTGAAGAAGGTACCGAGCGGAAAACTTTAGAAGAAATGAAACAAATGAGTTCCTATCAAAACTTCGATTTTAATTCTGTTTGGGAAATTGATCATTCAAAAGATTTCAAGCTTCCAAAATTAAGAAATACGACATTTAGTGGTAACGAAGAAAATATTTATTCTGATATCAAAACAAAACCTTTAAAAACGGTCTATGCACTAGGAGAGGAAGTCGACCCGACTGGAGCAGTGTTAACAGTTAGATCGAATTTTGGAAATGAGTTTGAAGTAGATGTAACAAAAGATATGATAAATGGATTTTCTAATCATTATCTTGGGTATCAATATGTACCTGTCTATTATGATGGATTACGAAGTGATTTTAGTATAACAGTCAAAAGAGAATATATTGTTACGTTTAAAAGCAATGATGGAACAGTTTTAAAAACGGAAACAGTTTTAGATGGTGATACCGCAACTGCACCTGATGTTCCGGTTAGAGAAGGACAAACATTCATTGGATGGGATAAGGATTTTTCATCAATAAAATCAAATGTAACGATTACAGCAAAATATGATATAAACAAGTACACTGTTTCGTACTTTGATGGGGATGGAAATTCTTTGGGACAAGAGGTCACATACTATGGGTCAAATGTCTCCCGTGAAGTACCCGTTAAAGAAGGATATACTTTTATGGGATGGTTTACTGACAAAAATTATCAATCAAAATTTGAAGTATATACACCTATTAAACAAGATGAAAATCTTTATGCTCGATTTGAAAAAACGCCAGATATTCCATTAAATATAAAGATTGCATCTGTTGATTACAACAAACTATCTATAAACTGGGATCTAGTGAGCGGATCTTCGGGTTATGAAATTTATAGGAGTACAACGATTGACGGTCCGTTTAATTACGGAATGGAAGTCCAAACTGGAAGTACTAGTCAGTACACTGATGTATTCCTAGATACTGGGAAAACTTATTATTATAAAATTAGGTCATATAAAATCATTGATCAGGATAAAGTTTTTAGTCCTTTTACCTCAGTTTATAGTGGAAAACCAGCATTGGGTCCCAGTTCTATTCTAAAAGCTACAGTAGAAGGTTTTAATAGCGTACAAATTAGCTGGAATGAAGTCAGTGGTGCTACTGGCTATGAGCTATACCGGGCTACTTCTTTGACAGGTAGTTATAGTAATTTAACTCCATATATAGACGGTAATGGTACTAATTATTTAAATGAGAATTTAACATCAGGAACAACGTATTATTATAAAGTAAGAGCGTATAAACTAATTGACGGAATCAAGGTTTACAACTCATTCTCATCTATTGTCAGTGCAAAACCAGTATTACCAACTGTAACGGCACCAAAGGCAACCGTAGCTGGTTTTAATAAAGTAAAAGTAAGTTGGAATGAAGTAGGAGAAGCAGATGGATATGAGGTTTATCGATCAACTGCACTTTCAGGTACTTATAGTAATATTGCTTCGCTAGAGTATAGTTCGACGCTAAGCTATATAAATACGAATCTAACTTCAAATAAAAACTATTATTATAAAATAAGAACATACCGAGTTTTTAATGGAAAAAAAGTTTATAGTACGTTTTCCAATGTAGTATTTGCAAAACCAGTTTTGACTTCTATTACCTCATCTAAGGTAGTTTCAGTGGGATACAATAAAGTGAATGTAACCTGGGGGAAAGTGAGTGAAGCAAGTGGGTATGAAATCTATCGTTCAACTTCAAAGACAGGTACATTCAGTAAAATCACAACACTTAGCGGGAGTTCAAATAGTTATATAAACGGAAGCTTAACAACTGGAAGAACTTATTATTATAAAATAAGAGTATATCGCAACAATAATGGAACAAAAGTTTATAGTTCATATTCAACTATTGTTGGAGCTGCACCGGTCTTAGCGATGCCAACAAATATAAAAGCTACAAGATCTAGTAGTACTTCAATCAAATTAACTTGGAATAAAGTAAGCGAAGCTAGCGGTTATGAAATATACAGAGGAACTAGTCAAACTGGAACCTACACAAAATTAGCTGCCACGACCAAAAACACAACCTTAAGTTATATAAATTACAAAGTATCAACAGGTAAAACGTATTACTATAAAATGAAATCCTATCGAATTGTAAATGGAAAGAAAATTTATAGTTACTATAGTAATGTAGTTAGTGGAAAGACTTATTAGTTGGAAAAAGAGAATCTAATTAGATTCTCTTTTTTTATTCTCAGGTATATAAATTCTTCACTTTTCACACTCATAAGCAACTAATGTAACGCTTAACTCATCTTCCAAGTTTTCTATTTTACTTTTCGCATCATCAGTCAAATGAGCAATATGAAAATCTTCATTACTTAATTCTTTGTTCATTTTTCATTCT
This sequence comes from Gottfriedia sp. ABJ_BB2_2, assembly GCF_055484705.1. Lineage (NCBI taxonomy): Bacteria > Bacillati > Bacillota > Bacilli > Caryophanales > Bacillaceae > Gottfriedia > Gottfriedia sp. ABJ_BB2_2. The sequence goes on from NZ_JBVFKR010000003.1 coordinate 228,870, forward strand.
CCTTATCACGATTTGATATCATATTCATATTTCCCACTGATAAAAAAAACTATCCTTAAATATGGTGAACATTTAAATTGAAATTTTATTCTGTTCAGAAACTAAATGAAAAGATAAATAAAAAAATAAGAGTAAAGATAGTACAACTTTTGTTTGACTTATCATACAGAATATAAGCGAAAGCTAACACGATCGCTTCCTTAAGGTATAGCGAATAAAATATTTACGAATGAGGATATTTTATATTTAAGGTAATTTTTCTAAAAAATGGAAATATTATGATAGAATTAGCGTGAATGGAATTGATTGAGGGGGATAAATTATGAAATTGTTTATTAAACTTTTAAGCACAACATTGCTACTTGTTCTCTTAACTGCCTGTTCATCTAAGCCATCTTTAGACCTTGTAAGTAAAAAAGTTGACATTGTTAAAGATAAAAAATATGTTGGTTCAATCATCTTAACAGAAGGTGATAAAAAGGGACAAGAGGTTATTCCAACAGCTTTACTCTATGAATTTAAAATTAAAAATAATGGAAATCGAAAAATCGGAGGAACAGTAGATACAACTTTAAAGGTAAAGTTTGTTCCTAGCAAAAAATTAGCTACTATTACAGAAGGTATAGTGGGATTTAATATATTTAATCCTTCGTCTTATTATGAAACGGGCTTAGGTTATGGTGTTCAGTTTGATGGTGAAATTAAATCTAATAAGATTGGAAAATACATTCTAACATTTGAATTAGGTGTAACAGAGGAAACTTCTGAAATTCCTGTGAGAGTTCCGTCAACAGACAAACTAGAAAAACTAAAAGGAAATGCTTTAGATGGTTCTATAATCGTAACATCAGGTGGAAAAGAAATTGCTAATTTTAAATTAAAAAAATAAAAATAAGAGTCGAAGATTTATATTTTTTTGTAGAAAGGTAAATAAAAAAACAAAGCATTGGAGCGAATTCCAATGCTTTTTTATGTGTTAAAATAATGCTAATTTATTTATTATTTTTATCTTTTGTCCCCCAGAAGAGAACCCGTTATTAAGTTTCATACCAACTTTATTCTTAGTAATATGAAAAATTGATTTTTTGTTAACAACACCTAGAAACCTTACCGCCTTTAGCGTTGTAACGAGCTTCTTGAGCTTCACAGAAAAATTCCTTTCTGGTTTTCACTGTATCATCGGGATGGCATTTTTTCATATGCTCCACGTATGTTTCGTAGCTTGGAACGCCAACAAGAAGACTAAGGAATTGCTTTCTATACGAAAAAATTTCCTTTAATTTGTTAAGCATAATTTGTAAAATCTCCTCCATCGCGAGGAACAGGAGCTGTCTCATGCAACGGTAATTTGTGGTTTGTCAGTACTTTAAACCAAATCCTGATTGCTGAAATTAATACTGTAATGACAACTGCCATAAAAATAACACATAGTGTGGCATCAAGATAATCATTTACCAGAATTTGTTTCATTTGTGCTGGCGATGTTGCAGGTGCTAGTACTTTTCCATCATTATAGGCCTCTTTAAAAATGTTAGCATGGGCAAGGAATCCAATTTTAGGATTTTCATGGAATAATTTTTGCCAGCCTGCAGTTAGAGTGACGATTAACAGCCATGTTGTTGGAAGCAATGTTACCCAAACATATGCTTTTTTGCCCATTTTAAAGAGGATCGTCGTACCGAGTAATAGGGCGATAGCAGCTAACATTTGGTTAGCAATACCGAACAGCGGCCATAGTGTATTTATTCCTCCAAGCGGGTCAATAACACCTTGGTATAAGAAATAACCCCAAAACGTTACACATAGAGCGGTTGCGATAATATTAGGAATTAATGCATCCGTTCTAGCAAAAGGCTTATAAGCAGTCCCGATAAGGTCCTGAATCATAAAACGTCCTACACGTGTACCTGCATCAATCGTAGTTAAAATAAAAAGTGCTTCAAAAAGGATAGCAAAATGGTACCAAAATGCCATTAGTGCCTTTCCACCGATCACTTTGGAGAATATTACAGCCATACCGATTGCTAGCGTCGGTGCACCGCCAGTTCTTGAAAGAATGCTTTGCTCCCCAACGTCATTTGCGAGTGCTTTTAAATCATCAGGAGTGATTGTAAAGCCCCAGCTCGAAACAGTTGAAGCAGCTTGGACAACATCAGTTCCGATTAAAGCAGGTGGACTATTAATCGCAAAGTAAACGCCAGGTGTTAATACGCAGGCAGCAATCATTGCCATAACCGCAACAAAAGATTCTGTCAGCATTGCTCCATATCCGATCGGACGAGCATGTGATTCACGTTCAATCATTTTAGGAGTGGTACCTGAGGAAACCAACGCATGGAACCCAGAAACAGAACCACAGGCAATTGTAATAAATAAAAATGGGAAGAGATTTCCTGCAAAAACTGGACCTGTACCGTCTATGAATTTTGTAACACCAGCCATTTCTAGGTTTGGTGCAACAATAATGATACCTAACGCTAGGCCAAGGATCGTACCAATTTTTAAAAATGTACTCAAATAGTCCCGTGGTGCTAGAAGAAGCCAAACTGGTAAGACAGATGCTACAAATCCATAAATAATCATCATAATAGCAATTGTTTCACCTTTAAAGGTAAACATAGCTGCTAGAGTTGGGTTTTCAGCAACTGTTTGTCCTAAGAATAGTGAAATAAGCAACAATATTATACCAATTAGAGAAGCTTCCCCGACACGTCCCGGGCGAATAAAACGCATATAAATTCCCATAAAAATAGCGATTGGAATGGTAGCAGCTATGGTAAACATTCCCCATGGACTGCCTACTAATGCTTTAACAACCACCAATGCTAATACGGCTAATAAAATAACCATAATTCCTAAAATACCAATCATTGAAATAATTCCTGTTACACGTCCCATTTCGTCCTTAATCATTTCACCGAGTGACTTACCATTACGGCGCATGGAACCGAAAAGAATAATAAAGTCCTGAACAGCTCCAGCTAAAACAACACCTACTACAATCCACAGTGTTCCAGGTAAATAACCCATTTGTGCTGCAAGAATTGGGCCAACTAATGGTCCTGCACCGGCAATGGCAGCAAAGTGGTGTCCAAAGAGCACCCATTTATTTGTCGGAACATAGTCTTTTCCATCGTTATGTATTTCAGAAGGTGTTTTACGTTTGTCATCTAGCTGAAACACCTTATTCGCAATAAACCTACTGTAGAAACGGTAAGCAATTGCATAAACACAAACTGCTGCTGTTAAAAGCCAAATTGCATTAATACTTTCTCCGCTATTTAAAGCCATCACCGCAAATCCTGCTGCTCCAAGTGCAGCAATTAATCCCCAGATTAAAATTGATTTAAGCGCTTTTATACTGATCGCCACCTTTTCCAAAATTTAGTAATATTATATCTTAAAATTATGAAAATTCTAATAATTATTTAGGTCTATTATAAAATACAAAATTAGTACAATCTTACTAATTGATAAAATGATTGATTTAGGTTCTCGACTGAAATGGTTGTCACTATTTTATTTAATCATTTATTTAAGGAATGTATTTGATTTTAGAAAAAATACATTTTAGCTTTTTGTTAGGAAGATCAATTAAATTTCTAATAATAATTTTTTTAGCAACTAGTAAAAAATAAAAAGAATCCAAAGCATTACAATACATTAGTAAATATGAATATTTTAAAAGTATGTCTTATCTTAGTAGGGCTTTTTTAAAGTTAAATTTTACTATATAGATATATCAAATTCATTAGGAGGAAGTTCTGATTAACCATTCAACATGCTTTTTTACATTTAGAAGATTGAAAATAATAGTTTACTAATGTAAGATTAAGTAATAATCAGAAAATTCTGTATGAGAGTGAGGCGTTTTGTATGGGTAAGAAAATTCCTGAACAATGGTGGAGCCAATTAAAATTGCCAGCCATTTCTGCTCCGATGTTTTTAGTATCTGGACCTGAGTTAGTAGAGTCAGTATGTTTAAATGGTGTGATTGGGTCATTCCCCGCTCCAAATGCACGTCCAATTGAGTTACTTGATCAATGGATGGGTAGTTTGAATGAGAATCTTGCTTTAGCGAGGGAAAAAGAGCCTGAGCGTAAGATTGCACCTTGGGCGATTAATATGGTCGTTCACAGTTCATATAGCCGTTTGCAAGAAGAGCTTGAACTGTTGAAAAAACATCAGCCGCAGCTTGTTATTACTTCATTAGGAAGTCCGAAGGTTGTTGTTGACATTGTACATAGTTATGGTGGACTAGTATTCTCTGATGTTAGCGATATGAAGTTTGCTAAAAAGGCAGCCGAGGCAGGGGTTGACGGTTTGATTCTAGTTTCTACAGGAGCAGGCGGTCATGCAGGAAATATCAATGGATTTGCTTTTGTGGATAGCGTTCGTACATTTTGGGATGGCATTATTGTGCTAGCAGGTGGGATTTCTACAGGTAAAAGCATTTTAGCTGCTCAAGCTGCAGGTGCTGACTTAGCATACATGGGAACACGCTTTATCGTTGCTGAAGAAAGCTTAGCAAATGATGAGTACCGTCAAATGCTAGTTGATTCTACACAGGACGATATCGTTCTGACAGATGCATTCTCTGGGGTAAAAGCAAATATGCTAATTCCGAGTATTGTAAAAGCCGGTCTTGATCCAACGTTATTGAAAAAGAAAGATAAAGTAGAATTTGATAGCATGAAAAATGAATCGAGCGCAAAAGCCTGGAAAGAAATATGGTCAGCTGGCCATGGAGTTGGTGCGATTACAAAAATTAGCCCAGCAGCTGATATTATTAGCGAGCTTGAAGAAGAGTATAATGAAGCAGTTCAAAAGCTAAATGAACAGGCTGAAAAATTAAAGTCGACAGTTAGTAAATAACAGGTAACTTGTAAGCGTTTTATTAATTTGAAAACACTTCGGAAAATTTTTTCGAAGTGTTTTTTTGTGTTTAGTAAATTTGTTGAAAAATAGTCATTTTATGATCACAACTTCCATCATTTTATTCTAAGTATGTATGTTAATATTTTCACAAACTATATCATGAATATATAGATTGGAGTGATTATATGAAAGAAAATACTAAAATGTGGTGGAGTATTGCATTTTTATTATTCGTGGTCAGTATTGGAGTTGTATTAAAGATGATGGATGTTCCACCTTATGGGATTGAGGATCTATTTAAGTAAAAATGACTAATGTTATTTATTTGTTTCAAAGTCTAAGATAAAGGTAGGGTTATATGAATATCTGGTTTAAAGTATTATGTTATATTGTTTGGTTATGTTTTATATGTATTGAGTTCTATATGTTAGCAGATAGACCTGGTGATGTAAGGCTTCTAACTGCAATAGCTTTAATTCTAGGAGGTATATCATTCTATTTATATACGATCTATATAAATAGAAAAGGATTAAGAAGATATCTTACATTAATAATTGTTTTCATAGGTTTCGGTTTACTTGTGATTTAAAGGCTGAAATTCAACATTTAATAAAAGTTGAATTCTATCAAATAATCTTATAGGAAGGCCATTATATATTAAAAAACCGCCCCAATCAGAGCGGTCCATACATCATTTCGCCAATCCAAACAACTTCGTCTGAGTTTCCTTCCCTGCAATACCATCAACTTTCAATTTATATTTCTTTTGAAAATTAATAACAGCTTGTTTTGTTTTTGAGTCGTAAATACCGTGAGTAGATCCAGTATAGAATCCGAGTTTCTTTAGTGCATTTTGTAAATCAACTACGCTTTTTCCTTTTGAGCCTTGTTGTAAGTTTGCATATACTTTTGGAGTAGGTAGGCTATAAAGCTTTGTTTGTACTTGTTTTCCTGCAATTCCATCAATCTTCAAATGGTATTTCTTTTGAAATGTTGTGACTGCATTTTTAGTTTTCGTATCATATAATCCGGTCACAGTCCCAAAGTAGAAGCGATGTTTTTTGAGCGCGATTTGCAATTTTTTTACACTTTCACCTTTTGAGCCAATTTTTAGAATTGGATAAGTAGTGGTAGCTCTGGCAGGTGGAGGAGATGTGACTCTTTCGTCATGAGTTGTCATCCACCTTTTATAATTGCTCCAAATTGCTGTGTTTTCATCTCCAAGTGACCAGCTACCCGTGCCTTTTAAGTCATATTTATGTACCAAATCCACTTTTGCCTTTAGGGAGGTTAGATTTTCATACCAAAATACATATGTTCCAGGGTGCAATGTTCTACCATGAATGACTGGAAGCGGGTCACCACTTTTAATCGTGATTGTTGCTTTTGGTGATTGTTTAGTTTGATCGTATGAAACAACACCTTTATATTTCGAAATGAGCGACTCTACTTGATTTACTCCTACACCATATCCACCTACCGCACTGCCATCTTTCCAATATCGACCAAAAAATGGTACGCCAAGCACAATTTTGTCTTTTGATACACCTTGGTTTAATGCGTATTGAATTGATTTGTCGACCCAATCTCTACTTGCCACTGGCCCAGCAGTTCCACCTTCATAGTGCTCATCATATGCCATAATGAATAAGTAATCCGCATAATTAGCTAATGCTTTATAGTCATAGGATCCATGCCAGCCCTGTGTCCAGCCATAGGGATTTGCCGCAACGGCAACCGAGACTTCTTTATCCTTTGGTAGTTTGTTTCGAAGTAGTCTGACTAAATCAGTGAAGGCATCTCGATCATCATCGGTTACATTTTCAATATCAACATTTACACCATCAAGATTGTTTTTCATGATGAAACTGGCAATTTGACTGGAAAGTGCTTCACGGTTCGCTAAAGCAGTTCGTCCTAATTCTCGATCCCAATGATTACTTAGAAAAGGTACAACCTTCATATTTCGTTTATGTACTTCACTCACTAATTTTTCACTAAACTGATTTGTAACTTTAAGTGTTCCATTTGGATGAATATCAAAAAAGCTTGGAGCAACGAGATTTAAATTTCCTTTTGTCTGATCAATTTGTGAAAGATATGATTCTGTGTTACCAAAGTATAAATAACTCATATTAAAATTAGCTGAATGTGCAGAGCTTTTCATTGGAAAAGACGCTAATATAAACGAACCAGCCACAATACTAATCGTTGCAGTCTTTATTTGCGGTACATTTTGCTGAATATACTCAATTGCTGATTTTTTTAAGTTAATAATCTTCTTAATAGAGTTCGTTCCAAATTCGCTTGAAAACTCTTCTAAAAATGGTGATAAATGAACGATGATAATTGTTTCGCCATTTAACTGCTTAATCTCATATCTCTTAAACAATTCCAATTCCACTTCACCTACTTTTCAACTCAATCTTTTTTAGTATTAAAAAAAACAGGAAAATGTATCCAATCATTTATGAAAGTTATCTAATATTTTGGACTAAGAATTTTATACTGCAAAAGTGAATTTAATTAACTTAGTAAAAAAGTATACATTTTGTATACGTGCCTACATTTAACTATAAATTTAAAAGATTTATATCATATTTCTAATTATATTTTGAAAAAAAAAGAAATATTTTTTCCTCATAATAAGTCAAAAAAATGATCTTTGAACTAATTGAATCAATTTTTGTGATATTTTAGAGAATTCTCATTTTTTATATGTCATCCATTCGTGAATTTTGTCTAATATATCAGAAAAATATCTCGAGTATTTCAAAATGTGAACTTTTTCATAAGAAAGAGAATTGGAGAATCATAGGAAAAAACTAAAGTTATGTCAGAAATATATCAAACTTTGTCGGTAAAAATTTGTAATTTTATGAGAAATTCTACAAAATGAGTTTTTTTCCGCTATTTACGAGGGAAATAGGTCATGGTAATTTTTATGTAGTTAGGAAAATACACCTAACAATTGGATGAAACTGTTGAAAAGGGGGATTGTTTTAGTATTTCACTATAATTCAAAGGGGAGAAACAAGTGAAAAAGAGAAAGAAATATCAAAGAAGTGTGGCAGTAGGAGTTGCGACATTATTAACATTATCTAATGTTAGTATGGGACTTACTTCTGTTCATGCAGAGTCAGAAGGGGATACTTCAAATTTTGAAGAGCCTAAAGCTGTTCCACAGCAAAAAATCGATTTGGGTCAACATTTTGATGATAACGATAAAGTGCGTGTAATTGTTGAGTTAGAAGGTGATCCAGCCATCGTTTTACCTACTAAACAAGGGAAAAGATATAAGGATCTTCCTGCTTCGCAAAAAGAACAATTACAAACAGCAGTACAAAGCGAACAAAATGAATTTTTATCTGATGTAAAGATCGAAGACATTGATTTTGATGTTGAAAACAAAGTAACGACAGTCATGAATGGTCTTAGTGGTGAAGTAAAGTTTGGAGAAATTGATGAACTTGAAAAACTACCAAACGTTGAATCTGTAAGTCTTGTAAATCAATATCAAAGACCGACTGAAAAACCACAGATGATTTCTAGTAAAGACCTAGTTGAAACAATCCAAACTTGGAATGCTGGATTTGATGGACGTGGAATGGTAGTAGGGGTTATTGATACTGGTATCGACTATACACACAAAGATATGAAACTGACAACAAATAGTCCTAAATTAACTAAAGAGTCAGTGGATTCAGTTGTAGCAAAAGAAGGATTAAAAGGTAAGTTTTATACAAGTAAAGTTCCATATGGTTATAACTACGCTGATAAAAATAGTGAAGTTAGAGACCTAGGACCAGATGCATCGATGCACGGAATGCATGTTGCCGGTACTGTAGGTGCAAATGGAGATGAATCAGGAGATGGAATCAAAGGGGTAGCTCCTGAAGCACAGTTATTAGCGCTCAAAGTATTCGGTAATGACCCTGCAATGCCTTCTACTTTCGGGGATATTTACATAAAAGCAATTGATGATGCGATTAAATTAGGTGCAGACGTACTGAATATGAGTTTAGGATCAACAGCAGGTTTTGTAGATTCAAATAACTCAGAGCAAAAAGCAATTGACCGTGCAGTAAATAGTGGTGTTGTTATGTCCATTTCCGCAGGTAATAGCGCAAACTTTGGTAGTGGTGTCGATAATCCATACGCGGAGAACCCAGATATTGGACTAGTTGGTTCACCTGGTTTATCAACTAATTCCATTTCGGTTGCTTCTTTAGAAAATAGTAAGATTACGTTAAAACAATTGACGATGAAGTTTGGTGATGAATCAGTACCAATTGCATACAAAACTCAGGATTCTCCAGATTTTGTTGAAGTATTTGGCAAAACAAATGATTTAGATGTTGTGTATGTTGGTGACGGAAGTGCAGCCCAATACGAAGGTAAAAATGTAAAAGGTAAAGTTGTCTTTGCAGTAAGATCTGCAGCAGCTCCAAACTACGGTCAAATCCAACAGCAAGCTGAAGCGGCTGGGGCAACAGGTGTAATCGTTAGAGGAAACCCTGCCCATGGTGACTATGTAAGTATGGCTTTATTAAGTCCAAAAATTCCTCTAGTTTCTTTAAGTCAAAGTGACGGTAATTTGTTAAAAGAAAAAATTATCGCTGCTGGTGGAACAGCCAAAGTTAACTTCCCAGATAAACCAATGCAAGTAGCAAATACTGCAGCAGGTAGGATGTCTACATTTACTTCATGGGGATTAACACCTGATTTAGGTATTAAACCAGAAATTACTGCTCCAGGTGGCCAAATTTATTCTACGCTTAATAACAATAAATATGGTGTTATGAGTGGTACGTCAATGGCAGCTCCACATGTAGCAGGTGGTTCAGCTCTTGTATTACAAAGAGTTCAACAATTATTCCCAACTCTAACAGGTGCGGAAAAAGTAAAACGCGCAAAACTACTTCTAATGAATACAGCTAAACCTGTAAATGATCCAGACAACAATAATATCTACTACTCTCCTCGTCGCCAAGGTGCTGGATTAATGCAATTACATTCAGCAATCTCTTCACCAATATACGTTGTAAACAAGGGAACAAATGAAGGTAAAGTTGAATTAAAAGAAATCAATAACGATTCCTTCACAATGACATTAACGGCTACTAACTTCAGTAAACAGGATGTAACGTATAATGTTGATGCTTCAGTGTTAACTGACGCTATTGCAAATGGATATAATCAATTAAAAGAAAAAGTGATTTCAGATGCAAAAGTAACAGTTGCTACACCAAAAATCACTCTTTTAGCAGGTGAATCAGCTGACATTACTGTAAAAGTTGACTTAACAAATGCTAAAGCTGCTTTAGAAGCATTAATGGAAAATGGTTATTTTGTAGAAGGTTTCATTAAATTAACAAATGACTCACAAGAAAATCCTTTCCCAGCAATTTCAGTTCCATTCGTAGGCTTTAAAGGTGATTGGAATAAGGCTCCGGTATTAGATGGAATGATTTATGATGCTGACTCATTCTACGGATATGCTGGTATGGTTGATGAGTACGGCGAATATTTAGGTTTCAATAAATTTAAAGGTTATGACAAGAATTTAATTACAATCTCTCCAAATGGTGATGGCTTAAATGAAGCTATCACACCTGTTCTTTCATTCTTACGTAATAGTAAATCAGTTGAATACAGCATTGTGAATCAAGCTGGTACAACTTTAAGAAAAATTACAACAGATGGAGAACAACGTAAAAACTATCTTGTTGCTTCAGCAGGCGCAGCTTCACTGTACTCTTATAAAAAGATTACTCAGTGGGACGGCTTAATTAATAACAAGAAAACGGCTGATGGTCTTTACTATTATCAAGTAAAAACTCAAGTAGATTTAGCTGGTGAAACTCCACAAATTGTAAAAATTCCAGTTCGTGTTGATACAACTGCACCAACAGTTTCAAATGCAGCTTATAGCAGCAATACCGGATACTTATCCTTTACAGCTAGTGATAATGCTTCTGGTAGCGGATTACAAACAGTTGAAATTTATGTAGATGGTAAAAAAATGGGTGAGGTTAACCCTACAGGAAAAACAAACTTTAAAGTTAAGGTTGGTAAAGTAAACGAAGGTTCTACTATTGAAGTAATTGCTTATGACTATGGTTATAACTCTGGTGGCCAATCATTAACTGGTAAATGGGATAATACAATTCCATATATCATTACTGACTCTCCAGAAGCTCTAGGATACTATGATACTCGTGAAGTTCCATTATCTGGTTACGTAAGTGATGGTTCAGCAGTAGAGTACCTAAAAGTGAAAGGCGATAAGATCGAGGGTGGAGAAATCAACTTAGATCTTGAATACAACTCAACATTAAAAGAATATGAGTTTGCTACACAAATACCATTTACTGAAGATGGTGTTCATGAGATTTACTTTGAAGGTGAAGACTCAGTTGGTAACCATATTGAATTCAGACGTCAAATTATTGTTGATACTGAAGGACCAACAGTTGATGTAACTGGAGTTCCTGAAAATAACTACGTAGCAGCTGACGGACAAGATCCAGAAGTAACTGTTACAGTAGCTGATAATTTTGATGAGCTTCGTTTACAAGTAAATGGAAGCGAAGAATTCAAAACAGTATTTGATGAGCCATTTGAAAGAAGAGCTCTTACAAAAGAACAAAAAGTAACATTACATTTAGAGCCAGGTGAAAATAACTTTGAGTTCACAGCTACAGACTTAACAGGTCATGTAGTGACAAAAACAATTTGCATCTATAAAGGTGAAGCTGCACCTACTGCATTTGTAACGAACTTCTCAGCATCACCAACTCAAGATGTAAGTGCAAACCGTCCTTATGAATTTACTGCTGAAGCTTCTTCTTCAATTAAATGGAATGCAAAAGTAGTAGATCCAAACGGTAAAGAAGTTAAACTTGAAGGAGCAGAAGGTAAGACTTTCAAATCATCATTCACTCCAGATGCATTAGCACAAAATGGTAATTACACATTAGTGTTAACTTCTGAAGATGGAACTCTATCAAAATCTCAAACATTTACAGTTGTAAACTTCCCAATCACTGTAAATAGCGTTTCTACAATCGATGGAGCTGGTAACAAAACATCTACCTTCAATACTAGTGATACTGTAAGTGTTAAAGGTAACTTAAAGAACTTAGGACAAAATGCAGTAAGTCCTACAGTATTCGTTCAAGTGAAAGACGCTGAAGGAGCAGTTGTTTTCTTCAAACAAGTTGATCTAAATACATTAAAGAAAGGATCAATGAATAGATTTGGAGTTGATCTTGCACTGGATGAATTTGAAAAAGGTTCATATAAAGTTGAAGTATTTGTATGGGATCAAAATAATAACCCATTAACAGAAAGCAGTACTCAACAATCATTTACAGTGAATTAAGTAAGTAGAGAAGTGGGAGGTGTTTCTTGCCTCCCTAACTTCCTACCAATTATGCAGGGAGTGAATACTTTGAAGAATAAATTATTGATGTTGTTAACAACTTTTGTCTTAACAATTGGAATTGTAATGCCAGTATTTGCATCAACAGTAACTGTGGATTTTCAAACTGATAAAGTGACTTATTCAGCGAGCTCAACAATTGCAGTAACAGGTAATGTGTTAAAGGATGGACAAGCAGGTAAAGGAACTAATCCATTATTACAATTATTAAACCCAAGTGGACAAGTAGTTGAAGTTAAGCAATGGAATGATAGCGATATTGGAACAAACGGCGCAATCTCGACAAATATTAAACTAGGAACAAATATTGTAAACGGCACATATACTCTTCGAATAACAGCTGGGGGAGTATATAAAACAAATGAAATCACAGTTTCAGGTGGGGTAACTCAAACAGGTGCTGTGAGTAACTTAAGATTTGATAAAGCTGAATATTCACCAAATAGTTTGGTTCGTATAGATGGTAATGTATCAGTTGATAATAAACCCGCAAGTAAAAGTGTCAGTCTTAAAATTGTAAATGGTGGAACAGAAAGCAAAATGAGTACTCAATCAAACGCAGCGGGAGGATTTACAGCAACATATACACTTCCAGCTAATGCTTCAGGTACATATACAGTAACAGCTTCAATTGTTGGTATGAGTGCAAGTCAAACGAAAACATTCGTTGTAAAAGCTACTCCAACAACACCAACAAATCCAGGTACACCACCACCAGGACCAGTTGTGCCACCAACTGATCCAGAGCCACCAACAACAGGCTTAGAAACACCTGTTGTGAATGCAGTTACATCTGAAAGTACAGTCATTTCAGGAAAAGCAAAAGCTGGTACTACAGTATCAGTGACAGATAAGAAAGAATTAAATATAACAACTACTGCTGACGCAAGTGGAGCATTCTCTATCAAACTATCAAAGAAAATAAAAGAAGGTACTGTTTTATATGTAAAAGCAACAGATACAAAAGGTGAAGTAAGTAATGAAGTAGCAATTGTTGTAGCAGACAAAACTGCTCCAAAAGCACCAACAGTTTCAGCATTAAAGGACTATGACAAAGTAATCTCAGGTAAAGCAGAAGCTGGCTCAATCATCACAATTAAATCAGGAACAAAAGTGATTAAAACTGGTACAGCAGATAAAAATGGAAACTTTAAAATTTCAATTGCTGCTCAAAAAGCAAATACAGTCTTGCTGATCACTTCAAAAGACAAAGCTGGTAATGTTAGTACTGTATCGAAAGTGAAAGTACTTGATAAAACAGCACCAGGTACACCAACAATTAATAAAGTTAAAGCATCATCTAAAACAGTAACTGGTAAAGCTGAAGCAGGTGCAACTGTCTACGTAAAAGTAGGTAAAAAAGTAATTGGAAGTGCTGTTGCAAACAGTAAAGGAACGTACTCAATTAAAATTAAAAACCAAAAATCTGGCACAACACTTGTTGTTTATGTAAAAGATAAAGCAGGAAATGTAGGGAAAGCGAAATCTATTAAAGTAAGTAAGTAAAAAAAGGCTTGTGGATCTCAAATGATTCACAAGCTTTTTTTTAGTAAAAATCAATTTTTTCGGCTAATAAATTTGAAATTCAAGAATCATCCTTAAATCGTCGATATATAAGGAGGAAAGACCATAATAAATTCAATTCTAAATAGTTCTTATGTCAGGATACATATTTTCAAATTAAAGGATTTTCATGATATATGTAGTATTTAAATACGAAAGTAAGAACTTAAAGGGAGAACAAAGTGAGATGGAAATATCGAGAAAGAACATAAAAAAGAAGAAAAAATATAAAAAAGTACTATTATTTATTCTATCAATTTGTTTGATTCTTTTAGCAGTTGTTGGTTATAAGGGATATGTTACGTATACAGAATTAAATAAAATAACGCAAGGTGAAGAGATTAAGTCAATTATTAGACCTCAAGAAGTTAAGGTCGATGTTCAGGAAGAACCAATTTCAATATTATTTTTAGGATTGGAGGATTATGTAACAAAAGGAGTTAATGGAAGAACAGATGCCATCATTCTTGCCACTTATAATCCAAAGGATCAATCACTAAAAACTTTAAGTATACCAAGGGATACATATGTAGATATTGTGGACTTTAATGTTACGTCTAAAATTAATGGAGCATTTGCAAGAGGCGGAATACAAACGACTGTGCAAACAATTGAGAATTTCTTACATGTGCCAATTGACTATTATGTGACTGTCAATTTTGATGGTTTTAAAAACATAGTGGATGAAGTTGGTGGGGTAACAGTTGATGTGCCATTTGATTTTTGGGAGCATACTGATTCGGTACCTAGAGAAAAGGTCTATTTTACAAAGGGAAGGCAGCATTTAAATGGTCAAGAAGCGTTAGCATATTCTCGAATGAGAAAACGTGACGTAAATAATGACTTTGGACGACAAGAGCGTCAAAGACAAGTGTTATCTGCCATTTTAAATGAACTAAAATCTCCAAAATCTATTTTAAAAACAGATACATATGCAAAAGAATTCAGCAAAAATATTCGTACAAATATGGGCATCGGTGACGCGTTCAAGCTTTATCGCAGCCTACCAGATGACATAACAGCACATATTGAACCGTTAAGTTATACTGGTAAAAATGAATTAATTAATGGTATCTGGTACTATGTTGCGGATCAAGTAAGTGTAGATGATATATCAACAAAATTTAGGAATCACTTAGAGATTACTGACGATTCGGTTGGTAAAATAACAGAATCAGCCCAGTAAAAAAAGTCTTCAAAATGAAGACTTTTTTTGTTTGTAGAATTGTTTATAATGATCCATCACCAGGTGGAAGACTGTTAGATTTAATACGTTCCAATTCCTGTAATTGTTGTTCTGAAAGGTCACGAGAAGGACTACCAATTATACCAATGATAAAGATAATAACAAAGATGCCAATAAAAAAAATAATGCTCCAAAGCATAATGTGATCTCTCCTTTATTTTATATAATATGAAAGACGATCAACATAGTATGCTAATCGTCTTTTTTTGAAATAACGTTTACATGTAATACTTATTTTGTTGGAGATGGAAATCTCGCAGCTTCAAAATGAGTACTAACTTCTCCAGCTGCATTTACTGCAATAAAACCAGCAGTACTACTTTGGGCAAAAACCTCAACTTGATCATTTGCTCTAAGCTGCAGAATACTTGAGACACTTACAACATTTCCGAAGTTTATTGGACCAAAGAAATCATTATCAATAGCGATTGCAGGTCTTCCATTCACACGAATTTCGATCCGGGCTCTATAATTAACATTATTATTATTAGGAGCAAAAGAAATCGTTGCAGAAACTAAATATACGCCATTCTTATTTGGTCTAAATGTTGAAGTAGCTGGATGATACTCATTTGCTAAATCAAATTGCTGAAGTTGATAATTTACTTTTACAAAAGTGTTCTCAGGCACAGTTTGAATTACATTATTGACAGCTCTAAAGGCTGAAGCAATATGAATATTCTCTTCATTTGAATCATTTGGTTTTTTCGGTTTAGGTGGCAAACTGTTCACTTCCCTCATATAAACTTCTATATAATATTAGGGCTAGATTTGAAGTGATTGTATGCTTGTCCACGATTAATGAGTATAATATTTACGCTCAAAAAGAAAATGATTGGGAAGATCTTAATTGAAGCTAATGATTTGATAAAGTGAGTTCCATGATGACAGTACTTTTCTTTTACATTAAATTGAATTAGAACTATAGTAATATATTTCCCGGGTACATATTGTTTCGTAGTTCAAATTGACTTAATGTTTTTTCCAGTTTTCACCAATATTACGTCTGTATTAAAAAAATATGTCAATATAGTATTACTTTAGATATACTCCTACTATAAGTATCTTTTTATAAGAGATAACATTTAAAATTCAAGGAGTTTATTAAAATGAGAAACTTTACATCCAAGAACAAAATCCTTTTTGCAGCAATTATTTCGGCACTCGTATTACTAGTAGCATTATCTCCAATTCTTATCCCGAAAGTAAAACATTTGATAGCGGTTTCTCAAATTGACCCTACACAAAAGAAGTTATTAGATCAGATTACAAACGATGCTGAAAAAGGCAGAATGATTAATAGTCCATTTAAAATAGGAGATTCATATTCTTCTGTAAAAAAACAATGGGGTGAGGCAGATTCTATAAATAATGATCTAAGTGATAATGGAAATACTCCTTTTTTTATGGATATGTTTGCTAATGGCATGTATCCGGAAGATATGCGTAGTTTCATCTATGAGAAAAAAGACGTTAAGTTTGAAGTGAATTCTATGAAACAAATAAAAAGTATGACATCAGTTGACAAAAGACTGAACAAATTATCAAAATCTATTCTTACTCAATATTTTGGGGAACCTGAACATGAATTCTCGGACTACTCCTTATATAAAGTAGGGGAGTACCAACTGATGTTTCAGTTTTTACATGATGGGGAGTTTTTCAATACGAATAGGTATATTATTCTAGCTGAAGATTCTACAAAACATAAAAACACTCTTAATAAAATTGCGAAGTTAGCAAAACAAGGTAAGGTATTAAATTTCACATACCCAGTTGGAACGCCAGTTAAGGACGTTACTCAAAATATAGGAGAACCTAATCAAATTGATGCAGGTGGTTCTAATTTTATATATAAAGATGTTTCATTAGATATTGATCAAAAGAAACAGTTAATTAAAGGGATGCTAGTTAGTGATCAAAGCTTACAAAATATCTCATACATTACTTTAAAAAATACACTAGGAAAACCTTTTAAAGAAGATAATAATGAAAGTAGATGGGTAACATATAAATTTGGAAACCATAAAATTCATTTTTACTTTGGGCAAGATGTACCAGGTAATCCAGATTTAGCCTTTTATTCTCTTGACTAATGAATCTATTACAAAATAATGAAACTTATTTAACGGAGTTGCTATTGCAACTCTTTTTTTGTAGATTTTCAAAGAGAAACAAATGAAAAAGGGTTTTTGAATGTCTTATAGAATTACAAATAAATGGAAAAAACTAGTGTAAAAGAGGTATTCAAATGAGACAAACAAAGTGGTCAGAAATATTGTTAATAATTAGTCCTGTCATCATAATTCCTATCATTTTATTTGCTATTTTACATTCTACACCAAAGTTAGCATTAAGAACTCATGTATTTTTTAATGGTCACCCTATATTGGCTTTTCAAACAGAAATCATTCCTGATCGAGAGCATAATAGTATAGATAAGGAATATTTAAAGAAAGAACAAGCGAAATGTTACTCTTTAACAAAAGCACCTAAAGGAGGTACAACAGACTCACATTTTACCAATTATATAGTTCGTAAAAAGGGATTTATCTATAAGGCCAATTATTATGGGAATGCCTAAACAATTGATTTCCTGTGTTAAATCTATTAAGAAAAAGTAATTAAGTTCTTATTCTACTAATGCCAATAGTAGAGTAAGAACTTATCATAAAGCTAGAATTAATTTTCCTTCAATAAGTCTGTACCATATGAGTTGTCTATCGAACAAAGCCATTCACCTTGTGAGTTCTTCTTGAAAACATATGTAGCTCTTCTCTCCATAGAAAAACCCAATTCATTTTTGTCTGCTTCAAGCAGCGTTTGGGAAAGAACTAATGCAGTATCTCCGGCTTCTAAAATAATCATTTCACCCTCTGTCGGTACAAGCGTATTGTTAAAATATTTTGCAATGGCAATGAAGGCTTTTTTAATTTCTTCTTTTCCTCGTGCAATCATATCTGGTTTCACAACAAGGATTGCATCCTCAGCATAATAATTGAGAAGGGTATCAAAATCCTCTTGCTGAATAGCTGTGTCACACTTCTTAATTAACTCTTTTAATTCGTGTTCCATCTTTTTCTCCTCCAATACTTGATCCAGGTTCATACAAAGCAATTTGAAAATACATGAAAATTAATCCAATTATAATATATTTATGATAAGAGTTTGTAAAAATCTGAATCTTTTTTGGGGGAAACCATAAATTTGTGAATACCAAATTGTTATGTAATGAAGAGAACGATAGAAGATAAAGGTGGAAATACGTCAAAACGATGTACAGAACGAATTCACAGGAAAAAATAAGATAAAGAAAGGGAATGTAAGTTTGCAAATAAAGCAAAAAATAACAAGGAAATTAAGTATGACTCCATTGATTGATAGAGTCATATTTTTTTATTATTTTCATTAAAAATTTCTAATAAAAAGGATATAATTTTTACTATTTTGTGATATATCTATAATATATTTTTAATATTTCAGTATTGACGTTGATAATCATTATCATTATAATGTAAAACGTAAACGAATGAAACAAATCTGAATTGGAGATGATCTAGTGTTTGTACAAATGAGAAAGACGATTGTGACTGAAGGTAATTCAGATAAAGTCGTTGAACGTTTTAGTAAGGCAGGTGTGATTGAAGAGCAAGTTGGATTTGTTGATTTGACAATCATGGTGAAAAAGGTTCGTAGTGGTGATGAGGAAGTCATCATTATGATTCGTTGGGAATCAGAAGAGGATTGGAAAAATTGGGAGAAAAGTGAAGTACATATTGCAGGTCATAAAGCGAATGCGGGTAAGCCGAAGCCTGAATTTTATGTTAGTTCAGAGGCTGGACGATATGAGGTCAAGGCAGTGAAGAAGGCAGTTAATAATAACTAATCAATTATATATATATATTATTTTTTTGCATCTTACTGATAATGAATTTCGTTATCAAATACATGTTTTAACGATTATTCTAGAAATGGAAGTGTGGGTTTTACGAATGAAAAAAGTCGTTCTTTTTATGTTTATTTTCGTGCTATTATCCATCACTTCATTATTTATAGGAGTAAAGGATATCCATCCATTTGACCTCTTTCATTTAACAGAGGATCAAAAAGATATTTTATGGATCAGTCGCTTTCCTCGATTGATTACAATCATCATTGCTGGAGTTAGTATGAGTATTTGCGGGTTGATTATGCAGCAGCTTACTCAAAATAAATTTGTATCACCTACTACAGCGGGGACGATGGATTGCGCGAAGCTAGGAATTTTAGTTTCATTAATGCTTTTTTCATCTGCGACGATGTTAGAAAAAATAATAGTGGCGTCAATTTTTGCGTTAATTGGTACATTTTTATTTATGAAAATATTAGATTCTATTAAATTTAAGGATGCTATTTTTATTCCATTAGTAGGTTTAATGTTTGGAAGTATTGTCAGTTCTATTACTACTTTTTTTGCTTATAAGCATGACCTGATTCAAAGTATTTCAGCATGGGTGCAAGGAGATTTTTCGATGATTATGTCAGGTAGATTTGAAATGATATACATTAGTATTCCACTTGTTATCATGGCTTATCTTTTTGCAAACAAATTTACTTTAGCAGGAATGGGTGAAGATTTTGCTACAAATCTTGGCCTAAAGTATAAAGTAATTGTCAATATAGGATTAACGATTGTGGCACTGTCTACTACTTCTGTTTTATTAACAGTTGGTACGATTCCGTTTTTGGGATTGATTGTACCAAATATTGTTTCAATCTATAATGGCGATCATTTAAAGAAAAATTTATTTCCAACTGCGTTACTTGGTGCTGTATTTTTATTGTCTTGTGACATTTTAGGAAGAGTCATTATTGCTCCATATGAAATACCGATTGGATTAACAGTAGGGGCAATTGGTAGTGCAATTTTCCTTTACTTGCTAATAAGGGGAAGAGCCTATGCAGCATAAACTAAAACTATTAATTTTAACAGCTATATCGTTAACGATTGTGAGTATCTTTCTATTTACGAGTATCGGAAACTATTGGGAATATGTAGTTCCAAACCGTGCGATAAAAATACTTGCGATTGTATTAACAGGTGCAGCAATTTCTGTTTCGACAGTTGTTTTTCAAACAATCACAAATAATCGCATACTAACGCCAAGTATTATTGGTTTAGATTCTCTTTATATGCTCATTCAAACATTTCTTATATTTGCATTTGGAGCAACAAGTTCTACAGTGATGGATAAGAATATTAACTTTTTAATTTGCACCACAGTCATGATTGGGTTTGCTGGCCTTTTATATAAGTTCTTATTTCAAAAAGAAGGACGAAATATTTACTTTTTACTACTTGTCGGAATGGTCATGGGAATTTTCTTTCAAAGCTTTTCATCATTTATGCAGGTTATTATCGATCCGAATGACTTCTTGGTCATTCAAGATCGAATGTTTGCGAGCTTTAATAATATCAATACTGATTTATTAATCGTTTCGATCATTTTATTAATTCTTGTATTTTTATATTTTATGAGATTTGCCAAATATCTTAATGTCATTTCTCTTGGCAGGGATACAGCAATTAATCTTGGTGTAGATTTTGATCATGTAGTTAAAAGATTACTAATTATTGTTGCAATTCTAGTATCGATTTCTACTTCTTTAGTTGGTCCGATTATGTTTTTAGGATTACTCGTTTCGAATGTGTCCTATCAATTTATCAAAACATATCGCCATTCTTACATAATAGTATCTTCAATTCTGAACAGTATCATTGCGTTAGTCGGTGGCTTACTAATTGTTGAAAGAGTATTTACATTTTCAACCACCATTAGCGTCATTATCAACTTCATTGGTGGAGTGTATTTTATTTATCTACTAATAAGGGAGAGAAAAGCATGATATCAGTGAAAAGTGTTTCTAAGAAATATGGAGATAAATTAGTAGTTAATAATGTCTCGTTCAATATCGAAAAAGGAAAAATTACATCTTTAATTGGACCAAATGGAGCTGGAAAGAGTACGGTCCTTTCGATGATTAGTCGATTAAGTTTAAAAGATGCAGGTGAAATCTTTATTGATG
Organism: Gottfriedia sp. ABJ_BB2_2; assembly: GCF_055484705.1. Classification (NCBI taxonomy): domain Bacteria; kingdom Bacillati; phylum Bacillota; class Bacilli; order Caryophanales; family Bacillaceae; genus Gottfriedia; species Gottfriedia sp. ABJ_BB2_2. The sequence goes on from NZ_JBVFKR010000003.1 coordinate 250,070, forward strand.
GTAAAGAAATTAGTAAAACGCAAACAAGTGAATTAGCTAAAATACTGTCCATTTTAAAACAATCAAATCATATTAATGTTCGATTAACCGTTAGAGAGCTAGTATCTTTTGGCCGGTTCCCGTACTCGAAAGGGAAGTTGACGAAAGAAGATTGGCGGTTTGTAGATGAAGCAATTCACTATATGGACCTGGAACCAATTCAAGAACTATTTTTAGATCAATTAAGTGGAGGACAACAGCAAAGAGCTTATATTGCGATGACAATAGCGCAAGATACAGACTATATATTACTTGATGAGCCGTTAAATAATTTAGATATGAAGCACGCCGTTCAAATTATGAAGGTGCTAAGAAGATTGACTGACGAACTTGGAAAGACTGTCGTCATTGTCATCCATGATATTAATTTCGCATCCTGTTATTCGGATTATATTATTGCATTAAAAGATGGAAATCTAGCCCATTATGGGGCTATAAATCAGATCATGGATTCAAAGGTTTTAGCAAATCTATATGAAATGGATATATCGATTCAAGACATAAACGATCATAAAATATGTGTGTATTATGTGTAATGATAAAAAATAGGGAATGATAGTGTGCAAAAAGGCACCTATTTGAAAATTATAATTGAGAATGATATTCATTTTTAATTAAATATATAATATAATGAGGTGTAAGGATGTATAAAAAATTATCTGTATTTTTATTTGTTTCTTTATTAACGATGATCATCGCTGCTTGTGGAGCAAATAATGAAAAAACTTCAAGCTCTGAAAAGAAAGAAACGGTGTTAACGATTAAGCATCAATTAGGAGAATCGAAGGTAGCAAAAAATCCAAAAAAAGTAGTTGTTTTTGATTTTGGATCCTTAGATACATTAGATAAGCTTGGTCTTTCTGAATCAGTAGCAGGTGTTCCACAACAAAACATACCAAAATATCTAAAACAATATTCGGATTCTACATATGCTAATGTTGGTGGTTTAAAAGAACCAGATTTTGAAGCAATCAATGAAATTAAACCTGATTTAATTATCATTTCAGGGAGACAACAAGATTCATATGATAAATTCCAAGAAATTGCACCAACCATTTTTATGGGAATAGATCAAAAGAATTACATGGAGTCATTTAAACAGAATGTAATGACTTTAGGAGAAATTTTTAATAAAGAAGATCAAGTAAAAGAAGAACTAGATACAATTGACAGTGCAATCGCAGAATTAAAAGAGAAAGCTGATGCAAGCGATGTAAAAGCATTAATTACGCTAGCTGAGGGTGGAAAAGTAACTACATTTGGACCAAGCTCAAGATTTGGAATCGTGCATGATGTATTTGGTATTAAAGCTGCTGCAGAAAATACGGATGCGGATCCAATTCACGGACAAGTTATTTCGATGGAATTCATTACAGAAAAAAATCCTGGCATTTTATATGTAATTGACCGTGATGCGGCAATTGGAGAAGGTAGTAATGCAAAAAAAGTAATTGAAAATGACTTAGTTAAAAAGACAGATGCTTTTAAAAATGGGAAAATTATTTATCTTGATCCAGGTTATTGGTATCTTTCTGGTGGTGGACTGGAATCAGTAGCTGAGATGGTAAAAGAAGCATCAGCTGGACTTGAATAAATAATTCATTCTCACCAATATTTAGTGCAAAACGGGCTGTTACTGCAGGCTCTTTTGCAACAATTCGATTGTATTGAACATGAATCTATATCGTGTGAGGAGAAATTATGGATACTAAAAGAGTATTTTTTAGGTGGATCAATAAAAATAGAGACAAAGGTGATTTATATTTTATTTTACTCGTTGTTTCAGTCATTTTTACTTCAGGGATCATGACAAAAATGCTAAAACCTAATTTAGCCGTAGCAATGCTCTTATGTTTCATTCTTTTAGTAGTATTTAGATTATTTGAGGACATTGTTAGTTACATGTTTAAAGCAAAAAATCAGAAACAGCAATTACTCATTTCGATCATCCCACATGGTATGATCATTTCAACTACAATCTTACTTAATATTTATCAATCATTTGAATGAAGTCTGCTTTTGGGGTATAAAGATGTCAGTAAGTAGACACCAATTAAAAAGACTAAACAGCCGTTGTTCTCCTGTATTTTACAGTGGAATAACGGCTGAGTTATTTTTGTGAGGTTCAAATTGAAAAATCGAACGACGGTTGTACTTTGCTTGAATTGGTTTTGTTGACTTTATTTGATTTGAAAAGAGACACTGATAATTGTAAATTTCAACAATTTTATTTTGTAATTAAATTTCCTCCATTCTGAATGTCTACTTGAACATGGAAATCCATTGATAATTTAGAATAGTACTCTGATCGCCAATTCTTTAATTCTTTTCTTGGAATCTTTTTTCTATAAAATTGACCTAGTGCTAATATATCAGCTTCACTGTTTTGTAATTTAGTAAACATTTTATTAAATCGATTTGTTAGTAGCTTTTCCATATCACTTTTGATTGACTCTAAAGTTGCGTTTCCTGTTGTTTCAAGAATACTAACTTTTAGCTTCAAATTACTTTTCAAATAAGCCCTTTCATTTATGAACTTACTTTTGTGTTTCATTTTATTACTGAGGATTAAGACAGATCCATCGTGAGTGACTTCAATTTTTCCATTAGTGCTTTCATCGTTGAAGGCATTGAATAAAAGGGTTTCATCTGAGTTAATCTCTTCAACCATCTTCCCTTGTTTTATAACTGCTGAACCAACCTGTTCAACTAAAGTACTTTTTCCGACTTTTAACATGGGGATTGCAACGTCCTGCGTGTAAGAATGAATACTTCGATAAGTCTCCCATACACTAGTCAATGCTATTTGTGGATTCCAACCAGCGTTTTTTTCAAAATACTCCAAAAGAGCAGTTCCTTGAGGTTCAGCAGATTGCTTCATTTTTGAAAAGAATAAATTAATATCATCATCACAAATGGCAACCATTGCCTTTGGTGAGACATCCCTTGACCTCATAAAACCGGAAATCAAGTCCTTCATTCCTTTTTGGGCCAATTTTTTTTCAAAAACGATTACCTTCAAATGAAGCAAGTCAACACTGCTTTCCATATTCGTACTGATCTTATCGACAGCTTGACTAATTGTCTTGCCTGTTCCCATTACTACCTTGGTTTTAATAATTCCCTGTGAGGGTTGTGGAATCTGAAGGAAGAGTTTGTATTCATCATTTAACAATGAAATGCCTAAAACAACAGGCAACACCCTATGATTGATATCCTTGTTATCCCAACAAGCGCTTAGGGTGGATGCTAAAAATGAAATCAAAATAATAATCTTCAGCTTCTTAAAAGTTCTCATTATTTCCTTCCTTCCTTAACCTTTTTCCAATATAAAAAACTGAAATAGGAATGGCACACATTACATAGAATCTCAAATATGTGTTCCACAGAAAGACTTTTTCAATGTCATCCCAATTCGGGATTAGTAAACAAAGGATAAAGATGGATGCTGAGAGAGTAATTGTAAGAAAAGTAGGTTTTAATGATGGAAAACAGACATTCGCGATCCTGATCGTTTTCCAAAGCACCAATGATATATATAGCATAATGAAGGTTATCAGGCTCATTAGGAAAAACATCGTAACTCTGTCAAATATTAACCAATCCATTTCTACAGTATCCAGTGCTACGACGAAAGGGAATAATAAAGTGGATGCAGTGGCCTGACCGAACGTAAGGATAGGGATATAAACCGATAGAATAAAGCAAGGTATTAGGAAAAGTGCGCCTATTAAGATTTTTTTCCTTTGGTAGGATAAGTATGGTGGGATAAACCCGAGGAACAAAAATCCCCCTCCTACTGCAAAAAAACTTACATAAAATGATGAACTAGTGAAAAATGTAAATTCTTTATCTACAATCGGAAACAAATAGTGCCAGTCTACATTTTGTACAGAGCTGCAGAAGATAAGGATAATAAGAGGTAAAAATAAAAAAGCAATTAGGACACCAGTACGAAAAATGGCTTCCACTCCTTTTGATGCTAAATATGTTGAAATGAAGAGCAGGAAAGCCATAATAGCCCACAAAGGGGTCTTGGCTAAGAATACGATAGAAATAATTTCAGAATAAGCACGAATGGTAATAATAATGATCATAAGAAAATAAAGGGTAGTTGGTATTAAAAAAATAATTGCAACGCCCTTTCCAATCCCTAGATAAATACTCATGAGGTCCTTTTTTGGGAAATAACTTAGCCCTTTCATATAAGTTGCAATAGTGGCGAAATGAAAAAGCAGTCCTATCATAATAGGAATCCAATGACCTTCATCTGTACTAGCTATTATGTTTCTAGGATACAAAAAAAATATAAGACTAAGATGAGTTAAAATATACATTATGACAACTTGAAAACTTCTATCCATCTTAAATTTCTTCCTTTTTCATATTGAAATATAGATATGGAACACCAAACGTGGTAATACCAGCAAGATAGGTGCAGGTTATGACTAAACCACCCATAATCCCTAAAATACCGTAAATTGAAGCCAAAATGGCGATAATATACTTAAACAAACGGGTTGTGAGAGAGTTTTGAAAACCCACCATCGTCGAGTTTGCAATTGTTGTAGCTGCAAGTACGATTATTAGGAGGTTGCTCACTAACTTCGCTTCCACAACAGCTTGTCCAATGATAATTCCACCAACCATTGTTAACGTAGGACCAATACTTTTCGGTAGTCTAACGCTGGCCTCCATAATCAATTCCAAGATAACTAGCATTAGTATCATTTCCACAAGTGCAGGGTATGGAACACCATCACGACTTTGGGCGACGGATAAAGCAAGCTCTATTCTTAACACTTCTGGGTTGACGGCAACCAAGGCAACATATAATCCCGGTAATATCAAAGTCATTAAGTAGCCGATAATACGTAAAGAACGAAAGACAATCATGAGAGGTACGGGAAAGTTACGATCATTTTCAATTGCAAACATGTCCCAAAATAGTCCGGGAAGAACGAGAGCAAAAGGAATTCTATCAACGAACATAATAATCCTTCCCATGACTAAAAACTTACTAGCCTCTTGAGGAAGCTCTGTCATATTAAATTTGTTAACAGCCAACCAAGATGAAAAGCCCATCATTTTTGATAAGTCTTGAACATTATTAATTTCTTTTTCTAAATTACTTTCAATATGTTTAACGATTTTTTGGAGAAGATTTATATTGGCATTATTTTCAAAATATAGTACCGATAGCGTCTTTTTTCTATCCGTTCCTACAGAATACGATCTTATTTGTAATCTTTCGGAATTAGTTTGTTTTCTAATAATACCTATATTTGTATTAATATCTTCTATAAAGGAACTTAAAGGACCCTGAAGGACATTCTCATTTGTTGGTGATTCAATGGAACGATTAAGTATCTGAGAAATGGGATCTACTATAACGTACTTCTGATCCTTATCATCTTGTAAGAGAATGACTAATTTACCTTCTACGATTGATGAAAGGGCTTCTTTTGTATCGTTCACTCTTACTTCACCAATCCAATGCATTAGTTGATCAAAAGTCTTATCTGTCAGGAAAATTGATTCCATATTTTTTTGAATTGATATTAGTGTTTTTGGTAAGTCAATTAAACTTTTAAACCCCAAAAACACAACAGGGGCATTAACAAAGTGCTCTTTTAAAATAAAGAAATCATCATTTTTTCCGAACGTGTTTTTCATTTCCTCTAATAATGATTTCAAGTGATACCCTCCTTAGGGAACATGTTATTTTTTGATTACATGCGAAAACTATATATGGAATCATTTTGACCACTTTTTACTTTATTCTTTAACTTTTGCATGATTTAAATTCCTTATTCAAGAATAAGCAAATTGGATTAAAAAAGACCCATAAAGGGTCTCGTGATTAACTAATATTAACTTTTTAACGATGGGTTTATTAAAGTGTGTATGATTCACCATCTTCTGGTACTAAAACATAAGAAGAGATTCCTTTTTCATCAATAAATCTTCTTAATTCTTTTCTTGATAATGTCCAATGATTGACAGCTTCCATATGACTAACAATAATTTGTGCATTAGGGGCAGCCTGGGACAATTCAAAGATATCCTCTTTGCCCATAACAAGAGAACCGCCTACAAAAAATTGATTATCTCCACCATTTACAACAATAATTTCTGGTTTATTTGTATGAATCACTTCTTGAATTGCATCATACCAAACTGTATCTCCAGCAACATATAAAGTTTTTTCATTTTGGTGTTTGAAAACAACTCCACAGACTAAACCAGTACGTTTTAATATTTCCCCTCTACCATGTTCGCCTGCCGTTTTAATTAATTGAATATCATCAAAGATCGTATCCTCATGTAAAACCTCTACATTTTGGAAACCATCCTTTCTAACATTTATCGCATCTTCTTCGTTTTGAACAAATATTTTTATATCTTTCGGTAACACATCTTTGGCAACGTCGTCAAAATGATCTAAATGTAGGTGAGTTACAATCACAGCATCTACTTCATTTAAAATATCTTCAATTGAAGACGGTAAATTAACTAAAGGATTAAATTGATCTTGCCTAATTGAATTTTGGAAAGGGGGATAAGTACCTTTATCAGCTAACATCGGATCAATTAAAAACTTTTTACCTGCATATTGAACAATTAGTGTTGCATTTCGAATTTGTTTAATATTCATATTGATAACTCCTTTTCTTTTGTTAGTGTTTATTACATATGATAAGTTTAATCTATAAGCAGATCCCATTTACATAGATAAAATCAAGTGTTTTTATCCTTTTACTTGAATTTTGAAAGGAGTTGATTTCATGTTAGATCATACAGACATGCGAATCGTGGAGGAGTTATCTAAAAATAGTCGTATCACTATGAAAGAATTAGGGGAGAAAGTTCATTTAACAGGGCAAGCAGCTGCATCTCGAGTAGCTAAGCTAGAGGATAATGGAGTGATTGAGGGTTATACAATTAAAGTAAATCAAGTTAAATTAGGGTGTTTTATACATGCTCTAATTAATATCTTTACTAAAGATACACATCATCAACCATTTCTATCATTTATAAAAACACAAGAGAAATATGTGATAAATAACTATAAAATTAGTGGTGATAGTTGTTATCTTCTTGAATGTAGATTTCCATCTAATGAAATATTAAATCAATTCTTAAATGACTTAAACAAACATGCTAACTATAAATTATCAATTATCATTAATAAATAATGCAAAGGTTACCCAATTTTAAGCAAAGGAGTTACTAATAGTAGCTCTATTTTTATGAGGTTAAAGTGTAAATGAGAAGGATAATGAACATATAAAAAAGAACATGTATATAGAACAAGAAAAGAACAAGTATATAATGCAGCAATGGAGGAGATATATTGGCACAACTGATTGTTCGTCCCTATACATATGAAGATGCACAAGATAAGCTACAGCTACATCAAGAAAATAGAGAACATTTCCAAAAATGGTCTCCGATTAAAAGAAAAGAAGAGTTTTTCACACTGCAAGGACAAATTGATAGTATAAAAGAATATATAAAAAATAGTTCAGAAGATAGTAGATACGATTTCGCTATTTTTTTAAAAGATGAAACCACACATACATTAATTGGAGAGGTTCAGTTCGTCTTTGTAACACGAGGACCTAAGCAAAGTTGTATGGTGGGATATCAAATTGGAGAAAAATTTAACGGTTATGGCTATATGACAAAGGCTTTGGAGCTTGCATTAAAAATTGCCTTTCAAGAGTTGAAATTTCACCGAGTAACCTCAGAAGTAAATCCAGAAAACAAAGCATCCTTAAGAGTACTTGAAAAGCTAGGATTCGTAAAAGAAGGATACCTCAGAAAAAACTTAAAAGTTGGAGATGAGTGGTGTGACCACGTATGTGTGTCACTATTAGAGGAAGAATTTTTTGCATTGAATCAAAAAGCATAAGATCAAAATTTTAATGATTATTTATCTTAAGTAGTTTTAGATTATCAAGCTTCATCAATTCTAAACTCTTAGAATCTATTTCCCAGGCACTAATATAAATGAATCAAATGAACTTTACCACTAGAAAAAAATGAGGCACTTAGATCGTAGGTTGAAGTGAAAAAAGAATCTAATAAAGCAATTTTTTAAGATTATCCTTCAGATAGCTTCATTAAGAAGTTGAATGGAACGGAAGGATGCTCGACTCCTATGGGAAATGCCTGGACAGCTGAGACCTTGCAGAAGGCCCACAGGAAGTGGGTCATGCATGCGTTACGACAGGACGTCGTGGTTTTAGCATGCCTACCTTTTTGGAGGAGGCTCTGCGCCAGCCCCATGGAAAGCGAGCATCCTGTAGTGGAATTCAACAATCTTCTTTCAACAAATCAAAAAGAGACTAAAGTTAATGTTTTATTTTCTAAAAATTAAAATAATTATTGCGTTAAATACTTTAATCGTGTCAAAATATGATTACATCTTAAGGGCTTAATACATGATTAAAAACATTTTAAGTAAAATGTATCATTCTTGCCAACCTTGTTAATAATACAAAAATTACAATAAATAATCATTTAAAAGAGGTGTAATCAATGCACGTTAACGACCCAAACGAGTTTGATGAAGTGAATAAAAACGATGTTGATTTACATTTTAAAAATGAATTACCAGTAATTGAAGATGCACTCGGAATTGATGAAATACTTAAATGGTTAGAGGAATAAAACTCAATTTTTACAAACAAAAAAGTACTTTCTATAAAGAAAGTACTTTTTATTTTTTCTATTTTTCTGAGTTTAAAGTATCAATGATGCCAAATAACTCTTCTAAATGAGTAATTTCATATGTAGGTTTTACTTCGTTTCTCTCTTTATGATGACGATTAATCCAAACATTTTTCATACCGATTCGGTTGGATCCTAGTATGTCTGTCAGTAAATTGTCTCCAACCATTAATGCTTCTTCTTTTGATAAGTTCATTAATGATAAGGCATGTTCAAAAATAGAAGGGTCCGGTTTACCCTTACCAAAATCCCCTGAAATCAGAATTTGATCGAAGTATTCTTTTATTTCTGGAGTAATAGAAAGCTTTGTATGTTGTAAGTCAGGTGATCCATTTGTCAAAAGTAATAATTGATATGTCCCTTTTAACGAATCTAATACTTGAAACGTTTCCTCATAAACATACGGATTTCCCTTTCGTTCTTCTGGGAATGTTTCAGCTAAAATATGTCCAAACTCAGGATCATCAATTCCAAATGCTTTTAATCCTAATGTCCATGCATTTTTACGATATGAAGAAGAGTTTGCACGCATTTTAGGAAAGTCAGCGTGTTCCTCCAAAAAATTTCCCCAAAGTCCTTCAAAAGGATTGATTCCAATTAACTGAGTAAACTCATACGTATCATACGATTCATATAGTTCTCTAGCAGCATTTCTGACAGCTTCTTCAAATGCTTCAGGTTCGATTCCATATTTCTTTTCAACGAGTTTACAAGTATTTTCAAATGCAACCTTCACGCTTTTTTGATCCCAAAGCAATGTATCATCCAAATCAAAAATAATCCCTTTAATCATCGGAAATCTCCTTTTATGTTTGAATATTTTAAATTATTCATAATGGTACAAGGAAAATGGTGTTTAGTAAATAGGGAAAGTTTAAACTAAAGGAAAATGTGAGTTGCTTAAATGTAATATAAAGTTTCTTTAAATACCTTGTTAAACTATTAGTAAATTATTTTATTTAATAGTTCACAATGATATAATTTTTACAAGTTAATACAAGGAATATATATAATTTCAACTATAAAAAAAGAAGGAAGAATTAGATAAATGATTATTCAATGCACAAAAAAATTAGCTGATGAAATGAAAATAAATGTTGAAAAACCAGATTTAACCCACGAAAAATTATTGTACTGTTGGCACGCACATATATTTAAAATTGGTAGAACAAAATGTGTTATGATCATGAACAATGTTTCTAGATATCATTTTGTTATTTATGGTTTATTGAAAAAGGATTTTAATAATTTATCAGAAATCATTAAAAAAGAATTAATAACTAACTTTTTTGCAGATGAATTTTCAGAGGATGACATAAACAAATATTTAAATCAAATTGGAAATATACAGTATACTGCAACAAGTGATCGAAGTTTAATTTCCCAATTAAATGATTCAATTTTAATAACAGAGCATATCTTTTATGAAGAAGCCGAAAAAGGGAATCCAGTATACATTTATGATTTAAATAGAGAATTGAATAGTATGCTAATGATGAAAATTAAGGGTGATCCTAAGGATGTAATGAGATTACATTTAAGTACATTTAATAATTAATTCATATATAAAGAGGATGGAAAGATTAAAAATGAAAAAATATATATTCATCATCATTTTAGCAATTGTTTTATTTGTCTCAGCAAAAACGAACCCTTCAAAACAACAATTTGTTGTATGGGCCAAAGATAAACTAGTGGAAGAGTCAAATAATAAATATCTTAAATTTGGAATTGAACTGGTAGGGGATCGATTAATTAGTTCAGTTACGACAAAGCATGATTATGTCTTTTTTTCACTTTATGAGGTAAAAGTATTGGATAAAGAGATTAAAGTTATTGGTGTATTTGACCGATTTATTCCGATTTCGAAAAAAGATGTGAAATAGCTAGGTTTTAGTGAGTGGAAAATTTCAAAGGTAAGTATATAATAGAAGGAGAAAATGAAAAAAGAGGTGCTAAAATGAGTAAATCAAAAGCTAGGAAGTTTAGAGAAAAATTAGCAAGAGAAGGCAACAGAAACCCGGAATTAAGTAGAAGTCCATTTGCAATGTTAGATTTAAATACACGTAAGACGAAAACCAAAAAAGATAAATTACAGCAGATGAAGCATAAAAAACAGTCCTTTGGAAGAGATGACTTTCAAACAAAGGACTGTTTTTTATTTTGTTTCATTTTATAAAAAAAGAAGAGTAATAAATTACTCCTCTTAATGATACTTATTTAGTTAACAGGTGTTTCAGTAGTTGGTTCTGTCGGTTGTTTCGCTTTATCAGCAAATTTAACTGGTAGATTCGTTTTGTAAGCATCGATTTCTGCTTTAATTTTTTCAATTAATTCATTATATAATTTAGCATCATTTGTTGTTTTGACAATAGCAATTTTAACTTTTAATACATCTCTTTTTTCTATTGCTGAATATAAGTCGTCACTTCCCATAAAATCCATTAAGTCATCAAAAGAATCTTCGTTAATGTATTTTTCAGTAATCGCTTCTAAGTCAATTTGAATTTGCTTGTATAAAGGGTAATCCATATTTAGGACTTTATATGCATGAGATTGAACTTCTTGTTCAATAGTAAATAATTCAATTGAACTTTTCATTATTTTTGCAATTTCAGCATCATAGTTTTCAAATTCAGTAGGTAACTGATTGTGAATGTAAATTTCGTTTTCAGTAAACATTTGATCTTCAATTTCATAAGCATATTCTTCAATGTCATACATTAAATCATCTTGATAAATAAGGATAGCAAGTAATTTTGCTTTTTGTTTTACGTAGTATGCTTTTGCATTTTTAGTGTCACCTTTTTTCAGGTAAGCATTAAATGTAGCAGAAACTTTCTTCATATCTACAGCTGCGTTATCTTTACGCGTTTTATCAAGCTTTGCTCTGAAACTTGCAATCTTCTTCGTTAATTCTTCTTTACCAGTATATCCATACTTTGTAAATTCTTTATTGTATCTTTGCAGATCCATGTAAAGATCATAAATGTACTCATCATTTTCTTTAATATCTCTTTTATAATTGTTTAAAGTTTTGTTATATGCACTTATCTGGTTTTTAAATGCTTTTTGCGCTTGAGTAGTTTTTGAAGTAGTGCTTGCAGATGCTGATGTTGGGACTGAACCTAAAAGAATTCCTGCTGTTATTGTCGTTGCAGTAACGAATGATGTAATTTTCTTAAAGTTTTTCATTTTGGTCTCCTCAATATGTAATGTGTTTTTGCCTATATTAGTATAATATAAGATTTAAAAATATTAAATATAAATTAGTAAAATTAAATAACAATTAAATTTATTTTACAAAAAAGTTTCAAAAGTTGCAGGAATAATTGTAACGAAAGGTAATAAGTATAGAGCAGGTGATTGAGAAAAAGGAGGTATATATATGGAAGATTACCATTTTACAATCAATATGATCAGAAATATAATTGTGACATTTTTTCAAAATGGTATTTGGGTAGTTGGATTTTTTTACTTACTTAATAAAACATTTACTAGTAAAACTATATTAAAAGCTTCAAAAATAATCATAATTGTTGTTCTCGTATTTTTATTACTTTATTCTATTGATATCAGTCGGTAATTTACAATTGAAATAATAACTAAAAAACGCCCAGAAACTACTTTCTGGGCGTTTTTTCTAAGGATATTTACACATGTATTCATTAGTCTCTACCTGCATTTACGATCAAATGTGCGACTTTTCTCGGTTGTAATTTTGCAGTCGTCATATGATCTCCATGTCCTTGAATGAAACGGAAAATGCCTAATCTACTTGCCATATGTGGGTACCATCCATAAGCTTCACCAGCTGGAATCGCTGTATCTTCAAGTAAGTTAATAAAGCTTCTTGGAGTGGTTAACTGATAAAACGCTTTTAAATCTAGCTTTTCAGTCAATGGTGCAGATGGTTCTGGAGTAGTAGAGTTATAGATTTGTTGTGCGGTTTGCAGGTCTGCTAAGTTAACGAAAACTTCTCTAAAATAAGAAAAAGGTAGTTTAATTGAATGGTCAGGGGACTCTTGTGCAAGTCCTAATATGAACTGCTGTCCTTGTGGTGGAAATTGATCTGCCATGCTTTCTCCATCTTTTAAAATAAAAGCATTCCAAAAGACTAATCGCTTAATGCGATCTGGAAGGTGTTCTGCTACTTTTTGAATGACGCTACCACCAAAACTGTGTCCAACTAAAATGATGTTTTTTAGATTTTGTGTTGTTATATATTCAACAACAGACTGTGTAATCATTGCATGCGTTACATTTTTATTTTTATCAGTTCCATGGCCAGGTAATTGAGGGGTATGAACGATATGTCCCATTTTACGTAGTTCTCCAGCTATTCCATTCCAAAAAGTAGGGTCAGCCCAAGAGCCATGAATTAATACAAAGGTTAAGATATGTTGACGAAAATATAAGTCATTGTAATCTATCAAGCCATTTTGAGTTGTATTTGTGTAATATTCGTTATTGAAATGATAAGGTTGATAAGAATATGGAGTTGATTGATTCGGATTCATATGTCTAAAATAATAGTTAAATTGATGCATTGCTTCATTATGTTCTTTCGTAGTCATTAAAAGGGGTCCCTCCTTGTTAATCTTTCCCATGTTATGCATAATGAGATTGAAAGGTGCCCAATACAATATTAAAAATGATTAACAAATAATCAATTTCTAAAGGGATATACATAGATTGAAATAAAAGATTATTTTAGGAGGAGTTAGCAATTAAAAGAGCTTTCTGGATGATGTTTGGCATTATCCTCATATGTGGGATTAGCGTGTTTTATGTGAAGGGGGATGCAAAAGAAGAACATCCTATAAAACAAAGTCAGCCTTCATTTCAAACTGAACACGAAATTGAAGATGAAAGTGAATCGTTAGATGAACATGAATTATTAGCATTAATTGTTACAAATGCTCAACAGGGTAAGATATCCGAAGCAAGTATTTTTGTTGGTAAAACGGATGTAAACGAGGTAATTGGTAGATTTGGAACGATCAGTCAAAAAGATGTGGTCGATAAAGGGACATATTTAACGTTTAATGAACGAGCAATCGCTGTAGGATATGATCAAGATGGATTTGTTTTTGAGGCAAGATCCTATAAACCGAATCTACATCAAATTCATTATGACTCGATTATTGATTTATTACAGAATCCAACCACAATTAAATATTATAAAGATCAATCTGTTGATCAAATTATTCTTGGGTATAAACTAGCACATAACTATGAATTGAAGTTTATTTTACCAAGACCAACCGATGAAAATCCAAATCCTACTGTACATCATATATCTGTATCAATAATGAATAATATCAATGAAGTCATTCCTTCAGATTTTCTCTCTACAAATATTGATGAGCAGATTAAAAACATGAGTTTAAATGAAAAGATTGGACAAATGATTTTCTCTGGAATTTATGGGACTAAGTATACGGAAGAATTGAAAAACTTAGTACAGCAAAATAAAATCGGTGGATTCATTTTTTACAGTGATAACATAAAAAGTAAACAGCAATCTGTTGCATTAATAAACTCTTTAAAGAAGGCAAATGAATTTAATCCTCTGCCTATATTATTTGGAGTAGATCAAGAGGGTGGTAGAATTTCTCGTTTGCCGGCTAATATTGGAACGCTTCCTTCGAGTGCAGATATTGGGAAGAGGAACAATACTGAACTGTCATTTGCAATTGGTCAAATCTTAGGGAAACAAGTGAAAACATTTGGTTTTAATCTTGATTTCGCACCAGTGCTTGATATTAATAGTAATCCGAACAACCCAGTCATCGGAGATCGGTCATTTGGTAAGAGCGCTTCTATTGTGAGTGAACTTGGAATTCAAACAATGAAAGGAATTCAGTCAGATAATATCATACCTGTTATCAAACATTTTCCAGGTCATGGTGATACTGGTGTTGATTCACATTTAACATTACCAATTGTTTATAAATCATATAATGATTTAAAGGCGTTTGAATTGGTTCCATTTAGAAATGCGATAAAGCAAAATGCCGATGTTGTAATGATTGCGCATATTTTATTGCCGAAAATCGATTCTAACTATCCGTCATCAATGTCTAAAAAAGTGGTAACCAATATTTTAAGAAATGACATGCAATTTAATGGAGTCGTTATGACAGATGATATGACGATGGATGCGATTAGGAAGCATTTCAACTTAGCTAATGCATCTGTAAGATCTATTCAAGCAGGTACTGATATTATTATGGTTGCTCATGATACGAATAAAGTAAAAGCAGTATTTAAAGCAATTCAGACAGCTGTAAATAATGGTTCAATTTCAGAGGAACGGATAAATCAAAGTGTTAAACGAATCATTTTATTAAAACAAAAGTACAAAATTGACAATAAGTCAGTACCAAATTATAGTACGGATGAGTTAATTGATAATACGAATAAAGTACTAAAAAAATATCATATTGAAAAATGAGGAAAAAAAAGGAAAATACCATCTTTTTGTCGAATGAAATGTTAAATGATAATGGAGAAAGGTGGTGTTTTTATGACTACGATGATTTCTGATGCAGAGATGATGTTACTTGCGATCTTTAAAGAACTTCAAGAAAAAGAACCTAATTTTGAAAAAGGAATTCATGAAGAAGTTGGAGTAGCAATTGAATACGTTACACCTGCAATAATCGAACTAGAACAAGAAGGTTATATCAACGGAATAATATGGGTTAAAAGTGATGTAGATCAAAATGAAATACCTTCTTTTAATAATGTTGCTATAACACCGTCTGGGATGGTTAAAGTAATCGAATTACTCAAATAAAAAGATAATAGATAGAAATATATATGGTTATTAAATGGGAAAAAAACCTCAGTAGACATTCGTCTTCTGAGGTTTTTTGTGATTTTGAAATGGTAAAGAATGGTATATGATCATGCACTCGTGGGTAAAGTAAAATAAGCTAACTAGGTTTGAAAGAGAGTTGATGATTTGAAAATGGAAGAAATTGAATCTCTACTAACACCAACAGTACAGAAAAACTTAACGAATACACTTACTCAAATTAATTCTAAAATTGAAGGTATGATCGGAAAAATAGAAAAAAAGGGGTGCGGTATATTAACAGAGTTTGAAAATATTCATCGCGTATTTAATAAACTACAATTAGAAGCCTCTTCCTTCTATTTAAATTCATATCTTTCTCCTTATACGGATATTTTTGAAGAACTGACCATCGCTGTTCAGCATTTATCAGAGCGAAAACATGGTGGACTGATTGTAGTAAAGCGAGATGATTCACTCGAACACCTCATGAGTTCAGGTATACCGGTTGGGGCAACATTATCATCTGCTCTATTAGAATCCATTTTTTATCCTGGAAGCCCTTTACATGATGGAGCGGTTTTAGTTGAACAAAATACAATTATCTCTGCTGGAAATGTACTTCCATTATCAAAAATTACATATGAAAACAAAAAACTAGGGACGAGACATCGTGCAGCAATTGGGATTTCAGAAGAAAGTGATGCGCTAGTATTGGTTGTATCTGAAGAAACTGGGAAGATTTCTTTTGCGTTTAATGGAAGTTTATATCCTGTTCAGTCTGGTACACCGAATGTAAATTAGCAAAAAAATCTACCTAATCAGGTAGATTTTTTTAATGAAATTTATTTTACAGTAATAACTGTTGGTGCACTCACCGCACCTAAGGTATTTTTACTGACCACTGATAATTTGGTTCCTTTTTTCTGTTGTGCGATTTTTACTGAAAATTGACCATTCCGATTTGCTTTATTCGTACCAAGTACCTTGGAACCGTTTTTAACAATAATTGTTGTATACGGCTGTGCTTTACCTGAAATGTTCTTACTTGAAATTTTAATCGATGTAGGTGATTTCGGTGCTTTTAATGTTTTAACCGTCGTCGCTTTACTAATATTATTTGAAGGATCGGTTGCAGTGACTGTTAATACTGTTCCAACAGTTTGTTTTAGCACTTTTACTGAAAAACCACCTGATTGTGAAGCTAACACATTGCCAATTAATTTTCCATTTTTTCTAACATGAATTTTTGCATTTGGCTCTGTTACACCAGTTAGAGCAGTTGAAGCATCACTGAATGTGTATACTCGTGGAGCTGAAGGTGCCTTTGTATCTGCTATTTTAGCATTTGTTGGTTTACTGCGGTTCCCGACTAAATCAGTTGCAGTAGCTTTGAATACTTTACCAGCCATTCCTTTAAGTGATAACTTGAATTTACCATCTTTACTTGCTTTAACAGTAAAGGTAGTTTTTCCAGAAGTTGTCCCACCAAAAGGATTTAATTGACCATTTGAACTAGATAGCGAACGACTAGTTGTAGAGCTTGCAGTTGCCATCGTAGAAGATTGAATGGCAGAAACTGTTATCGTTGCATTTGGCTCAGTTATACCTTCCACTACTGAAGTTGACTCATCAATCTCCGTGATTGTAGGTGGCTTTGGTGCAACAGTGTCACGGATTACAGATTCAAATAAATAATGAGCTTGTTCTCCTTCAGCATCTTCAGTCCATGTCAAAAATGAAGGTAATCCATTTGCTTGTAACGGCTCTTTCAACTCAATCACGAAAGTACCATCTTCTTTTACTATTGTTTGATATTCTCCAATAACCGTAACGATGAGAGTTGCTCCAGCGGGTGCAGTACCTTTAATGACCGTAGAAGAATCGTATAAGGTTTCTACACTAATCTTTGAAGTGGATTTTTCTTTTACTTCAACAGACAAATAGTCTACAAAACCTTTATAAGTTGCTTTTACGAGTGTATTACCTGGTTTTTGAGAAACAATTTTATTTGTTGAATCGATTGTAATCACATTTTGATCTAATGACTCTAATTTAAATTCTTCTGGATCCAGAAGCGTTCGTTTCCCATATTGGTCAATGTATTCCAGGCTGTAATATGTTGAATTCCCTTCACGTAAGGCGATGGCAGGATCTTTAAATTCTATAGTATTTACTTTATGTGTTTTTATTGGATAATCTTGTACAACAACATATGTTGGAGTTTGTCCGGATGTATAATATACGTTTTTAGAATAAGCAATTTTTTCCATATTTTTAGAAAAAGTTACATCATATATTTTCCCATCAATTGTTTTCAGATATGATCCATTTTTTGAATCAAAGAATTTAATTTTATCAAAATAGTGAAGAATAATTTCATTGTTTTTTCCATATGAAATCATTCTTGGTCGAGTATCCATTGTATTTTCAGTTTCATTTACATAGGCATTTAGTTTAAATGGTGAAAGAGTATATTGCTGACTTTCATCGGGAATATACTGTAAAAATGGATTTTCTGCCCCAAAAGCATTAATCATATTTAATTTTCCATCAGGGCTAAATGATAATTGAAAGATTGCCCAAAATTCTTCACGGAAATCAAATGGATTTTCTATTTTAGTTAATAATTTTTTTGTTTCATAATTTATGATTTCAACATCAGTTCCATGAGATACTGCAACAATTGGAAGAATTGGATGCAGTGCAACATGCATCGTTTGTTCTTTTTCATAGCCTTTTTCATAAATAACAGATTGAGACTTT
This sequence comes from Gottfriedia sp. ABJ_BB2_2, assembly GCF_055484705.1. Classification (NCBI taxonomy): domain Bacteria; kingdom Bacillati; phylum Bacillota; class Bacilli; order Caryophanales; family Bacillaceae; genus Gottfriedia; species Gottfriedia sp. ABJ_BB2_2. The sequence continues at coordinate 268,419 of NZ_JBVFKR010000003.1, forward strand.
GTATCATAAATCGTTAAAGTATTTCGATAATAGGAAGTCTTATCTGGTGAATGCACAAAACCAACAATTGAGTCATCTGTTTCTTTGAAAGAATATTCTGCATAATTATATGGAAGACTAAATAATTTATCCCCTGTTTTTCCGTCTAAGAATAGTACAGTATCTCCTGCTAATACTACATAATTCCCTAGAGAACTATAGTTAGAAAACTCAGTATTATTATCAACTTCAATTGTTTTGATTAATGAGCCATTTTCTGTATTGTACATTCCAATGTTGTATACATTATCAATGGCATTATCTTTTCTTCTTTTACCAACAAATACAGTTTTACCATCTGGAGAAAGGGCTGGCCATACCCCATAAGTAGAAAACTCTACATTCTTACTCTCTTGAGTTGTTTCAGCATGTATTCCATTATCGAATTGTATTGGTAATGTACTAAATGCTAATAAAAAACTTAATATGCAGGTGAAAAATCTCTTGTTGTTCATCTTAATCTCCTAAATTAATATATTTTTACTCTCCTCAGTATAATGAATCAAAGTTACAAATTATATATAAAATTAGAAATTAATAAAAATTATTAGCGTAATTCTAAGAATTTCTTAATTTTTACTTCAAGTCGGAAATATTGTAAAAACCTTTTTAATACAATATGATTATATATAATTATTCCGATGTGAAAGGTTGGGTATTAATGACGAAATCAAAAAATGGCTCGATTCCATTACCATTAGTACGTACAAATCAGTGGACAATTGTATTAACAGTCGTACTAACTTTAATTACAGGTGTTTATTGGTTTTTACTAATTCCGCTACTAAGTGGTTTAGGTGGTATGCTCTTTCAATTTAATCCGGTTATGAGAATTGCAAAAACATTCTTGAAGAAAAGTCCTTCTGAATATATACAAGAGGATCAGCAACAGCAAAATTTCAACCAAGTGATAGCAGTATCTTGTTTAACCATTGCGTTTGTTAGTGCATTATTAGGCTTTAAGATATTATTTTATGTATTCACTATTATGGTTGGATTAGCAGCTTTTGTTGCAATTCTAGGATTTTGCGTTGGGTGCTTTATTCATTTTCAGTATAATCAATATAAATATAGAAGAAGCTTAAAATAATTTTTTTAAAGGGAAACATTTAGGGTTTCTCTTTTTTTATTTGCATTGAGTTTTTTTAAACACTTTTTGAATCAATCTAACTAGGTATATACTAAAAAAGAGAAATAAATATTGACCATGTGGTGTACCCCACAGTTTATGATGTAGTGGGAGGATAAAAATGTATAAAATAAGTGATTTCGCAGAGATAACAGGACTAAGTAAAGAAACTTTGCGATACTATGCTGAAGTGAAATTGCTCGAACCAGCTTATATTGATCCTAAAAATAATTATCGTTACTATGATGATGGTAGCTATTTTCTTGCTATGCTATTAAATAAATTACGTAGATTTGGTTTTACAATTCAGGAAATGATTTCAGTGATGGAAGACGAATCATTTACAAATTTAGAAGCGTTATTAAACAATAAGAGAAAAAAGATCCAGCTGCAAATAGAGGATTTAACATTACAATTAGAGGAAATAGATGATTTTATTGCATCTGGTAAGGAGGAGTAAAATTGATTCAGTGGAAAGAAGACATTATCATCGAAACAAATATTGAAAAGGTTTGGAGCTTATTTTTGGATAAAAATATTCAAAAAATCATGCCTAAAGTTGAGGAACATATTTTAATTGAAAAGAACGAAAATGAAATTGGTGCAAAACACCAACAAAGCTACCGAGAAGGAAAACGAGTAGAAACATATATTGTGAATACATTAGACTATGAAGATACGGAAACTAGCAAGAAAAAGCAAATCAGCTTTGTTTTAGCAAATGCATTTGAAACGAATCTAATTTTTAAACTTGAAAAAATAGACGAAAATCATACGAAGTTTATTTATGAAGGCTCAAATAAGGGCGTTAATTTTGTTGGACGAGCAATGCTAAAGTTAGGGAATAAGAAGGGTGCTATGAAAGTAGTGGACGATTTTTTACAAAGAGTTAAGCAAGAAGCATTAAGTTTGTAGTTTATTAGTTGATTTTCATAAACTCCTTGAATGAATTTAAGGAACGTACTTCTTATTAGAAATATGTTCCTTTTTTATTTTCCTTATTTAACATAATGGCAGTATAATATAAGTGAAGAGTTTCACAAACGGGTTCATATTTTTATAAAATCAAAATCCATCTACGTTTTCTATGATGTATTATAATATAGAACTGAGTTAAGTAAGAAGGGGTAATTACTGTGAAAAAATGTTTAATGTTGATGATAGCTATATTTATTATTGGCGGTTGCTCTACACAAGAAACACCTGATACAAATGAGTTGTTTCTTATTCCAAATGGTTTTGAAGGAACGATTACGGTTTTCTATAATGTAACTGATACTCCTGCCCTAGAAAAAGAAGGCAAATATTCCGTTATCCCGGTAATTGAAGCATCATTAAAACAATTAGAAGGTACTGATATAAGTAACTATGGCGTGTATTTAACGTCTTCGAAATTTTTGTTTGAAGGGGGCGCAACAATCTCTAATAAATATTTCTATGTTGGCGAAAATGGGAAAAGAACTGTTGTTGACGAGCAGTGTACGAATCCTAGTAACACTGGTAGCTTTACGTTGGAAAATGGGAAAGAGATTAACTATCAAACGATACAAGTAACAAAAAGCAAATGTGGACAGGACTTCTATTTTGATGGTGAAGAGCGATATAAAATACAAGAGAGAGAATTACTAAAATATTGGATGGATAATTTGGAATAAAGTTTAAATAAACTTCAACTAACTAAATGGCGCGTTTTTCGTATCTCTGTACTTTTCTAATTCTTCTTCTATATATTTATCTTTAAAAAGAGTGTCATTTTGTTTTAGAAGAATTTTTAAAAGAGGATTTTCATTAATTGAATATCCTCTTTCTTATATATGAAATTTAGACCAATAAGATATCTGAGTTTATTGGGATTATTTAGTGAGGTAAAATGTTGTTGTATGTTTCTTATAATGTTTTAATATTTCTTCAATTGGTAGATTCCTATATAGTACAAGCCTTATTCTTATCATAAAGCTAGTCAGCTAAATATCTTTGCTAATAATTTCTATTTAATGAACAGATTTCACGATTCCGTTGACTAGTCCGTTCACAATACTTTGCTGGTAGCTTTTGGTTGATAGTCGTTTGTCTTCTGCTACATTAGACATAAAGCCCATTTCAACCAGTACAACCGGTGTTTTGGACCAATTAAAACCCGTTAAATCACTTCGAGGGAGAAGACCGTCTCCATAGCCTTTTTTCGCTTTTGTTGTTCGAATACTTTCCGTTAACAAAGTTTTCGCAATGGATTCGCTGACTTTATTAATGCTTTTTGTAGAAGTACCAGATGGGTACAAGAGGGAAAGACCTTGAGTATTTTTGTTCGTGCTCCCATCCGCATGAATCCGAATCGATAAAGCAGATTGTTCATTGTTACAAATTGTTGCACGGTCAATATTACTTAGGTTCACATCATGCTTTGTTCGTGTCATAATCACCCGGTAATTCTTTTGTTCGAGTGCTGTTTGTAACTGAAGTGCAACTTCTAAATTCAACTCATATTCATATTTTTTGGTCGCAACTCCGCGCGTACCAGCTGACACTTTTGCTTTTTTTACTTTTGATCCAGGTGCAACTGGTTCTGTCTGAAGGTTTTGCTTCTTTTGATGTCCTGCATCGATACAAATCGTTTTTTGTGGTTTGGGTTTCGTTATTGCGACGGTAGACTGAACAAAGAATGTTCCAACCAATCCAATAACGGAAGCAAACAATATGATTTTTTTCAAGCGGTTCTCCTCCAAAGATTCCATTTTTTACTATGTATAAGACACATCCTTAAGTGTAACAGAATCCAACAAACGAGTGAGAATATTTTGCTAATTGTACAGAGAAAACCTTTGGTAAATTCAATAGAAATGACATTTGAAATGATATTACGACAACGAAACAAATAAGAATTGCATCTATTAAATATAGATAACGCATGCTTAGTTGTATTACATTAAGCTGCTATTTTTAATTATGCTAGCAGTTTAGTTAAATAGGGGTTATCTGAAAAATACAGCCTTTTTTGAGGAAGTTCATCGCACGCCCAAAAAAAAGCGAGCATACTGAAGCTGAAATCATCATTCTTTTTTTAAAATTGACAATATATTTAGAAATATAGCTTTCCTATGATATACGCTTTCATACTCGCCATTGTATAATAATCTATGAATCGACAAAGTTCGTATTAATCATTTTGAAAGATTGGTATTCATATAAGGAAGGTGGAGAAATATCAAAATCAAAAGTACGCCTTATGCTGCCTAACGATTTGTTTGTAAGTAAGTCTAAAAAGTAACACAGCTTGGAAAGAATAAGGATAGAGAAATAGAAATGAGAGGATGAAACTATGAAAATAAATCAATTAATAGCTAATAATATTCATAAGTTAGATGCAGTACTTCCGGTAGATCAATCATTAGGTGTAGCTGGTTTATCTGGATCTGGAAAAACAACTTTCTGCCAATCTATTGGGGAAGAATCAAAGAAACGTCTTGTATCGTTATTACCAAAGGCTGAATATCAATATCTATTTTCAAATATTATGGAAACCAACTTCAGTGCCATCAAAATGGAAGAAATGCCTCTAGTACTTTTTCTAGGAAAATCTTCTATATCATCAAATCCTCGTTCAACAATTGGTACACATACTGGCGTATTTAAAGAAATCCGTGATTGCCTTGCTGAGAAGTTTCATCTTTCTCCAGAGGTTTTTTCTTTCAATAATGAATTAGGTTGGTGTCCAGCTTGTAAAGGGCGCGGAACGACTAAAAATATTGAATGTACAAAATGTCATGGGAAGCGCTATAGCCAAGAAGTTGAACAATATACAATTGAACTGTTTGATAAACTACATACTATTTCCGATATTAATAACTTAAGCATTGAATCTATTCTTTCTTTATCAGATGAATTAAACATTAGCGAAGCGAAACAACATATTCTTAAAAACATTATCAATATGAATATTGGTTATTTAACACTTAATCGCATAATGGGTACTTTATCAGGTGGAGAATTAACAAGACTTTATTTGGCTGAATTCATGGCAACAAGTGAAGACACTGTCATTATTATTGATGAAATCTCTGTTGGTCTTGATCACCAAACTCTTTTAAAGATTCTTGAACAAATTAAACAATTAGGCTATAAAAATCAAATTTGGCTGATTGATCATTCTGATACGGTCCTAAATGCTTCTGATGAACAATTATTCTTTGGTCCGGGTAGTGGTAAATATGGTGGGAAAATTGTAGAAGAATCACCACGTCCAAAACCGATTATTTGGGAAAGAAATGTAGCAAAGCCAAGTGATTATTATCAATTTCATGATCTTTACTGTCGAAATATTCAAATTGATGAAATTCAGATTCCAAAAAATAGACTTGTAACCTTTACAGGTGAATCTGGGTGTGGAAAATCTACTCTTGTTAATGACTGTATGGCAAAGGATTTTCTGAATAGACATCCAAAGGATAAGCTGGTAATTGTAGGACAAGATCGTAATCAATCAATTACAAGTCGATCTACAGTTGCGACTTTCTTAGATATTAAAAAGAAACTGACAAAATATAGTGAAGATATTGATGATATTTTTGAGCGTTCAATTGAAGACATTATTGAGGAATTACCAAATGAAGACATTGCGCACAAACGTTTAAGTTTATTAATTAAGCTTGGACTAGGTTATTTAACATTAGAAAGAAAAACACAAACATTATCAACTGGTGAGTTTCAATGTGTTCATTTAGTTTCTGAGTTATTTGGTAATACAAGAAATCCACATACGCTGTTTATATTTGATGAGCCTTCTAAAGGATTATCTCAAAATATTTTAAACCAATTCATTGATAGTGTTAGGGTGATTCTTGAGGATGAGTCTGTTTCAATTATGATGATTGAGCATAATGCTTATATGTTAGAAAGCTCTGATTTTATCGTGGATTTTGGTAAAAGGCAGATCGAACCAGTAAAGCATCTCGATGTGTTAAGTCATGAAGATTATTACAAAAACATTGAAACTTTACATAATGATGCACCTTTGGAGATTACTTCAACCATTCATCAAAAAAATGGGATACACTACGTCAAAGAAAACCATATAGATTATTTTAAAAATGCGGAAAATATCTATAAAGGTGGTATCTTAAAAAGTTTATCGTCGATGGCAAGATTGATTTATGGTGAATATGAATCAGAAAAAATCGCACCAGTTATCGCGATTGATCTTGAAAGGCACTTATATAGTCAATTTAGTTTTCTTTATGAAATTGGTGGGCTAATCAATCATATTGTAAGTGCACATCCAAAGAATAAAGATACGAAGAACTTCGATTTCTACTACCAAGAAAATCATTGTCCAAGTTGTTCGGGTCGTCGTGTGATTGAAAAATTTGATATCGATGTTGTGATTCAAGACAAAACAGTGCCATTTTTTGATGGTTTATTACATCCAGACGTAATGGAAGTATTAAAATATTATCAATATCCAAAATTACAATTCCTTTTTGATGAAATAAAGAATGAGCTTGGACAGGATATTAGTAAAAGTTACAATGAAATGACTGAGGCTGAAAGACATACGTTTTTATATGGTTATTGGGAAAAGTCATTTTATGATAAAGCTGGTAAGGCTTCTAGAACTTGGGAAGGTTTTAATTTAATCATTAACCGTTATATGTTTATTTCAAAATCAATTATTAAAGAGCAAATGAAAGAATCAAAAGAGATGATTACTTGTCCAGTTTGTGATGGAACGGTATTAAAACATCATAAAAAATTAATGTTTGGTGACAGTGATATCCGTGAGATGATCAATCAACCAATTGATCAAGTAATGAATACAGTTGGTAATTTACCTGTACTGGAAAAATTGAAATCAATTGTTGGTGGCGATATTGTGCTAACAGAGGATGTTTCATTACTACCAAGGGAAATACAAGTAGCGCTTAAAATGTTTGAAATTGAACAAGCGAGTTTTGTACATTATGAAGTGGTTTTACAAAATGCTTTACCTTTCTGGGATCAAATTAAAAGTAATATAGAAGCGATTAGTCGTAAAAACCAAATCTCAATCTGTGATTTTGAGGGTATCTATGAAACGAGAGAACACATAATCGATCAGTATTTTACAAATGGAAAGTACAAAAAATTAACTTATGTATACGAAGCATTTGGGTATAAAAAAATTGTGACTTTAATTAATAAAATTAAATCAAGTCATCCTTGCCCATTCTGTAAAGGTAAAAAGGTTATTTCAGAAGATGGTCTTCATGATGGTGTCCATAAATTATCAGTACCATGTGTAAGTTGTTATGCAAGTGGTATCAATGATGAAGGGCGAAAACAAATTGTCGAGGGCATTGAAGTTCAAACGTGGCTAACTGGAAAAGTTCGTGATGTAGTTGAAGAGAGCCAAATAACAGAGCAAGTTGCGGATATTCCAATTTTCAATCGAATTCGTGAGTTGAATAAGCGGGATATGATGGCAGTATATCAAATTCTATTAGCTAAATAATGTGAAGGATTAAAGGTAAAAACTCATTTGTCGTTCAGTTTACAAATGAGTTTTTCGCACTTTTGACATTGAAAAAAGCAGCCTTATTAAATTAATGTGTTTGACACGACAAAAAACTTATCTTCAAAGGAAGATGAGTTACTTTTTTATCATTTCATTTCTGCAGCTTTTTTCAATAATTCATACGAATATAGACGAGCAGAATGGTCGAACACTGAACCATTCACCATGATTTCGTCGGCCTTAGTCATATTTAATACTGCTTGTAGTTTATCTTTTACTGTCTCAATACTTCCAATTGCTGACAGTCTCATTTGATTTTCAAGTGTTTGTTTTTCGAATGGGCTCCAAATATCATCCATAGTATCAACTGGTGGTTTAAGTAAAGCAGGTTTACCACCACGAACTAAGTTTAAGAATGATTGCTGTTGCGTTGTGAATAGTCTTTTTGCTTCTTGGTCTGTATCTGCAACTACCACGTTAAGACCAATCATTGCATATGGTTCATCTAATACATCCGAAGGTTTGAAATAGTTATGATAGATTTGCATAGCTTGAACTGTATAGTCTGGTGCAAAATGAGCTGCAAATGCAAAAGGTAGGCCAAGTTCAGCGGCTAATTGTGCGCTAAAACCACTTGAACCTAATAACCAAATTGGTACATTCAAGCCCTCGCCTGGAATTGCTTGAACATGTGCACTGCCATTTCCAAGTGATGGATCAAAATAAGTTCTTAATTCATCAAGTTGTGCAGGGAAATCTTCTCCACTTCGTAAATCACGTCTTAAAGCCCTCGTTGTTAACATATCACTTCCTGGTGCACGGCCAAGTCCAAGGTCGATACGACCCGGGTGAAGTGATTCAAGAGTACCAAATTGTTCCGCAATTACTAATGGTGGATGATTTGGTAACATGATCCCACCTGAGCCAACACGAATAGTGGATGTCCCGCTTGCAATATGACCGATTACTACAGATGTTGCAGAGCTTGCTACTGCAGGCATATTATGATGCTCTGCGAACCAATAGCGTAAATAACCTAATTTTTCAGCATGTCTTGCTAAATCCAGACTGTTTTTAAATGCAACCGCAGGAGTGCTACCTTCAACCACAGGGGCTAAATCTAATACTGATAGCGGTATTTCGTGTAATTGTTTTGCAATTTTATCTTGAAATCTATTCGTTGCCATTTTATACTCCTCCTTCGTACAAACTTCTTGTGTACTTTGGTATTTATTTACATGGATATATATATTATTTCATTTAAACTGTGTTGTTAATTTATACAGTATACAGGAATTATAGTTAATAATCATAGAATGTACAAGTTTTTGAACCTACATAAATTTTTTATAAAATCATGCTTTTTACATTTATGAATGGCAACAAAAAGTAAATTTGGAAAAAGAAAAAAAATTTGTAAATATATGTATAGAATAATTTAACTGAATCATACTATCTTTAATCTGATAAAACATCAGAGCATCCAAAAAACAAAGGAGTCGACAACATGGCAAACAGAAGATCATCAAATCAATATGTTTCACCAAACGCTTCATCAGCAATTGATCAAATGAAGTACGAAATAGCTTCTGAATTTGGAGTGCAATTAGGTCCGGATACAACATCTCGTGCTAATGGATCAGTTGGTGGAGAGATTACAAAGCGTTTAGTTCAAATGGCTGAGCAAAGCTTAGGCGGATATGCTCGATAAATAATTAAAGATGGAGATGAAAATCTCCATCTTTTTTTATGCCATGTTACAAAAGATCCTAGGATTCTTCTCTGGGGTACATTGGTGTTGACTGGATAACCATCTTCAAGAAGAATGATTTTTAATATAAAATTTACCGAAAACGACTATTTACTTGCAAGGCATTATGAAACAAGAGATAATAATGTCACTGGTAGGTGATTAAATTGTCAAATTGTAAAAATTCAGTTACTCCGAAATGGTTCGGATTTGCGATACAAGCATTGGTATTACTAGCTACAACTGATGGTGTCACTCCAAGTAAAGCAATTGCTAAACATATTCGTTCTGGTGTTTCATTCATGAGAAGAATTATGGCTCCTTTAGTAAAAGATCAAATTGTAGAAGCTAGAGAAGGTAGAGATGGTGGCTATTTACTTGCGAAATCACCGGAGGATATCACTCTTAAAGAAGTGTATCTTGCATTGCAAATGACTGAACCTTTATCAACAGCGTTAATCGAATCAACTTCAGATTGTTCAAGCGGACGAGTAATGAATAATGTTTTTTCTGATTTCGCTATTGAGGCTGAGGATCATATGCTTGGTTTCTTATGTAATTACACTTTAGCAGACTTTGTAAAACGAGCTAATCATAAAAGTTTAGAATCGATATAAAAATATCGTACAAATTCATGTGCGATATTTTTTTATTTTAAGTGTTTGAAATGTAAGAGAATCTTGAATTAACTGCCAAAAATAGAATGTATTATGGTTTTTTCAAAATAGAAATAATACACTACATTAAAAATGTACTTGAAACGAGAACAGTTATCGAGTATACTGTACTTAAGTTAAGAACACTTGATGGATGACTGAACTTAAAAACTAGGTAAACTGATAGGGAATCATAATCTTCAGAAAATTAGACAAGGTATGTGTTATTGAATACTATATCAGTTTTATATGATGTATGCTTATAACTGTTCTTATTTTGAGTTCAGTATACAATTAGTAGTTTATAAATATTTAAAAGGGGGAGAATGAAATGAAATGGTTAATTCGCATTTTACAAGTAGTATTAATTGTTGCATTTATAATGTCTGGGGCTGTTAAGTTAAGTGGCAATACCCAAATGTTACATGATTTTAAAGAAGTATATGGGTATTCCAAAGGATTTATGTACTTAATCGGGTCATTTGAAATACTCGGTGCAATTGGTCTTTTTGTAGGCTTTTGGAAATCTAATATTGCTACACTTGCATCAACTGGATTAGCAGTGATTATGGCAGGAGCAGTTTACACTCATCTTAGTGCAGGTCAAGACTTAAATGTTGCAATAGCACCATTTGTTTTGTTAGTGTTAACAATAATTGTAATATTATCTAGAAGGGGTAATGTAAAGTGAATTTCCATGTGAAGCCACAAGTTTATGCACCAACTATAGAATTAAAAGTATCTAATTTATCACGTTCAATTTCATTCTATCAAGAAGTAATTGGACTACGTATTTTAGATGAATCAACGACTAAAGCTAGATTAACTGCTGATGGGGTTAAGCCATTAATTACATTAGAACAGATCGAAAATAGTGTTCCAAGAAATGATAGAAATACAGGTTTATATCACTTTGCTTTACTTTTACCAACACGAAAAGACCTAGGTATTGTGTTAAAACATTTTATAGAAACTAGAAATCCATTACAAGGCGGTTCTGATCATTTAGTGAGTGAAGCATTATATTTAGCCGATCCTGATATGAATGGAATCGAAATATATGCAGATCGTCCACACGAAGGCTGGAGCTGGCAAAATGAACAGGTTGTAATGGATAGTCGTCGCCTTGATGTAGAGGGCTTACTCTCACTTGCTGGTGAGGAAAAATTCACAGGTCTACCGCAAGAAACCATTATGGGACATATTCATTTACAAGTTTCAGATTTAGAAAGTACAGAAAGATTTTATTGCGAAGGATTAGGATTTGATGTAGTAACTAGATACGGCAACCAAGCTTTATTTGTCTCAACAGGACAATATCATCACCATTTAGGCTTTAACACGTGGCATAGCGCTGGTGGATCTCGTCCACTTGAAAACAGTGTAGGATTACATCATTATACTTTGCTATATCCAAGTGAAGAAGAAAAAACAAATGCCATTAATAGATTAACAAACATCAGTGCGATAGTATTTGAAGAAAATGGAATTACTTACACGAAAGATCCATCAGGCAATACTATTCAAATACTAGTCGGTTAAATATATTGTTATTTATATCAAGAGACATTTGCGAGTAATGACGCAAATGTCTTTTTTTATTTTGACTAAAGTTTAATCTCAAAATTGTTTTTTTTTATGTTTGATTCGTACTTATTTTAAGAAGATGTTTGGAACGGAAGGTGGCTCGACTCCTGTGGGAGTAGCGGGACAGCTGAGACCCCACAGGAGGAAAAGCCTAGGAGGCTCAGCGCACGCCCCACAAAAAGCGAGCAACCTGTAGTGGAAATCGACGAATACTTTTTTTACCATACAAGTTTGCTAGAAAAAAGTAGAGACACTTGTAAGCCATTAAGAAAAATTTTTATATTTACCATAACAAAATATTAAAACTAACTCTTACTTCTATCATATTTCCTTATAAAAATTAATATAGTTGAATACATGTACATTTACTAGCTAAGGGTGAAGGGAAGATAAAGGGGAGTGAACTAAGTGTTACATATTGTAGTTTGTATTAAACAAGTTCCTGATACAAAAATCATTAAAATGAATCCAAAAACCAATACGATGGACCGGGCAAGTGCGCCTGCAATTTTGAATCCATACGATGCGCATGCAGTTGAGGAAGCTGTTCGATTGAAGAAAAGATATGGTGGGACAGTGTCAGTTATTACAATGGGCCCTCCTCCTGCTGTGAAGGCAATCCGAAAATGTATAGAAATTGGTGCTGACGAAGGTTATATGATTTCAGATAGAGCATTTGCTGGAGCAGATACTTTAGCGACAAGCTATGCCTTAACGAAAGCGATTGAAAAAATAGGGGGAATTCAACCAATTGATTTAATCGTTTGTGGAAAAATGACAATTGACGGTGATACTGGACAAGTTGGGCCAGGGATAGCTCGACGACTTGATATCCCGCCTTTAACTTCTGTAAAAAAAGTTCATGAGATAAATAAAGAAGATGGTTATGCGATTGTTCATCGGAAAATAGAGGACGGCCATGAGGTTATAAAAACAACATTACCTTGTTTATTTGCAGTTGAAAAAGAAATCAACGAAGTCCCATACTCTTCATTACCTAATTTGATAAAAGCTGCTAAATATCAACCAACTATTTGGGCAGTTAAAGATTTAGAAGATGTGGATATCAAACAATTGGGGTTAAAAGGCTCACCGACGATTGTATCAAAAGTTTGGGCTCCGCCAAAAGCAAAGGGCGGAACAGTTTTTGAAGGTACATCAACTGAAAAAGTAGCAGAATTAATGAAGGTTTTAAGTGACAAGAAGGAATTATTTGAAGTGAAGGGAGGGGTATAAGTGGATTTCTCAGATTACAAAGGTATATGGGTATTTATTGAGGAAAATGACAAAGTCATCGCACCAGTTTCTTTGGAATTATTAGGTGCAGGAAAGCAATTAGCAGAAAAACGAGGCTGCGAACTTGCAGGGATTTTAATTGGTCATGATGTGAAATCATTAGCCCCTAAACTGTTCGAATATGGTGCAGATATAGTTTACGTATATGATCAACCTATTTTTAAAGATTATCGAACGGAATCTTTTATGAAGGCAGTATTAGAATGTAGTAACAAATACAAGCCAGAAATCTTATTATATGGAGCAACCTCGAAAGGAAAGGATTTGGCAAGTGCTGTTGCGACAGACTTACCAACTGGTTTAACTGCAGATACGACAGTCTTAGATGTTGAAGAAGATACGGGCTTATTATTAGCAAGTCGACCAGCGTTTGGTGGAAATATCATGGCGACTATTTTATGTAAGAAGTATCGTCCGCAAATGGCAACTGTACGTCCGAAAGTGATGAAAGCGTTATCTCCTAATCCTGGTGCTGAAGGAATTGTGATCGAAGAAGAAATCGATTTAAAAGAAGAAGATATTCGAACAAAAGTATTGGAAATTGTGCGAGCAACAACGAAGAAAGTTCGGATTGATGAGGCAGACATTATTGTTGCAGGTGGAAAAGGACTTGGTAGTAGAGAAGGCTTTGAAATCATCAAGACTTTTGCAGAATCAATTGGTGCAGCTGTTGGTGCAAGTCGAGATGTAGTCGAAGCAGGTTGGGTTGAGCACCATCATCAGGTTGGTCAAACTGGTTTAACAGTTACGCCTAAAATTTATTTTGCAATTGGAATATCAGGTGCGATTCAACATATTGTAGGAATGCAAAACTCAGGTCTCATTATTGCAATTAATAAAGATCCAGACGCACCAATTTTCCAATCGTGCCACTATGGCATTGTAGGCGACGCATTCGAAATCGTTCCACTTTTAATTCAACAATTCCAAGAAAGCTTTTCTTTAAAGGAGGAAAATCACGACCATGCCGGAAAAATTTGATGTAATTGTCGTTGGAGCAGGACCAGCAGGAATCTCATGTGCATACGAGCTAGCTAAAAATGGTGTTAATGTAATCCTTATTGAAAGAGGAGAGTATCCAGGTTCTAAAAATGTAATGGGTGGGGTTCTTTACCGCAAAATGATGGAAGACGTAATCCCTGAGTTTTGGAAGGAAGCACCAATAGAACGAGTAATCGTTGAACAACGTGTCATGATGTTAGATAAACAATCAGCTACTACATTTGGGTATAAAGGGTTGGAATTTGCTGAAGAGCCATATAACAATTTTACGGTGCTTCGTTCGAAGTTTGATCAGTGGTTTGCTTCAAAAGCAGTAGAGCAAGGCGCATTACTAATCAATGAAACGGTCGTATTAGAATGTATCGTAGAAAATGGTGCTGTTGTCGGTGTTAGAACAGATCGACCAGATGGTGATTTATATGCAGATGTGGTCGTGCTGGCTGATGGCGTAAACTCTCTATTAGGAAAATCACTAGGTTTTCATAAAGAATGGAGACCAGATGAGGTTGCATTAGCGACAATGGAAATACTCAAACTCGATAGCAAAATCATTGAGGACCGCTTTGGCTTAGAAGGAAATCAAGGTTGTGCCATAGAGTTGTTTGGGGATGCTACAAAAGGTATTGTTGGAACAGGCTTTTTATACACGAATAAAGATACATTAAGCATTGGAGTCGGTACATTACTTTCGGGTATGATTGAACATAAAATAAAACCATATGAACTTTTAGAGTATGTCAAAAAACATCCGATGATTCGCCCATATATCCAAGGAAGTGAGCCGCAGGAATATTTGGCACATTTAATTCCAGAGGGTGGATATAAATCAATTCCAAAATTAGTCGCCGATGGTGTAGTAGTGATTGGGGACGCTGCACAATTAGTAAATGCGATTCACCGTGAAGGTTCTAATATGGCAATGACTTCAGGAAGACTCGCAGCCGAAACAATTATTGAAGCAAAAGAAATAGGTCAGTATACAGAAAGTGTCTTAAAATCGTATGCTAATAAATTACTAGATAGCTTTGTTGGTCAAGATTTGAAAAAATACAAAGATGCTACTCATCATTTTGATAAATTCCCTCAATATTTCGAGCAATATATTCCTCTACTTAACAAATCTGCAAGTCAAATGTTCACTGTTGACGGTAAATCTAAATGGGAAAAACAAAAGAAAATTATGAGCGACTTGGGAGGGGTCAAATCTAAATATAAACTTGCGAAAGATGTATATAAAGCATGGAAGGTGATGAAATAAATGAGTGAGACAAAGAAAGAACATACAATTGAGGAAAAACAATATCTCGTTCGTTTTAATGCTGATACAAAATCGCACTTAACAGTACTAGATTCGGATATTTGTTTAACAAAATGTCCTGATAAGGTCTGTACAATATTCTGTCCAGCAGAAGTCTATAAATGGGAAAATATTCGAATGCATGTAGGATATGAAGGATGTCATGAATGCGGAAGTTGTAGAATTGGATGTCCTCATCAAAATATTAAATGGGAATACCCGAAAGGTGGGCACGGAATTATCTTTAGACTGGGGTGATTGCAATGTTCGCAATTGGCAATTATGTGATGTTTAGTTTAGATGGTGCTGTCGGTACTGTTATGGAAACTAAAGACAATCAATGCTTAGTCGCTTGGGAAGACCGTGTTGTTAGCTGGGCAAATAAAGAGCTACTTAAAAAGATTAGTTGTGCAGAACTAATTCAACTTTTTACCCCTAAGTAAATATTTCTTTTATTGAAAGGAACTGCCTATCGCTAAAAATAAATTTTGGTTATTGAGATTACTAGTTAAATAATAGACTAGTACATTATGAAAAATGATGGGACTGCTTAGGTAGTCCTTTTTTTGATTGATCGCAATAATAGTCTCGTTGTTTTGAAATTAAGATAACACATCAGTATTTATAAATTTTGGAGGAAAGATAAGAAATAAATAATGTTATTCATGTATTTGAAATCATTCTTCGAGTGAAGAAGGATTTTTATTGGGTTATACTACACATTTTATTTAATTTTGATAAAATACCATTGATAAACAAAAAGTATATTATTGACTTACATATCATGAATTTAACAACAATCTTTTGATCGTAGAAGTTAAGTTTGGATTATATTATCAATTAAATTAGAAGGGCGTACTAACATAAGGAATTAGATTTATTTTTATTTTTTAGTTTGTTTCTAAAAGATTGTTGCTTTGTGAAATTAAACCGAAATAGACAAAGTTGTAATCAACTAACGCAATCTTTTACCAACTTTATATAAGAAAAACAGCCTATTTTTAAAAGGGAAAAACGGAGGTTTCTATGATAAAAATTTTAATAGTTGATGATGATGCGCATATTAGAGAATTGTTAAGACATTATCTCCAAGCTGAGGGCTATGCAACATTAGAGGCGTCAAATGGAGAAGAGGCTTCATTATTGCTTTCTGAGCAACAAGTAAATCTAGCGATTGTTGATATCATGATGCCGAATAAGGATGGCTATGAGCTTTGTGAGGAAATTAGAAATGATTATGATTTTCCGGTTATTTTACTAACCGCAAAAAATCAATTATTAGATAAGGAAAAAGGATTCAAGGTTGGAACGGATGATTATGTAACGAAACCTTTTGAGCCGAAAGAATTATTGTTCCGAATTAAAGCATTACTAAGACGTTTTACAATGGTAAATGCAACTCAAATTCATCTTAATGAAACGATAATTGATCGTAGAAGCTATGAAATATATTGTAAAGGTAAGCTGTTAATGCTCCCTATGAAAGAGTTTGAATTATTATCACAATTAGCAAGTTATCCCGACAGAATATTCACTCGCGAGGAATTAATTCATTTAATTTGGGGTGCTGATTTCGATGGTGATGATCGGACAATTAATGTTCATATTAAGAGACTAAGAGAACGTTTTTCAAATTTAACAGATGATTTTTTCATTAAAACTGTACGTGGCGTCGGTTATAAATTGGAGGTCACGAAAAAGTGAAAACACTATATGTAAGAATTGTAATGACGATTATTTTTGTCATGATTTTTAGTAGCTTAGTGTCCTTTTTAATATCAAATATCTATTATCACTACAAACTGAAGCCTTTTAACGATCAAAAGTTAACAAAAATGGCTTATGAAGTGAAATCATTTTATGAAAAGAATCCTAGTTTAACGATCCAAGACTATTTAGAAAATATTGGAGACTTAGGTTATCAAGTTTTGTTAGTAGATGAGAATGAGAGACAGTCTTTTTACGGTGGGTCTTTTCGAAATAGTCAATTGGATGAAACAACTGTGAAATCAGTATTAAATGGAGAAGTTTATCATGGTATAGCTAAATATCCTACAAATTGGTTCGTGACGGGATTTTTCGATAATTCAGTTGTTAATACAATTGGCGTTCCAATTATTAAGAGCGAGGATCATCATTATGCGCTTTTTTTAAGACCAAATGTGGAGCTCCAATTTGGTGAGCTTAGAATTTTATTTTCAATCATTTTAAGCCTAACAATTCTATTAAGTATTTTAATGGTATTCATTAGCACACGTTACATTGTAAAACCAATTGTAAAGTTAACAGAAGCCACTAAAATCATCGCTGAAGGTAAATATAAGATTCGATTACAAATTAAAAGAAAAGATGAAATCGGAAAGCTTGCCAATCATTTTACGAAAATGACAAAAAAATTAGATCAAATTGAACAAATGCGCCAAGAGTTTGTTTCAAATGTTTCTCATGAATTTCAGTCGCCGTTAACGTCAATTCAAGGCTTTTCACAATCATTACAAGCAGATGATTTATCTGACGAACAAAGAAAAACATTTTCAGCGATTATTGAAAAAGAAAGTAAACGGATGTCTTTATTGAGTAAGCAATTATTAGTATTAGCTTCATTAGATAAAGAGGAAGAAATATTGCAAAAAACGGAATATGATGTTTCTGAACAAATCAAACAAGTAGTTATAACAAATGAATGGAGCTGGCGTACGAAAAATTTAGCAATTGAAATGGAATTAGCTCCAACGAAACTATTTGCTGATAAAAATTTGCTACATCAAGCTTGGACAAACTTAATTATGAATAGCATTAAGTTTAATAAAGAAGGCGGTTTAGTTTCGGTAAGACTTTCTAGCGAAGATGGGATGGTAACAATCGAGATAAAAGATACTGGTATTGGCATTTCAGAAAATGACCTTCCATTTATATTTAATCGTTTCTTTATTGCTGATAAAGCAAGAATTCGTAAGGAATCAAGCACTGGTTTGGGGTTAGCCATTACGAAACAAATTATTGAATTACATTATGGAGAAATACATGTTGAAAGTAAATTAAATGAAGGAACATTGTTTTTCATTAAAATTCCGCAATTGTAATGAACTGTTCACCTTCTGTTCACTTTCCATTTCTATACTCAAAAGAGTAATAAGAAAAGGAGATGAATAGTTGATGTTTCTTGCTTTAAGAGAATTTAAACATGCCAAATTTCGCTTTCTATTGATAAGCTGCATTATGATTCTGATATCATTACTCGTTCTATTTGTAACTGGGCTGGCAAAAGGATTGTCTTTTGATAATGCTTCGTCAATTGAAGGAATGAAAGCAAATTATATCGTTCTTCAAAAGGGTTCTGATAAACGTTTGAGTCATTCAATGTTAAATAATGAAAATTTAAATGAAGTGCAAAAATATATTAGTGAAAAAAATGCAACTCCATTAGGTATTCAAATGACTACTGTAATGAAGGATGGGGTATCCAAAAAAATAGATGCTTCATTTTTCGCAATTAATACAAATGAATTTCTCCAACCAAAACTCCTTGAAGGTAGAATGATCAATCGGGATACAAAATCTGAAGTAGTGGTTGATGCTTCATTTAAAGATGATGGAATTCGAATAGGTGACAAAATAATTGATCAAATTTCTGGCAAGGAGTTTGAAGTAGTCGGTTTTACAGAAAATCAATCATTTAGTCACACACCAGTCATTCATCTGAATTTTACAGAATGGTCGATGATGTATACTTCCAAACAAGGTTTTAATGCAATTGCGCTAAATACAAATTCTGAAACTGCAAAAAAATTAGAAGAAAAAATAGCTGGTGTAGAAGTCATTCAAAAAAATGAAGCTTTAAAAGGAATTCCAGGCTACAAGGAAGAACAAGGCTCATTATTCATGATGATTACATTTCTATTTATCATTGGAGCGTTTGTATTAGCAGTGTTTTTTTATGTGATTACGATTCAAAAGATTAACCAATTCGGTGTATTGAAAGCGATCGGTTCAAAAACAAGTTATTTAGCAAAAAATATTGTTTCTCAAGTTCTTGTTCTGACGGCTGGAAGTCTTTTCATTAGTAGTTTATTAACTTACGGTTTATCAAAAATATTACCAAATAGTATGCCATTTGTTTATAACTTACAGTTAGTTGTAGGCTGTTCACTCTTATTTCTAGTCGTAGCACTTGTTGGATCATTATTATCCTTATACCGAATTACAAAAATCGATGCAGTTGAAGCGATTGGGAGGGCTAATTAATGAGTATGAAACTAGAACTAGAGAATATTAGTAAAATTTATAAAGATGGAGAATCTTCCATAAAAGTACTAGATCAAGTATCACTACAAGTGAAATCAGGTGAACTTGTAGCACTTGTCGGTCCTTCTGGGTCTGGGAAAAGTACATTTCTTTCAATAGCTGGTGCTTTACTATCACCTAGTAGTGGTAGATTATTGATAGATAACATAGAAATTAGTAAGCTTCCTCTTTCTAAACTAACTGAATTTAGATTAAAAAAGATTGGCTTCATTTTTCAAATGTCCAATTTGTTGCCGTATTTAACAGTTAAAGATCAACTGTTATTAATTAGTGAATTAGCTGGTGGACAAAAATCTGTAGCTGATCAAAAAGCTGATGAACTATTAGAGCGGTTAGGCTTATCAAATCGTAAAATGAACCATCCAGAAAATTTATCAGGCGGGGAAAAACAAAGAGTAGCAATCGCAAGAGCGTTTATGAATAATCCAGAAGTTATTTTCGCAGATGAACCAACTGCAAGTTTAGATGCTGAGCGTGGCAGAACGGTTGTTGAAATGCTCGCTAATGAAGTGAAAGAACAAAATAAAGCTGCTATCATGGTGACGCATGATCAACGCATGTTAGACTTATGCGATCGAGTGATCTTTATCGAAAATGGGAGGCTAACAGAAAGGAAATAAGGTTTAATTCGTTTTAGAATAAAAATTAGCTTTTTATGTAACAATATTTTAAAGATATAGTAGCTTCTTACTATATCTTTTTTATTTTTTTTCAGAAAAAAATGGAATGCAAAATATGAAAGAAATATATAGTAATCATAAATACTTTTTTATATTGACTAATAAATTAATAGAATTTATATTTAATTTTAAATATTCTAATAATAGGGGTGTGTAGATGGGTAACGCATTGGTATTTCAGTCTGATTTTGGTTTGCTAGACGGAGCAGTTAGTGCTATGTATGGTGTTGCTTGTAGTGTGAACCACGATTTAAAGATGTACGATTTAACCCATGATATTCCTCAATTTAATATTTGGGAAGCATCCTATCGATTGGTTCAAACAATGAATTATTGGCCGGTTGGAACAGTATTTGTTTCAGTAGTCGATCCAGGTGTTGGTTCAGATCGAAGAAGCGTCGTAGCACGAACGAATTCAAATCATTACATCATTACACCTGATAATGGAACATTGACTCATATCGCAAAAAATGAAGGAATTAGTCAGCTGAGAGTCATTGATGAAGAAATAAATAGATTACCTAATTCAAGTGAGAGTTATACATTTCATGGAAGAGATATTTTTGCATTTACCGGAGCACGATTAGCTTCTGGGATAATCGACTTCGAAAATATTGGACCAGAAGTAGCTACAAATTCATACATAAAACTACCGACAAAAGAATGTTCTAGAGAAAACAATATAATCAATGGAACAATTGATATTCTTGATATTCGATATGGAAGCATATGGACAAATATTGGAAGAACAGAGTTTATTAGTCTAGGTGCAAATTATGGAGATACAGTTGAAATTTCGATTGAAAATGAAGGAGAAAAAATGTTTCATAAACTGGTTAAATATGGAAAGTCATTTGCCGATGTAAATATTGGTGAACCGATACTTTATGTTAACAGTCTCGATCAAATGGCGGTTGCTGTTAATCAAGGATCATTTACTAATGAATATGGTATTTCAACAGGAATTGACTGGACAATTTCAATCAAGATTTCTAATTAAAAAATAGAGATAGAAAGAAAAAAGGGAGAGTGTGGAATGAATAATAATAATTTGTCGATTAGAACAATTGTTGCGATTGGAATTGGAGCAGCAGTGTTTATTATATTAGGAAGATTCGGTTCAATACCAACTGGTGTTCCTAATACTAATATTGAAACTGCATATGCATTTTTAGCACTAATGGCTGTTTTATATGGTCCACTTGCTGGATTATTAATAGGGCTAATTGGTCATACATTAAAGGATGCAATTTTTTATGGTTCTCCTTGGTTTAGCTGGGTTATTGCATCAGCAATTGTTGGATTGATTATTGGTCTGGCATCTAAAAATATCAAGGTTCAAAATGGCGAGTTCGGTAATAAAGGAATCATTCAATTTAATTTGATTCAAGTCATTGCAAACGCACTTGCTTGGTTTGTTGTTGCACCAGTTTTAGATATTTTAATTTATTCAGAACCGGTTAATAAGGTATTTGTTCAAGGTGCCGTTGCAGGTATATCAAATATTGTAACTGTTGCTATTTTAGGAACGATATTATTAACAGTTTATGCGAAAGCAAGACCAAAACAAGGTAGCTTAACAAAGGATATGTAGTCGGTGGAAATCTCTCACCGACCTTTTTCATTTTCATATAAATGAACCAAAACTTAAAATTTTATTGATTAAAGGAAGATGAAATTGAAAAAAGCAATGATTGAGTTTACTAAATTTTCGTTTCAATACAAAGCCCAGTCCAAACCAACACTAAAAGATATTAATCTAACCATCTATGAAGGTGAAAAAATATTAATTGTTGGTCCATCAGGTTCAGGGAAAAGTACGATTTCACATTGTTTAAACGGCTTAGTTCCATCGTTTTATGAAGGGGATATCAGTGGAAGCTTAAAAATAAATGGTAAAGAAACAAAAAATCAATCAATCTTTGAGTTGTCACAGCATGTCGGTACCGTATTACAAGATCCAGATGCGCAATTCATTGGATTAACTGTCGCCGAAGATATCGGTTTTAAATTAGAAAATACAGGTGTACATCAATCTGAAATGATTGAGACAGTGAAAGATATTTCAAAAATGGTCGGGATTGATCGGCATCTACATTCTTCACCACACCAATTATCAGGGGGACAAAAGCAAAGAGTAACGCTTGGTGGGGTGATGGTAGATCAAGCAAATATATTATTATTTGATGAACCTCTAGCGAATTTGGATCCAGCAACTGGAAAAATTGCGATGGAATTAATTGAAGATATTCATCAAAAAACGAATAGTACGGTTATTATTATTGAACATCGATTAGAAGAAGTTCTTCAAATTGATATTGATCGAATTATTGTCATAAATGAGGGTGAAATACTAGCAGATGTTAGTACTAATGAATGTCTTAGTGCCAACTTACTAGAAAACATAGGGATACGTGAACCTCTTTATATCACGGCTCTAAAGTATGCAGGATGTAAGATTACCCCTGAATCTGAACCCAAAAATATTGATTCTTTAAAAATAGATTCATATATTGATCAATTAACAAGTTGGTTTCAACATTCAGACAGATTAAAAAGCTTAGAAAATGAGGAAGCTGTGCTAGAACTAAAATCGATTGAATTTGGTTACAGGCAGAATGAAAAAATCATTCATAATGTATCTTTTAAAATAAATAAAGGTGAAATGGTAAGTATTGTTGGGAAAAACGGAGCTGGAAAATCTACTATTTCAAAATTAATTTGTGGGTTTTATCAGCCATCGAATGGACAAATCTTATTTGAAGGTAAAGATATGAAGGGGTTATCGATAAAAGAACGCGCTGAATATATTGGTATTGTACTTCAAAATCCAAACCAAATGATTTCACAAACTTCAATTTTTGATGAGATAGCTTTAGGCCTGAAATTTAGAGGTGTCTCACAAGAAGAAATAAAAGAAAGAGTGATGAATACCTTAAAGGTATGTGGCTTATATGAATATAGAAACTGGCCAATTTCTGCATTAAGTTTTGGGCAGAAGAAAAGGGTAACTATCGCAAGTGTGCTTGTACTGAATCCGAATATAATCATATTAGACGAACCAACCGCAGGACAAGACTACAAACATTATAATGAAATGATGGAATTTCTAAAGGAACTTCAGAATAGAGGCATGACGATTATTTTTATTACTCATGATATGCATCTAATGCTTGAATATACAAAAAGAGCAATTGTATTTTCAGACGGAAAAATCATTGTAGACGATTTAGCAGCTAATGTGTTAACGAATGCAGAAATCGTAAAACAAGCGAATTTAAAAGAAACATCATTACAGCAGTTGGCTCAAAAAGCAAATATATCCAATTCAGTTGAGTTTGTACATAAATTCATTGAATACGATCGGAGGGTTCGAGTTTAATGAACAATCCAATGCTTTCTTATATAAGTAAAGATTCCTTTATTCATGAATTAACAGGTGCAACAAAATTAATCTTTTTTATATTGTGGTCTACAGCTGCAATGGTTTCATATGACACTCGAATTCTATTAGTAATGTTTCTAATGGGTATCTTCTGTTTTAAAGTTTCAAAAATAGCGTTTAAGCAAGTTTCTTTTGTACTTTATTTTATTTTGTTTTTTATGGTGTTTAATAGCTTAATGACCTTTATTTTTGCACCGTATCAAGGTGTAGAAATTTATGGGACAAGACATAATTTGTTTCATATTTTTGGAAATGTATATATGACATCAGAACAATTATTCTATCAATTTAATATTAATTTGAAATATCTTACGGTTATTCCAGTTGGGATCTTATTTATTGTCACAACAAATCCTAGTGAGTTTGCTGCTTCGTTAAACAAAATAGGTGTTCACTACAAAATTGCTTACTCAGTTGCAATTGCATTGCGTTATATACCTGATGTGCAACGAGATTATCAAGATATTTCATTTGCACAACAAGCTCGTGGGTTGGAATTATCGAACAAACAAAATTTATGGAAGCGAATCGTTAATTCTGTTTCAATTTTAATGCCTTTAATTTTTTCAAGCTTGAATCGAATTGAAGTTATCAGTTCGGCGATGGAATTAAGAGGGTTTGGTAGTAAAAACTATCGAACTTGGTATAATGAAAAAAATTTTGAAATGAGAGACTATGTCACTTTTTTGTTTATAGGAATACTCTTTTTGGGGTCACTCGTTATTACATTCCATGATGGGAATCGATTTTATAATCCTTTTCTTTAATAAGTTTAAAATAGGAGAAGTTTAGTCAAAAAGAGTTAACTTCTTTTTTTCTTTGTTAAAGTAGTTTGTTGATTTCCACTCCAGGATGCTCGCTTTCCATGGGGCGGGCGCTGAGCCTTCTGGGCCCACAGGATGTGGGTCATGCATGCGTTACGACAGGACGTCGTGGGTTTAGCATGCCTTCCTTTTCGCGTCTGTAGGTCTCAGCTGTCCCACAGCTCCCATAGGAGTCGAGCATCCTTACGTTCCAATCTTGTTCCTATTAAAAGAGAGTGGTAATTAAAAACTTTAAATTAAAGATAATAAAATAGTTCATCCAAGGATTTCCGGTATATAATCTCATTTTTGTGAGGGGCGATGTGTCTCAACCTGTTCGAAATAATGGGGTCTCATTTGTACCAAACTCGTAGGAGTCGAACATCCTTGCGTTCCATTCCTTTTCTTAAACTGAGATTAATATCTAAAAACTTTTGATATTAAAGATATTAAAATTAATTCATCCTGTATTCCTTTTAAGTATCTCGCATTACGTGAAGCTCATCATTCTAACAACTCCTAAGAATTCGAGTAACTTAGGTCAAATTAATTTCTAAATTGCTTTTTAGTCAATTTGCTCTTTTTTCACACTTGAAAAACATTTTTTGTTTATTTTACGAGATAGATAGATTATTTTAAGAATATGTTTATTCTAAAAGGGGGATTACAATGGATACTGATTTACATTTGGCAAGTCGATCTAGCAGACTTTTAGCCGTATTGATTGATGCATTTATCACTTTTTTATTTTTCATTCTAATGGCATTCTTAACGGGAATTTCAACATCTGAATTTATTAATGACACATTTAATGTAAAGTTTTTCTTGATCTCGATACTGAGCATTCTGATTTTTAATGTTATTATTCCTACATTTGTATGGAAGGGTCAGACACTTGGGAAACGTTGGATTAAAATTGCAGTTGTAAAAGATTCAGATGTAGAAGTTGATTTGGTGACGATGCTACTTCGAGCGGTGTTTTTATTTTTTGGTCAAATAACTTTGCCAATCATTTCGTATATTATCAACGTGATAGCTTTTATCGATCCTTTGTTAATTTTTAGACATAATAAAAAAACAATTCACGATATGATTGCTAAAACGAAAGTAATTGATGTGTAAGTGAGAACAATAGAGTAAATTACAGCAAAAAAGAAAAGAAGGGATGGCAATTAAGCTGTTCCTTCTTTTCTCTATCGACGCAATATGAATATTAATTGACATGCTTTCATATTAGACAGTCAAATTATTTTCTGACTTAAGCTTCTTGGAGAAGCCGTTGGAGAATCGTAGCAAAAACGGCGATAACCAATGAAGCAAAAATGATAATGAGTCGATCTTCATTTTTAATCATAAAATATGCATGCTATGTATATGTTCTCTCGTTTCTTCTGACCCTAAATCATAAATTAATTTATATGCTTGTTTTAGAAAATAATCATAACCATTTTTGTTTTCATGATTCATATCAGTGATTGGTGCAATAAATGCCGTTTGTACGCCTAAAGCTTCATCGTACTTATCGATTTCATCAAAAATTCTTCCCAGTCTTTCTGCTTCATCTTCAGTTGCATCTATTTCAAGTTCATATGGTGCATCACCTTGATTAGGAACCATTGTTCTTGCTTGTACTGAAACATAATATCTCCTTTTTTCCATTACAATCTCCCTTACATTCAAAATTTGTTCTATTTCATATTATCTTCTCTGAACAATTGATTATTCAATTTTATAGAAATATCATTGTTCAGAAGGAAAGGTTATGATGTAAAAAGGAATTTGTTGTCTTTACATTGAATATTATTTTGATAAATAACACTTTAAGTTCCGTTTATTAAAAGGGAGAAAAAACACGGGGGTAAGAAATGAAGAGTAAAGGATTATATCAAGATTTTTTTCTACACTTTGACATTTTAGTAATGGGCATCATTTTTGCAATTGGATTTATTTATAGTGTTGGTTTTCACTTTTCATGGACTGTATTTCTAATCTTTATTGCAGGTTTAGTATTCTTTATGTTTAGTGAATATGTAACCCACAGATTTTTATTTCATTTAAAGGTACCTAAAAACCAATTATTTCTTAAATTTTTAAAGCGCATTCATTATGATCATCATACGTACCCAGATGATTTAAAGCTATTATTCTTACCAATTTGGTATAGCATCCCTAACTTAGGTGCTTTATGTGTTATTTTTTATTTAGTAACTCAAGATCTTACCTTAACATCTGCTTTTGGAGCAGGCTTGGTAATGATGTTACTTGTTTACGAATGGAAACATTATGTCGCACATCGACCAATTAAACCAAAAACGAAATTAGGTCGCCATGTTAAAAAGCTTCACATACTACATCATTTTAAAAATGAGAACTATTGGTATGGTGTATCAACTCCTATTTTTGATGGGATATTTGGAACACTAAAGGATGAAAAAGAAGTAAAAACAAGCGCAACTGCAAAATCATTAGAAGAAAGAATGTAGTAAAAAACGCCTCAAATGGCGTTTTTTATTTGTCATTTTTTACACATTTACTGGAATTTAAAGTTCTACTAGTTATTAATAAAGATGAAACGAGTGAGAGGTGAGACTTCACAGGAGGGAAATGGAGAAAGGGAAGACCCAATACATAATTCAAATATTATAGTTTCTAGTCTCTAAAAAAAGAAAGTCTTACAAGAAGTTGATTGAAGTGGAAGGTGCTCGACTCCTATGGGAAATGCGGGAATGTTGAGACCCCACAGACGCGAAAAGGAAGGCATGCTAAACACACGACGTCCTGTCGTAACGCATGCTTGACACACATCCTGTGGGCCCAGGAGGCTCAACTCTCACGCCCCATGGAAAGCGAGCATCTGCAGCGGAAATCAACAATCTTCTTTTAAAACATCGAAGTATTTTAGAACACTTTTATAAAGAACATTAATAAATCATTAAACTTATGATAAATATCAAAAAATGTAAATAATTGGACTATGTATTCACTATACATATTAGTATGGGGAATAATTTAGATTTTTATTTTGCCTTAAACCTGATCAACATACTGAAGGTTATTCTAAAATTAGGAGATGTAAATGAATAACTTAAATTACCGGAAAATCTTGTTTCTTGGATTTGGATTTTTTGCTATTAGTTTAACATGGTCAGTCTATAATGCCTTTATGCCGAAGATATTAAGTGACTATATCGGTTCTTCAGCATTAATTGGTTTTATCATGACATTTGATAATTATTTTGCTTTATTTCTACAACCGGCAGTAGGCGTATACAGTGATCGCTTAAATACTCGGTTTGGAAGAAGAATGCCATTTTTAATGATTGGTATGCCACTTGCAGCACTTTTCACCCTATTGATCCCTTTCCACCAATCTCTAATGCTACTAGTATTTTTTATTGTTTTTATGAATTTGAGCATGAGTGTATTCCGTTCCCCTGTCATTGCACTTATGCCGGATTTAACAAGAACAGAACACAGAAGCAAAGCAAATAGTATTATTAATTTTATGGGTGGTATTGGAGCGCTCATTGCTTTTTTTATTGGCTCAATATTATGGGATTTAAATGAGGGCTTTCCTTTTTATTTAGCAGGTTCTCTAATGCTCATTAGTTTTATCATTTTGTTTCATTTTATAAAAGAAAAAAGAGACGTCATCAATTATGAAGAAGCAGAAGAAAAAGTGAATTTAAAAGAAGGATTTAAATCGGCAATTGCAAACAAAAATGCATTATTCCTCTTACTTGCAATCCTCAGTTGGTTTATTGGTTTTAATGGAATTGAAACATTTTTTACTCGATATGGAGAAGTTTATTTAGGCATTAAGGTAAGTGCTGCATCATTTTCTTTTGCGTTTATCTCATTAGCCTTTTTAATATTTGCGATTCCAGCGGGCTTTATTGGAACCAAGATTGGAAAGAAAAAAAGTATTATCATTGGGATAATCGGCATCATTGTTGGATTTGGCGTATTGTTTTTCTTGAAAGATATCACTACGATTCGGATTGTTTTCTTTGTAATGGGATGCTTTTGGGCAATGGTAAATATTAATTCATATCCATTTTTAGCTGAGATGGCACCAGCGGGCTTTATTGGGACATATACAGGTTTATATTATTTATTTGCTTCAATTGCAAATATTGTCTCGCCACCACTTTTAGGAGCCATTTTGGATATGATTGGCTTTAAATTTATGTTTTTATATGGAGGTTTCTTTATTATCGTTTCGTTCTTTATGATACTGAAGGTGAAGGAAGGTAATATTACAATTGAGAGAAATTCAAACGCATCAATTTAGGTTGATGCTTTGAGTTTCTTTTTTAAGGTATCAAGGTTGAACTCACATATTTATATAGGAATTACGAATACTAAAAACTGCACTTCTTGATTTAAAAATCAATTTCAATTTATATAAATGTATTCAAATTTCTTAAGACAAGGGGTATTCACTATGACAACAAATATTTCTAAATTGATTGATCATACGGTATTAAAAGCAGAAACAACTAAATCTCAAATTGAGAAGTTATGTGCTGAAGCAAATGAGCATCATTTTGCATCAGTTTGCGTTAATCCAACTTGGGTAAAGCTTTGTGCATCATTGTTAAAAGGAACAGATGTAAAAGTATGTACTGTAATTGGGTTTCCTTTAGGTGCAAATACAAAAGAAGTGAAAGCATTTGAAACGCAAAATGCAATTGAAAATGGTGCTGATGAAGTAGATATGGTGATCAATATTGGTGCCCTAAAAGACAAGGATGCAGAATTGGTAGAACAAGATGTTGCAGCTGTTGTCGGTGCAGCTAAAGGTAAAGCAATTGTCAAAGTTATTATTGAGACAAGTTTACTAACTGATGAAGAAAAGGAGCTAGCATCTAAATTATCTGTAAAAGCCGGGGCCGATTTCGTAAAAACTTCAACAGGATTTTCAACTGGCGGAGCAACTGTGGAAGATGTAGCATTAATGAGAAAAACTGTTGGACCAGATATTGGTGTAAAAGCTTCAGGTGGGGTACGAGATATCGCTAGTGTGAATGAAATGTTAAAAGCAGGAGCGACTCGTATAGGTACGAGTAATGGTGTTACAATTGCTCAAGGAAATGTTGCTACAGAAGGTTATTAAAAAGCACCCATTATTATAGGTGTGTTAAGGTCTAAACTTGACATTTACCTGTTGACCTAACAATGCTTTATGTATTATAATCGTAAAAGACATGTAGAAAAGTGTTCTTTTTTGCAGTGTTTTTATTGATTGTAAGTGGTAGCTTGGAGGGAGGGAAAAGTAAGATGTCTAAAACAGTCGTTCGTAAAAACGAATCTTTAGAAGATGCTCTTCGTCGTTTTAAACGTTCAGTTTCTAAAACTGGTACGCTTCAAGAAGCAAGAAAACGCGAATTTTATGAAAAGCCAAGTGTAAAACGTAAGAAAAAATCAGAGGCAGCAAGAAAACGTAAATTCTAAGAGAGGGTGTTACTATGAGTCTTCTCGAACGTTTGAATTCAGATATGAAACAAGCGATGAAGGAAAAAAATAAAGACAAGTTAAATGTTATCCGTATGGTGAAAGCATCATTGCAAAATGAAGTGATTAGCTTGGGGAATAATGTAACATTGTCAGCTGATCAAGAGTTAACAATTTTAACTCGTGAAGTGAAACAACGTAAAGACTCCCTCCTGGAATTCGAAAAAGCTGGTCGTGCTGACCTTGTGGATAAATTAAAGCAAGAATTACTGATTCTAGAAGAATACTTGCCTCAACAATTATCTGAAGACGAACTTCTTGAAATCGTGCGTGCTACAATTTCAGAAGTTGGTGCTACATCAAAAGCTGACATGGGGAAAGTAATGAGTGCAGTTATGCCTAAAGTTAAAGGACAAGCTGACGGCTCTTCTGTGAATAAAGCTGTAGCTAGTCTG
Source organism: Gottfriedia sp. ABJ_BB2_2 (assembly GCF_055484705.1). NCBI lineage: Bacteria > Bacillati > Bacillota > Bacilli > Caryophanales > Bacillaceae > Gottfriedia > Gottfriedia sp. ABJ_BB2_2. The sequence continues at coordinate 298,807 of NZ_JBVFKR010000003.1, forward strand.
TTAAAATAAACGTCTATTTTTAGACGTTTATTTTTTTTGCCCTAAAACATTGATTTCTTCAATTAAACCCCCTTCTGTCACACTTCATTCTCATACAGAATCTAAAACGAATTTCCAAGTCTAATGGATAAAATTTATGATATATGAACGCTTCCCCGTCACTTCCCAGTTAATTTTCATTCACCATTTCCCTTTTTGTATCATACGTTCTCTAATTTAATCATAAATATGATATGAAAGGGGGAGGAGTCTATCTTGAAAAGATTAGCGCACAATATAAAAAACTGGATGTCAAGTAAGATGGACTTACCACCAGATGTACTCCTTGAATTACCACGAATTACAATGTTAGGTCAATTACATATTTATATTGAAAACCATAGAGGTTTGTTAGTTTATTCAGACAAGGAACTTCGTTTACTAATGAAGCAAGGACAGCTTCTTATTAAAGGAAAGGATTTTGTCTTGAAAACAATGCTTCCAGAAGAAATTTTATTAGAAGGCGAAATAGAGCACGTTTATTTTATTAATGAATAGCAACTAGAACTTACACCATGATCAGTAAATTGAACATGGGGGATAATCATGAAAAATCAATGGACAGCAAATCTTACAGGGATGGTTCAAGTAAAAGTAATTGGACTTGGACCTGAACGATTTTTAAATGAATGTATGCGAAAAGGGATACCATTAAAAAATGTGAAAAAGAATGGAACAAATTCAATTTCCTTTACGATTGATTTGAGGGATTATAAACGGATAAGAAAAATTCCTCGGAAAAAAGAATACAAGGTATTTTTTATCGGAAGACAAGGACTACCTTTTGAAATCAGACGAGCTTGGAAGCACTTTGGATTTGTTATTGGGTTAGTAGGCTTTCTAGTCGTTTTGTTTTTATTATCAAATATGGTTTGGAGAATTGATGTAAAAGGTGCTTCACCTGAAATTGAGTATAAGCTTCGTAAAGACTTGAACTCACTTGGTGTCAAAACCGGTGTATCACAATTTTCATTGCCAAAACTTCAAACAATACAAAAAAAATTACAGGATGATAATCCTTCAATTACTTGGATTGGTGTTCAATTAAAAGGGACTACCTTTCATTTCGAGGTTGTAGAAAAGCATTTACCGAAGCCTGATAAAAAATTAAGCCCAAGACATATTGTTGCGAAAGAAGAAGCTGTTATTACAAGTATGTTCGTCGAAAAAGGAAAACCTTTAGTCACTACAAATGATTATGTAAAAAGGGGTCAAGTATTAGTTTCTGGGATTATAGGTACTGAGGATCATCCAATTATCGTCCCAGCAGTCGGAAAAGTAATTGGTGAAGTTTGGAGAGAAGAAATTGTCAGTATCCCCTTAAATACGAAATTTACTGTGCTGACAGGAGAAAAAAAGAAGAGATTTTATATCGGAACTAGCCAAAGTAAAATAAAATTCTGGGGTTTTGATAAAAATAAGTACAAATCATTTCAAACTGAAGATAATGCATATCAATTTAAATTTTTAAAGTGGAAGTTACCGATATATTTTACAAAAAAAACAATCTTAGAGAGTGAAGATATTGTAAGAACCTACACAAAAGCAGAAGCAATTAATGTCGGAAAACAAACAGGTAGAAATGATTTGATGGATAAGTTAAGTGAGGATGCCAAAATTTTACAAGAAAAAGTTTTGCACGAGTCATTAGACAATGGTAAAGTTAATTTAAGAATATATTATAAAGTTTTAGAGGATATTACGAAAACGAAAACTATTGTTCAAGGGGACTGAGTAATGCCAGAACAACTACTAACGATAAATCAACAACTAGAAGATCCAAACGAAGCGATTGCCTTATTTGGCACAAATGATAAGCACCTACAAATTATTGAAAATATGCTTGATGTAAACATTGTCACGCGTGGTCAATCTGTACAAGTATCTGGAGCTAGTGAAGACGTAGGAACTGTTGAACAAATTATTCAAGCGTTATTAGAGGTTATACGCAATGGTGTGAGTATTACATCAAGAGATGTTACTTACTCGATTCAAATGGCTAAAGAAGGAAAGTTAGCATCATTTGCAAGATTATATGACGAAGAAATTATTAAAAATTCTAGAGGTAAAGCAATTCGTGTAAAAACCTTTGGACAAAGACATTATCTTCGTGCCATTCAATCAAATGATTTAGTATTTGGTATAGGTCCTGCTGGAACAGGTAAAACATATCTTGCAGTTGTTATGGCTGTTCAAGCATTAAAAAACAACAAAGTGAGTAAGATTATTTTAACAAGACCTGCTGTTGAAGCTGGTGAGAGTTTAGGATTTCTACCAGGTGATTTAAAAGAAAAAGTTGATCCTTACTTAAGACCACTGTATGATGCATTACACGATGTACTGGGTCAAGAACACACGGTCCGTTTGATTGAAAGAGGTACAATTGAAATAGCACCTCTTGCATATATGAGGGGAAGAACATTAGAAGATGCATTTGTCATTTTAGATGAAGCTCAAAATACGACGATGGCTCAAATGAAAATGTTTTTAACTCGTTTAGGATTTGGCTCTAAAATGGTCATAACAGGAGACCCTTCTCAAATTGATCTACCAAAAGGAGTAAAATCTGGTTTAATTTCTGCTCAAAATACACTAAAAGGTGTAGAAGGTATTGGAATGACAATACTAGAGCAGACAGACGTAGTCCGTCACCCACTCGTTCAAAAGATTATTCAAGCTTATGACGTAGCAAAAGAATAAATCGTAGTGACCCTACAAAATGCTAGGGTCATTTCGTGTTTTATCGAAGGTGCAGTACTAGTAAGGGGGAAATGATGAATAATTTGCAAGCTTTACTCCAGCGATTTAAGAATCAATCATTAGTCATATTATTTTGTATCATAACGCTAGGCTTAACAAGTTTTCTTCTTCTAATTAGTCATGTTAGACCAATAAAATACGATGTTGAGCTATTATCAATTTCAGACCAAACAATCTATTCTCCAATTACGATTGAAGATAAGGTTGCTACATATAAAAAACGACAAGAAGCCGCAGCACGAGTTGAGGATGTATATAAATACGAAGAAAATTACACCCAAAATCGAATTGATATTGTCAATTCTATATTTGATATTGTAGAAGAAGTGACAAACAAAAATGATAAAAGTAGTCAGTCGATTAATGGACAAGCGTTAATAAAAAAAGAGATTAATCAAGTGAAAGAAAAACTACCAGATGATATTCGTAAAAATTTTGAAGACGATGTCATCAGTTCTTTATTGAAGTCGTCAACTGAACAATTAAATATCGCAAAGGCTTCTTTAAACACGGCTATTAATAATGTCATGTCTGATGAAATTACAACAAATCAAATAGAAGAAGCTAGGGCGAATTTGAGAACAGAATTATCATATGTAAGCGTAAATCCAGGGTTAAAGGATGCAATGATTCAAATAGGGGAATTTGCAATTGTTCCAAACTATTTTTTTGATGCAGACGTAACAAAAGAACGTAAACGACTAGAAAGTGAAGCTGTTGATAGTGTCTATATACTTCAAGGGCAGGTTCTTGTAAAAGTTGGAGAAACAATCACTAAAGAAAAATATGATCAATTGAAACTAGTCGGACTGATTAAAAACAATCAGTCTATTCAGCCATATGTTGGATTAATTTTATTAATAGGCGTACTGCTTTATTTTGTATTTAAACAAACAGAGTCTTTAAAAGAGAATGATAATAACTATATTGTAGCTTACTTTGGTATCGTTATTTTTACGATCTTAATATTAAAGATCGTAAGTTTGTTCCAAAAAATAGAGTTTTCGGGTCTGGTATATGTTGCACCAGTTGCCATCGGTACTTTGTTAATTAAGTTCTTATTAGGAAATCGCTATTTAATGGTGACAGCGATTATCTTTTCTATTTGTGGAAGTATCATGTTTAATGAAGAAGTAAACGGTGCAATTAATTATTCAACTGGAATTTATATATTATTTAGCTCTATTGCTGCTTTATTTTTGAATGAAGAACGAAATAAACGTTCGATGATTATTCATGCTGGTGTGTTAATTTCATTAGTTAACATCGCCACTTTATCGGCATTAATGCTAATTCGAAATGGTCAATATTCTTCTGTTGAGATTGGAATTTATCTATTAATGGGATTAATCTCAGGAATCTTGTCTAGTGTAATTACTATGGGGATTCTACCATTTGTAGAAGATTCTTTTGGTATGGTTTCGTCCTTTAAGTTAGTTGAGTTAGGAAGCCCTAATCATCCATTACTACGTAAAATCTTATTAGAAGCGCCAGGAACATACCATCATAGTATTATGGTTGCGAACCTTGCAGAAGCAGCATGCGAAGCGATTGGAGCAAATGGCTTATTAGCTAGAGTAGGCTCGTATTATCATGATATAGGTAAAACGAATAATTCTGGATTTTTTATTGAAAATCAAATGGGTGGTCATAACCCACATGACCGAATTAAACCGTTACAAAGTAAAGATATTATTTTCCGTCATGTTAGTGATGGAGTAAAAATACTAAAAAAATATAATTTGCCAAAAGATATAATTGATATTGCAGCTGAACATCATGGTACAACATTATTAAAGTTTTTTTACTACAAGGAAAAAGAAACGAATCCAGATGTAAAAGAAATTGATTTCCGTTATCCGGGTCCTAAAGCTCACACAAAGGAGTCTGCCATTGTTGGTATTGCTGATAGTGTGGAAGCTGCAGTGCGTTCTTTGAAGGAGCCAGATATGGAAAAAATCGAAGAGCTTGTTTCTGCCATAATGAATGATCGTTTAAACGACGGGCAATTTGCAATGTGTGAATTGAATCTAAAAGAATTACATATCATTGAAAAATCATTATGTGAAACGTTACAAGGTACCTTCCATTCTAGAATACAGTATCCAGATGAAAGATAAGGTGAGAAAACATGGTTCAATTAGAAATAGATTTTATAGATGAAACAAATGAAGTAACAGATGAGCAACAAGAAGATTTAAAAGGTCTAATCGAATGTGCACTTGAATTTGAAGGGCTTAGTGGTGAAGTAGAAGTTTCAATCTCATTTGTTGACGATGAAAGAATTCACGAAATCAATAAAGAATACCGTGAAAAGGATCGTGCGACAGATGTTATTTCATTCCCTATGGAAGAGCTAGGGGAAGGTGAGATTGAAATAGTAGGTGTTGACTTGCCAAGAACGCTTGGGGATATTGTTATCTCTATTCCTACAACGAAAAGACAAGCGGAGGAGTACGGTCATTCTTTTAGACGTGAATTAGGCTTCTTAGCAGTGCATGGGTGCTTACATTTACTTGGTTATGATCATATGAATGAAGCTGATGAAAAAATTATGTTTACTAAACAAAAGGATATTTTAGAGAAATATGGGCTCGAGAGACTATAAGAGAGCTTCGTTACTAAAATCCTTTGGATATGCAATAAGCGGAATTATTCAAGTGATCAAAGAGGAAAGAAACATTAAAATTCACTTATCTGCAGCGATCATTGTGATTGCCTTAGCTTATTATTTCCAGTTCAGCCGAAATGACTGGTTAGTTCTTTTACTTATCATAACAATTGTCATTTCACTTGAACTTGTTAATTCTGCGGTTGAGGCTGTTGTCGATTTGGCATCACCTGAGATTCATCCATTAGCAAAAAAAGCGAAAGATGTTGCTGCAGGTGCAGTATTGGTTGCTGCAATTATTTCAGTGATGATTGGTTTTTTGCTATTTTTTCCTTATTTTACTATACTACGGTAATAACACTAATTTTCGTTAATCTCTCGATATGAGGAGGCTTAATACATGGATAAACAATCTTTAATTAATGAAGCTATTAAAGCTAGAGAAAAAGCTTATGTACCATATTCAAAATTTCAAGTAGGAGCAGCATTGCTTACTAAGGATGGTCAAGTCATTCATGGTTGTAATGTTGAAAATGCTTCTTATGGACTTACAAATTGTGCCGAACGAACGGCGTTATTTAAAGCGTACTCAGATGGTATTACTGAATTTTCTGCAGTAGCAGTCGTTGCAGATACGAAAGGGCCAGTTCCACCATGCGGTGCATGTCGCCAAGTATTATCTGAACTGTGTAAACCAGACACAGTTGTTTATTTATCTAATTTAAATGGAGTAGTCCATGAAACTACAGTAAAAGAATTATTGCCAGGAGCATTTACACCGGAGGATTTAAATGAATAAAGAAAGTTATAAATCAGGCTTTGTTTCAATTATAGGAAGACCAAATGTAGGAAAAAGTACGTTCCTTAATCGAGTAATTGGTCAAAAAATTGCTATAATGAGTGATAAGCCTCAAACAACTCGTAATAAAATTCAAGGTGTGTACACAGAAGATGATGCGCAAATTGTCTTTATTGATACACCAGGTATTCATAAGCCAAAACATAAACTTGGGGATTTCATGGTAAAAGTTGCTCAAGAATCAATAAAAGATGTTGATGCGACATTATTTATGGTGAATGCCGATGAAGGTTTTGGTCGAGGAGACGAATTTATTATCGAGAAGCTACAAGGTACACGTAGCCCTGTCATTTTAGTTATCAATAAAATCGATACGATTCATCCAGAAGAACTCTTTAATATTATTACAAAGTATAAAGATTTATTTGAGTTTGCAGAAATCGTACCAATTTCAGCACTTCAAGGAAATAATGTAGATCGTTTACTAGAAGTGATTAAAAATTACCTTCCAGAAGGACCTCAATATTATCCAGCGAATCAAGTAACGGACCATCCCGAACGATTTATTATTTCGGAGTTAATTCGTGAAAAAGTTTTACATTTAACGAGAGAAGAAGTTCCTCATTCAATTGCAGTCATTATTGAACAAATCGAGAGAAGACCTGAAGGTAATGCTATTTATGTAAATGCTACAATAGTTGTTGAACGTTCGTCGCAAAAAGGTATTATTATCGGTAAACAAGGAAGCATGTTGAAAGAGGTTGGTAAACGTGCTCGATTAGATATACAAAATTTACTTGATACAAAAGTATTCCTTGAGCTTTGGGTAAAAGTTCAAAAAGACTGGAGAAACAGAATGTCTCAATTAAGAGATTTAGGTTTTCGTGAGGACGAATATTAATCAAGGTAGTTAAAGGGAATTGAGATCAAAGCGATTCCCTTTTTTGATTCAAAGGTGAACAAGCTATAGAGAATAAACTTGGTGCGGGTATTTATAGAAGTTAGCTTGCTTTAAAGCACCTTAATAAGTTCTCAAAGAATTGTCGCTATAAAAATTTGGATGCACATTTTTTGTGGTTTTGCAAGAGTTTTATTTGTATTTTTAATAAATTTTGTGCACATGAAAACTGGGAGAGAAGGTCACATTATAAGTAAGCAGGGAAAGTAGTATTTGGCTAAAAGGTAATGAGCAATGAGTTGTAGCTATTCTTGAAAGGTGGTTTCTCAATGTTGAATTTTACCTGGGATGTCTTTTCTAAAACTGGAAATGTTGAGACGTATTTAATATTTAAGCAGCTTGAACAGGAACATGTGGAACAGAAAAGTTACATTGATGAAGAAATAGCTGATATTGATTCCCTACATACGTAACCTTCATCCAATTGGATGGTGAGTTGTATTGTTACAACGAGTAGAAGGGATAGTTTTACGCGCAAATCCTTATGGAGAATCAAATGTAATTATTACTCTCCTGACTAGAGAATTAGGTAAGATTGGAGTTGTGGCAAGAGGAGCTAAGAAGACAAATAGTCGACTTGCTTCTGTTACACAACTCTTTACATATGGTTCGTATTTAATTCAAAAGGGTTCTGGATTAGGTACATTAAGTCAAGGTGAGTTAATTGATTCATTTAGAGATTTAAGGGAAGATTTGATCGCTACATCCTACGCTTCGATAATTGTTGAGCTAACGGATAAAGCAGTTGAAGAGAAAAAAAATAATCCATATTTATTTGAGTTAATTCTGCAACTTCTTCAACGGATGAATGATGGTGCAGATGCTGAAGTGTTAACTTATTTATATATGACAAAAATGATACCTGTATTAGGTTATCATCCGTTCTTTGATTATTGTATCAACTGTAAATGTAGTGCCAATGAAAATATATTTGTAGCTTTCTCTGTGAAAGATGGTGGATTTTTATGTCAGCGTTGTAAACATACTGATCCATATGCATTTTCTGTAACTGAAAAGTCTGTCAAACTAATGAGATTGTTTTATCATTTCGATGTAAATCGACTTGGGAAGATTGAGGTTAGTGATCAGACGAAAAAGCTATTACAACAAATTTTGTTTTCTTATTATGACGAGTATAGTGGGATTTATCTAAAATCCCGTAAATTTTTAGAGCAATTGAAGGCAATGGATAGTTTTTTTAAATCGAATAAGAACTCAGAATAACTTGAAGAAGGAAATAGGCTAACTATTTCCTTCTTTCTTTTGTAAATTGTAAAAATAGTATATAATATTTAGTTAGAGAGTATAGCATATTGGAACGTTAGGGGTGAGGAACATCGAACTGACAAAAAGACAAACTCAAATTCTTGAAATTGTTAAAACAAATGGGCCGATTACGGGAGAACATATTGCAGATAAGCTTGCACTAACTCGAGCAACGCTTCGCCCTGACTTAGCAATTCTTACAATGACTGGATTTTTAGAGGCAAGACCACGAGTGGGTTATTATTACACAGGAAGAACGAGTGGTGCTCAAATTATTGAGAAAATCAAAAAATTAAGTGTGAAAGATTTTCAAGCAATACCAGTTGTAGTGGATAGAAGTTCTTCTGTGTATGATGCAATTGTGACAATGTTTTTAGAGGATGTAGGTACTTTGTTTGTTGTCGATCAAAATTCGGTATTATCGGGTGTATTATCAAGAAAAGATTTATTAAGAGCAAGTATAGGGAATAAAGACCTGCACACATTACCAGTAGATATAATTATGACTAGAATGCCGAACATTACAATTTGCTATAAAGATGATACAATCTATAACGTAGCAAAGAGTTTAATTGAGAAACAAATTGATGCCGTCCCTGTTGTTCGTGAAAGTGAACATGGACTTGAGGTAATTGGTCGATTTACAAAAACAAATTTTACTCGTGCGATCGTAGACTTAATGAACAATGACATGTTTTAGTAAAATTTAAGAGGTGAACATATGGGGAATTCAATCGTTTATGTTGTATCTGATTCAGTTGGAGAAACAGCGGAGCACGTCGTTAAGGCAGCTATTAGTCAATTTCATTATAAATTTGAAATTAGACGCGTACCTTATGTTGAGGATGTAGCAACACTTATTGAAATCGTTCAAGTAGCAAAAGAGAATAACGGAATTATTGTTTTCACATTAGTAAAACCAGATATGAGAAATGCGATTCTTGATGAATCGAAAAAAGCTGGAGTCATTGTTTATGACTTAATTGGGCCATTAATTGATACAATTGCATCAATTAATAAAATGGAGCCAAAAAATGAACCAGGTGTGGTTCGAAAATTAGATGAGGATTATTTCCAACGAATCGAAGCAATTGAATTTGCAGTGAAGTATGATGATGGAAGAGACCCAAGAGGGATTGAAAAAGCTGATATTGTATTAATCGGTGTATCGAGAACTTCTAAAACGCCTTTATCTCAATATCTAGCTCATAAAGGTTTTAAAGTTGCGAATGTACCATTAGTACCAGAGGTAGATCCACCTGAGCAATTATATAAAGTTCCAAAAGAACGTTGTTTTGGATTGATGATATCACCTGAGAAATTAAATCATATTCGAAAAGAAAGATTAATTTCATTAGGTCTTCATGATGGAGCTAGTTATGCAAACATTGCCAGAATTGAAGAAGAACTTAAACATTTTAATAATGTAGTGACTCGAATTGGATGCCAGATCGTAGATGTTTCAAGTAAAGCTGTTGAAGAATCAGCAAATGTAATTCTAGGTCATTATTATCAAAATAGACATATTAGATAATTTTCAGACTGCGAGCCAAACGCTCGCTTTCTTCATTTCAGTCAGTCTGAATCTCGAAGTTTTTGTATATTGTCGTCACAAAACAAATTAACACATTAGTTCATTCTAATGTGTTTTCTTTGTTTATGTTCTTTTCTAATATTGTTTTTTTAGATTGAAATAAAATGTAAGTTTGAATATATCGGAAGTGCGGATCACCTGTGGGATATGCGGGAAGGACATGCTAAAAATAAAGCAAGGATAAACCACATCGTGTGTAGACGAGGCTCAGCAACCCTCCGCGGAAAGGGAGCATCCTGAAGTTGTAATCAACAAACTCATTCTTATATTCCTAGAATCGTTGCGAAAACAATCTTTTTTTAATCATGAAATGGAACAAAAAATTCTTTGATGCATATTGCTAGATTTCCAATGTGAAATAGATTATAATAAAAAATTGTATGAAAAGAGTTAATTATAGGTTTAACTTTTTATACTTACGAATAAACTATGAATATGTGCTTCCTAGTTTATCGAAAGAAGGAAATAAAACTACATAAATCGATACATGTTTTGAAGGAATTAGCAAAGACATGTAGAAATTAATCATAAGCAATAAATAAATAGGGTTTTATAGAAACCAGAACTAGCAGTTGAATGCAATGCTTATGAACTACTGTAGCTCCTCTTTTTCAGACAATTATTAATACATATACGACTTGAAATGATCAATTGATTTTTGAGTAAAAAAAATATGAAAAAAATATTGTCGAAACTTGAAGGAATACAGCGAGTTTTATCGAATAAAATAGTATATGGAGCTGTCAATATGGGAAACAGAATTCCCGATGAACTTATTGAGCAAGTTCGTCAGTCAGTAGACATAGTTGATGTAGTGAGTGAATATGTTCCTTTAAAAAAACAAGGAAGAAATTATTTTGGGCTTTGTCCATTTCATGGAGAAAGTACTCCATCATTTTCAGTTTCACCTGAAAAACAGATTTTTCATTGTTTTGGTTGCGGAGCTGGTGGGAATTCAATTTCCTTTATTATGCAGCTTGAAGGTTTAAACTTTCAGGAATCTGTACAACAACTTGCACAAAAGGCAAATATCACTCTACCAACAGATGCGATTGACACTGTAAAAAATCCACAATCTACTGAGCAAGCGATAATGCAAGAGGCTCATGAGTTTGTCAAAAAGTACTATCATCATCTATTAGTTAATACAACAGAAGGTAAAGAAGCGTTAGATTACCTTATTAACAGAGGCATTTCTAAGGAAGAAATCAAGCATTTTGAGCTTGGTGTTGCACTTGATTCTTGGGATGCTGTTACAAAGGTATTAGAAAAACGTGGATACTCCATGCCAATCATGGAAAAAGCCGGTCTTGTTGTTCGTAACGAGCGTGATGGGAATTATTATGATCGATTTAGAAATCGATTAATTTTTCCTATTCATAATCATCAAGGTAAGATTGTTGCATTTAGCGGAAGAATAATGGGTGAAGGTTCACCAAAATATTTGAATAGTCCGGAATCATCAATCTTTCATAAAGGGAAATTATTATATCATTTTTACCAAGCTAAAAACGTGATGCGTAAGCAAAACAGAGCAGTTTTAATGGAAGGCTTCGCCGACGTTATCTCTGCATATAAAGCTGGCGTCAATGACGCTGTTGCTACTATGGGTACTTCATTAACAGAAGATCAAGCAAAAGTGTTAAAAACTTCTGTTGATCAAATTATCATATGCTACGATTCTGATCAGGCTGGTATAAACGCGACCGAAAAAGCAGCAAATATTCTTCAAAAAGAAGGTTTTACAATAAAGGTTGCACAAATGCCAGATGGCTTAGATCCTGATGAATACATAAGACAATTTGGAGCTGAAAAATTTAACTCCTCTATTATTGAAGCTAGTGTATCATTAATGAGTTTTAAAATGCAATATCATCGAAAAGGAAAAAATCTCCTAGATGAAACTGTTAAATTTCAATATATAAAAGAAATGCTTCAGGAAATTGCAAAATTAAGCCAACTCATTGAACAAGATTATTACTTAAATCAACTCTCAAAAGAGTTTTCTATCTCAATTGAAGTGCTTAAGAAGGAATTTGGACAATATAGTAATCAGGCAAATCGTATAACAAATGTAACAGAAGTAAAAACTGATATCAAACGAGATCTATCTTCTAAAACCCTTTTACCTGCACATGTAAGAGCAGAACAAACACTCTTAGCACACATGTTGAATAGTAGAGAAGTGACCGAGAAGGTTAGACAACAATATCAGGGTCTATTCTACAATAATGATTATTCCGAGATTATAATCCATCTTTATGCTTATTATGAAGAGGGCAATGAGTCTAATATTAGTAAATTTATGAATTACCTTCCTTCAAAAAGGTTACTTGAAGTAGTTTCAAAAATTGTCAATTTACAGATAGCACCTGAACTAACAGAGCGAGAGTTAAAGGATTATTTAGATGCATTAAACAACTATGATAAGCAACAACGTATACGTGAAAAAGAAATAGACTTAAAAAAAGCTGAACGTGAAGGAGATTTCGTAAAAGCTGCGACAATCCTCCAACAAATTACCCAGCTACGGTCTAGTATGAAATATGTTAAATGATTCGCGAACTTTTCGAAGGAGGGGAACAAATGGCTGATAAATCGGCTCGTTCTAAAGATACTGAAACAGAAGTAACACTCGATCAAGTAAAAGCATTATTAATTGAAAATGGTAAAAAACGTGGTGTAATTACATATGAAGAAATTGCTGATCGTTTAAATGGTTTTGAAATTGATTCAGATCAATTAGAAGAATTTTATGAACAATTGGGTGAACAAGGGATTGATATTGTCGGTGATGCTGACGATGAACCTAGAGGAGCTCAGTTAGAAAAAGAAGAAGAATTCGACTTAAATGATTTAAGTGTTCCTCCTGGTGTTAAAATTAACGATCCAGTGCGTATGTACTTAAAAGAAATTGGTCGAGTTGACTTACTTTCTGGACAAGATGAAATTAATTTAGCAAAACGTATTGAAGAAGGCGATGAAGAAGCCAAACGCCGCCTAGCAGAAGCAAACTTACGTTTAGTAGTAAGTATTGCAAAACGTTACGTAGGACGTGGAATGCTATTCTTAGACCTTATTCAAGAAGGGAATATGGGATTAATTAAAGCCGTTGAAAAATTTGATTACCGTAAAGGTTACAAATTTAGTACATATGCTACATGGTGGATTCGTCAAGCGATTACTCGTGCAATTGCTGACCAAGCAAGAACGATTCGTATTCCAGTACATATGGTTGAAACAATTAATAAATTAATTCGAGTTCAACGTCAATTACTTCAAGATTTAGGTCGCGAGCCATCTCCTGAAGAAATTGGGGAAGAAATGGATTTACCACCAGAAAAGGTAAGAGAAATTTTAAAAATTGCTCAAGAACCTGTATCATTAGAAACACCAATTGGTGAAGAAGACGATTCACATTTAGGTGATTTCATCGAAGATTCAGAAGCTACTTCTCCGGCTGAACATGCTGCTTATGAGATGTTAAAAGAACAGCTAGAAGATGTACTTGATACATTAACTGACCGTGAAGAGAACGTACTTCGTTTACGATTTGGTTTAGATGATGGCCGTACTCGCACTTTAGAAGAAGTTGGTAAAGTATTTGGTGTAACACGTGAACGTATCCGCCAAATTGAAGCGAAAGCACTTCGTAAGTTACGTCATCCAAGTCGTAGTAAACGATTAAAAGACTTCTTAGAATAGAATAATCTAGAAAAGTTTATCCAATTTTGGATAGACTTTTTTATTGTTTATTGAATCAACTAGGAAAAATGTCATATGAAGAATTTTGTCAAAACAAATCGAATGACCATACACAAAATCCATTTAAAATGATATCCTAATAACAAAGTGTGATTTTTCAGAATCTTTTTGAGAAATCATTGGAGGATGCAATATGGATCAGCAACGTAAACAAATTATCATAAAAGAAATAAAGTTCTGGAAAGAAAATCGAATGCTACCAGAGCAATATTGTGATTATTTACTAAGTATTTATTCAGAAGGTGAATTAAAGGATAATTCTCAAGTTTTTGGTTATCATAAATTATGGGCACTCTTAGGAGTTTTACCTTTATTAATGATTCCATTTGTCACCTATCTCCTTTATTTTACAGAATTGTCTTTAAATTTGCAAATACTCATTTTCCTATCTGTTTTTCTTTTTTTAGTTATTAATGCAGTACTTTTGACATCGAAGAAGCTAATTTGGAGACATATAACGTATCTTGTCATTGCAATTATTTTTTTAGAACTGATCATTGAAGGAGTAGGGAGTTTTATCAATTTATCTGCAACTGTAATGGGGATCATATTATTTGTAAATTGTACCCTGTGGATTGTAATTGGTTTCGTAAAAAAACTTACTTATTTCATTTATTCAGGGGTGAGCTTAATCATTTTATCTATCGCATATTTTCTCTATTTAATGTAATTCTTAAGTGTGGTATGGGTTTAAGTAAAATGTAATCGGTTAACTATTTTTAAAATTATCCAATATAATACTTTTTTTATTGTTTTTAATCGTATACAATAATAATGTTATAGTAATTAAATACTTTTTATTTTTTAAGGGGTTACATAAGGGGGATCATAATGAAACGAAATCCATTAATTCCTTTTGCTTTAATTGCAGCACTAGGAATCGCGGTAATGCTAATTATCTCATTAAAAGGGGCAAAACAAGCTGATGAGATAGCAAATGGTGGTAAGAAGGAAGAACAAACTGCTTCTACAAAACCAGATGAAATATACGCACAAACTTGTGTTAGTTGTCACGGTGACCAATTACAAGGTGCAGTAGGGCCTAACTTAACAAAAGTTGGCGCTAAATACTCTCAAGATGAGATTAAAGCAATCATACAAAACGGTAAAGAAGGCGGAATGCCAGCTGGTTTAGTATCTGGAGCTCAATTAGATGCAGTATCAAAATGGTTATCTGAGAAAAAATAATCATATTAAAATGACCTTTTCTATATGGAGAGGTCATTTTTATTTGTTCAATATTAGGATTCTTACATAATTTAGTGTAAAATATTGTCATGAAAATAATATGAAATGGTGATTTTGTTATGAATGAAGTAAATTTATCAATGCGATTAAAAAGAGTTTTTGATTATATCCCAGAAGGTACTAAATTAGCTGATATTGGGTCAGATCATGCCTATTTACCTTGTTATGCTGTTCTAAATAAAAGATGTACATCGGCGATTGTAGGTGAAATAACAGAAGGTCCTTTTAATTCAGCACGTTCAACAATTCGTCAAAGTGGTTTAGAAGGAATCGTTGAAGCTAGATTGGGAGATGGATTAGATGTTTTGACACCTAATGAAGTAGACGTTATTACGATTGCCGGAATGGGCGGTTCATTGATTGCAAGTATCCTTGAAAAAGGGAAAGAAAAGCTTGCAGGTGTAGAAACGCTAGTATTGCAACCAAACATTGGAGCACATCAAGTCAGAAATTGGTTAGATCAGGAAGGTTATTCTTTAATTGAAGAAGATATATTGGAAGAAGATACGAAAATATATGAAATATTAGTTGCATCGAAATCAAGTACATATAAACCTTATTCTGATTCAAAGAATAAAGAGATGTTTATCGGACCGCATTTAATGCACAATCAAAATGAGGCTTTTAAGAAAAAGTGGAATCATGAGCGTAAAAACTTTGAACGAATTCTTTTACAATTACAATCAGCAAAACAAACTGAAGAATCTATTCAAAAAATAAAAGAAATAAATCAAAAAATTGAATGGATAGATGAGGTGCTTTTATGAAATCTGTGAATGGCTATCAATTGGTTCAACAGTTTGAGGTTCTTTTTCCAAAGCATCTTGCTGAGGAAGGGGACCCAAACGGTCTTCAAATTGGTACTTTATCAAATCAAGTAAATAAAGCATTAATTGCCTTAGATGTTACAAAAGAAGTTGTAGAAGAAGCAATTTCGATTGGAGCGAATTTGATTATTGCACATCATCCAATTATTTATCGCCCATTAAAGAAAATTGTAACTGATGGTGAAGCAGGCAAAATAATTGAATTATGTATTAAGCATGATATAGCTGTTTTTGCTGCACACACAAATGTTGATATTGCAGAAGTTGGCGTTAGTGATTTCCTTGCTGAGGCATTGCAATTAGAAAATACCCGTGTGCTTGCACCTACATATGTAGAAAAATTAGTGAAGTTGGTTGTATATGTACCTAAATCGCACGCGGAGGATGTCCGTAATGCAATTTGTGATGCAGGAGCAGGTCACATAGGAAATTATAGTCACTGTACGTTTAATGCGGAGGGGACGGGAACATTTTTACCATTAGCTGACACGAAGCCTTTTATTGGTCAACAAGGACAATTAGAGAAGGTAGAGGAAGTTAAAATTGAGTCAATTGTACCTGAAGCAATTCTGAAAAAGGTTATGAAAGCTATGTTAAATGCTCATCCGTACGAGGAAGTAGCATACGATACGATGACGTTACTAAATGAAGGTAAAACTTATGGAATTGGAAGAATAGGTACGTTGAAGGAAGAATGTACTTTAGAGGAATTTGCTCACTTTGTTAAAGAGAAATTGGATTTAAAAGGTGTTCGTGTTGTAGGTAAATTAGGAGATAAAATCAAGAAGGTTGCAATTGTTGGTGGGGATGGTAATAAATTTGCATTCCATGCCAAACGACATGGTGCAGATGTATATGTAAGTGGAGATATTTATTATCATGTAGCACAAGATTGGAAGATGGAAAATTTAAATATCGTTGACGCTGGTCATAATATTGAAAAAGTGATGAAAGAAGGCGTCAAAAAATTATTAGACAAGAAACTAATTGAAAGCAATCTAACATGCGAAATTGTTGCTTCCAAAATAAATACTGATCCTTTTGTATTCATTTAAAGAAAAAACTCGCCCGGTAAAAGGCGAGTTTTTATTATTCTTTTATTCTTACTTTAGGAAGAATACGATTTAACTCTACGTTTGAAGTGATGTCCCATGTGCTTTCGTCTTTTGGATCATAACGTTCTAGGAAGGCAATGACTTCTCGTGTAATTGGTGTTGGAGTAGAAGCGCCAGAAGTAACAGCGACTGTTTCAATTCCATCTAACCATTTTAATTGAAGCTCAGTAAGATCTGAAATTCGGTATGCTTTTGTACCTGCGATTTCATGAGATACCTGTGCAAGTCGATTTGAGTTATTACTCATAGGGTCACCAACTACGATTGTTAGATCGGCTTCCCCAGCGCGGTCAGCGATTGCTTCTTGGCGTACTTGTGTTGCCATGCAAATTTCTTTATGAACATGAGCAGTTGGATATTTTTTAATTGCATATTGAATTAAATCTACTACATCCCACTGACTCATTGTCGTTTGATTCGTGATGATGATTTTTTCAGTAGGAATATTCAGTTCATCAATATCTGATTTATTTTGTATTAAGTGAACGATATCTGGTGCAATACCAACAGCACCCTCTGGCTCGGGATGTCCTTTTTTACCGATGTAAATAAAGTGATAACCTTCAGCCATTCTATCTTTAATTAAATCATGTGTTTTTGTTACGTCAGGACAAGTTGCATCAATTGTCGTCAGTCCTTTTTTTATAGCTCTGGACTTTACTTCCGGTGACACACCATGAGCAGTGAAAATGACAGTTCCTTTATCAATTTTATCAAGTATATCTAAACGACTTGGCCCGTCTAATGTGATGATTCCTTCTTCTTCAAATGCATCAGTGACATGTTTATTATGAACGATCATTCCAAGAATATAAATTGGTCTAGGTAATGATGGATCCTTTGCAGCATTTCTAGCAATTACCATTGCATCTACAACTCCGTAGCAATAGCCTCGTGGGGTAACTTTTATAACTTTCATGGAGTAGCCCCTCCTTTATTATATTGTTGTACATTTTTTATTATAAAGGAGGGAGATAGAACTATTCAAAGGAAATTGTCTTTTTACATAAACAATTTTGGTTTTGGAGAATCATTTAAGACATTTCTTTCTTGGATTTGCATCAATTCACTATCATCATTATTGATTGTCTTTTTTCTACTTCTTTTTTCTTTTATAGGTGTTTGAACAGTATTTTCCTTTTTAGAAGCTTTTTTCGTTTCTTGTGGATCATCTATATTTACTTCTTTAAAAATCTTATATAAAGATGGTAGATTTTTTACAATTGGTCCGTATTGTTGAATCATAGGCGTGACTTGTTGTGCAGTCTGAACAGCTCTTTGCATGTTGCCGATGATACCAGTAATGGATGTGTCGCCACCTAATACTCGCGATAAAAATCCTGTGTTACCATCTTCTTGTCTATTTGGTGGCTGCCCCGTCATGGGGTATTGACTTTGTGCTGGTTGTTGTTGTTGTTGTTGTTGAAACATATTGCTATGGTGTGACTGAATAACGGGTTGGTTTTGAAATGGCACTGATTGTAGCAATTTATTTTGATTTACATATTGTTGATATGCATTTAATTGAGGTTGAACTGGTTTTGGTTGTTGAAAATATCCTTGATCTTGAGGATGGGACGGTTGCCCTGATTGAATATAGTTTTGTTGATAATGATGTTGCTGTGGTGGTTGTTGAAAATTTGGATATTGTTGATATTGCGGTCTCATACCGTATGGATTTTGTATATTAGGGTTAGGCTGATGATAGCCATTAAAAGGATTCGGTCCGTACATATTTTGCCCCTGTTGATTTTTTTTCTTAAATTTATCAAGTAATCCCATTACTAACAAACCTCCTTTCAAAAAGCATTTTATTACTTAGGCTATGCACTACTTTAAAAATGGTTAGTATAGGACAGTCTAAAAATTATAATCATAATAAATAAGAAGATGTAAGAAAAATTAGCTATTCCATGTGAAACTATTGTATAATAGATAATTGTAGCTATTTCGAACTAGGAAATTGTTTCCTATATAACTAAGAAAGTCCAAATTAAGAAGGTGAATTATATGGCAGTATCATTTAAAGATTATCAATTAAAACCATTTATTATGGAAGCAATAGAAAAGAAACATTTTACAGGTCCAACAGAAATTCAACAAAAGATTATTCCCCAAGTAAAAACTGGACGTAGTATTATCGGACAATCACAAACAGGATCTGGGAAAACGCACGCTTATTTAATTCCAACAATTAATACACTTGACCCATCAATTGACCAAGTGCAATTAGTAATTACTGCTCCAACGCGTGAATTGGCAACACAAATTTATAAAGATATTCAATCTATTATTGAATGTTGTCCAGAAGATGCTAAGTTAACTGCAAAGAATTTTGTAGGTGGAACAGATTACAAACGTACGGTTGAAAAATTAAAGAAACAACCTCATATTGTGGTTGGTACAACAGGTCGAATAAAAGATCTAGTTAATGACAATGTACTATTAGTGCATACATCTAAATACTTAGTAGTTGATGAAGCGGATTTAATGTTAGATATGGGATTTATCCATGACGTTGACCAAGTTGCATCAAAAATGCCTAAGAATTTACAAATGCTAGTATTTTCAGCGACAATTCCTGAAAAACTAAAACCATTTATGAAAAAATACATGGAAAACCCTGAGCATATTCATATTAATCCGAAACAACTATCTGCTCAGCAAATCGAGCACATTATCGTTCCGAGTCGCCATAAAGACAAAGTTAGAATGGCAAAAGACATTTTAAATAGTTTCCAACCTTATTTAGCAATTATTTTTACGAACACAAAGAAAAAAGCTGAAGAAGTTGCATCTCAATTATCATCATATGGGCTAAAGGTCGGCCAAATTCATGGAGATTTAAGTCCACGTGAACGTAAAAAAATGATGAAACAAATTCAAGACTTAGAATTCCAATACATTGTCGCAACTGACTTAGCATCTCGTGGAATTGATATTGAAGGCGTAAGTCATGTTATTAATATTGAATTGCCTTCAGACTTAGATTTCTATGTACACCGTGTAGGACGTACAGGTCGTGCAAATTACTCTGGTACAGCAATTACAATTTATGACCAAGAAGATGAGCAAGCACTAGATAAACTACAAGAACGCGGTATTTCATTCGAACATCGCGAACTAAAAAATGGCGAATGGGTTGACCTAGGACCACGTGCGAAACGTAAACTACGCAAGAGAACAGACCGTAGCCTAGATGCTGTTGCAACAAAAGCAATCAAAAAACCATCAAAAGTAAAACCAGGCTACAAACGAAAACTAAACGAACAACGTGAAACATTCAAACAACGAGTTAAGAAAAAAACTAGTAGGTAATTAAGAAAAGCGGAGGCGACTGCTTAGCTCCGACAAGCATAAGACGAGGACCGGTAAAGGTTGTTCTTTAACCTTTATTGGGCATTGGCTTATGACTCGAGGAGTTAGGAGTTGAAGCTAGACAATAAGAAAAGTGGAACAAGCGCGTTTAGCTCTGAGAGGAATATCTCCATTAATCTGAAGAAGTGGTGGTTTTCCACTTCAAAGATTAATGGAATATTACCGAAGAGCTAGCTTGTGGAACTAGACAATTAAGAAAAGCGGAGGCGACTGCTTAGCTCCGACAAGCATAAGACGAGGACCGGTAAAGGTTGTTCTTTAACCTTTATTGGGCATTGGTTTATGACTCGAGGAGTTAGGAGCCGAAGCTAGACAAAAAGAAAAGCGGAGGCGACTGCTTAGCTCCGACAAGCATAAGAGAAAACAAATTAAATTTGTCTTTGTCTTTTGAACGTAAGAAAATCAGTAACCGAAACCTAGAAATAGACTATATGAATGAAGAGAGGCAATTGTAAAGCCTCTCTTTTTTCATTTTTGAATCATCGTGTTACAATGGAATGTATGAAGAAAAGCTAGGAGTGGACAAGTATGTTACGTATTGGATCTCATGTGTCAATGAGCGGGAAAAAGATGTTTTTAGCAGCAAGTGAAGAAGCAGCAAGTTATGGTGCAAATACTTTTATGGTATACACTGGTGCACCTCAAAATACAAGACGTAAAAAGATAGAGGATTTAAATATTGAAGCAGGATTAAAGCATATGGCTGAAAATGGAATAGCAGATATTGTTGTTCATGCACCATATATTATTAATATTGGTAATACAACAAATCCGGCAACATATGAACTTGGTGTAGAATTCCTACAAAAAGAAATTGATCGAACTGCAGCTTTAGGGGCAAAACAAATTGTTTTACACCCTGGTGCTCATGTAGGCGCTGGAGAAGATGCAGGTATTGAGCGTATTATTCAAGGTTTAAATGAAGTTTTAACGTCTGATACACCGGTTCAGATCGCACTTGAAACGATGGCAGGAAAAGGTTCCGAATGCGGTAAATCATTTGAAGAAATTGCAAGAATTATGGAAGGAGTACACTATAGCGATAAATTATCTGTTTGCTTTGATACATGTCATATTAATGACGCAGGATATGATATTGTAAATGACTTTGATGGTGTACTTCAACAGTTTGACCAATTAGTCGGTATTGATAAATTAAAAGTACTTCACATTAATGACAGTAAAAATCCAGCTGGTAGTCGAAAAGACCGTCATGAGAATATTGGCTTTGGTACTATCGGTTTTGATGCATTAAATTATATTGTTCACCATCCACAATTAACGGAAATTCCTAAGATTTTGGAAACACCGTATGTAGGTGAAGATAAAAATAATAAAGTAGCACCATATAAATTGGAAATTGAAATGTTACGAAATAAAGAATTTAATGAAAATCTAATTCAACAACTTTTAAATTCATAATCATTAGCCCCAACTTTTTATGTTGGGGCTTTTTTATGAACTTTTAAAAATTAAATTCAGAAAGAATATATTTAAAAGATATAATCAGTCGATAAAGGAAGTATATAAATAATATAAAGTGTTCTTCTAACATGAACACGAGGTAAAACACATAACAAGGAGTGAAGACTTTGGAATTAAAAAATCCATACGTATTCCTTGGGAAAATTAAGCACATGAGTTCATTCGACGAAATCGCCTTATTTATTACTGAGGAAAAAAACAGACATATCAGAAACATCAAGCGAATTCGTTTCTCATTATATTCGTCGAGTGTCATTTTTTTAACAACTTCAATGATTGCCATTGGGAATCATAGGATTGGATTGTCAATTTTATTATTTAGTTCAACTTTTCTTTCATTACCATTTATATATATTGTGAATAAAAACAATCATATCAATCGATTCGAATATGTATTGAAAGAAATTAAAAATGAAGAATTAAATCGAAATCGATATCTGAAAAAATAAACATGAAAATTTATTCGTTGACTCGTGGTCATCCAAAATAGGGTGACTATTTTTCTGTAATAGACTAAATTCCTCAATGTATCTACTAAAAGGGATATCACACTTCAGGGAAATCTGACCCGAATCTATTATTTTTAATAGATGTTGGTTATCTATTTATTTTATTTTGCATATGAATAGGACAAGCTTACTAATAAATAGGGGTGTTATGATGAAAGGAAAATATTTATTTGTATTAGCAGGTACTGCTTTTATGTGTCTATGTATAATTTCATTGAATCTATTTATGAATGTGAAACACCAAAACTTTGGGAATGAAAAAATAGTTAAACAAATTAAGATGGACAGTAAACATAAGATCGTAACTGTTCCAATGCCAAATAAAGATAGTCAAAAATTTATTATCAACAAGATGCCTTCTAAATTTGGACAAGTAGTGATTCAAAATTTAACTGCCAAGTAAGATAATTGTCAGTTTATAATGAATGTCATTTGATTCTATTAAAAAGGTTCTCAAATTAATTTTAGGTATAATCAAAAACCCTTTTAAAGTGTTATGAACGATTTTTTTTGTGAGAAGTGACAAAGAAAAACATAAGACCTAAAATGGTCTTATGTTTTTCTATTTAAAGCTCAGTTTCAATTATTTTCTTCAATTTACTATCTAAATGTGAGGCAATAATTTTGCCATCTTTTTTTCTTTTTACCGTAACTACATTATTTATATGCTCTTCGTTTTGATCATCTAAAAATAATAATTTAATATAAACTACATGAGCTTTGTCACGTTCGATTAAACTACTTGCAATTGACAAGGCTAGGTCATGACTTAAATCATCCAAATGAAAGGTATGATTATATTTGACCTCATCTTGTGTGTTCTTATCTAAATACATAATCTCATAATGTAGTTCACGTAAATCCATCTTAATCCCTCTCATTTCGTTTTGAAATTAAATTGATGTAAGAGAATTATATGAGATACGAAATGAGTAGAGTTGTTAATTAGAGGTTTTTAATCAACATATTAACTTTACTTAAGTTAATTTTTGAAAAATCGAATCAATCTGCTTCGCTGTTTGTGGTGAAGTTACATTAGCGATTTGAGCTAGAAGTTGTTTTCTTTGGGTAAGGTCATAAATATTTACATTTTTACCATTTAATAAAGAAGCCACTTTTTCCGCTTGATCTGGCGTAATTGATACTTGATATTGCTGACTTAATTTTAATAATTCTTTAGGTGTAATACTATTAACTTTTTTATTAATGATTGTCTGAATAATATTCATCATGATCCTCCTCTAGGTTGGTGTTATATTCATCCATTCATTTTATGAGGAGAATCTCTATTTAATGAACCCTGAAATTGATTTTAGTAGCTATTAAAATAGAAAAAAAGCTTGAATTCATTATGAACTCAAGCTCTTTTAATTAGTGAATTGCTTTCTTTTTAAATTTACCGCCTTTAACGTCAGCGATATTACCTATTGCTACAAAAGCATTTTCATCAAAATCTTCTACGATTGATTTTAATTTTGCTTCTTCTAATCGAGAAATGACTGTGAAAATAATTTTTTTATCTTCGCCCATAAAACCACCTTCACCGTGGAAATACGTAACACCTCGGCCTAATCGTGCATTTAATGCATCACCAATTTCTTTATCATTATCACTAATAATCCATACAGACTTTGTATCTTGGAAGCCCTCAATTGTAAGATCAATTGTCTTAAAAGCAACATAATAAGCGATTAGAGAGTACATAGCATTGTCCCATCCAAAAACGAAACCTGCACTACCAAGTATGAATACGTTAAATGCCATGACAACTTCACCGATAGAAAATGGAGTTGATTTTGATAGAAGAATTCCGATGATTTCAGTGCCATCAAGTGAACCACCATATCGGATAACTAAACCAACACCGATACCTAACCCAAGACCACCAAATAAAGAAGCTAATAGAGGGTCTGATGTTAAGTGAGGAATGTCTTTAAATAATGTAGTAAATACTGATAATAAACTAATTCCAAATAATGTTGAAATTGCAAATGTTTTACCTATTTGTTTATATCCTACTAGTACAAAAGGTAAATTTAAGATGAATAGAAAGATACCGAGATTAATCGAAGTAATATGTGAGAGGATCAAAGAGATACCTACAATTCCGCCATCAATAATATCAGTTGGAATAAAAAATGCTTTTAAGCAGACTGCCATAAGAGCAGCTCCTAGTGTAATAAAAAACCCCCGTTTAAAAATCTTGAAATTTGAAAGCCTTCGATGTGTGACTGCGTTCAAAAAACCACCTCTTTATCTATAGATTTATAGATTAATTGTAACATATGTATTATTAGTCACAAAGTGAAAAGCCTTATAAATAAAGGTTTTTTTGAAATTATATTAAAATAAACATAAGTTTTAGGGTGTTTTTCTAATGAAAAATTAATGAAAAATTACAATTTTATTCCTTAGAAAGTTTCAAAAAAAAGTAAAAAAAAGTGTTTGAAAGAAAGAATGGAACATGCGAATGTTTCTTTGTTTACAAATATGAAGGAATCTCTTATACTAAGAAATTGAACTACAAAACGTAATTATTCCTAAATAGATGAAGGTGTATAAATGAGTCAAAATATAATAAAAATAGAAGATTTATCTTATAGCTATGATCGTCAAAATGTTTTAAAGGACATAAATGTTCTAGTAAAAAAAGGAGACTTCTTAGGGTTAGTCGGACCTAACGGAAGTGGAAAGTCCACTTTACTTAAATGTATTCTTGGAATCCAACAGCCTAATCATGGGAGCATTGAGTTGTTTGGCAATGATATTCGTAAAATGAAGAATTGGGAAAAGATTGGCTATGTCTCACAAAAGGCAAATAGCTTTAATTCGGGATTTCCTGCATCTGTATTTGAAGTCGTTTCACTGGGGCTTGTAAAAAAGCTAGGTCTATTTAATGGCTTTAAAAACTCAGATAAACAAAAGGTTACAGATGCATTAAAATCTGTAGGGATGAATGAATTTGCAAATCGAAATATTGGTGAGCTTTCTGGTGGGCAACAACAACGTGTTTTTATCGCTAGAGCTTTAGTAAGTAATCCTGAATTACTAATTCTTGATGAACCGACTGTTGGTGTTGATGCGGAAAATGTAGAGAGTTTCTATGAATTACTAAGTGATTTAAACACAAAATTAGGTATCACATTATTATTAGTCTCTCATGATATTGGTATTATTACTGATAAAGTTTCACATGTTGCCTGTTTAAATAAAAAACTTCATTTCCACGGAAGCCGAGAAAAATTTAAGGATGCTACTGAAAAAGATCTATCGATTTTGTATGGTCATTCAGTACATCTACTATCTCATAACCACGAACATGAAGAGGGGAGAGATAGCATATGATGGATTTTTTCCAATATGATTTTTTACGTAATACATTACTTACAGGAATGATTATCGGAATTATGGCTCCATTACTTGGAGTGTTTGTTGTTTTTAGAAGATTATCATTAATTTCTGATGCGTTAAGCCATGTGACTTTATCAGGTGTTGCAGCAAGCTTATTACTAGAAAAATATTTCTTTTCAAGTGGATTTATGAGTCCATTATTTATGGGGATGACTTTTTCAGTCGCAGGTGCATTCTTAATAGAAAAATTAAGAAGTGTTTATAGACATTATCAAGAACTTGCTATTCCGATCATTCTTTCTGGTGGTATGGGATTAGGCGTAATACTAATTTCGTTAGCAAATGGGTTTAATACGGATTTATTTAGTTTCTTATTTGGAAGTGTAAGTGCAGTCTCTGGGCAAGACTTAATGACTGTCGTAATCATTGCAATATTTGTGGTCATATCAATTATCGTACTTTATAAAGAATTGTTCTTATTATCATTTGATGAAGAATACGCTGTTGCATCAGGTATAAATGCAAAATGGATTCACTATTTATTTATTCTATTAGTGGCCTTAGTAGTTTCAGTATCCATGAGAGTGGTAGGAGTTTTATTAGTCTCATCACTTATGACATTACCAGTTGCAGCCAGCATTCGTATTGCAAAAGGGTTTAAACAAACAATCATCTATTCAATTATTTTTGGTGAACTTTCGGTTGTTGCAGGAATATTCCTATCATATTTTTTAAATTTAGCGCCGGGTGGTACAATTGTGATCCTGCAAATACTTATTCTTATTTTTACGTTAGGTTGGAAGAAATTAAGAACGAGATAAAGGTAGTGATGAAATGAAATTAGCAGATGCATCAAAATTATTAAAAGATCGAGGCTATAAAAATACTCCTAAACGATATGATATGCTTGAATATATTTTTAGACAAAATAAATATGTAACGGCAAGAGATATTCAACTTGCATTAAAAGATAAATACAAAGGACTTAGTTTTGATACAATTTATCGTAATTTAACTACCTTTGTAGATGTTGATGTAGTGGAAGTAACTGAATTGGACGGAGAGAAGCGATTTAGATCAAAGTGCGCTTCTGCTGAGCACCACCATCATTTTATCTGTTTAGACTGTGGGAATACGAAAAGTATTCATGGTTGTCCGATGGAAAATATACCAGTTGACTTTGACTTACCTGGTTATAAAGTCCAAAGTCATAAATTTGAAATTTATGGACTATGTCCGGATTGTAATTAAAAGAGTACTTTTATTGTACTCTTTTCATTTTTAGTCTCAAACTAGTATGAATCAAGAAAAGCTCTGTCATAAGACAGAGCTTTTTTCTTTTATTGTATGTAAGGTATAATACTTGCTTCATAAATTGGGATACATAAAAGGATGGAAAAACGGATTCAAGATTTTAATAAAACATTTATTACCGTGCGTGTATTATTGATTACCTTCAGTGAAAACTTGGAATAATACACCAAATTTGTCTACAACTTTGCCATATGCAGGGCTAAATCCCATATCTTGGAGCGGTAATTCTACTTGCCCGCCTTGAGATAAACCTTCAAAAATATGTCTTGATTTTTCGATTTCACTTGTAGAAATACAGATTGTAACTTGATTTCCAATTTGATGAGGAGATCCTGGGAATGTATCAGATAACATTAGGAATGATTCACCAATTTGAATACAAGCGTGCATAATCAGGTCTTTTGAATTAGCAGTTTCAGGAGTATCAGCAAAATCTCCATAAGTTTGACTAAATTGAATTTGAGCGTCTAACGTTTCTTCGTAAAACTTAATTGCTTCCTGTGCATTACCATCCATAATTAAATAAGGGATTAATTTAACGGTCATTATATTTAGCTCCTTGAATATGAATTTTTATATTAGCTTAACAGTTTATCTGAATCGTTTTCACATCAACTTACTATCCACAAATCTATTATAAAATAAGAACGTACGTTTGTAAATATCGGTTAGGTAATAATGGTTCGACAAAATACAAGAACCTTTGTTCTTGTCGAAATCACACCTATCAATCATAAAGGAGAAATTCAACCATTGTTGAATAGTATGCTTTAAGGCTAAAAGATTTATGAGAAAGATACTTAGCCTAGGAGGATGGGGTTAATGGATAAACTCAAAAAATATAGAAGATATGTATTACTATTATTTTGTATTATTTTTCTTTCCTATATTGGCTTATTCTCTGATCCACTTCCTAATGTATTTCAAAAAATAAGTGTGGGTACATTTTTTATCAGTTTAATCCTTTGTCTAGTGATTGTTACAAAGGGTGTGATACAATTTAGCCAAAAAATAGGAAAA
Source organism: Gottfriedia sp. ABJ_BB2_2 (assembly GCF_055484705.1). NCBI lineage: Bacteria > Bacillati > Bacillota > Bacilli > Caryophanales > Bacillaceae > Gottfriedia > Gottfriedia sp. ABJ_BB2_2. The sequence continues at coordinate 326,846 of NZ_JBVFKR010000003.1, forward strand.
CTGGCATATTTCCTTGTAATAATTAGCATAATAGGGGCAATCTTTGCCTTTTCAATTCATACAATTTATTTAATTGAAGTTATTGCATTATACACATACTATATAAGTTTAATAGCAAGTCTAATTGCTGGAGTTGTTGCAATCGTAAAGGAAGAAAAGGGTTTAGCAAAATTATCTGGATTTATTTTGTTGTTATGTATCGGCATGATTATTGTATGTACTTTTATTGTGTATAATATTAATCTTGGCGAATTGTGATTTAACATTAAGGAACATTATCTTATAGATGAGATAATGTTTTTTTGTCATTAACAACTGATGTACAGAATAAAACGTATATTTATAAAAAAACACAAAAGTAATTGACAAAAACACTTTCGTTTTGATAAAATATTAAATTTGACAAATTTTTAATTCGTGTTATGCTTGATTGAGTTGTAATTTATGGGGGTGTACTATAATGTTTGAAATTGGCGATAATATTGTTTATCCAATGCAAGGAGCAGGCGTTATTGAATCCATTATTGAAAAAGAAATTCAAGGTAATGTACAACAATATTTTGTCATCAGATTGCTGATTAAGAAGATGGAGGTAATGATTCCAATTTCTAGAATGGATCAATCTAAAATCCGTTTAGTAGTCAATTCACAAACACTCGAGGATGTATTACAAAATTTTCATAATGGACAATCTGATATGTCTCTTCCATATAAGGAAAGATTTAAAGTGAACACTGAGAAAATGAGAACTGGTAGTATGAAAGATGGCTCAGAGGTTGTACGTGATTTGATGCGAATAGATAAACAAAAATCACTTAACTCAAGTGAAAAGCAAATGTTAGAAAATGCTAAAAAAATCCTGATCAGTGAACTTGGGCTAATTAAGGGGATTACTGAAACTCAGGCAAAAGAATTATTAATACAGAATTAAATAGAAGAATTTCTTATTTGGTCATTTAAATGATACTTTTTCCTCAAAATACCTATGCACTTGTTCCTCCATTACATTTCAAAAGCTATTATAGATTAAATTTCTTTTCCAATAACGAAACAAAACCTGTAACCGAAATAGACATAATTAGTAAGATTCAAAAAAATAAAGGTGGGATTGTTATTGAATATACAAGTTTACATTCACAATTATGGTAGTCTCTTAAATAAAGATAAGGACAACAATATAAGGCTGTCATCTGAAAGTCATAAAAAGCTATTTAAAGCATTTGGGTTAAATCATAATCACTATAAAAAACATGCTATATATCAACATTTAAAAGATAACTTTACTTGGATCCTTCTTGCTGGGGGAGAAAACCCAACTGCAAAACAAGTTCAAGAAGATATTAATAAAGACGATGAAAACCTAGAAGTTGATGGTGTTCAACAATCATTTCAGTACGAAGATTTGGTTGAAAAAAGACTACATGAAAAAACTTTTTTAATTGAAGAACTACCATTTAACGAAGGACATAATATTTATCGCATTACAGAAATTGATTAATGTATATAAAATTACGAAACTTTACTTTCATAAAAGTAAGGTTTTTTTTGTGAGTATATATAGATCAAACTAAAAATAAAAAAACACCCAATTAATTGGATGCATATTTTAATATTCCGCTTAGAAAAATAGCGCTATCTAATTGTTTACATTCCTTTAGTTTAATTAATCCTTCTTGTTCTAATTCTTTGGCATATTCTTGAATTTTCGTTTCTTCTTCCCTCATGGAACAATCAATACTGATTGAAAAAAAGTTTCCTCTAGTAGCATTGCGAAGGTTTTTCAATAGAATCATTTTGCTCATTTCTTCATCTCCCTTCTGTCATACAAATTCGACATATAGAAGCTGTTTACCTCTATCTTTACAAGTGCATTACTTTGATTTAATGACAAATGAAAAATTTGAAATGAATAGATCTGTTAAATTAGTAGCTTATGAAATGACAATAAAAAACCACAATAAGAGGGTTTTTCTATCTATCTCTAGAAAGTAAAACAATACTAACTGGACATTAAAATATAAAAGAAATCAGTTAATTTGACATCTTCTTTTATCAATCATATTTCTATTCAATTTGATTGTATAAAATAAAAGAATTGTAGACAAAATTGCAGTAACATTAGAGGGGGAATTGTTATGAACAACTTAAAATGGGGAACACCTGAGGACTTGAAAAATTTACTCATTAAGCTAGTAAGCTGGAAAAGTATGACGTTGTCTGAGGGAGAGCGACAATTTTCATTTAAGCTTGAAGAATTATTATTTGAATTGGATTATTTTCAAAAATTTCCTGAGAATCTTTCCCTTCATGACACAGATTTAGGACGAAAATATGTAACGGCTTTGTATAAGCATCCAAATGCAAAGGAAACAATTTGTTTAATCAGTCATTTTGACACAGTAAACACTGAAGAATATGGTGATTTTGAATCATTAGCAACCGAACCAGAAGAATTAACAAAGGTTTTCGTCAATCAGTTAAATGAATTTACCGACGAGGTTCAAAACGATTTAATGTCTGGTGAATATTTATTTGGTCGTGGAACGATGGATATGAAAATGGGACTGGCTATGCATATGAGTCTCGTTGAGAAAGCGACAGTAGAAAATTGGCCAATTAACTTGCTTCTTTTAACGGTTCCAGATGAAGAAGTGAATTCTTCTGGAATGCGATCTGCTGTTACAACACTCCATTCAATGAAAGAGGAATACGGTCTAGAATATAAGTTGTTTCTAAATGGTGAACCTGTATTTTCACAAGAACCAGGTGATCCGAAATATTACATATATTCAGGAACAATTGGGAAAATCATGCCTGCTGCTCTTTTTTATGGAAAGGAAACTCATGCGGGTGAGCCTCTAAGTGGTTTAACTTCACCATATATTGCATCGTTTTTAACAAAAAAAATGGAGTGGAATTTGAAATTTCAAGAAACTTCCTTTGGTGAACACACACCATTGCCAGTTACATTACAGCAAAAAGATTTGAAATTAGAATATTCTACGCAAACGCCATATAGGACAGCTGCACTTTACAATGTATTTTTAATGAAGCGAAATGCAGCTGAAATTATGGATTTATTTGAACAAATTTCCATCGAAGCAGCGAATGAATGTAATGAAGAATATGGAAAAGTATGTAAAATACATAATGTAAAACCGATTGGAAAAGTAAGCGTTACAAGATATAGTGAGTTACTGACTTATGCCACAAATAAGTATGGCACAGAGTATGTTGATAACATAAAAAAAGAAGTTCAAAGTCATGATGAATGGGATGATCGTGAGAAATCATTTCGGATTGCCGATAAATTGATGATTCAATGTCAAGAACTAGCACCGACAATTATTATTTTATTTGCTCCACCTTATTATCCGGCAGTAAATTCTACTGGGAATGAACTGGTTGAACAATGTATTGATTTCGTAACTGAAAAAGCATTAGAAAAATGTGATTTAACAGTAAAAAGAATTCACTATTTTAATGGAATTTGTGATTTGAGCTATGTAAATTATTCGGATTCACATGAAGGTTGGACATCATTTGAGATGAATACACCAGTATGGGGTGAGTCTTATACATTACCTTTTGACATCATGAAGAGTTTGAATACACCAGTTTTGAATATTGGTCCATTCGGAAAAGATGCACATAAACGGACAGAGCGGTTACATATGAGAAGTGCTTTTGTGGAAGTGCCAATGATTGTAGAAGAAATGATATGTAATATTAGTAAACAGTTATTGCACATAAAAGATTAAAGTTGAGATAGAAATCATATAATGTTCTAAATGTGAAAGTTGGTGTTATTTTGAATAAGAGACTAATGGTGAGTATGATAATGGTTGCGATACTTTTAATCTATGTCTGTTATTCTAATATCTCTTACGTCACAGGGAAGCCACCGAAATTGAAAATATTTGTTGGTGATCACATGTATGATACGAAACTAGGGACATATTGTTGGAAAGGTTTAATGAGCCATAAATGTGTAGATACAGCTGGAGCAATTGAACTTTTAGATGGTGAAAAACCGATTCTAGTCCACCAAAATGAAAAAATTGAGATTAGAGTAAAATCCAATTTGAAGCCTGATGAATATAGTCTGACAGTTTTCAATGAAGGAGCCGAAAAAAGCGTAAAAATTAAAAAATATCTATTCTCTGCACCTAAAGAAAAAGGAATTTATTATTATGCTTTTAGTGCCTGGTGGATGGATGAAAATAGACAAAATATCGCTAATGGTGATGCATATTATGCATTTGTATTAAAAGTAGAATAGGTATAAGCGTAAAAAAAACCTTCGTATTGAAGGTTTTTTTTGATCAATATTCTATTTCTTCATAATCCTTAGGGTTGGGTGTTGGTGTGTTATTATTTTTAGAAGCTTCATTAGTTGTACTTATTTCATCTTCTCTTCTTTCATTTATAAATGGTTTATTGTTTCTTTCTTCGTTCATTGCCATCCTCCTTACAATTTTAACTTTAATATGCTTCATAAAGTAAATTTTTACTCAAGTATTAGCCATTGTATAGTTAATATGTAAGTTGGTCGAAATTGGTTTTATTTTAATTGAATATTGGTTACTTCACCGAGTGAAGAATCATTTCTACATGTCTTTGATGGTTGGAAAATGTCATTGTATATTTTGAGCCACTCTTCCTCAGATTCAAATTCTGTAATCGTTACAATATGATTTTTCGTTATTTTAAATTGATGATCTGATAAAGTGATTCGTCCGTCATTTGTTAAACGATTAACAATTTTATTTTTTGTAAAAATGGTTTCGTTACTAGTTTGATAATATAAAAATTGCTCTTCAAATTGATGTAATTGTTTACATTCGGTAGAGATGAATAGTAAATCCATCCAATTTGATTCCTCTAGTTTTTGTAGTATATATGTAGTATCCGTTATGTTGATTACACGATAAGCGCCGTTTGAGTCAGAGTATTCATGGTGATGTTCTAATAAAATTGGTTCCAAAAATCCTCCACCAACTCCTACATCAGCTAAATACATGTTACCTTCAATCCTAATAACTAGTGCAAGATGTGAAAAGTCAGGATTCCATTCTTGTTTTTCATCATTCCAAAATTTTGCAGAAACAGTTTGTACGTTGAATCCTAAATCAAGTAAGATGGTGGCTAGTAAAGTATTCGTTTCAAAACAAATTCCACCGCGATTGTTATGAATAATCTTGTTCATTATAAAAGAAGGCTCCATACTAAGTGGTACACCATTTATAATATCAAGATTTTCAAATGGAACTGTTAGTAAATGATGCTTATGAATTTCTTTCAATGCTTCAAATGAAATTGATGTTGGTTTTAATATACCGATGTGCTTGAAATATTTTTCAATATCCATTTCCTACCTCCTCACGAACAAGTTGTTTAATGATAAATTATATAGAGTATACAATGACTTAGAAATGAAATGTTGTAAAAAGAAAAAAATTTTTAATAATCTAAAAACACAGTTGACACATAGGAATACTCTGTTTATGATTAAGCTATTAAATAAATATATGGCTGATTGGAAGACCAAAGGCCCTTAACTATTCAATATAGTTAAGGGTCTTTTTGCATTTGCGCCTTAAAAGGGGAGATTGATATGTGTTGAAAATCAAGAAGGTTCAACGACATTAAATAGTACTGGAACTTGAGAGGAGAAAATTATGAGCGCAAAAAAATGGTTAATCAGTTCAACAGTAGCGGTAGTCGTTATTGCAGGCATTTTATATGCAACAATAAAAGATGATAAAAAAGCAGTAAATACTACTGCAGATTCAAAAGACATTGAGTTATTAAATGTATCATATGATCCAACTCGCGAACTTTATGAAGAGATTAATAAATCGTTTAGTCAAAAATGGAAAGAGGAACACGATCAAACAGTAACGATTAAACAATCACATGGGGGTTCTGGAAAACAAGCTAGAGCTGTAATAGATGGATTAGATGCTGATGTGGTTTCATTGGCACTTGGGTATGATATTGATTCCATTAATGAACAGGCAGAATTGATTTCTCCAGATTGGCAAAGTGAATTTGCTTATAATTCTACACCGTATACTTCAACGATTGTTTTTTTAGTAAGGAAAGACAATCCAAAAAATATTAAAGATTGGGACGACTTAACAAAGAAAGGGATTGAAGTGATTACGCCTAATCCGAAAACATCAGGTGGTGCGAGATGGAATTACTTAGCTGCTTGGGGATTTGCGGAAAAGAAATTTAATGGGGACGAAAAGAAGGTAAAGGATTTCATTTCAAAATTATATAAAAATGTACCTGTTCTAGATACTGGTGCGCGTGGTTCTACTACAACATTCGTTGAAAAAGGAATTGGAGATGTTTTAATAGCTTGGGAGAATGAAGCTTTACTTTCAGTTAAGGAGTTAGGAGAAGGGAAGTATGAAATTGTATACCCTTCAATTAGTATTTTAGCAGAACCACCAGTGGCTATTGTTGATAAGAATATTAAAGACGATGATACAAAGAAAGTTGCAGAAGGTTATTTGAATTATCTATATAGTGATGAAGGACAACAAATCATTGCAGACAATTATTATCGACCAAGAAATCAAGAAATTCTTACAAAATACAGTGATGAATATCCGACGATACCATTATTAACAATCGACAAGGATTTTGGAGGCTGGAAAAAAGCACAAACAACTCATTTTAGCGACGGTGGCGTTTTTGATCAAATCTATCAATAAACCAATAATATCTTTTATAAGATTCATAAAAGTTTAGTAGAATTCAAAAATAAAGAATGCTCCGAATTTGATGAAGCTATTGCTCCTAGTCAAATTCGAGTTTTCTTTATTTCATTTTTTTATTTTTAGGAGGTATGGCTTACATTGACATTATTTAGTAAAAAAAATAGAGTCCTGCCTGGTTTCGGATTAACCTTTGGATTTTCTATTTTCTATATTAGTTTTTTTATTTTACTACCAATCTCAATGTTGTTTTTAAATACACTTGACATTGGTTGGTCAAAGTTTATTGAGATAGTTACAGATCCACGAGTTATAGCAAGTTATAAAGTAAGTTTTGGTACTGCGTTCATTGCAGCCATCATCAATGCAGTTTTTGGCTTATTAGTGGCATGGGTACTTGTCCGTTATCGTTTTCCAGGCAAAAGAATTGTGGATGCTTTTATTGATTTGCCTTTTGCTTTACCAACTGCAGTAGCAGGTATTACATTAACGACTTTATACTCTCAGGAAGGGTGGATTGGGAAATTTGTATCGTTTAAAATTGCCTATACGCCACTTGGTATTATCATTGCGTTAACATTTATCGGATTGCCGTTTGTTGTGAGAATGGTTCAGCCTGTATTAGAAAATTTTCAAAGTGAGGTAGAGGAGGCGGCAGCTAGTCTTGGCGCAAATCGATTTCAAATTTTTTGGAAGGTTATTTTTCCAGGGATTTTACCAGCTTTACTAACTGGGTTTTCTTTAGCGTTTGCTAGATCTTTAGGCGAATATGGTTCGGTCGTATTTATATCAGGTAATATGCCAATGAAAACCGAGATTACCCCTTTATTAATTATGACAAAATTAGAACAGTATGATTATGCAGGTGCAACTGCTCTCGCTGTTGTTTTATTAGTCATTTCATTTATCCTTTTATTCATTATTAGCATTTTCCAGAGATATGCCAATAGAGCAGTTAATGTTGAAGGGGGGAATTGATTGGATGCAAGGGAATATAGAAATTGAAAAAGCAACAATCTTAAAATCTTCGGACAAAAAGATAAAAAAAGGGAATCTCCTTCAGTTCATTTTAATTGGAATTGTCATTTTATTTTTATCATTATTTCTATTTCTACCTTTGATTTCAATTTTTATAAAAGCTCTAAATGAAGGGTTTGAAGTATACAAAGAAGCAGTAATTAACGCAGACACAATAGCTGCGATTAAATTAACTTTTATCGTGACGATCATTACAGTACCTCTTAATGCAGTGTTTGGGGTTGCGATCGCATGGGCAACAACGAAGTTTCATTTTAAAGGGAAAAACTTATTACTAACATTTATTGAATTACCATTTGCAGTTTCTCCAGTCGTTGCTGGCTTACTTTTTGTTTTATTATTTAGTCCAAACCATGGTGTTTTCGGTGAATGGCTTAAAGAACATAATTTGAAAATCATTTTTTCAACGCCGGGTATTGTACTTGCAACGATCTTTGTAACCCTTCCTTTTGTCGCAAAAGAACTAATTGCTTTAATGCAAGCAACAGGTAGTTCAGAAGAAGAGGCTGCGTTGACATTAGGAGCAAACGGCTGGCAAACCTTTTGGAAGGTGACACTTCCAAAAATTAAGTGGGGTTTATTATACGGTGTTATTCTTTGTAATGCCAGAGCGGTAGGGGAATTTGGTGCAGTTTCAGTTGTATCTGGCCATATTAGGGGTGAAACAATTACGATGCCGCTACATATTGAAAACTTATACAATGAGTATCATTTCGCTGAAGCATATACAGTGGCGTCTTTAATGTCCATCTTTGCAATACTTACATTGCTTATTAAAAATATCATTGAATGGAAAACACATAAAGAAGCAAAACAGTAGGAGTGGATCGAATGTCAATTAAAGTATCGAATGTAATAAAAAACTATGAAAATGAATCTGCTTTAAAACAAATCGATTTAGATGTGAAAAAAGGTGAGCTAGTTGCGTTATTAGGTCCTTCAGGGTCAGGAAAAACAACATTGTTAAGAATAATTGCAGGTTTAGAAAATCCTGATCAAGGTAGTATTTTATTTGAGGATCAAGATGTTGGTCAGCTTCAAGTAAAAGAAAGAAACGTTGGCTTTGTTTTTCAACATTATGCTCTTTTTCAGCATATGACGGTATTTGATAATATTGCATTTGGGCTAAACGTAAGACCTAAATCGACTAGACCTAAGAAACGTGAAATTGCAGAGAAGGTAATGGAATTGTTAAGTCTAGTAAAGCTTGAAAGCTTTTCCAAACGGTATCCTTCACAATTATCAGGTGGACAAAGGCAAAGAGTTGCGTTAGCACGTGCACTTGCCGTTGAGCCAACTGTGCTTCTGTTGGATGAACCATTCGGAGCTTTAGATGCAAAAGTACGAAAAGATTTAAGAAGATGGTTGAGAAAGCTTCATGATGACATACAAGTTACCAGTATATTCGTTACACATGATCAGGAAGAAGCGCTTGAAGTAGCGGATCGGGTTGTTATTATGAATAATGGGAAGATTGAGCAAGTTGGAACACCTGAAGAAGTATATCATTCCCCAGCAACGCCATTTGTATATGACTTTTTAGGGAAGGTAAATCTATTCCACGGAAGGGTTCAAAAAGGAAATTTAATCAGTGGCGGTTTAGAAATACCATTACCTGAATTAGAGGGTGATGACCATAAAGAAGTGACTGGATACGTCAGACCACATCAAATTACGATCGAAAAATTTGAGACGAACCAAACCTCAATTAGTGCAATTGTGACACATATACATGCAGTTGGTCCGATTGTTTATGTTGAAGTTTTAAGGGAAGATACAAAAGAATATGTGGAAGTGGAATTAATGAATGAGTTATTTTTCAAATTAAATCTTGAGTTAGGTGAAAGAGTTTTTGTACGTCCAAATGAATTAAAAGTATTTATACCGCAAGACTATTCAATCTAAAAGAAAAAACATACAAAACATGAAAGTTTTGTATGTTTTTTGTTGTTCAATTTACTTAATTTTTTGCTGCTTCTAGCTCTGCCAGTTTTTCAGCAGCAATTTTATCGATTTCTATTTTTAATTCTTCAACCATTGTTGCTTCAGGCACTTTTCGAACAATTTCACCATGTCGGAACAGTAAACCTTCTTTACGAGCACCTGCAATCCCGATATCAGCTTCACGTGCTTCACCAGGACCATTAACTGCACAGCCTAGAACTGCAACTTTAATTGGTACTTTTAGTGTAGAAATATATTCTTCAACTTCATTTGCAATACTAATTAAGTCAATTTCAATACGTCCACATGTTGGACAAGAAATTAATGTTGCTGCATTTGATGATAAACCAAATGATTTTAACAGTTCACGAGCAACTTTTATTTCCTCAACTGGGTCTGCGCTTAAAGAAATACGCATTGTATTACCGATCCCTTTGCTGATAATTGCACCAAGACCTGCTGCACTTTTCACTGTTCCAGAGAATAGTGTGCCAGATTCAGTAATACCTAAATGAAGAGGGTAGCTAAATGCTTTAGCTGCTTTTTCATATGCTTCAATCGCCAAGTTAACATCAGAGGCTTTCATTGAAACGATAATGTCATGGAAATCAAGATCTTCTAAAATTTTAATATGATGTAATGCACTTTCAACCATTCCATCAGCTGTTGGATAACCGTATTTATCTAAAATACGTTTCTCTAAAGAACCAGCATTTACACCGATTCGAATTGGAATACCTTTTGCTTTAGCAGCGTTAACAACTGCTTCAACTTTTTCTCTTCGACCAATATTACCTGGATTAATTCTTATTTTATCTATTCCGCCTTCAATTGCTTTTAAAGCTAATTTGTAATCGAAGTGGATATCAGCTACAAGTGGTATATTAATTTGTTTTTTAATATCAGCAATTGCGTTTGCAGCTCGTTCATCTGGTACCGCAACTCGAACAATTTGACAACCTGCTTCTTCTAAACGTTTAATTTCAGCAACTGTTGCTTCAACATCATGTGTTTTTGTAGTACACATACTTTGTATCGAAATCTCATTTGCACCACCAACAACTACATTACCAACTTTTACTGCACGTGTTTTACTTCTATGTGTAAGTTCATTCACGAGTAACTCGCTCCTTCAAAAATAACTAATTTCATTTTGTGTTTGTGTACAACTATACATTATCATATTTTCTTCATGATTTCTCTTTTTATAAACTAGCTAAAAAGAAATATACCACAAATTCTATTTATTAGAAGAGTAAATTGGAAATTTATATGATTTTCCACTTTGAATTTTTGTTGGTGATAGTCCTTTGTTTAATTCAATGAAATCTTTCGTAATTTGACTAATTGGTTGTGTGAAGTCTGGGTTAAGCTCTTCAACAATGCCTAAGACTGTATCGCCGTTTTTCACTTGAATTTCTTCAAATTTTGGAAGAGATTTAGTTGATTTAGACGTCTCATCTGATTTGGAGACAGTTGCAACTGTACTTATATGTTTTGTAGGAATTGTTCCTACTTGAAGGTCAAAGAACACGATATAAATAACTAATAGTATGCCAAAGAAATAAAAAATTTTCTTCATTTACATCACTCCTTTAGTAGACTATATGCTTGTCCACTCTTTATATTCCATAAAAGTATAGAAGTGACCTACTTAAATTTAGTAAAAAATAAGCTTTGTTAAAGAAATATGTTAATTCAATGAAAAAAAGATAGAAGAAGTGTGAGTACACACCTCTTTTATCTTTTTGAAGGTAATTGTTTAACAGTTAATGTATACATTACTGCAGAGATTATTATAAAAAAGATTGTCTGGAATGGGATGTTAATGTTAAATAATCCGACAATAAAATAAATGACTGTTGGCAGTGTTAAGCTATATGCAATCATTGCAAATCTATGTCTAAAAGTTAAGTGCTTATCAGAATGAAATAATGCAGTGATAAACGCTAGTATTGTTGCGACAATGAAAATAAAGAAACAAGAACCTAAATAAAATAAGAAAAATAATGCAAACATAAAAACCGGTAAAGCTTCCTTGACGTTATTTATAAATTTAGAAATATCTTCTTTATTAATCTCAGTTTTATCTAATGATGGGTAGGGATAATCTTGTTCTCCAGTATCAGTTTTAATGACAACTCGATTTTTTAAGACCGTAATCGAAAATTTATCCTTCGAAGTTGATGAAGGCAAGCTTGTTTCATTTGGATAAAAAGCATATCTAAAGTCACCAATTTTACGTTCAAACGGTTTATTATCATTGATCGTTAAGATTCCTTTATTTAATGAGATTGTTTGGATGTTTTCCTTTAATAAATCTGAGGCATTATTCACCTGGAGTTTTACAGAGTTCTCAAATGAAAAAAAACCTGGAAGAGTATAAAGAATCACTAATAGAAATAAATAGAATATTGTTTTGCCGATTTTTTGTAGTCTGAATTTAGAAATTGTTTTGGGAGAGTATAAGCTGTACCAAAATTGTTTGAAGAGATTCATAAACTCATCCTTTCTTATATAATGTTATATCTCTTTACAACGTTATTATGTATCTTTTTGGTAATTTTGTACAATGTTAGCATTGTATAAGAAAAACTTAATTAATTAGTTTTTTGTAAACTCGTTGTTGCTTAAATAAAAACTAGTTAGACCAACTAAAGGAAATGTGAAAGAACATAAAAATATAAAAAAATGTTAAAAAGCATTGACGTTCGTTTTGAAACATGTTAAATTAAATATTGTCTTAAGGAAATGTTAAATTATTCCGCAGTAGCTCAGTGGTAGAGCACTCGGCTGTTAACCGAGTGGTCGTAGGTTCGAACCCTACCTGCGGAGCCATTTATACTTATTCATTTTGGCGGTGTAGCTCAGCTGGCTAGAGCGTACGGTTCATACCCGTGAGGTCGTGGGTTCGACTCCCTCCGCCGCTACCAAATCATATTATGGAGTAATACCCAAGTCCGGCTGAAGGGATCGGTCTTGAAAACCGACAGGGGTGTAACAGCCCGCGGGGGTTCGAATCCCTCTTACTCCTTACCGATTTAAGAAAAAACTCTAACGGATATTTCGTTAGAGTTTTTTCTTTTTTTATTGAGGTTATAGTAAGAACGTGGAATCAAAAGTCCAATTGAAAGAATATATAAAACAGAGTGTTTGATGGTTTGTTGTAGGGAAAAACTATAAGAACCATTTAGACCTTTTAGCACGATATGAACGATGATTTATATCCTGTTTTTTCTTTTTTTGTAGAAAATCCAAGGATATTATTGTATTATTTTTTGTGATTAAAAAATGAGGTAGGAGATTAGTATGTATCCAACGGAAAGTCAGGACCTATACTTAGAACGTTTAGAAGATAAGTTGCATAGCTCAATAACGGCAGTGCTATACGATACGACAGGGCAACGGAATGAACACACAATAAAACGTCGATTTCCAAAACCAATGTCTAACGAGGACGTACAATCAATTATTAGCGCAATTAACAAATTTACTGCTATGAATAAACCATTATTATGGAGAAGGTATCATAAAGAAGCGTTCGATCCGAGAAATTTTGAATGTTATATTATGCAATATCAAATTTTAGCAAAATACTATGATTTACCACTTGAAAGTGAATTAGTACGTACTTTTACGGATTGGAATCAGAAAAAGCCTCACGGATAAACTAGATTGAGGCTTGTTTTGTGATTTTGGATTGAACGTTATGTATGGTAGAGGAGACCTATTGTTTCAGGTGCCATAACAATTTATGTTACATCATTATTTGTGAAGGATTAGCTTATTTTATAAAAAACTTTCTGCATAAAGACATTATTTTTAACATTCTTTCCCATTTATGAGCATAACTATTGAAATCTTTCAGTTTATTTGATAACTTTAAATTGAATTTTACTATATTCTTGGGAGGAATTACGAATGTCAAAATTTGAATTACCACAATTACCTTATGCTTACGATGCTTTAGAACCACATATTGACAAAGAAACAATGAACATTCACCACACTCGTCACCACAATACATACATTACAAACTTAAACGCAGCTTTAGAGGGTAAAGAAGTTTCTGCAACTACAATTGAAGAATTAATTTCAAACTTAGATGCACTTCCTGAAGGTATCCAAACTGCTGTTCGTAACAATGGTGGTGGACATGCAAACCACAGCTTATTCTGGACTTTATTAACTCCAGAAGGCACTGGCGCTCCAGTTGGAGAAGTTGCTGAAGCAATCAACGCTAAATTCGGTAGCTTCGATGAGTTCAAAGCTGCATTCACTCAAGCTGCTTTAACTCGTTTTGGTTCTGGTTGGGCATGGTTAGTAGTAAACAATGGTGAATTAGAAGTAACAAGCACACCAAACCAAGATTCTCCATTAATGGAAGGTAAAACGCCTATCCTTGGATTAGATGTTTGGGAGCATGCTTACTACTTAAACTTCCAAAACAAACGCCCTGATTATGTAGGTGCTTTCTGGAACGTTGTTAACTGGACTAAAGTAGAAGAATTATACAAAGCTGCTAAGTAATTAGCATGTAAGCACTACTAAGAATCTCTTAGTAGTGTTTTTTTTATTGCCAAAAAAATGGATAATATTTAGCTTACTCGAAAAAACTAGACCTAGGACAAAGGAGAGTATTTATGAGTAAGTTGAAATTTTTAATAGGCGATGTGAAGGTAAACAAAGACTTAATTTTATTATTAAGTGTTGGTGGTTTATTTTCATTAGCAACAGCATTATCTAATACGTTTGTAAATGTTTATTTATGGAAGCAATCTAATGATTATTTACCGATTGCTTCTTATCAATTTTCAATTGCCTTTTTTCAGGCACTCACTTTTATCATAGCAGGAAGGTTAGCCAAACATATCGATCGGGTCGTTATTTTAAGGATTGGAATTTCATTTTTAGCGATATTCTATATTGCTGTTTTACTGTTTAAAACAGATACCTTGCTTTCGACAATACTAATCGGGGCAATCCTAGGGATTGGAAATGGATGTTATTACCTTTCCTTTAATTTACTGACATTTGAAGTGACAGAACCTGAAACAAGACAATTTTTTAATGGTTTTATGGGTTTGCTTACTTCATTCTCTGGAATACTTGGCCCTTTTATCGCGGGGGCAATTATTTCATCGATGATTGGCAACAAAGGATATACATATGTCTTTGTGGCAGCAGTTATATTATTTATTTGTGCAGTCATTTTAAGCTGCTTCTTGATTAGAAGAGAGTTAGATACCGAATTTAATTTAAAAAGGGTTATTTTAGAACGTAAATTAAATGGTAATTGGAGAAGAGTTACACATGCTAATTTTTTTCAAGGGATTAGAGAAGGGATCTTTTTATTTGTCATATCTATTTATATTTACTTAGCTACAGGCAGTGAGTTTGCTGTGGGGAAGTATGGGCTCATTACTTCATTAATTAGTTTTATTACATATTATATTGTGACTCGAATCATCAAGGAAGAGTATCGTTTAAAGGCGATTTTTATTGGAGGCTTTCTCCTATTTGCTGCAGTTTTTACAATTGTATTTAAAGTGACATTTACTTTACTGATAATATACGGGGTTATTATTTCTTTGGCATATCCAATCATTTTAGTACCTTACTTATCTTTAACATATGATATAATAGGAAAATCGTATAAAGCGAGGGAATATAGAGTTGAATATATTGTGATTCGTGAAGTGTATTTAAACAGTGGAAGAATGTTCTCAATAGCTGTATTTATTGTTTTTACAGCATTTTTTCCTGCAAAACAAGTTATCCCTATCCTCATTTGTATTTTTGGAGTCGGGCATTTCTTGGTTTATTTTGTGATGAGGAAATTAGAACTGGATCCTTCTTAATGAAACTACATAAAGATCGCATTTAGAAAAAGTTCCCTTATATGTTAAACCAAAAGTAAGAGTATAAAAGAGGAGAAGAAATGAATAAACCAAAGAAAAATAAAATTAAATTACCAACTCGGCTGAATACACTATTTTTTCTTGTGTTTTTATTATTCTCTTTATTAATTCTAAGACTAGGCGTTGTTCAAATTGTAAAAGGTGAAGACTACCAACTAGAATTAGAACGAACAGAGAATATGACAGTTGATAAATCAGTACCAAGGGGAAAGATATTAGACCGTAATGGAAAAGTAGTTGTAGATAACACGCCACTTCGTTCTATAACGTATACAAGAAAAAAAGGTACAAGTTCTGCTGAGTTATTAGAAATGGCAACAAAATTAACAAGCTATATAAAAATGCCAACAGATAAAATAATGGAACGAGATCGACAAGATTATTGGCTACTAACACATCCTGAAGAAGCAAAAGAACTTGTTTCAAAAAAGGAAGATAAAAAATTAAAAGCTAAATACGAAGAAGACCCTGCTTCTTACAACAAAGAGTATTATGCAATGCAGCTTGAAGCAATTACAGAAGACGATATAAAATCTTTAAGTAAACAAGATCTACAAATTCTTGCTATTTATAAACAAATGAGTGTTGGATATGCACTTACGCCTCAAACGATTAAAAGTGAGGGTGTAACTGAACCTGAATATGCTATGGTAAGTGAACATTTAGATGAACTTCCTGGTGTTGATGTAACAACTGATTGGGAAAGAGATTACGTGTATGAAGATACTTTCCGAACGATTTTAGGAAATATTACATCTGAAAAAGAAGGTCTGCCAGCTGAGAATGTAGATTATTACTTGGCGCGTGGATATGACCGTAATGACCGTGTAGGTAAAAGTTATATCGAGCAACAATATGAAGATGTGCTTAGAGGAACAAAAGGTAAAGCACAAAATGTTGTTGATACACAAGGGAATGTTATTGATACAAAAGTAATCACTGAAGGCGAACCAGGTAGTGATCTTGTTTTATCACTAGATATTGAATTGCAAAAAAAGGTAGATGAAATTGTACAAAGAGAACTGTTAAAAGCAAAACAAACTTCTAATGGTAAATATATGGACCGCGCGTTTGTTACAATGATGAATCCAAAAACTGGTGAAATCTTGGCAATGTCAGGAAAGCAACTCGTAAAAGATAAGAAAACAGGAAAAATGGAAGTTCAAGATTTTGCAACTGGAAACTTGACGACTTCATACGAGATGGGATCTACTGTTAAAGGGGCAACAGTTTTAACTGGCTTCCAGCAAAAAGCAATTAGTCCTGGAACACAATTATACGATGCTCCTATTAAAATCAAAGATACACCACAAAAAGGATCATATAAAAACATGGGATGGGTTAGTGATTTAGAAGCTTTAAAAAAATCATCTAACGTTTATATGTTCCGAACTGCGATTGCAATTGGTAAAGGACATTATGTTGAAAATCAACCACTTAATGTTGATTCAAAAGCATTTGAAACTTTCCGAAATAGTTTTAGTCAGTTTGGTTTAGGTGTGAAAACAGGAGTTGACTTGCCAAATGAAGCAATCGGGTTTAAAGGAACAGATACTCGTAATCCTGGTTTCTTACTTGACTTAGCAATTGGACAATATGACACATATACACCACTCCAATTAGCTCAATACACTTCTACAATTGCTAATGGAGGTTACCGTGTACAACCACATGTAGCAAAAGAATTAAGACAGCCTTCAATTGGAGAGGAAAAAGGTGTTGTTAGACAAGAAATCAAACCTAATATTTTAAATAGAATCGACATGAAAGACTCATACGTTGATCGTGTTAAAGAAGGATTTTATAAGGTATATAATGAAGTAGGCGGTACAGCTAATATTTACTTCCAGGGTGTAGATTACAAACCAGCTGGTAAAACGGGAACTGCTCAGTCAGTGTATGATGGGCCAGATCGTAAAAAATATAATGGGCCACAAAAAACATATAACCTAACGCTAATTGGCTATGCACCTTATGACAATCCTGAAATCGCATTTGCCGTTGTTGTCCCATGGATGCAAAGTGACCAAGCTCCAGTTAATAAATACATCGGTCGTGGCATATTAGATGAATATTTCAAAATGAAAGCAAATAAAAATTCAAGTAATAATGATGAAGATGACCAAGAGTCAACTAAGGATGAATAAGATAAAAATAAGCAAAGAGAAGGGGATTTCCCTTCTCTTTTTTTGGTTGGATTCTGCCAGTCGCCTCCACTTTTCATGATGTCTAGTTCCGGCTCCTAGCTCCTCGAGTCATAAGCCCAAGCCCACTGGAAGTTAAAAAGCAACTTCCAATGTTCTTTGGCTTATGCTTGTCGGAGCTGCCCAGTCGCCTCCACTTTTCGTGATGTCTAGTTCCGGCTCCTAGCTCCTCGAGTCATAAGCCCAAGCCCATTGGAAGTTAAAAAGCAACTTCCAATGTTCTTTGTCTTATGCTTGTCGGAGCTACCCAGTCGCCTCCACTTTTCATATTTACATAATCTTTACATTCGGTTAAAACCTTTTTAATAGTTGGGATTTATGATTAGTGATGTAGTCTTATTTGAAATGAATGAGGTTTGATACTAAGTTTATTACTAAATTTTATATATTCATGATAAGTGAGAGCCTTTAGGATGAGAGGGGAACGAATAGATGACAACTACTTTAATTAGAGAGAATAAAACGAATACTGAAGATGTTGAAGAGATGACAACTGTTAAGAAATCAATTGTTTATGATACTCAAAATTTAAATTTATGGTATGGACAGGATAAGGCTTTAAAGGATATTAATTTAAGTATTTATGAAAATGAAGTTACTGCAATTATCGGTCCGAGTGGTTGTGGTAAGTCAACTTATTTAAAAACGTTAAATAGAATGGTTGAGTTAGTTCCTACTGTTAGAACAGAAGGGAAAATTCTTTATCGTGAGCAAAATATTTTTGATAAAAATTATCCTGTTGAAGAATTAAGAACACATGTAGGTATGGTGTTCCAAAAACCGAATGTATTCCCTAAATCAATTTGGGAAAATGTTGCTTATGGTCCTAAAATTCATGGGATTAAAGATAAAAATACGTTAAATCAAATTGTTGAAAAGAGTTTAAAAGGTGCAGCAATTTGGGATGAAGTGAAAGATCGTTTACACGAGAATGCGTATGGACTTTCAGGAGGACAACAACAACGTTTATGTATCGCACGTTGTTTAGCGATTGAGCCAGATGTTATTTTAATGGATGAGCCAACGTCTGCACTTGATCCAATTTCTACATTAAAAGTAGAAGAATTAATTCATGAACTAAAAAAAGAATTTAGTATTATTATTGTAACGCATAATATGCAACAAGCTGCACGTGTATCTGATAAAACAGCATTCTTCTTAAGTGGAGAAGTTGTAGAGTATACAGATACAAATAAATTATTCTCAACTCCAAAAGATAAACGCACTGAAGATTATATCACTGGCCGTTTCGGTTAATGGAAGGATATAGGTGACAAAAAATGAGACCACAATTTGATGCAGATTTAAAAACACTACAAGAAATGATTATTGAATTAGCTATGAAAACGAAAAAAGCTGTTATGAAAAGTATGGATGCTTTTCGTACTGAAAATATAGAATTAGCGCTTGAAGTAATTGATGAAGATGAGCGAATTAATAAATTAGAAAAAGAAATAAATGAATTAATATTAGTCATTATCACAAGACAACAGCCAGTTGCAGTTGATTTAAGAAGAAACTTAACAGCTATTAAAATTGCACACGATTTAGAACGTGTAGCAGATTATGCAGTAAATATCGCAAAATCTACAATTAGAATTCGTAGTCGTCAAGAAAATTTACCATTAGAAAATATTGAAAAAATGCATGCGCTAGGATTAGATATGCTTTCAAAAGCTGTGGATGCATATCGTACAGAAGATTTGCAAGCTGCGAAAGAGATAGGCGAGATTGATGACCAAGTGGATGAATTATATGGTGTAACAGTACAAACGTTGATGTCAAGTATCGCTGATTCGCCGGAACATGTTTCAAATGTAATGCAAATGGCATTTGTTTGTAGATATCTTGAAAGAATTGCAGACTATGCAACGAACATTGCAGAAAATATCTATTATTTAGTCAAAGGTAAATATTATTTATTAAATCAATAATGATATGGGTGTTCTGAACAATTAATTGTTCCTGAACACCCTTTTGTCATATTTCTGTCATAAAAAGCATACTTCTAAAACGAATCTATCTATTTGGGGTGGTTAATGATGAAGGTTGTTATTTTAGCGGGAGGATTTGGTCAAAGACTTTTACCTATAACAAATAACATACCGAAACCACTTTTACCAATTGCAAACCGTGCTGCAATTGAACACTTATTGCTACATTTAATTAGTTTGGGTTTTAATGAATTTATTATTCAATTACATTACATGTCTCAAGCAATTATCAAAACAATAAACGGAATGAATTTAATGAATGTATCAATTGAATATATTATAGAAGAAGAAAGTTTAGGTTCTGCAGGATGTTTACGATTATCTAAACAATATTTAAATGATACTTTTTTATTAGTCAATGGGGATATTTTATTTGATGGAGATATTAGAGAGGCAATCTATCAACATTTAGAATTCAATCAACAATTTTCAATGCTTGTAAAACAAGTTGATAAATGTGAGTCTTATGGGAATGTAAAAGTGAAAAATGGACAAATAATGGAATTTATAGAAAAACCACAAATAGGAAAAGAAATTAGTAAATTAGTGAATACAGGCATTTATATTTTAAATGCAGAGTTATTAAAGTACATACCAGATTATTGTTATTTTGATATTAGTAATGACTTTATACCACTTTTAATAAGAGAGAACATTATTTTAAATGCAGCTGAATTAAACGGATATTGGATCGATTATGGAACACCGCGGAGATTCGCTAAATTAAATGTGGATTGGATTGAAGAAAAACTTAACCTACCAATCCCTGCTGTACAAATCTTACCTAGAATCTTTTTAGGTGAACATGTGAAAATAGAAAACAATGTAAAAATTGTTTCACCAGTCATCATTGGTAACGATGTAACAATAGAAGAGAATTGTATAATCGGTCCATATGTATCAATTAGTTCGAATATTGTAATTGATAAAGGAAGTATTTTGCATCACCAAGCAGTCTTCCAAAAGTACACTTTAAATCAAGAAAATAAATTCACAAAAAATACAATAAAAAAATTATCAAAAGAAATGCAATGAATATAGAAAAACTATGGAATTTATTCTGAAAGAGTGTTATTATATACAAGTCTGATTATGTCACTATGTCAGGAGGGAAAATAAATGCGCGTAAATATTACATTAGCATGTACAGAATGCGGAGATCGTAACTATATCACTACTAAAAATAAACGTAATAACCCAGACCGTCTTGAGCTTAAAAAATATTGCCCAAGACTTAAAAAAGTTACAGTTCATCGCGAAACAAAGTAAGCAGTAGGAATATTCCTACTGTTTTTTTTGTATTTCTACTATATATATGCCTCATAAGATTTTTCTGCAATTTTCTACATACTTTATTAATGGGAGACATCTATTATGAATAAAAAAGAAATTAGAGCAGCTATTATTAAAAAGTTAAATGAAATCACAGTGAAAGATCGTGACACAATGTCAACACAAATCATTGCAAAACTAATCTCCTCACAAGAATGGAATAACGCAAATATAATTGCAACAACAATGCCAATGGAACATGAAATAGATACTACATTATTCATTGAAGCTTGTTGGAAAGCACATAAACAAGTTGTCGTACCAAAATGTAATCATAAAACAAAAGAAATGCAGTTCTTTAACATTACAAGTTTTGAACAATTAGAAAAAGGTTATTTTGGCATTCAGGAACCAAAAGAATCTATATGTGCAAAAATCAATAAAGATGAAATTGATTTAATAATTGTTCCAGGTGTTGCATTTACCTCCAAGGGGGACAGATTGGGCTATGGAGGAGGGTATTATGACAGATACTTATCTAACTATGCTGGGAATCTGATTGCGCTAGCATATGACCTGCAAATCGTCGAAGAGCTTCCAGTAGAAGTACATGATCAAAGAATGCCATTGATTTTCACTGAAACAAGAGTCATTCATTCAATTTGATCATTGTATAAGAACTATCTTTTTGATGAGAATAAAGTAAGGAAATGACTGTTTTTGTCTATTAAATATCTGCAAAAAGAAGGTGGACGACATCATGCGACATAAAGATGTTAATCGTGTTGCTCTAATTGGTACAGGTGCAGTAGGATCGAGCTATGCGTTTGGTATGTTAAATGCTGGTTTAGCAGAAGAATTAGTGATGATCGATTTAAATAAGGATAAAGCAGAAGGGGATGCGATGGATTTAAGTCACTGCTTGCCTTTTGTAAGCTCAAGAACGAAAATATGGGCTGGAGATTACAATGATTGCAAAGATGCGAATTTAGTGGTGATAACAGCCGGCGCAGCCCAAAAGCCTGGAGAAACCCGCTTAGATTTAGTGGCAAAGAACTGTATGATTTTTAAAGGGATAATTGGTGCGATAATGGAAGCAGGATTCGACGGAATATTTTTAATTGCCACAAATCCAGTAGACATTCTTACTTATTTTACTTGGAAATTCTCAGGTTTACCAAAAGAAAGGGTAATTGGCTCAGGAACAAGCCTTGATACAGCTCGATTCCGTTATTTACTAGGTGATTATTTTAATGTAGATGCTCGAAATATACATGGGTATATAATAGGGGAACATGGTGATAGTGAGCTTCCTGTTTGGTCTCAGACAACAGTTGGCACTCAACCGATTCAAAGAGTTTTAAAGAAAAATCCACAATATAGTATGCGCGAATTAGATGAAATCTTTTTAAATACTAGAGATGCGGCTTACCATATCATTAAACGTAAAGGTGCAACCTACTATGGGATTGGGATGGGACTTGTTCGATTAACAAAAGCAATACTTAAAAACGAAAATAGTATTATTACTGTCTCAGCTTATTTAGAAGGCCAATATGGAGAAAATGATCTTTACATCGGAGTTCCTGCTGTCATTAATCGTAGTGGAATTCGAGAAATTGTCGAATTAGATTTAAATGAACATGAAAATCGACAATTTAAAAAATCTGTTGAGATATTACGAAAAACTGTAGAATCAATTCAATTATAAAAATGATTGGCCTCTTTCAATAGCGAAAGAGGTTTTATTTTTACGTTCAAATTTGAAATAATATCTTTCATTCGTTATTGTTAAGGTGAATGAATAAATAAGTAAGGAAGATTGCATTGATTAGAACAAAAAGTAATAAGAAACGAAATGTTGTAGTGGGAATCATTTTATTGTTTTTATTAATTGGACTAGCTTTGGCTCTTTTTATGAAAGATACAATGTTTAACATGAATAGTGAGCATAAGCATTCTAAACAGGAAATGAAAGAAACATCACCTTTATTTCCAAGTTATGACAAAACCGCAGTAGAGGCAGAGGATGGATTACTTGAAGTAACAAACGAGGAATCTAATTTAGTATTAGTTAATAAAGCTCGTAAATTACCTGATGGTTATGAACCGCCAGATCTAACGTATCCAATTGTCCCATTACATGGTGCATCAAAAGATAAGACATTAATGAGGAAAGAAGCTGCTAAGGCCTTGGAAAAGCTTTTTGAAAGGGCAGAAGAGGAAAGTGTAGTATTGACTCCAGTATCGGCTTATCGTTCATTTGATCGACAGCAAAGCTTATATAATTTCTATATACAATCACACGGGGAAGAATGGACAAAAGCCTACAGTGCGTATCCAGGAACGAGTGAACACCAAACAGGACTTTCTATTGATATTTCTTCACCTAATTTTGGGAATAAGCTTGAAAAGGAATTTGGTGAAACGAAGGAAGGTGCTTGGCTGGCAGAGCATGCACATGAGTACGGATTTGTTATTCGTTATCCGGAAGATAAGGTTGAGCAGACAGAGTATAATTACGAACCTTGGCATATACGTTATATAGGTATTAAATATGCTACCTATCTTTATGAAAATGACTTAGTCCTAGAAGAGGTTATGTCACCAAAATAACATTAAAAGTATCGGAATGAATCTATTAGCATTCGATTGACGAAGATTCTTTTCGACTTTATACTTAATACATAGTACTTAAAATATATTTGGTAGATTAAACAGTAGGAGTCACGAATGAATTCAATATATGATATCCAACAATTTTTGAAAAATTATGGAACGTTTATTTACACTGGAGATCGACAATCTGACTTAATGTTAATGCAAGATGAGTTAAAGGAACTATTTTTAGCGAATTTACTAGAGAGAAAAGATTTTCAAGTTGCAACATTAATCATAAAAAAAGAGATAAGTGAAATCCAAAATAAAACGATTTGATAAAAATCGTTTTTTATTAGTAGGAGATGCAAGCGGTTTCACTATAAAGGGAGAGAGTAAGATGGAAAAAATGATCGTAGGTGTTGATTTAGGAGGTACGAGCATTAAGTTAGCTTTACTTACAAACGATGGACAATTTATCGAAAAGTGGGAAGTACCAACAGATAAATCAGACCAAGGGAAACATATACCAAAAACCATTACAATTGCAATTGAAGATAAGTTAAAAGAAATGAATAAAACAAAAGATGATGTTGCAGGTATTGGAATTGGGGCACCTGGGTCAGTTCGCCTTGAAGATGGTCTTATTTTCGCTGCTGTTAACTTAGGATGGGTAAACTTCCCGTTAAAATCAATTCTAGAGAAGGAATCTGGAATACCTGTGATTGTTGACAATGATGCGAACATTGCAGCGGTTGGTGAAATGTGGAAGGGTGCAGGAAATGGTGCAAAAGATGTAGTAATGATTACATTAGGTACTGGAGTAGGTGGAGGAGTAATTGTAAATGGTAAAGTTGCCCACGGTATAAGCGGTGCTGCTGGTGAAATTGGTCATATTACTGTTCAACCTGAAAATGGCGTACTTTGTAACTGTGGCAAAACTGGGTGTTTAGAAACCATTTCATCTGCAACTGGAATTGTGAGAATTGCAAATGAAACTTTGCACTCTACTACTAAAGACACAATTTTGAAGAAGAAGTATACTGAAAATGCCATTACGACAAAAGATGTATTTGATGCTTTCAAGGATGGCGATGAAGTTGCAACAGAAATAGTTAATCATGTAATGAAGTATCTTGCTTTAGTATTGGCTGGTGTTGGAAATACTTTAAATCCAGAAAATATTATTATAGGCGGAGGAGTTTCAAATGCAGGAGAATTACTTCTGAAGCCTTTAAGAAAATATTTTGATGAATATGCTTTTACAACTGTTCGTGAATCAACAAAGCTTTCAATTGCTCAGTTAGGTAATGATGCAGGTGCAATTGGGGCAGCATATTTAGTGAAACAATTTATTACAAAAGAAATTAATTAACTTTAGATTTAGCTTCTATAATCAATCGTTAATTATATTTTAAAGATACTTCATTTGAGGTATCTTTTTTTTATGTAAATTGAATTGAACAAAAAATTAGTTATTTGACGTGTTGAGTATTTTTATGATAAATTGAATGACGTCAGAAAAATACACGAGATTACTAGAAAGTTTTGACGGTAGAAAATACAAAGTGGACGGACAAAACCAAAGAATCTAAGTGATATGAAAATAAACATGTGAATTCATAAACATGGTAAATAATAGATTATAAGTTTTAAAAAAGGAGGAACAGACTATGTGGAAAAAGTTTATTAAAAACTTCGGATTTCCTTTACTTGCAGTATTCCTTTTATGGACAAAAGCGACTTTACTGAGCTTGTATTACTTTGACTTAGAAATTGAAAATTCAATGCAAAAATTTATTTTAATAATAAGTCCAATTTCTTCTTTACTAATTTTTATTGGTATTGGTCTTTTTGCGAAAGGACATAAACGAAATAGGGCTGTCATCTGGATCAGTTTAGTTATGTCATTTATATTAATTGGTGACACAGCTTACTATTCATTCTTTGATGATTTCGTAACAATTCCAGTTTTATTTATGACACAGAACTTTGCTGACTTAGGTTCAAGTGTTAAATCGATGATTAGTTATAAAACAATTTTAGCTTTTGCTGATATCATTATTTTAATTCTAGTTAATATTTTCTGGGGTAAAAAATTCTTTACGACTGAAAATATTAAAGGTAAAACAAGAACTGCATATTATTTAGTTGCAGCTGCAGTATTTTTAATTAACCTTGGGATGGCTGAAACTGAGCGCCCACAATTATTAACTCGTTCTTTTGATAGAGAATACATTGTTAAATATTTAGGGTTATACAATTACCATATTTATGATATGGTTCAACAATCGAAAACAACTGCTCAAAAAGCAATGGCCGATGATAGTGAATTAGCTGGGATTGAAAACTTTATCCGTGCTAATGATACTGGTGTAAATGCTGAGCTTCATGGAAAATATAAAGGTAAAAATGTTGTAGTTATTTCATTAGAATCATTACAAGACTTTGTAATTGGCCGAGAAATTAATGGACAAGAAATCACACCTTTCTTAAATGACTTTATTAAAGAAAGTTATTATTTTGATAATTTTTATCACCAAACTGGACAAGGTAAAACTTCAGATGCAGAGTTTTTAATTGATAATAGTTTATATCCATTAGATCGTGGAGCAGTTTATTTTACAAATGGTGGTAATACATTTACTGCAACACCAGCAATTTTGAAAAAAGAACAAAATTATTATACGTCTGTCATGCACTCAAACAATAAATCGTTCTGGAATCGTGACATGATGTACCCAAGCTTAGGATACGATCGTTACTATAATGAAAATGATTATAAAGTAACTGAAGATACTTCAATTGGTTGGGGTCTTAAAGATGAATACTTCTTTGAACAATCTGTTGATATGATGAAAGAGATGCCTAAACCTTTCTATACTCGTATGCTGTCATTAACAAATCACTATCCTTTTGAATTAGGCGAAAAGGATTTAATGATTGAGAAATTAAAAACTGGTGATCAGACAGTTGATAACTATGTAACAACAGTTCGATATTTAGATGAATCAATTAAACACTTCGTTGAAGAAATGAAAGCTTCTGGCTTATACGATGATACAATCCTAGTGATGTATGGTGATCACTATGGTATTTCTGAAAATCATAACCGTGCAATGAGTGAAGTTTTAGGAAAAGAGATTACGCCTGTTGAACATGTAAAATTACAACAAGTACCTTTCTTTATCCACTTACCTGGTCAAACAAAAGGTGAAACAATTCATAAAGTTGCAGGTCAAATTGACGTGAAACCAACAATCCTAAACTTATTAGGTGTGAATGCAAACAAAACTTCAATTAACTTTGGTAATGATATTCTTTCACCAAAGCATAAAGACTTTGTTGTATTCCGTGATGGTACAATCGTTACAGATAAATATATTTACAAAAATGAAAAAATGTATGATGCGATTACTGGTGAAGAATTAGAAGGTCAAAAGCCACCTAAAGAAGATTTAGCGAAAGCTAAAAAATCACTAGAGTATTCAAACTCAATTATTTATAAAGATTTACTTCGTTTCTTTGAAGTTAAATATGAACGAGCAAAAACTAAGTTCGAATAAGAAAAGCACTTCCTATTGGAAGTGCTTTTTTTGATGGATTTCAAAAACAATAAGAATCTGTCTGATTGAAAACACTTGTCTTTCGAGGCCGCGAAATCTGAAGAGGAACGTAAAGAGCACCGAAGCTTACGAATGAATGACAAAAGCGATGGATTGTAACGGTCTGAAGCACTTCCTGATGGAGGTGCTTTTCTTATGTTTAGATACATACAATTGTATTAACAATAGAATGGTGAGGTGAAATGGTTGTTTTATAAGTCGCCTATAGATCTCTTCTTACCGAGAAGTTACAATTTTACTGAACTTGAAAAGGATTTACGCATACTTACGGAGCAGTATCCTTTTCTTAAACTAAATGTGATTGGGAGAAGTGTCCTTGGTCAACCTATATTTGAAATCATCTTTGGTAATGGAGAGAGAAAGGTACATTGGAATGGTTCATTTCACGCAAATGAATGGATTACGAGTTGCGTATTGATGAAAAAATTAGAATGGTTATGTCAAGTTGTTACAAGTGAAGAATTAATATTTCATAGCGAGGTTTTGACATTTTTTTATAGAAACACATTATCAATTGTTCCGATGGTAAATCCAGATGGGGTTAATTTAGTCGTTAACGGCCGTATAGAGGACGAGGGGTATATGAACTATGTAAATGTTCTAAATGCTGCTAATGACGATTTTACGGGGTGGAAGGCAAATATAAGAGGCGTAGATTTGAATAATCAGTTTCCTGCAAACTGGGAAATTGAAAAAGAAAGAAAGAAACCAAAAACATTTGCACCACGTGATTATCCAGGAGATGCTCCATTAACTGAACCTGAAGCAATTGCAATGAGTAATTTAGCTATTGAAAGGAATTTCGATTTAATTTTAGCACTTCATACACAGGGGAAAGAATTTTATTGGGGTTATGATCATTTAGAACCGGAAATTTCAGCTGTTTATGCTGAGTACTTTTCGAGGATTAGTCCATTTAAATCAGTCAAAACAATTGATAGTCATGCTGGATATAAGGATTGGTATATTCAAGAATTTAGAAAACCAGGTTTTACATTAGAACTTGGTAAGGGAATCAATCCTTTACCACTTTCAATGTTTAATGAAATTTATGTAGAAACCTTTCCGATCTTATTTACATCTCTTATAGACTTGAATGAAAGTAAAAAAGGCTGACGAATTTGTCAGCCTTTTATCGTTTATTTGTTTTCTTTATATGTAATATGAGAAAACGAATACATATTATAAATGTGTTGGTGGATATCCGCTATGTACGATTGTCATGATCGCAAACCATGCGAAAAGTACTAAAGTTAAACCAGAAAATACGATTCCTAATAAATTTTTCTTCTTTAAAGATCCAAATAATGCAGGAACACATAAAATAGCTGTTAGAATAAATATAATAACTGTACCCATTGTAAACCCCCTATAAAAAATTCTTCAAGCAACCCCTGTTTGCTATTACATCATTATTATTGTAAAACTTTTATTAACAATTGTCTATTTGAAATTCTAAAGCGTAAACAAAATTATGATATAGTATTAATTAGATTAAATAGAAAGCAGGGTAAAAGCATGAATGTTTATCAATTACCATTAGGTCCTCTACAAACAAATTGCTATATTGTTAGTAATGATGTAAAAGAAGCTGTTATTTTTGATCCAGGTGAAGAAGCAGATATCATTTTTAATGTTATTGAAGAAAACAAATTAAAGCCTTTAGCAATTCTTCTAACACATGCTCATTTTGATCATATTGGGGCTGTAGATGAAGTGCGTGATGAGTATAATATACCCGTTTATATTCATAAATATGAAGCTGATTGGTTAACAGATGGCCAAAAAAATGGTTCAGCATCTTTTTTAAGAAATCAAACGATTTTTGCTCGTGAAGCAGATCATGTAATTGAAAAAGAAGGCAAAATGGAATTTGGTCAATTCACTTTTTCAGTTTTTGAAACGCCAGGACATTCTCCAGGGAGTATCTCCTTTTATAATAAGGAACTTAGAACTGTATTCTCAGGTGATGCACTCTTCCAACGAAGTATTGGACGAACTGATTTAGTTGGTGGCGATCACGAACAATTAATTAAAAGTATTAAAAGCAAACTGTTATCTCTACCTGATGATGTGGTTGTTTGTAGTGGTCATGGACCTACAACGACAATTGGAGAAGAGAAAAGACATAATCCATTTTTCTAAGGGAATAAGATGAAGAATATAATTTTAAATGCCATTCAAAAGAGTGAAGATCATTACATTACATATGAAGAATTCATTTCACTTTGTTTATATGACTCAGATAAGGGCTATTATCAAAAATCAGATACTAAAATAGGTGGAAGAGGGGATTTTTACACAACGAGCTCAGTTGGGTCTGTTTACGGTGAAGTAATTGCTTCAGTTTTTTGTCGCTTGATAAAAAACGAAGTAATTGATCCGATTTTTGTTGAAGTTGGTGCCGGAAATGGGCGATTTGCATATTCCTTTTTAACATATTGCGAAAAAAACGAACCTGAGATATTTACTAATTTAGAATACAGAATTGTTGATGAAAGTAAATATCATCGAGCGCTACAAATGCAAATATTAGAGCAGTTTGCAAATGTAAGATACTACTCAAACATTTTAGAGCTTACTAAAATACAAAAAGGTATGATTTTTTCCAATGAGCTTTTTGATGCCCTACCTGTAAGAGTCGTTGAATTTTACCAGGATAAATGGCAAGAAGTTGTCATTTCTTATAATGAATCGTATGAATTAGTTGAGAAATTCATTAAGATTGATGATGATGCGATTTACGAATTTCTTAAACACCATCATTTTAATGGGAAACATGGACAAAGAATTGAAATTCCAGTTGGGATGGAAACTGTTTTCAAAGGATTGAATGAATCACTAGAGCATGGAATTATCATGACTGTTGATTATGGTTTTACAAGAGAGGAATGGAATGCACCTCATCGAGTGAAAGGTAGCTTAAGAGGCTATTATCAACACGACATGAAAACAAATGTTTTTGAATTTTTAGGCGAAATGGATTTAACGACTCATATTCATTGGGATGAACTTAAAAGAATTGGAGAAAAAAATCAGTTAGAAAATGTCTATTTTACTTCTCAAAGACAAGCCCTTCTTGATTTTGGTATATTGAATTGTCTCATAGAACATGCAGCAATCAATCCATTTTCAGATGAATATAAACATAATCGTGCAATTCAATCATTGATTATGCCAGGTGGTATCAGTGATTCGTTTCAATTGTTGTTACAGATCAAAGGTTTTTCTGAGTCAAAAAAATTAAAAGTAAAAGAATGCCTTACTGTGTATAAATAAAAAAACCAGTCAAATGACTGGTTTTATTTATTACTCACCAAAGCTTGGTACTAATAAGAAAGTACTATAATATGTAAATCCTACAAAGAACACAGTTAAGTATGCGCCAAAGATATAGATGTACATACGCTCAGAAAGCTTTAGATAGCCTAATACTACGAAAAATGCTGTTTGAACTGCAAAAATTAATGCAGCAGCAGTCATATGACCTACTAAGAACATTACCGCAAATATAGCTGTCCAGAATCCTAGAACGCGAAACATACGATCCATTCTAAATCCCCCCATAAATAATTTCTACCCATTCATTATTATAAAATAAGAAAGTTACAATTGTAAACAACGTATTACTACAATTGTCGAATGTATTTAGATGTAAATAATATTCTTATCTGTATTATTTTCGTTCATTTGTTAAATTCTATACATATTGGTACAAGAAAAAGTCTTTTATTAAAAATGCTTAATTTATTTGAATAAAAAAGTTTATTAAGAAAATTTGTTATAATGTCTAGCCTACTAGTGGTAAATATTTTGGTGAAAGCTCCGTTTCTTCATTTCTCTATGATATAATACGATATAAAGATAAAAGAATATTTAAATAAATGTTGTTATTTTGAATGGGGTATAAGAATGAATATAGAAAAAGAGTATTCACAAGCAGAAAAAGCTTATGAAATTTTAGAAAACATGATTGTATCGTTAGAATTAGAACCTGGACAAATCATAACAGAAAATGAAATAAGTAAAAAACTAAATATTGGTCGAATGCCAATTAGAGAAGCTCTAAAAAAGTTAGAGTCTGTTAATATGGTCGTTATTTTACCTAGAAAAGGAATTATGGTAAAAGAAATTACAATTGAGGAAATGTTGCAGCAGTTAGAAGTAAGAAGAGTACTTGAAAAACTCATTGTTGAACGTGCAACAAAATTTATGAATGAAGAAGAGAAAAAAAGACTTTTAGAAATAGCTGATGCATTTGAAAAAGCGACAATTGAAAAAAATGCTTTAGATTCTGTACAATATGACGGGTTGTTTAATAGCTTAATTAGTAAAGCATCAAGAAATCCTTATGCCGCAAATGCTATTACTCCTTTACATGTTTCAGCTAGAAGATTTTATTATTTTAACTACCATATTGATGAAGAGTTAACAAAAGTAATCAATATGGCTCATATTGAATTGATAAAGATTATGGTTACTGGTGATGTAGAAAAAGCTTTAAACCAGCTAGAAATTTTATTTGAATGCACAAAAAGATCAACAGACTTAAGATTAAATCTGTTTCTAAACTAATGTGATAGAGATTCTACGTAATGAATAAACAATGAATTTGTATTGTTTTTTAGCAATTCATTGTTTTTTATTTTGTGTTTTTTATCTTCTTGCAAAAAGTAAAGAAGCAGTACCAGGCAATTCCTAGGGGCTTTTTCAGGCATGTTTGAATTGTGGGCTTCAATTTTTCTTTAAATTGTAAAATTTATGTTTTACGGAAGATTATTTGAAAAAGTACTGTTAATTGATTAAAAAATGCACGCTAAAATTTAGTTTTTCAATTAAATTTAAAATTTTATCTGTTTGTGTCAATAAGCCAAGTCAATTTATAATTTGTTTAATTGAAAGGAGAATGGTACATGTATTCAGTTGAACAAATTGTGGAAGAACTTTTAAAAAAAGCTTGTCACTTTGGAGCATCGGATATCCATTTGTTGCCTAAGTATACAAATGTAGAAGTGTTATTTCGTATAGATGGAGAAATCAAATTAATTCAGCGTATTGAGCGAGAAGAAGCCAAAAAAATTATTATGCATCTGAAATTTCTAGGTAGCATGGATATTGGTGAAAAAAGAATACCTCAAACTGGCATACTAGTTGTCAACATTAATAACATTATACTATCTCTGCGGTTAGCAACCTTACCATCTATTTCTGATGAATCAATGGTGATTAGAATCCATCCCCAACAAACAATTACCCCTTTAGAAAAACTTTCATTATTTCCTTCCACTACTAGAAAACTTCTATCACTACTTCACCACTCTCATGGCCTTATGCTTTTTACTGGTCCAACAGGTTGTGGAAAAACGACGACACTTTATTCCCTTTTACATGCAGCGAGAAAAGACTTTACAAGAAATATTATTACAATCGAAGATCCAGTTGAACGCAAATCTGAGGACTACTTTCAAGTACAGATAAATGAAAAAGCTGGACTAACATACTCATCGGGATTAAAAGCGATATTAAGATCTGATCCTGATATTGTGATGGTTGGAGAAATTAGAGATGAGGAAACAGCAAAAATTGCAGTCAGGGCTGCTTTAACTGGTCATTTAGTTTTAACAACGATTCATTCCAAAAATACAAAAGGTGCTTTATTTCGGATGATTGAACTTGGTATCCCAAAAGAAGAATTGTTTCAGTCAATTGTTGCGATTGTTTCTCAACGTTTAGTCCAAATAAAGTGTCGTTTCTGTGAGAATGAATGCCAACCCAATTGTTTGGCAAATCGAAAAAATAGGAGATTAGGTGTTTACGAGTTATTGTACGGGCAAGCTTTAAATGCAGTCACGAATGAAATAAAGGGTGTGGGTGAAGATTATAAAATATCTACAATTAATGATGAATTAATTAAAGGTTATGCACTTGGTTATATAGACTATAAATCATTAGATAGAAGTTTACTTTATGGTTAATCGAACCATAAAAAAGAAGTTATCATTGGTAGAACAGGCTCGACTTCTTAAAATATTAGGTGAATTAATACAAAAAGGCTACCCATTGTTACAGGCTATTGAATTTTTATCTATTCAATTTCCTAATTCATATAGGAATACAATTCTTAAGGCTAAGCAATTATTAATTAACGGTCATTCGTTTATTGAATTTGCAAAAACATTGAAATTGCATCCGGACGTAATCGTATATTTGTACTTCGCTGAAAATCATGGAGACTTATCATTTGCACTTAGAGAAGGCAGTTTTATGTTATTAAAGAAAATTCAACACAGGACCTACTTACGAAAAGTAATGGGGTATCC
The DNA here is from genome assembly GCF_055484705.1 of Gottfriedia sp. ABJ_BB2_2. Classification (NCBI taxonomy): domain Bacteria; kingdom Bacillati; phylum Bacillota; class Bacilli; order Caryophanales; family Bacillaceae; genus Gottfriedia; species Gottfriedia sp. ABJ_BB2_2. Next base: position 360,494 of record NZ_JBVFKR010000003.1, read on the forward strand.
GATTTGTCTATTACTTTTTTTACTTTTCATACTCATCATTTTTCAAATGTTTATTATCCCTCAATATGAAATGTTATTTTCAACCTTTCAAACCGATCATCATTCATTCTCATTTATCTACCTTCAAATCATGAAACGGTTACCAATCATTCTTTGTCTGCTTTTTGGAATCGGATTCTTACTTTTCATTGTATATTATGTATCTTTAAAAAAATTAAATCCAATACGCCAAATGGAGAAGTTAATCAAAGTACCCTTATTTAGACATTTTTTACTCACAACAAACACTTATGAGTTTTCAATGCAAATGAGTGTTTTAATACATGCTGGCTTTTCTATTGCAGAAGCTTTAAAAATTATGCAAAACAATGATAGTAGGACTTTCATCAAAACAAAATCAAAGTTTTTATATAATGAAATTCGAAATGGTGAGGTATTACAAAGAATTTTAATGAATGACCAAACATTCCATCAGGATTTAGTTTTTGTAATTGATCACGGAATGAATAATAGTACACTGGCTATTGAACTTGGAGATTATGCAGATTTTTTGAAAACTACTCTGGAAGAGAGCTTCAATCGCTCACTTCAATATATCCAGCCGATTATTTTTATCATTATAGCTTTGAGTATTTTATCAATTTATGTGGCCATTTTATTTCCGATGTTTCAATTAATGAATAGTTTCTAGGAGGGAAGGTATGAATGAAAAGGGATTTACTCTAATAGAAATGCTTGTTGTTTTATTAATCGTTTCTATCTTGTTATTGCTTGTCATACCGAATATTGGTAAACAACAAGCTTCAATTCAGACAAAAGGTTGTTCGGCATTACAAAAAATGGTGCAATCAAGCGTTGAAGCCTATCGTTTAGATCATGAAGAATTACCAGAAAACCTACAAGTATTAAAGGACGAGGGATATATCACAACTTATAAGTGTAAAAATAATTTAGACTTAATATATGAAAAAAATTCAGGCACCGTATCTGTACCTTAAATTTATTCAAAAAAATTCAGATGGTTTTACCCTGGTAGAGTTGTTGGTAGTCCTTTCAATTATCATGTTATTACTTGTATTTCCAATCATTCAAGTTCGAAAAATAGAAGAGGAGCAAAAACTGATATTATTTATGCAAATGCTACAAAATGACATTTTTCTAGCACAAAGAAATGCTGCAGTTCATCAACTACCTACAAGAATCATCTTTTCTAATGGATGTTATGTAATCGAAGACAACTTACTTAATCCTCCTGTTTTGAAGCGAACTTTTGATACAGAGCTAACCATAACCTATTTATCGCTAAAAGCCCCACTAAGATTTAACCAAGATGGAAATATATCAAGTTCAGGAACAATTTCTATTACATATAAAGATAGTAAATATATCGTAACGTTTTTTTTAGGAAGTGGTCGATTTACATATGTTAAAAAATGAAAAAGGATTTTCTTTTTATGAAGCAATCATTTCATTAAATATTTTAGTCATATTTTGTGTAATAATCGTACCTTCAATCACATTGTTATTGCAAAAAAAAGAACAAGCTTACATGTTGAAAAACGCAGAAGATATTTTAACGGATTCAGTACACTCTTATTATCTAAATAGAGAAGAATTTAATACAAATTCGATCGTAAGAAAGCAGGTTTCTTTTTCAATTTATGTTAATCAATCGCTCCATTCAAAAAGGGAGCTATGTGTTAGTTGGTATAATCGTTTAAAGGAAAGTGAAATTTGTGAAGACATTTCAGAATGAAAATGGTTTTACCTTAGTTGAATCCTTATTATCGTTAGTAATATTCATGATCATCGTTTCAATCACTACTTCAAGTCTAAGCGTTTTTGTTAAAAGAAATCATCATAAAGGTTCACTAAATCATTTAGAGTGGGAAAACTTTATTAATGAAGTTCAAGAAGAAGCAAATACAAGTCATATTCAAACGGTTTATTCAGAAATGCTCATTTTTGAAGACTCCTATGAAGTAACAAGAAGCTATCAAAAATATGCTGATATTGTAAGAAGACAAGTACTTGGAGCTGGACATGAAATTGTTTTACAAAATATAAGTAGGATTACATTTAAAAAAAATGGAGTAAATCAAATAACTGTTAAGGTAGTTGATTTAAATGGTGATATTTTTGAAAAAAATATACGGCTATTTATCAATTGAAAAAAGGTTGAACGAAAGCGGAGTGTATTTACCTTATACCGTGTTAATCGTAAATTTACTAATCATATTTTTTCTAATACAAATTGATATTCTAAATTCTTATAACTCATTCATTCAACTGAGTCGTACACATAATAAACTTGAGCGTACATATGCCCATGCAGTCTATGATTTAAAAATTGGAAATATTCCACTTCAATCTAATGTTATAAAGTATTATAATGATACAAAAATTATATGGGATATTAAAGCGACAACTAGTGATGAGTATTTCATTAAACTAACTAGTAGTAATTCGAGAATTAAAAAGCATGTAGTACAATTTAAATATAAAAAAAATGACAAACAAATATTAGGCTGGATTGATTAAGTCGGGGGAGAATATGAAATCAATTTACTTATTAGGATTTATGGGTTGTGGCAAAACAACAGTTGGTAAAATATTAGCAAAGGAATTAAATTGTCAGTTTATTGATTTAGATGAAGAAATCGTTTTTCATACAGGAAAAAGTATACCGAAGATATTCGAAGAGAAGGGTGAAAATGGTTTCCGTGTAATTGAGTCCGAAGTTTTGAAAAAAGTATCAAGTGGTGATTCAATTATTTCAACAGGTGGTGGAATTGTTACTCGTCACGAAAATATAGCATTTATGAAACAAAATGGCATTTTATTTTATTTAGAATCAACAATTGAAACGTTATACAATAGAATTCATCAGGATCCAAATCGCCCGAATGCCGTAGATCGTTCGATAGAAGAGTTAAATACATTATTCATTAGTAGAAAATCATTTTATGAAAAAGCAGATTTCACCATTTCCGTTAACGAAAAGTCACCAAATAATGTTTCGGTGGAAATCATTAACTGTTTAAATTCACTAATAAGAGGAGATAGTAGAAGTAAGTGAATAGAAAGCTAGGTGATTAGTTTGAAAACTAATGATTATGTAAAATATATGACTGAGCAGTTTATGAATTATATCGATCAGCCAAAAGAGAAGCGTGAAATGATGAAGCATGAAAAGGAAGAAAATAAAGAATCTTTTTCAACAAATATGTTCGGAATGCTTCCGCTAAGCTTTGCATTATACATGAAGAAAATTCAAAGTAGAAAAAATAAGAAGAGTATGTAAATAACAAGGACTGATTTTGTAAATAGTAACAGTTCAGATTATACGACAAATATATTTTGATAAGTAAAAGAAGACTAAATCTCGAATGATTTGGTCTTCTTTTTTTTCCTATCTCAACCTTTCAGTATGTAAGAGTATAATGTTTGGGTATTAAAATTGGTTCAATTAGAGCCATTTATTAATACGAAATGATTACAACGAAAAGGTGCTCGACTCCTGTAGGAAATGAGGGGTAGCTGAAGACCCCACAGGTGCGAACGCGGATCATCGCACGCCCCATGGAAAGCGAGCACCCAGTGAATATAACGCATACTCTTTTTTTAAAATCATCAAGAAATGAAGTGTTTAGTTTTTTATCCCAATCGATTCATTGTATTTGGCGAGAGATAGAATAAGCCCCCATTGATACATTCAACATGAATGACAGGTTCGTATAATTCTTTTAATGCGTTATATTCAACATGATAATTTTCAGGTTTTTCTTCGTCATCTTTATAAAATTGATTGAGTAATTCTAAATCATGTTTCCATCTTTCTTTTGCTTCTTCTGCCCAGGTTTCATCTTCTTCTTGAATTTTGCTTCTCAGTAGTTGCTCCATTCTATTTAAACCACTAATAGGTTTGATAATGGGTGACATAGAGTAACAAAAGTCTGGAATTTTTGAACTGAAAGGAATTCTTTCAAGTTTTGAATGAAAGTTTTCAATAATTGTTCCAGAGATTAAATGGATTCCATAAGAATATAAATAATCTTTTTTATGGTCACATGTAAAAGAAACTTGATAATTAACAGCTAACCAGGGATGTAGGGCTATTTGTTGTCCCATTGGGGCTTTCGTGTTTTCGTATAAACGAATTGATTGACCAAGCTCATTTACAATTGAAAATATTTGATGAAGTCGCGGAGAACCAAAGTGTATTTGTTCACCATTTATATCTTCTGGAACATTATTACTATCTGTAATAAATGTTAATTTCATTGGATTAGGGATGCCGCCTGTTTTCTCTAAATAATGCCAATAGAAAGGGCGATTCATGAGCTTTTTATCCATTTCAACTGTTAATTGAATTTCCATATATGTCGGCGTTTTTTTGACAATTTCACATTCATTATTAATAAAAAAGTATTCAATATAGTCATGGATTTCACTTTGCTGCATACTGATCACCTACTTGTTTATGTTGCTGTAATTGGATAATGGATGTTAGATTCTCCATTTTTATTTTTATTTCTCCTTCAGTACTTGAATTCAGGAATATTTCGTTCATATGTGCTTCAAAATCTTTGTAAGGTATTCGAGTAAGAATATCATCTAGCTCACCAATTACTCTTTCAAATAAATGGATTTTTTCATAAAGTAAACGTAAAATATGTTCTTCTATTGAACCGACAGTTGCAAAATTATAAATACAAACGTCTTCTGTTTGTCCTAGTCGATGAATACGTCCAATTCTTTGTTCTAATCTCATCGGATTCCAAGGTAAGTCATAATTAATCATATTAGAACAAAATTGTAAGTTAATCCCTTCGCCACCAGCTTCTGTGGCAATGAGGACTTGTACTCTATTTTTAAAGAGCTCCTTCATCCAATCTTTTTTACCTCTTTTAAATCCACCACGAAACGGTACCGATGTAATTCCATGTTGTTTTAATAACCATTGTAAATATAATTGTGTTGCTCGATATTCAGTAAAGATGATCACTTTATCGTTGATTTTCTTGATTAGTTCAATAACTTTATTTGCTTTTGAATTTGAAGTAATTTGATTGATTTGATGAAATATTTTTTCGATATATGGATCGTTTACTTCTATATTTTCTTTTTCAAATCTTTGAAGCATTTTTTTTAGCGATACATAAACAGCTTCTCGGCTACTACACGCTTCTCGTTTGAATGTTAAAAATGAGAAAGCAGAGTTAACACCTGTATATTGTGATTTTTGCCATTCATCAATTAAATCATATAATTTTTGTTCTTCTTCATTGAAATTGATTAGGACTGTTTCAACCTTTCGTTTTGTCCACTCAATTCCTGTATCTTGTCTTCGGTTACGAACCATTACTTTTCCAATTAATTCACGGAGTAAGTCTTCATGCTCGAGTGAGCGGTTTTTAGCAGAAAAATATTCTTCAAAACTTGTTTTATTTCCTAGATGACCAGGTTTTAATAAGGAAACTAGATGGAAAATCTCTTCAATTCTATTTTGAACAGGCGTGGCTGTTAGTAATAGACAATATTTTTTCTTCAAATGCTGAACAAACTCATAGTTTTTTGTTTTATTATTTTTTAGTTTATGAGCTTCATCGATAATAATCAGATCATAGTTTATGTCTAATATTTTTTCTCGATGTGGAGCACGTTTAGCAGTATCAATAGAAGAAACGACTACATCACAGTTATCCCAAACATAGTTTTTCTTCTGTTGAGCAATAGCAGGTATATGAAACTTAGTATTTAATTCAAATGTCCACTGAGAAACTAAAGAAGCAGGCACAAGTATTAATACTTTATTTACTAAACCTCTAATCATATATTCTTTTAAGATTAAACCTGCTTCTACTGTTTTTCCTAATCCTACTTCATCTGCAAGAATTGCTTTTCCATTCATTTTTTCAATAACAGTTGTAGCAACCTCTAATTGGTGCGGTAATGGCGTTAAATTAGGCAAATGAGATGGTGCAATCATACCTGTAAATGAAGGGACTGCAAGTTTTGTACTCGTGTGATAGGCGAGCTTATAGTTTTCCCAATTTGACCAAGGTCCATCATTCTCAAGCTTTTCTAAGAACTCGTTTTGCCATTCTGTATGGAATTTAATCTCTATTGACATTTTTTTCTCACCTATTTCATTTTATTATTGGTAAATAATGAACGTTATAGTAAAATAGAATGTGTAACGTTCGTAATTTTCTTTTGATAAAATTTCACTTCGTTATTGATGAAAACTGTCGTTTAGTGTTAGGATAAGAGTGTAGAAAAAAGAAAATTCTTATAAGTTTTATTAAAACAAAGAATTAGATTGTTTTGATTTAACAGTAAACTAATATAGTTTAATAATAATTTTATGTTTTCTACTAGTTTTTCCGAAAAAAGACAAATTATGTAAATTATTTAATTGTTTAGCTGGACGAACTATTAATTTAGTTTTCCATCATGCTAGCATGTAGATAAGGGGGAGAAGACTACATGACGACTTTATTACGTACACCTTTGTTCGAAGAGTACAAAGTTTTAGGTGGTAAAACAATTGATTTTGGTGGCTGGGAGCTACCAGTGCAATTCTCGAGCATTAAAGAAGAACATGAAGCTGTTCGTACAGCTGCTGGTTTATTCGATGTTTCTCACATGGGAGAAATTGAAGTAACTGGTAAAGATAGTCTTAAATATTTACAAAAAATGATGACAAATGATGTTTCAAAGCTAAAAGAAGAAGGCGCATTATATAGTGCGATGTGCTATGAAAATGCTGGAACTGTAGATGACTTATTAATCTATAAATTTAGCGATGATTATTATTTATTAGTTGTCAATGCGTCTAATATCGAAAAAGATTTTGAATGGTTACACTCACACGTTGAAGGTGATGTGAAAGTTGTAAATAAGAGTAATGAAACTGCGCAGTTGGCACTACAAGGTCCAAAAGCAGTTGAAATTTTACAACGACTTACATCTATTAATGTATCCGAAATTAAGTATTTTACTTTTAAACATAACGTCCAAATTAGTGATGTGACAGCATTAGTTTCTCGTACTGGATACACAGGTGAAGATGGGTTTGAACTTTACTGTGCAGCTAATGATGCTGCAAAGCTTTGGAATATTCTACTTGAAGCTGGTAAAGATGACGGATTAAAACCTTGTGGATTAGGTTCTCGTGATACACTGCGCTTTGAAGCAACACTAGCTTTATACGGACAAGAGCTTTCAAAAGAAATTACTCCACTCGAAGCTGGAATCGGTTTTGCTGTGAAGTTAAATAAAGAAGAAGACTTCTTTGGTAAAGAAGTTCTGAAAAATCAAAAAGAACAAGGTGTTCCTCGTAAATTAGTAGGAATTGAAATGATTGATAAAGGAATTCCAAGATCTCATTATCCTGTATATAAGGATGGAGAATATATTGGAGAGGTAACAAGTGGTACACAATCTCCAACGTTAAAACGCAATATTGGACTTGCGCTAGTGAAAACAGAATGTTCAAGCTTAGGTACTGAAATTGAAGTTGAGATTAGAAATAAAAAATTAAAAGCAGTTGTAGTTTCTACACCATTTTATAAAAGAGAGAAGAAGTAACTAGGGGGAGAAAGGGGATTACCTTAATGCATCGTTATTTACCAATGACAGAGCAAGATCGTCAAGAGATGTTAAAAGCAGTTGGTGTTTCTTCAGTTGATGAACTATTTAGTGATATTCCAAAAAATGTTCGTTTTAATGGATTATTAAATATTAAAAAAGCAAAATCTGAATCGGATTTATTACAAGAACTTAGTGGATTAGCAAATAAAAATGCGAATCTTAGAGAATATGTATCATTCTTAGGTGCTGGAGTTTATGACCACTATTTACCAACAGTTGTTGATCATGTAATTTCACGTTCAGAGTTTTATACTGCATACACTCCATATCAACCTGAAATCTCACAAGGTGAGCTTCAAGCAATTTTTGAATTCCAAACAATGATTTGTGAATTGACAGGAATGGATGTTGCAAACTCTTCTATGTATGATGGTGGAACTTCTCTTGCAGAAGCTACTACATTAGCAGCTGGTCATACTGGTAAAAAACGAATTTTAGTGTCAAAAGCTGTTCATCCACAATCACGTGAAGTTATTTTATCTTATGCTAAAGGTCAACACTTAGAGGTTGTTGAAATTGGTCTGAAAGATGGAAAAACTGATATCGAAGAGCTAAAAAATGAAATGAATGATACTGTAGCATGTGTTGTTGTTCAATACCCTAACTTCTATGGACAAATTGAAGCATTAGATGAAATTGAACCAATTGCTCATACTGGAAAAAGCTTATTTGTAGTATCAAGTAATCCATTAGCATTAGCTGCATTAACACCTCCAGGTGAATTTGGTGCTGATATTGTTGCAGGAGATGCTCAAACATTTGGTATCCCTACTCAATTTGGTGGACCTCACTGTGGTTACTTTGCAACGACAACGAAACTGATGCGTAAAATGCCTGGTCGATTAGTTGGTCAAACAGTTGATGGTGAAGGCCGTCGTGGTTTCGTATTAACTCTTCAAGCTCGTGAGCAACATATCCGTCGTGATAAAGCGACTTCTAATATTTGTTCAAACCAAGCTTTGAATGCATTAGCAGCATCAGTTGCAATGACAGCACTTGGTAAAAACGGTGCAGTTGAAATGGCTACACAAAACATCCAACGCACTCAATATATGAAAAAGAAATTAGCGCAAAGTGGCATTTCGGTTGTTTTCGAAGGTGCGGCATTTAATGAGCTAGTAATTGACGTGAAACAAAATGTCTCTGAAATTAATAAAGAATTATTTACAAAGAAAATTATCGGTGGTTACGATTTAGCTAAAGTTGAACCTGCTATGGAAAATCATATGTTAATCGCTGTAACTGAACTACGTTCTAAACAACATATTGATACATTTGTAGAAGAGCTAGCATTATTAGTAGACGGAAAGGGGATGCAACATGCTGAAGGATCAACCGTTAGTTTTTGAGATGAGTAAAGAAGGTCGTATTGCTTATAGTCTTCCAGTAATGGATGTTGAAGACATTAATATTGAAGACGTTATTCCAGCGACTTATGTTCGAAAAGAAAAAGCAAATTTACCAGAAGTATCTGAATTAGATTTAATGCGTCACTATACAGCTCTTTCTAAGAGAAATCATGGTGTGGATTCTGGTTTCTATCCATTAGGATCATGTACGATGAAATATAATCCGAAAATTAACGAAGCTGTTGCTCGAATGAACGGATTTGCTCACATTCACCCACTACAAGACACATATACTGTTCAAGGTGCTCTTGAGTTAATGCATGAGCTTCAACAGGAATTAAAAGAAATCACAGGTATGGATGAAGTTACGCTTCAACCAGCTGCAGGTGCCCATGGTGAATGGACAGGATTAATGATTATCCGTGCTTATCATGAAAGTCGTGGCGATTTCAACCGTACGAAAGTAATCGTACCTGACTCAGCACATGGTACGAATCCAGCTTCAGCAACAGTTGCAGGATTTGAAACAATTACAGTTAAATCAAATGAAAAAGGTTTAGTAGACTTAGACGATTTACGTCGTGTAGTTGATGAAAATGTAGCAGCATTAATGCTTACAAATCCAAATACATTAGGTCTATTTGAAGAAGATATTTATGAAATTTCTGAGATTATCCATGCTGCAGGCGGTAAAGTTTACTATGATGGAGCAAACTTAAATGCTGTATTAAGTAAAGCACGTCCTGGCGATATGGGATTTGACGTAGTACATTTAAATCTTCATAAAACGTTTACTGGTCCTCACGGTGGTGGCGGTCCTGGTTCAGGTCCTGTTGGCGTAAAAGCAGATTTAATTCCATATTTACCTGCACCAATCGTTGAAAAAGTTGGGGAAGAGTATGTCTTAAATTCTGATCGTCCAGAAACAATTGGTCGAGTGAAACCTTTCTACGGAAACTTCGGAATCAATGTAAGAGCATACACTTATATTCGTTCAATGGGTCCAGAAGGATTAAAACAAGTTACTGAAGATGCTGTTTTAAATGCAAATTACATGATGCGTCGTTTAGAGCCATACTTTGATCTTCCATTCGATCGTCATTGTAAGCATGAATTCGTATTAAGTGGTAAACGTCAAAAGAAATTAGGCGTTCGTACGTTAGATATTGCTAAACGTTTATTAGACTTTGGATATCACCCACCAACAATCTACTTCCCATTAAACGTGGAAGAATGTATTATGATTGAACCTACTGAAACTGAATCAAAAGAAACATTAGATTCATTCATTGATACAATGATTGCGATTGCGAAAGAAGCTGAAGAAAATCCAGAAATCGTTCAAGAGGCTCCACATACAACAGTTGTAAGTCGTCTTGATGAAACATTAGCTGCTCGTAAGCCTGTATTACGTTACCAAAAAGCGTAAATAAAAACGTTCCCTTTTTAAAGGGAACGTTTATTTTTATTCAGTCACATTTATTGCCAAAAGTGATCATCCTGAAGTTGTAGTTCAATCATGCTTTCTAATATAGTAAATTTGTATTCGAAAACATCTTTTATTTTAATTGGAAAATTGCTGATAAATTTGCATCCTTCTTTTTGTCATGATCTAAGTAAAAATGATCAACCAATCGATAATAGCCTGGCTTTAATTTAATATTTAGGCTGTCCAAACTGATTGTCTTTTTAACTGTTTTTCCTTTTGGTAAAATGATGCCTATTGAAGTAAAAGCAGTATTCTGTTTAAAAGATATCTTTCTCCAAGAACCATTTTTAAACTGCTCGATTTCATAAGGATTACCAAATAGGAGATCCTCACCTTTATTTATGATATTGTATGATATTTTATTTGTTTTTACATCGTATGAAGCTTTTTCAAATTTTATTTTAACGTCCATTTTTCCCTCTTTAAATAAGCTAGGCATATCATTATATTTTGATTTCCCAAAAGCTTGAGGATCTTTTTCGTAGTCAGTATGTTCCTCCTTACTACATGCAGATATGCAAATTACAATACTTAGTAACAGAAACATTCCCTTTTTCATAAGCTTTATTCCTTTCAAGATTGAATCAATTTACATTATTATATTTTATTTATCTGAAAATTACAAAAAATACTTTAGAAAATTTTAAAAATACCAATTTTAGTAGAATTGTTTAATTAAAAGAGAATTTTAGTTAAAATATGAAAAGAAAAGTAAGGTAAATTTTACTATCAATTTTCTTTCCTGAAATACTAAAATCTTCCAAAAACCAGTTGATTTTTTCTGTTATTAGAGGGATAATTGTAGCATTATTTAACAGAAAATTAACATAATTGGGAGACGTTAAGAATGAAAATCGCAAAATTTGGTGGTTCATCATTAGCCACTTGGGAGCAAATTGAAAAAGTTTTTCAGATTGTGGTTTCAGATAAAGAACGTAAAATTATTGTGGTTTCTGCTCCGGGTAAAAGATATCCAGAGGATGTAAAAATAACTGATCTCTTAATTACTTGTGGACGAAAATCAATCAATGGTGAAGATTATTCTATGGAATACAGTCAGATCATCGGAAGATATTCTGAAATTGCAAATGGCTTGTGTTTATCATCTAACTTAATTGATGAGATTTCATTCAATATAGAAGGTGCACTGTCTAGTTCAAAGGAAAATCATGCTAGATTTATGGATGCTGTTATGGCTTGTGGTGAAGATAGTTGTGCTAGGTTAGTAGCAAATTATTTTCAAAAAAAAGAAATTGAAGCAGAATATGTTAATCCAAAAGATGCAGGATTATTTGTAACAAATGAACCTGGCCATGCACAAGTTTTACCTAAAAGTTATCCTCTTTTACATGATTTACGTGAAAAAGCAGGTATTGTTATTTTTCCTGGTTTCTTCGGATATTCAGAAGATGGAGATATTGTGACTTTTTCAAGAAGTGGTTCTGATATTACTGGATCCGTTATTGCAAATGGCGTTAAAGCCAGCTTGTATGAAAATTTCACTGATGTTGATGCTGTATATTCAGTTAATCCTTCCATCATTCAAGAGCCAAAAGAGATTAAAGAATTAACGTATCGTGAAATGAGGGAGCTATCATACGCTGGATTTAATGTATTTCATGATGAGGCACTGATTCCTGCATTTCAAGCTGGTATTCCAGTTAATATTAAAAATACGAATAATCCGGTTGCTCCAGGGACTGTAATTGTAAAAGAAAGAAAATTAACAAATGGTCCATTGGTTGGAGTAGCCAGTGATAATGGATTTTGTAGTATTTATATAAGCAAGTATTTAATGAATAGGGAAGTTGGATTTGGTCGGAAAATCTTACAAATCTTAGAAGATTTTCAAATATCTTATGAACACCAGCCAAGTGGAATTGATGATATTTCAATTATTATCAGGCAAAATCAATTAACTTCTACAATCGAAAACGAAATTATCAACCGCATACAAGATGAACTTCAAGTTGATCATGTGGTCATTGAAAGAGATCTTGCTTTAATCATGTTAGTTGGTGAGGGAATGCGTCATAATGTAGGGACTACAGCTCGAGCCAGTAAAGCCCTTGCAAATGCGAGAATCAATATAGAAATGATTAATCAAGGATCATCTGAAGTTAGTATGATGTTTGGTGTAAAAGCAAGTGACGAGAAAAAAGCAGTACAGGTAATTTATGAAGAATTCTTTCCAAATGTGTCATCTAAGTAAAATATTTAAATATAGATGAAGAGTATAACATCAGCAGAAATTCCATGTTTTAATGGAATGCATAAGGAGCTTATGAAAATGACAGAAAAAGAAATTCAATTACTGCAGAGTATTGAACAAAATGGTCGATTAAGTAATGACGTATTAGCAAAGATGATTCAAGTGTCAGAGGAAGAAGTCGTTGAGATTCTTAAAAAGTTTGAAAACGACCGAGTAATTTTACAGTATATTACTCTGATAGACTGGGGTAAAGTTCCTGTTCAAGAAAGCATTACGGCAATGATCGATGTAAAAGTAGCTCCAAAAAGAGGGGTAGGCTTTGATGAAATTGCTGAAAAAATATATTTATATCCTGAAGTAAAATCAGTTTATTTAATGTCAGGTACATATGACTTGTCAGTTGTTGTTGAAGGAAAAACAATGACTTCAATTGCTTCATTTGTATCTCAAAAACTATCAACCTTAGAATCAATTTTATCCACTACAACGCACTTTATCCTAAAACGATATAAACATGACAGTATTGTATATGGACACAAACAAAATGATAAGCGTATGGTGATCACGCCATGAGTAAATTTACATTATCGAATATAGTCACAACACTTCAACCTTCTGGGATTCGTAAATTTTTTGATTTAGCAGCTAGTATGGATAATGTCATTTCATTAGGAGTAGGGGAACCTGATTTTGTCACGCCTTGGAATGTACGTGAGGCAAGTATCTATTCGTTAGAAACAGGGCATACAGCTTATACTTCAAATGCTGGTTTATTTGAATTGCGTGATGAGGTAAGTCGCTATTTTTCTAAGAAATTTGATGTGCATTATAATCCAAATGAAGAGTTAATCATCACTGTTGGTGCAAGCCAAGGGATTGATATTGCGTTACGAACGATTTTAAATCCAGGTGATGAAGTGATCGTTATTGATCCTTGTTTCGTTTCGTATGCACCACTAGTTTCATTAGCAGGTGGTGTACCTGTTCATTTAGCAACAACAGGAGAAGAAGAATTTAAAATCAATCTTCAAGCTTTAAAGAAAAAAATAACATCAAAGACAAAAGCAATTTTACTATGTAATCCTAATAATCCTACTGGTACATTACTTGAAAAGGAATTACTTGAAGATTTAGCTGTATTTGTTAAAAAACATAATTTGATTGTCATTTCTGATGAAATTTATGCAGAACTTGTTTACGATGGCGAATACACTAGTTTTGCTAAAATAGATGGTATGAGAGAACATACAATTTTAATATCTGGTTTCTCTAAAACGTTTGCAATGACTGGCTGGCGTTTAGGAATTGTTGCGGCACCTTCAGATATAATTTCTCATATGTTAAAGGTCCATCAATATGCAATTATGTGTGCACCTACTATGTCACAACATGCTGCGGTTGAAGCACTTCGTAATGGTGAACATGATGTAGAAGCAATGAGAAGAAGTTATATGCAACGAAGAAATTTTCTTGTATCATCGCTTCAAGAACTTGGTTTATCATGCCATTTGCCTGGAGGAGCATTTTATGTTTTCCCATCAATACAAAATACAGGATTAACGTCTGAAGAATTTGCAGAGCAATTACTCTTAAAAGAAAGAGTTGCGGTTGTCCCGGGAAATGTTTTTGGGGATTGTGGAGAAGGATTTATCCGTTGTTCGTATGCTACATCATTAGAACAGTTAATTGAAGCAACAAAAAGAATTGGGCGTTTTTTACAAACTGTCCCGACGTTTCAACCAGTTAATTTAACGAAAATTGAAAGTAAATAGTATCATGCTAAAAAAGCTCTTGTGTTCCATATGGAATAGACAAGAGCTTTTTTTATATATGGAAGAAAGGATGATTTGATTTAGTTTCGAGTAATCTTTCTTGAAAAATAGAAGCAATCAAATAATCATATCCTAGCGTTTCACATAGAATCCAATTATGCCTATGTGTTTTTGGTAGACTGCTAATTTTCTCTTCCAGTTCATTCATCAATGTACCCGAAAAGAATAAATAAGGTACAACGATGATCGGACAATTTTTTTCAGTTAGTAGCCGTGCCCAAACGTCATGGATAGAAGGCTTCGATACTGCCATATAGGTAGGGATTACTGTTCTTTTTATTTTGATTTCAAGTAATTTAGCAATGTTTAAAAAATCATTTTGTGTAAGTATGTCGCTGCTCCCACGGCCAACTAATAAAATTTTAGAATCAGGTTTTACATGTTTCGTTTTTTCATAAATGCGTTTCTCCACCAATTCAATCATATTTTGATGAACACCGATTGGATTGCCAATCGAGATGTCAACTGTAGGAAATCGTTTTTGAAAAGTGGCGATATCTTCCGGAATATCAATTTTTGCATGATTGGCTGATAAAAGTAGAACAGGGAGGACTGTGATTGAAGTTGCTCCCCGTTGAATACAATTATGTAATCCCTCATGTATAGAGGGTTCTACTAATTCTATAAAACTAATTTCTTGTATTGGACAATCAATTTGTTTTTGCACTTTTTTTACAAAGTTTATGGCAGAATGGACAGCAGATTGTACGCGGCTACCGTGACAAATATATAAAATAGCTTCCATTCTATCACTCCTTATATATATGATGTACTAAATACTAAATAGTAGAGTAACTCTTTTGATTTGATTGTACAATTGAATCCTGTTTTGATTCGAACCATTTTAGTTGATGATGTAAATTTACAACTTCTCCTACAACAATCATACTAGGGTTACTTATTTTTTCCTTTTCAACAACTGAAAGTATGTCTTTTAAAGTGCATGTCACAGTTTTCTGTTGTTCTGTCGTACCATAGTGGATGATAGCAACCGGGGTATCCTGATGTTTTCCATTTGATATAAGCTGATGACGAATATATGGTAAATTGCTAACACCCATATAAATCGCAAGCGTGTCAATTCCATTTGCTAAAGCTTCCCATTTAACAGTATCATCTTCCTTACAATGCCCTGTTACAAATGCAAAAGAGCTACTGTAATCTCGATGTGTCACTGGAATCCCTGCATAAGCGGGTGCTGCTATACCAGAAGTAATGCCTGGAACGATTTCGAATGGAACTCCACGTTCAACGAGATAAGCGGCTTCTTCGCCACCACGCCCAAAAATAAAAGGATCTCCACCTTTTAAACGTACGACAGTTTTGCCTTTTTTAGCATACTTTACTAAAAATGCGTTAATTGTTTCTTGTTTTAATGCATGGTAGTTTGGCAGTTTACCTGCGTAGATACATTCTACTGATTCTTTTGCATATTCTAGCAGTTCTTTATTCACTAATCGGTCATATAAAATGACATCAGCGGTTTGAATGCATTTTAGACCTTTTACAGTAATTAGATCAACATCACCTGGTCCAGCGCCAACTAAATAAACTTTTCCAACCATTCCATACACCTCATCATCATCGTTTACTTAATACTTCAATATCTAAGACGAAACCACCACTCTGACTTACTCTCTTTTTTTCATACATTAGTAAATCTTTAACGATTGGTTTTTTTACATAAAATTTCTCAAGCTCTGTATCAACGAGCTTAAACGCTTTTTCATCATCATTCGCTAGAATAACAACAGGGACAGTACGATTTTCTATTTGCGCCTCAAATCGATATAAAAACATAGGCCACCGACTTTCTTTATGATGCTTTCACTGTTTCAAGAATAGTAGTTAAATGATTTTGTAGTTCTTCAATACCAACTCTAGCTACATAATCTAAGTAAGGTTCAGAAGGTAACTTATGCTCTTGAAAGTGCTGTAAGAACTTTTCTAAAACAAGATGAAGGGAAGGGGATTCCACTTTTCCTTTTAATTTTTCGTTTAATTTTCCACCATTTGCTAAAGTTCCACCTACATAGATCTCAAATGCTTCAACTAATTCTTTTTTGTCGTTTCGAGCTTTAATACCTTGTAACCCAATATCAGCGATTGCTCTTTGCCCACATGAGTTCGGGCAACCTACCATATGAATTCGAACGGGCACATCAAGTGAAACTTTTTCATCTAAGTAAGAAGCAGTATCTTTCATACGAGCTTTTGTTTCAACTAATGCTAGGTTGCAATATTCATTTCCTGTACACGCTACAGAATAACCAATAAACTTTGGCGGAATCGGAGTGAATTTTTTTAGCAAAGGTTCTTCTAGTAATTCATTAATATTTGCAGTTGGGATATTTGGCAAAATTAAATTTTGTGAATTACAGTTTCTGATTTCTCCATTTCCGTATTTTTTTACAATTCTAGCTAACTCCAAAACTTCCTCAGAGTGTAATCTTCCAACTGGAATACTTAAACCGACGTAGTTTAATCCTTCTTGCTTTTGTGGATGGACACCATAAAAATAACCAGCATTCCAGGACTCATCAAAACCGGTTCCTTTTGTTAGTAATTGACCAGTATATTCTTCTAGTATATCTTTAAACTTTTCTACTCCCCAATCTGCTACTAAAAACTTTAATCGGGAGTGATGACGCTTTTCGCGGTAACCAAAATCTCTAAAGATCGTAGTAACTGCAATCGCAACTTCTTTTACTTGATGAGGTAAAACAAATACATCAAGAGTTTGAGCTAAATGAGGTGCAGCAGATAATCCGCCGCCAACCTTTAAATGGAATCCAGATGTTTTCACACCATCGATTTCTTTAGTTGCAGGAACAAAAGAGATACAGTTAATTTCAGCGTTAGAAGCATTACTTGTATTTGTACTAATTGACATTTTATATTTTCTTGGAAGATTCGAAAAATCTTCGTTAAATTGGAAGAATTCATATATTTCTTTTACAATTGGTGTTGTATCGAATAATTCATTCGGATCAATACCAGCCAATGGATTACCAACAATATTACGTGTAATATCTCCACAAGCACCTGCACTTGATAGATTAACCTTTTCCAGACGGGATAAAATATCTGGAATTTGTTCAATTGTTAACCAGTGAAACTGAATCGCTTGACGGGTTGTAATATCATAAACATCACGACCATAATCACGAGCAATTTCAGCTAATACGACTAGTTGATCATGCGTTAATATCCCAGATGGAACATTGACACGCATCATAAAGTAACCAGCTTCTTTTGGTTTTTGTAGGTAACATCCTGCCCACTTAAATAAATCCCATTGATCTTTTGGAATTGATTCAAAACCATTCTTAGCATAATAAGGAATGTCATCATAAATTTTTAATCCGTCTTTTACTAGCTTCTTTTTTTCAGTTTCGTTTAACTTTGGGTTGTCTTTCCATAGTTTTTCAGTACTCATTAACACATCTCCTTATTTGATAAAATTTTGAACTTTTAAATAGTGAAGTACTGTTTCAACACATTGTTCGATTGTAAGTGAGTCTGTATTTAAAGTGATTTCCGGACGTTTTGGTGCCTCGTAAGGGGAGCTTATACCAGTGAAGTTTTGAATTTCACCATTCTTGGCTTTTTTATACAGCCCCTTTGGATCTCTGTTTTCACAAGTTTCTACTGAGCACTCAACATAAACTTCAATAAACTCGTCTTGTTCAACAGTCGTTCGAACTAGATTGCGATCCGATTGGAATGGGGAGATAAAGGCAGTCAGAACAATTTGGCCATTATCGACAAACAACTTAGCTACTTCTCCAATGCGACGGATATTTTCAGTGCGATCATGATCTGTAAAACCAAGATCATAATTTAGTCCGTGGCGTATATTATCACCATCTAATACATATTGCTGTACGTTTTGATGAAACAAAGCTTTTGCGATTTCATTGGCAATCGTAGACTTTCCAGATGCTGATAAACCGGTAAACCATAGGATACAGCTATGATGATTATTTTTTTGACGGCGATCTTGTTTTGTGATACTTGCTTGATGCCAAACAATATTTTTAGACATGTCGTTATTCTCCTATTCAACTGAAATGGATGCTGCTTCACGTATTCCTTCAATTAAAACTTCAACTACTTCTTTTCGGCTAAAGGCAGTAGGAGGAATTTCACCGTTTTTTAACATTTCTCGTACTTTCGTTCCAGAAAGGGTAATATGATGCTCGCTACTATGAGGACAAGTTTTTGTTGAACCCATATTTTCACATTTTGAACAGTAAAAACTGTTTTCAAAAAATAGGAGATTGATCCCTAAATCCTCCTCTGAAAAACGTTGGAAGATTTTTTGGGCATCATAAGTTCCGTAATAATTTCCAACACCTGCATGATCACGTCCTACAATAAAATGAGTGCAACCATAATTTTTTCTGACGATTGCGTGGAAAATTGCCTCACGTGGTCCAGCGTAGCGCATAGCTGCAGGGAAAACTGCTAAGAAAACACGATTAGCTGGATAATAGTTTTCTAGTAAAACCTTATAGCTTTTCATTCTCACATCTGCAGGAATGTCATCTGCTTTTGTTTCTCCAACTAATGGATTCAAAAAAAGTCCATCAACGATTTCTAATGCGCTCTTTTGAATATATTCATGTGCTCTATGAACAGGATTTCGAGTTTGGAAGCCAACAATCTTTTGCCAGTTTAACGATGCAAATTTTTCCCTAGTTTCAATAGGTGTTAAATAATGTTCGGAGAAATCGTTTCTATTCAAGTGTTTAGTAACGGTAACTTCGCCTCCGATATAAACATCACCGCGAGAATACAATTTAGCTACACCAGGATGCTCATGATCAGTCGTTCCGTAAACGAATTGTGCTTCGACTAATTTATTAGGCGTATAAATATCTTCAATTTTAATGATTCCATATATTTCATTTTCCCAAATGAGCTTTGCTACATCTCCTATTTGAAGATGTTTTGCAGAAGACTTCGAAATAGGAAGTGTAATAGGGATACTCCATACAGACCCATTTTTTAATCTCATTGAACTAACAACTTGTTCATAGTCATCTTTTCTTAGAAAACCAGTTAAAGGGCTATATGCTCCATTTCCAATTAACTCTAAGTCACTAATTCCGATGAGATCTAAAGGAATCTCATGTGAAATTTCATTTGTTAAAACCGTTGAATCGAATCGATTAATTAATGTTCCGCCATGTGCAGGTAAACTCATATTCTAGACACTCCTTAAACTTTTCTAATGTGATAGTTTCATATATTACTGTCAAAAATTTATTACAAGCAGAGAAAGAATGAATTAGTCGTGTAAGCCACATTCAGTTTTAGTTGAACCTGACCAACGTCCGGAACGTCCATCAGACGAATTAGAAGCAGGTATTGTACAAACCTCACAACCAATGCTTGGATAACCTATATCATGAAGTGGATTGAAAGGAAGGTTTTGATAATAAACATATCTCCAAACTTCTTTCCAAGGCCAATGGATTAATGGGCACACCTTTATAGACTGAAACTTATTGTCAAGATTGAGAAAGTTCGTTTTTTGACGAGATGCTGATTGCTCTCTACGTAGACCTGAGATCCAAGCAGGAGCATCCTTTAATGCTTCTTGTAATGGAATAATTTTTCGAATTTGACAGCACTGATTTGGTTCTCGTTTCCATAGTTCATTACCATGTATCTCAGCTTGTTCCTCAAGTGTTAAGCTAGGAAGTTTTTTTTCTATCTGTAGTAACGGATACTTAGCTTGGACCCGGTCGATACATTCGTAGGTTTCTTTAAAATGTAAACCTGTCTCCAAAAATACAATTTTTGCGTCAGGTTTTACTTTTGAGATTAAATCAATTAATAATATTCCCTCCACGCCAAAGCTACAGGCGTAGATCAATTCATCTCCATAAGTAGAATATGCCCACTGGAGTACATCAAGGGCTCCCTTTGTATCATTATCAATAGAAAAGTTTGGTAGTTGTTCCTCGTTCCAATTTTCAAATCTCATTTGTTTTCCTCCATTGAATTAAAGAAAATAAAATAGAGAGCAAAATACGCTGTCATCTTTTTTTGAAATGAACAATATAAATACTTTCTATATGAAAATGTATAAAAACATTTTTTTTGAAATAGAAAAAGACAGCTTAAATCTATGTTGTAAAGATTACATAGATTTAAGCTGCCTCTAGTTTTTCTAGTCAGCAGGAGCCTCATTTACTTTAATCGTATTTTCTCTTGTTTTTCTACTTGAATAATTTTTCCATCTTGAACGACTAAAGTAATCGTTCCAAATTTTAAACCATTTAGTAACGATTCCACGACCTCGATTAACGGTTTTAAGTCGTTGGTTTGGCTCATGAGCATCATCCTCTGAATTTAATTACAACTAAGTTTATCAGAATTGTATGAATTGTCAATTTCAAAAATTCCATTTTTTGAATAAAATTTGAAACTTCAAATAAAGGGGAGGAAATACCCAAAATGTAAGCGTTTCATTGAGGGTTTTTATTTAAAAGAACAAAAATATGAATAATAAATGGAATGAAAACATTTCTATAATAAGATCGATTGTTTTCCTTTTACAATATGCCACGAAATCTTTTCGTCATTAAATTGGAAACAAATAATCATCAATATTCATAATAGAGAAAATGAATTTTTATTTCGTTCTTTCGGAAAGGTTATGAATATACAATTGTTGAAAGAAGATAATAATTAGTAGGTAATTTAATAAAATTTAAGGGGGTTCGTCTTGACTATCCTTCATAACGAGCCATTGATTTCTGCTGTAATAGCATGGTTTATTGCTCAGTTTTCAAAAGTCATCATTCATTTAGTGAAACATAAGGATTTTGATTTATCAAAGTTTTTTGCATCAGGTGGTATGCCAAGTTCTCATTCTTCAACTGTTACTGGTTTAGCTTTAAGTGTAGGAATTACGATGGGTTTTGAAAGCGTTGATTTCGCGATGGCAGCAATTTTTGCTACGATTATTATGTACGATGCTTCAGGTGTGCGTCTTGCAGTTAGTAAGCACGCGAAAATCCTGAATGACTTTTTTCACGGCAGAATAAAAAATTATAAGGCTCTAAACGAATTGGTCGGACATACTTCATATGAAGTTGTGGTTGGGGCATTAATCGGAATCATAGTTGCCATCATTGTGACCTGATCAAACTTGCGCTCAAGTATAAATCAAGTGATTTATTCTTGAGCGTATTTTCATAATTTAAAAAATTAAATGTAAATAATATGAGTTATATGAATAGTTTTGATAAGATAATGTTAGGATTTGTATGTAAGGAGTGGAAGCATGAAAAGTATTGTAAGCGAACATAGTGCTTGGAAGAAAGTCGGGCGAGGGATTTATCATTTCCGATTTCTATTAATAAGTTTAATAGCTGTTATATCTATCTTCCTTAGTATTTATGCGAAGCAATTACCTGGCATTTTAGAAGGTGATGGATTTCGAACACCTGGTGATTATGAAAAAGCTAAAAATATTTTAGAACAGGATTTTGAACAATCTCCTGACTCTCTTATTATTCTACTTGAAAGAAAAAAGGGTGCTACGGCTAAAGAGTTTCAGGACGAAATTGAGAGAATTGTTAAAGTGATTGAAAAAGAAAAAAATATTAAGCAATTCATGAATCCAGTGGTTGATCCTACGATGAAAAAAGAGAATATTGCTTATTTATCGCTGCTATTTGATGAAAAAGATTATGATAAATTAGTTGAACGGAATAATCATTTTGCCAAAAAAATTGAATCATACACCAACGAAACTGTGAAGGTTGGTACAACTGGATTTACGATTATTAGTGATGTGATGAATAAAACGAGTCAAGAAGATTTGAAAAAAGCGGAAATGATTGGTGTTCCGATAGCATTTATTGTTTTATTCTTTGCGTTTGGTAGTCTTGTTGCTTCTGCAATCCCTATTTTAATAGGTTTAATTAGTATTTTTACGACTTTTGGTATTTTAGCATATATCGGAAAGTATGTTGATTTATCTATATTTGTCTTAAATGTAGCACCGATGATCGGATTGGCTTTATCGATTGATTTTGCTCTGTTATTTGTCAGTCGATACAAAACTGAGCTTTCAGAGCACAATGCTTCAGTTAAAGAAGCAATCAGCATAACTTTTGCAACTGCGGGAAGAGCAATAATCTTTTCGGGTATTTGCGTGTTTATTGGTCTATCTGCACTGTATTTCATTAATATTGATTTATTTAGAAGTGTTGCAATTAGTGGTGCTGTAGTCGTTTTAGTTAGTTTATTTTTATCATTAACCTTATTACCTGCAGTACTTTCTGCTCTAGGTAGAAATATCAATAAAGGTACATTAAAGTGGATTGCGAATCGTAGTCAAGATCAGCAACAAGCGATTTGGAGAAGATTTGCACAGTTTGTAATGAAGAGACCAATCATAATGGCACTTACTTCATTAATCATTTTAGGGATATTTGTCATTCCAATTCGAGATGTCCATTTAAACATCCCTACGATTGATGCACTTCCAAAACATGAATCCTCTAGAATCAATTATGAAAAGTATCAAAAGGAATTTCTTCCTGATGCATTAAACCACGGGACAGTTGTCGTCGTATTAGATTCGGATAAACAGATTTTAACGAATGATAATTTGACATCATTAGAAAAGGTTCAAAAGGAATTTGAAAATGATCCTCAAGTTTTAAGAGTAAGAAGTGTGTTCAACGCAGTTAATATGAATGCTTCTCAACTTTTACCGGCATTAAAATCACCTAATGCTACAAAGCTTCAGCCAGCTGTCCATGCTTATATCCAAAATGATAAAACCTTCATACAAGTTTTTCTAAACTCCGGACCGAAGTCTGAAAAAGGGAAGCAATGGGTAAGAGATATTGAAAAGAAATACAAAGGTGAAATTGAAGGATTTCAAATGACGAATGGTGGGCAGGTTAAGTTTGAACAAGAGTTATTTGATGAAATTACTGATAATATTCGTTATGGATTAATTGTCATCATGGTGAGTACTTTTATTATTTTAATGATCGCATTTAGGTCGATTATTATTCCGATTAAAGCGATTATCATGAATGTCCTTTCATTAAGTGCAACATTTGGAATTATTACGTGGTTATTCCAAGGTGGGAACTTTGGTTTACCGCAATCTGATATTATGTTGATTTTACCAGTATTCGTCTTCGGCTTAGTATTTGGCCTGAGTATGGATTATGAAGTGTTCTTGATGTCTAGGATGCAAGAGCTATATGAAGAAACGGGCGATAATACTTATTCGACTAGAGAAGGTTTAGTGTCAACAAGTCGAATTATCACATCTGCTGCTTCAATCATGATTGTTATTACAGGAGCATTTGCATTTACAGATATGGTTCCGGTTAAACAAATGGGGATCGGAATCGCCATTGCAATATTTTTAGATGCTACAATCGTTCGGTTAGTACTCGTCCCGAGCTTAATGCAATTATTTGGAAAGTGGAATTGGTGGTTCCCATTTGCGAAAAATAAAGTTGAAGAACCAAAAGAAAAAGTAGGATAAAACAATCAAGAAACTGCTAAACAAAGAAAGGTTTAGCAGTTTTTTTATTTAAGTAATTATTAGTGTAAAATAAATTAGAGCATAAATGATAGAAGGATTAGTAAAAGAGCCTAATGGTTTGGTAAAATGATACTAGCAAATAGAAGGGAGAAACTACATGTTTAAAAAATCAATGAAAGCAGTTCTGATTTGCTGCTTTGTCTTATTATTTACTATTTTAACTGCTTGTGGAAATGATGATCAAAAATCTTCACAAGTTGAAAAACCAAAGAAACCAGCAAAATTACCAGTCGCAACTATTACAATAAAGGACTACGGAGTAATTGAAGCGGAGCTTTATCCACATATCGCACCAAATACCGTTTATAATTTTATCTCGCTTTCAAATAAAGGATTTTATGACGGATTAAAGATACATAGAATTGTGAAAGACTTTGTTATTCAAGGTGGAGATCCAGAAGGTACTGGAGCAGGCGGACCTGGTTATACAATTAATGGAGAGTTTTCTTCTAATGGATTTGAAAATAACTTATTACATACTGCAGGCGTATTATCAATGGCGCGAACGGATGATCCCAATAGTGCTGGTAGCCAATTTTTTATCATGACGAATGATTCTTCGCAGCTTGATGGCGCATATGCTTCATTTGGTAAAGTGACTAAAGGAATGGATATCGTTAAGAAAGTTGAAGTCAGTGAAACGACACCTGAAGAGCAACCAAAAACGCCGATCATCATTGAATCTATTAAAGTAGATACAATGGGTGTTAAGTATCCTAAGCCTAAAACGAATAAAGAGTAAGTTGAAATGAAAATGGAATCCCTCAGTGAAGATATGAGGGATTTTTTCTAAACATTTTTAAATGAATAAAACTACTACTTAATTAGTAGTAGTTCGTTATAATTTATTTAAATAAATTATAAGCCTTTTTTTATTTTACCAGACCAAACCTTAAATCCACCTTTTAATTGGAACAGGTTTGTTACGCCTTGTTTACGTAAAATACGTGCAGCTTGTCCAGGACGAACACCCATTTGATCATACAGATAAACTGGTTGATCTTTACGAATTTCCTTTGAACGCATTTTTAATTGAGCAAAAGGAATATTACGTGCACCTAAAATATGTCCGTTTTTAAAATCCTCTTGATCTCGTAAGTCAATTAATTGAGCTTTACGAATACCAGAGCGGAATTCTTCCTCGTTTAATGTTTTAATTAAGCGTTTTTGGTAGAAATACATGACTGTTGTGTATACAATGATACCTAGGACAATCCAAATTAACAATAACCAACTATTCAATTTATTCAACACCTTTCAATTACCTACATATCTTATTATAATTCTCTAATAAGATTGTGCAAGATTTCTTAATAAAAAAAGAAAAAATTTCAGTAATGTATGAGGAGATTTCAACATGTCAAAGACAAAGTGGTATTTTATTAATAGTGGAAAAAAATCAGGTAGTTATAATATGGCACTAGACGAATGTCTAATTAAATGGCAAAGTGAAGAAGGATTTTTACCAACTTTACGTTTTTATGAGTGGGAACATCCAACAGTAACAATTGGATATTTCCAAAAAAATCAAGAAATCAGTTTAGAACAATTAAAAAAGTATAACGGTGATTTTGTTAGAAGACAAACAGGTGGTAGAAGTGTACTTCATCATGAAGAGTTAACGTATAGTGTAATTGTTCCTGAAAACTACCCAACTATGCCAGCTTCAGTAACAGAAGCTTATAAAGTCATTTCAATGGGGTTATTAGAAGGCTTTAAGTTATTAGGTTTAGATGCTTCTTTCTCTGTGCCAAAAACGGCGGCAGAAAAAGACGAATTAAAAAAACCTGCTAGTGCAGTTTGCTTTGACGCGCCATCTTGGTATGAAGTTGTTGTTAATGATAAAAAGATTGCTGGAAGTGCACAAACAAGACAAAAAGGTTCTATTTTACAGCACGGTTCAATCCCATTAAATATTGATGTAACGATGCTGTATGACCTTTACATTTTTTCATCAGATGAAGTAAGAAACAGAATGAAGAAAAGATTCTTAGAACGCGCTACATGGATTAATGCAGAAAGCGATTCACCAAAATCAATGGATGAATTGTACATTGCATTTAAAGAAGGCTTTGAAATTGGTTTAGAAATTGAATTAGTTCCTTATGAATTAACCGAGGCCCAAGAAAAAGAAGTACAAGCATTAGTCGAATCGAAATATTGTACTGAAGAATGGAATCTTCGAAAATAATGAATGTGTTGGAAAGAAAGCTGGTCAAGCTTTCTTTTTTTTATAAAATAGGTAGTTTTCGAATTGCAATAATCCTTCATTTTTAAACCGTCTCCTTTCTTTACCTATATTCCCAATACTTGGACCGTTTGTTTTTTTTGTAACGTTCATACTATCAATAGATAGATGTAGAAAGGAATCATCAGATATGAAACCATTTATACCGAGGCTCGTTTATTTTGAGCCACAAGCGCTAGAATATCCTTTAGGGAAAGAATTAAAAGAGAAGTTTGAGAAAATGGGTTTGGAAATAAGGGAAACAACTTCACATAATCAAATTCGAAATTTACCCGGTGAGACAGATGCCGAGAAATATCGGATTGCAAAATCAACTTTAGTAATTGGTTTACGTAAAACATTGAAATTCGAAACATCAAAGCCTTCTGCGGAATATGCTATCCCTTTAGCTACTGGATGTATGGGACATTGTCATTATTGTTACTTGCAAACAACATTAGGATCCAAGCCATATATTAGAGTATATGTTAATTTAGAGGATATCTTTGATCAAGCTAAGAAATATATGGACGAAAGAAAGCCGGAAATCACAAGATTCGAGGCTGCGTGTACTTCTGATATAGTAGGCATTGATTATTTGACCCATTCATTAAAAAAAACAATTGAGTTTATTGGGGAAACCGAATATGGTCGCTTACGTTTCGTAACAAAATTCCCACATGTAGATCATTTATTGGATGCTAAACATAACGGGAAAACAACGTTTAGATTTAGTATTAATTCAAGGTATGTAATTAAAAATTTCGAGCCAGGGACGGGCTCGTTTGACGAAAGGATTGAAGCTGCGAAAAAAGTTGCAAATGCAGGATATCCTTTTGGATTTATTGTCGCGCCAATTTATATGCATGAAGATTGGGAAGAGGGCTATGAGGAATTATTTATTAGGCTAAAAGAGGCTCTTGGAGACTTGGCGAATCAAAAAATGACATTTGAACTAATTCAACATCGTTTCACAAAGCCTGCAAAAAAGGTCATCCTTGAACGATATCCAAATACAAAATTAGAGATGGATGAAGAGAAAAGAAAATATAAGTGGGGCAAATATGGAATAGGGAAATACGTTTATCAAACCGATCAAGCTGCTTCTATAGAAGAAACGATATCTGCTTATATTAAATATTACTTTCCAAACGGAGAGATACAGTATTTTACATAAATAAAAAGTGTACTAATTTTGTAACGGGTTCTCTTCTAGGAGAGAGACCAATTTTTCACGGTATAAATTGCTAGGTATTCGCAACAAATTAACACTATAAATAACATTGATAGAGAATTGATTTAACAGTCACTTCTCTTTTTTATATTTGGCTCTGTTAAAGAAGACTGTTGATTTCCATTCCAGGTACTTCGCTTTCCATGGGGCGTGACATGAGCCTCCTCGGCAAGCCTGCGGGGTCTCAAGTTTCCCGCATCTCCCATAGGAGTCTTCGTACCTTCCATTCCAATCACTCTCTAACTTACGTTTCTCTTTTCATACTCTATAGGCATTTGCTAAAAACAACAATTAATATTAACAGAGCTTTTTTAGTTCTTATTTAACGAAAACCT
This sequence comes from Gottfriedia sp. ABJ_BB2_2, assembly GCF_055484705.1. Lineage (NCBI taxonomy): Bacteria > Bacillati > Bacillota > Bacilli > Caryophanales > Bacillaceae > Gottfriedia > Gottfriedia sp. ABJ_BB2_2. The sequence continues at coordinate 388,429 of NZ_JBVFKR010000003.1, forward strand.
TGATTTGACAATAAAAAAGAAAGACCATTTTTTTGTTAGTTGGTCTGTCATTAGGTAATTTAATTTCTACTTTTCTCTCCCAAAGGTGAACACGTTACTAATTTTGGTACACTTCTTTTTTATGACAGTATGATATATATGTAAAGATTGAAAAGTTCGAGTTAATTGCACTTTTGTATTATGTGTTGTATCATTTTATTTGATGTTTATTTGTAACGGATTATTTAATTAGTAATACTTAACTGGAGGAAAAACATGCCCACACCTAGTATGGAAGATTATATTGAACAAATTTACCTTTTAATTGAAGATAAAGGGTATGCTCGCGTGTCTGATATTGCAGATGCTTTATCAGTACATCCATCGTCAGTTACGAAAATGGTACAAAAGCTTGATAAAGACGAATATTTAATTTATGAAAAGTATAGAGGGCTTATTCTAACTCAAAAGGGTAAGAAAATGGGGAAAAGGCTTGTATATCGTCATGTATTACTTGAGCAATTTTTACGAATTATCGGCCTTGACGAAAATTTAATTTATCAAGATGTTGAAGGTATGGAACATCATATGAGCTGGGAAGCAATTGATCGAATTGGTGACTTAGTTCAGTTTTTTGAGGAAGATAAGAGTCGGATGGAAGCATTAAAGGTCATCCAAAAATCGAATGAAGAACAATCTAACAATGAATAAAAGACCGTGCTCAATAAGAAGCACGGTCTTTCTTTTTACCCTTTTCACCTTCGATTACGGTCAGGTGACTAGAATCTTTACTTCGTTTTCTTAGCAAAGGACTGGAGGTACTTTTCCTTGAAGTGGGCTTTGATTTATTAAACGATTTTTTTACTGAACTAGTTTTTTGCGTATTATATTTTTTTACAGTCTGTTTAGCAGCTTTTCGATAGGAGTCATGTTGGCTTCTTTGACTACTAGATGATGTAAATACTCTATAAATAAAATAAAGAACAAGTAGAATTAATCCAATAAATAAAATCCTTTGTAATAATTTTGCTGGATCATTTATCAATTCAGCAATTAAGCCAAAAAGTGCTAATGCTATCATTCCGTAAAATATTGATGTGTACACTTTTTGATTCACTTAAGCACCTCCTATGTTAAGAATTATTTTTAGATTGTTTTGTAAAAAAATAGGTTACTTATAGTTTATTACATTTTATTCAATAAGTTGATATTTTTTATAAAATTCTGTCAATTATATTTTGGTATTTTTTTCTATCTCCAAAAGTCGATTAAATGAAGCGATTGAAACCTCAATTTGGTCATCTGAAGGCTCTTTTGTTGTTAATAATTGTAGCCATAATCCTGGGTAGCCAACCCACTTTAACACTGGAAGATGACGAACTTTATTTGTTAATTGTAAAACCTCGAACGAAATACCTAAGACGACTGGTATTAATAAAAGTCTGTCTACGATTCTTAACCATAGCGGACTTGTAGGAACAAGGAAATATATGAACATCCCTACAATAACAGTAAATAAAATGAAACTACTACCACATCGGTAATGTAATCTGGACTGAGATCTAACACCTTCGACAGTTAATGGTACATTATTTTCAAAAGCATTAATTACTTTATGCTCTGCACCATGATATTGGAAAACTCTTTTTATAAAAGGAGTTAAAGAAACTACATAAATATAAGTTAATAAAAAAAGTAATTTTATAATACTTTCAACTATTACTTGCTGAATATCTGTTTCGAAAAATGGTCTAAGTGTAGCAGCTAACAGAACTGGAACTAAGGTAAAGATTACTTTCCCTACTAAAAATGATAAAACTGCTAACAAAGATAATCCAATGTATGTAGCAATCGTACTTTTTTGATTCTCACGTTCTAAAGCAACTTGTTCATCATCGATTGGATCGATTCCATATCGTTCGGTTGAAAAGTTTAAATGCTTTGATCCATTTATACTAGCCTGAATGATGGCCACAACTCCTCGTACGAATGGAACTCTCTTTAGTTTTTGCATCGTAGGATTCGTTTGAATTGGTTCTTCAAAATATTGAATTGAGTGATCATTTCTTCGAATTGCTGAAACGGTGTGTTTTTTACCACCGAACATGACACCTTCTACGATTGCCTGCCCCCCATAAACTGCTCTTTCTTTCTCTTTCATGTTGCACCAACCTAAATTCATTTTTTACTACATTAATATTTCTATTTGAATCTATTGTAAATGGAATCACAATATTGGTGCAAGTATAAGTAATGGGAATTACTAAAATGAAGTTGTAATATTTTTAATATTCTCACAAACAAGCTGTTCACATGAAAGATTATGACTTGGACATACTACAATAAGATAATTAGCAATGTATGGAAAGGGTCATGATATATGGATAAAGATAATCAACAAGCACAAAGTGAAAATGAAAAACAAAAACTTAAAGGGCAAGGTAAACAACAAGGCAATGTAAAGGATCAAGGACAAAGTCCTGATTTTGCAAAAGGTGCAATGAATTTTAATAAGATTGCAAGTATTGGATTTTTTGGTGGCATTTTTTGGTCAACAGTATCATTTGTACTTAGTTTTTTTGATTTTACACAAATTGGTCCTACATTTGTCATTGAAAAAATTCCTCTTGGTAAATGGGCGAATTTTTATATTGAGTTATTAATTTCTATATTTTGTATTGGCATTATTTCAATTGTCATTGCCTTCATCTTTTTCTTTATTGGAAGAAAATTTACAGGTGTATTGCCAGGAGTATTCTACGGACTATTATGGTGGGTCATTATTTTCCTTGTATTAGGAAAAATTGCGTTTGATTTAAAACCAATTAAAGAATATTCATCTGACACGATGGTAACTAGCATTTGTTTATTCATTTTATACGGTACCTTTATTTCATATTCGGTTTCTTTTGCATCTCAAGAAGAAGAACCCTATTTGCGTGGCTATTCAAAATAGTCTGGCCTATGATAAAATAAGGATGGGTGTTCCATATTATGTTAAATTGGAGCAAATATGCTGAAATGATAGGTGGAGACTAGAAAATTGGCTAAGTTTTTATTATTAAATGGACCTAATTTAAATATGCTCGGCCAGAGAGAGGTTTCAATCTACGGTTCAACAACACTAAAGGATATAGAGAACCATTTATCTGGTCTGGCTAGTGAGTGTAATGACATGATTGATTGTTTCCAGTCTAATCACGAAGGTCAGATTATTGATCGTCTACACGCAGCAAACAATGTTTATGATGGCATTATTTTTAATCCAGGTGCATTTACACATTATAGTTATGCAATTCGCGATGCAATCGCAAGTATTACAGTTCCAACCATTGAAGTACACATATCAAATATACATAAAAGAGAAGAGTTCCGTCACACATCAGTTTTAGCTGCTGTTACAGTCGGGCAAATTGTTGGATTAGGTGTGTATGGATATGACTTAGCTTTACTTGCATTACAACAGATTTGTAAGGGAGAGAGAGAACATGGAAAAAATTAAAAAATTAAGAGAAGCTCTTGTAGAAAAAGGATTAGACGCACTTTTAGTTACTAGTACATACAACCGTCGTTATTTAACAAATTTTACAGGATCATCAGGTGTGGCACTTATTACAAAAGATAAGGCATTATTTATTACTGATTTCCGTTATATTGAGCAAGCAACTAGTCAATGTGAAGGATTTGAAATCGTTAAACACGAAGGTCTAATTTCAAGCGAAGTTGCATCTCAAATTGAAAAAAATGGTGTAACAAAAGTTGGATTTGAACAAGATCACATGACTTTTTCAGAATATGGTACATACCGTAAAGTAGTAGCAAGTGCAGAACTTGTACCTGTAAATGGAATTATTGAAAACTTACGTTTAATCAAAACAGATGCTGAAATTTCAATTATTAAGGAAGCAACAAAAATTGCTGAATCTGCTTTTGATCATATTTTAGGTTTTATCCGCCCAGGCGTAACAGAATTAGAAGTATCTAATGAGCTAGAATTTTATATGCGTAAATTAGGAGCGACATCATCTTCATTTGATATTATTGTTGCTTCAGGTGCGCGTTCGGCATTACCGCATGGTGTTGCTTCTAGTAAAATAATTGAAACAGGTGATTTTGTAACACTTGATTTTGGTGCATACTACAAAGGATATGTTTCTGATATGACAAGAACAGTTTCAGTAGGCGAGCCAGATGCAGAATTAAAGAAAATCTATGACATCGTGTTAGAAGCTCAATTACGTGGTGTAAATGGAATCAAAGCTGGAATCACAGGTAAAGAAGCTGATGCTTTAACACGTGATTATATTACTGAAAAAGGTTATGGCGAATTCTACGGACACTCAACTGGTCATGGAATTGGTCTTGAAGTACATGAAGGTCCTGGATTATCATTCCGTTCTGATTTAGTACTTGAGCCAAATATGATTGTTACTTGTGAGCCGGGAATTTATATTCCAAATCTTGGTGGAGTTCGTATAGAAGATGATTTAATCGTTAAAAATGGTGGTAACGAAAACTTAATGTCATCACCTAAAAACTTAATCATTCTATAAGTTTTCACGATAATCGAAAAAGAACTACACAAACGAAGTAATATACATTATCATATAGAAATGTGGAGGCGCATGGACTTAGGTTTCATGGCGCTGTAACTAGATCTTAATTAAAGGTAAGCGAAATGGTTCAAAGTCAATACATAGAAAATAAGAACCATTTCATTTTTTAGGAGGATATTTAATGATTTCAGTAAACGATTTTCGTACAGGTTTAACAATTGAAACTGACGGTGGCATTTGGCAAGTTATTGACTTCCAACACGTTAAACCAGGTAAAGGGGCTGCGTTCGTACGTTCTAAACTTCGTAACCTACGCACAGGAGCAGTACAAGAAAAAACTTTCCGTGCTGGTGAGAAAGTTGCGAAAGCACATATCCAAAATCGTAAAATGCAATATTTATATGCAAATGGTAACCAACACGTATTCATGGATAATGAATCTTACGAACAAATTGAATTACCAGAACAAAACATAGAGCGTGAATTAAAATTCTTAAAAGAAAATATGGAAGTTTATATCATGACTTATGAAAGTGAAATTTTAGGTGTTGAATTACCAAACACTGTTGATCTAAAAGTAATTGAAACTGAACCAGGAATCAAAGGTGATACTGCTTCAAACGTTACAAAACCTGCTACAATGGAAACTGGCTTAGTTGTTCAAGTACCAATCTTCATTAACGAAGGTGAAGTATTAATTATTAACACGACTGAATCAAGCTATGTTTCTCGTGCAAAAAACTAATTTAACATTTAGTGGAATATAGTGGAAAGTAGAGGCACTTGAAAAAAGTGTCTCTTTTTCTTATGAAATATCATCTATATTTGATGGAGGGTTGATATGTTAATAACAATTTTACTTTGGACATTGATTATTATTTGTTTCGCTTTGGCGTTTATTGCGTTGATCAAACCGATTATTCCAGGAGTACCTGTACTTTGGGTAGGATTTTTAATTTATCACTTCGGAATTAATAAAGAGGAACTAGGTCTACTATTCTGGATTATCATGGCGATTTTTACTGCTTTCATATTTATAGTAGACTTTATTGCAAATCATTATTTTCTTAAAAAATACGGAAGTACAAAGACCGGTGAAAGAGTAGGCTGTTTAGCTGTGATTGTTGGTTCTTTCATTTTTCCACCATTTGGTTTAATCATTGTTCCGTTTATTTCAGTGTTTGTCACAGAAAGAGTACAAGGTAAAACAAATAAGGAAGCTTTGAAATCTTCATGGGCAACAGTAATTTCATTTCTTAGTAGTTCACTTGCGAAAGCAATTTTACAAATTATCATGGTAATCTTATTTTTTATATTTGTGATTATGTAACTTTAATGAGAAATGCTTTGCTTTTCTCGGTTTGATTAATCATTTAAATAGTTTATTTACAACACTTAGAGAAGCGCTATGCTTCTCTTTTTTTTATTCTATCTAAGTTAACTTAGATAACTCTGTAATAAACTGAGATTTCTTCTCTAGTAAGCTCATTTTATATGGTGCGAGCGGGAACTTCTCAATTTCTCCTTGTAACAAATATTCATTCGTGAATCATGAGCAGAAATGATAAGATTCTCCCACCATTAATTCCTCAGCATTCCTTTCCTTAAATTACTTTTTACAAACCAGAAAAGACTGCATTCTTAGTGTATTTTTGAAAAATCAACTAATGAAATATCTTCTTAAATGGACATGTTCTGCATATTAGTAATAAAAAGACTGAAAAAAAGGTGTGTAATGCATGAAGCAATGGATTGATTCAATGGATAAGGCTGTACTTGGCATGGGCTTGTTAAGGGTTGTTGGTGGTAGCTTAGAATTGATTGCGGCGTTTACAATTCTTTATTTCAATGACATGAAAAAAGCATTAGCACTTAATAGTATTCTAGCAACTGTTGGACCAATCATCCTCATTTCGACGATGACGATTGGGATTATCGGTGTAGCTAGCGAGTTAGATCCAATAAGACTTGTGCTTGTTTTTTGTGGAGTGTTTTTAATTTTACTAGCGGTTTTTAAATGATTAATAGGATGTGAACTGCTATGGAAGAGGTTTTTAATGTGCTACCAACAATGCTGAAAGAGAAATTAATCATTTCTTTTTCAGATTTAAACGAAGTAGAAGAATTACGTTTAAGGGTCTCTAGGCCAGTAGAGGTAATTGCAAACAATCATTCAACATTTTTACCGTATATTGTGACAGAGGAAGATGGGAGTCAAATTCTTGGAAAACTTAGTCAATTTTCTATTTACACAATTGAGGAAGAGTTGAAAAAAGGATATATCACCATTAAAGGCGGCCACAGAGTAGGACTAGCCGGACGGGTGGTGACTGAACATGGGAAGGTAAAGATGATTCGTGATATTAGTTCATATAATTTTCGAATCGCAAAAGAAAAAGTAGGCATAGCAAGTCCATTTGTAAAGTATTTATATGATGGAAGATGGAAAAATACAATGCTAATTGGACCACCACAAGCAGGCAAAACGACTTTATTAAGAGATTTTGCTAGAGTCGTCAGTCAAGGTGATCATGTTAGGGGCATTAAACCTCAAAAAGTAGGTATCGTTGATGAGCGCTCTGAAATTGCTGGTTCAGTTAAAGGTGTACCTCAATATACATTCGGAGAACGAATTGATGTCTTAGATGCTTGTCCAAAGGCAGAAGGAATGATGATGCTCGTAAGATCGATGAGTCCACATATCATTTTAGTAGATGAGATCGGTAAGAAAGAAGATGTAGATGCAATTTTAGAAGCGATTTTTGCAGGTGTTCAATTAATTGTAACTGTTCATGGTTATTCTCTTGAGGAAATTCGAAAAAGGCCGTCATTGCAGCCATTATTTCAAAATGGAACATTCGAACGTTTTATTGAAATTTCCAATCATCCAAGACCGGGGAATGTCACTGATATTAAAAATAGAAAAAATATAAGCCTGTTTTCACAAAAGGCGGTGTATTAATGAAATGGATTGGCGCATTATTCATTATCTTTTCTACAACGTGGCTTGGCTTTTATTTTGCAGGTAGATTATCTGAGCGAACAAAGGAATTACGTGCATGGAAATTAGCTCTTCAATCACTTGAAGCGGAAGTTATGTATAGTCAATTACCACTACAAGAAGCAAGTAGGCGTATTGCGAAACAATTAAATGGGCAAATCCAAGTATTTTTAATCGGTTTTGCAAATCAACTTGAAACAAGTGCCTTATCTGCAAAAGAGGCATGGAAACATTCATTACAAGAATATGCCAAAAAAGTGTCAATTAAGGATTCTGATATCCAAGTCCTTTTGCAATTTGGCGAAACCATCGGAATGCATGACAAAATTTCGCAGCAAAAGCAAATTATCTTAGCGTTAAAACATTTAGAACGTGAAGAGCAAGAGGCAATAGACTCTCAATCTAGCTATGAAAGAATGTCAAAAATGCTTGGCGTCTTAAGTGGGATTTTAATTGTTATTTTATTAATTTAAAGGAGGGAAATCGATGATTACAAATTATGCATTAATGTTTCAAATTGCTGGAATAGGCGTAATCGCTGCTATTATACATGCAGTCTTAAAAAAAGCAGGGCAGGAAGAATTTGCAACATGGACAATTATTACAGCCTTTATCATTGTTTTCTTTCAAGTCATTACGAAAGCCGGAGATCTGTTTAATAAAGTCAGGGATGTATTTCTATTTCATTAGATTAGGAGTGAGTTTGTAATGGAAATCATCCAGATTGTTGGCATCGGGTTATGTGCAACATTTTTAATTCTTCTTCTAAATCAATTTAAAATGGACAAATTTAATTTGGCCATAACGGTTTTTATCAGCTGCGTATTATTTCTATTCTTATTAGATAAAGTTCAATTTTTACTAGATGAAATTCAAAAACTGGCTAATCAAGCAAGTATAAAAAACGTTTACGTCGAGACATTATTGAAAATTATTGGGATTGCGTATATTGCTGAATTTGGCGTTCAAATAACAAAGGATGCTGGGCAGGGTGCAATTGCTTCTAAAATTGAGCTAGGTGGAAAGGTTCTCATTTTAGTATTAGCAGTTCCAATATTAACAGCTTTAATTGAAACGATATTAAGTTTTTTACCTAAAATTTCTTAAAAAGAGGAAGGGAGGACTTTATGAAACATAAAATTCAATTTATTCTTCTTTTCCTTTTTCTCCTTTTTTTTATCCCAAAAAATGTACAAGCTGCTCCTCCACCTGCTGAAATTGTCAATGAACAAATTAAAAAACTCGGTATTGATGAAGTGCAGCAGTACTGGGATGAAGTAGTTAATAAATATGGAGGATTTCTTCCAGAAAGTCAAAAAGGAGATTTTATTGAATTTATTAAAGGGGAAAAGAAGTTTTCAATTCAAGAATGGTTTATCGCCTTTGGTAAATATTTATTTTTTGAGCTATTAAGTAATGGAAAAATACTTGGAATACTGATCATGCTCGTTATTTTCAGTTCTTTACTACAATCATTGCAAAATGCATTTGAAAAAAGTTCGATTAGTAAAATCGCTGACAGTGTTGTGTTTCTAGTTCTAGTTGTTTTTGCTTTAAATAGCTTTTATGTAGCCACCCAAGCAACACAAGAAGCAATTACAATGATGATTAATTTTTTAAGAGCATTAATTCCAATTTTATTAGCTTTAATTGCGACTTCAGGTGGAGTGATCTCTGTAGGATTCTTTCATCCGATTCTAATCTTTTTAATGCATACAAGCGGATTGTTAGTAACGTATTTCGTATTACCTCTTATTCTAGTCTCAACGATTCTAAGTATTGTCAGTATTATCAATGATGAACTCCAAGTTACAAAACTAGCAGCATTAATTAGAAATATTGCAGTAGGTGTGCTTGGTATTTTTTTAACAATTTTCCTCGGTGTGTTAAGTGTACAAGGTATGACGACTGCAGTAACTGATGGCGTAGCTGTCAAAACTGCAAAATTTGTGACAAGTAATTTTATCCCAGTGGTCGGTAAAGTATTTGCAGATGTAACAGATACGGTCATCAGTGCGTCACTTTTATTAAAAAATACTGTCGGAATCGTCGGATTAGTCACGATGCTTGCGATCATCGTATTTCCGGCATTGAAAATATTAGTTTTGGCTCTTATTTATAAATTTTCAGCTGCTATTCTTCAACCCGTAGGCAGCAAAGCAATTATTAGTACGATTGATGTAATTGGAAAAAGTGTCATCTACTTATTTGTTTGTTTAGCGATTGTCTCATTAATGTTTTTCTTAAGTATGACATTGATCATTGCGGCAGGAAATATTGTCGTTATGTTTAGGTAGGTGGGAAGATGGATTTCTTTATTCAATGGGTATCAAACATTATTGTCTATATCTTAATCGCAACAATTATCATGATGTTAATTCCGAATACTGGATTAGCAAAATACGTCCGTTTTGTTGCAAGTTTATTATTAATTGTCATGATGCTCCAACCGATTTTTCAATTATTTCAAGTAAATATTAAAGAAGTACTTGCTGGATACCAGTCAACAACGTATGAAGCAAGTAGCGAAATAAAAAATGAAATAAATAATAAGAAAAATGAAATACAAGCAGCAGAACGTGCATATATATTAAAACAAATGGCTGTCCAAATGAAAAAAGAAGTTGAAGAAAACATTACACAGGACTTTGAACAGGTTATTACAAATGTTGAATTAGAAGTAAAAGAAGGCGTAACTACAATTAAAAATGCCGAGGATTTATCGAAGGTAACTGTTTTTGTAAGCGCCAAAAAAGATGAGACAAGCAATGTAGAACCTGTTCAAGAAGTTAGTGTAAATACAACTGAGCCGATCCAATCAGACAGCGAAAAAATTAAACAGCAAGAACTACAGAGTTTTTTAGCAGATAGATGGCAACTTGAGGACAAGCAAATCGAAGTTAAGATGGAAGGAGGGGAGTAATGGCAAATGAAAAAGAAGATACCACCAATAAAACTAGCAGAATTTTTTAAAGGAAACAAAGATGAAAATACCTCTTCTGACAAAGAGCCTAGTCAAAGTCCATTTAAACTCACAAGGAAATATGTACTGGCTCTACTTGGACTTGGAGTTTGTTGGATGATCGCAAGTAGTCTATTTGCAAATTCTACCGGTAAAACTAATTCGATGATTTCACCAATAGCTACTGAAACAAGTGGAAGTCCTAAAAATAACGATGAAGCTGTTGAAACTCTTAAACTCGGTGGTGAAAAATCATCAGGCAGTATAAATGATTTTGAAAATAAATATGAACAACAATTAACAGAAACTTTAAATCAAATGGCTGGCGTAAGCAAAGTGAAAGTAGAAGTAAATGTAGATGGCAGCGAAAAAAATGTATACCAATATAACCGAACAGATCGTACTCAACAAACAGAAGAAGTAGACAAGCAAGGTGGTAAACGGAAAATTGAAGACGAGTCTCATGATTCGCAAGTCGTCATTATTAATGATGGTGAAAAAGAAATTCCAGTTATTGTGCAAACAGAAATGCCAGATATAAAAGGGGTTCTTATTATCGCTAAAGGTGCTGAGAATCTCGAAGTGAAAAATATGATACGAGAAGCTGTCACGCGATTACTTGACGTACCAAGCCATCGTGTCGCAGTACTACCAAAAAAATAATAGGAAGAAGGTAAAATGAAAATGAAAAGACAAACGATTTGGTTATTAACAATGTTAAGTTTAGTAGTGGTACTATCAGTATATTACGTAACAACACCTGATCAAATGAAAACAGCAGGCATTATGAATATGACTAGTAATAACTCTTTAGATTCTACACCATCATCTGATACAAACAAAAAAGATGATGGCAAAGAAACAACTTCTAAAGAAGAAACTACAAATGAAGTATTCTTAAAACAACGAATGGAACAAGAAGATAAAAGAGCTCAATTACAAGAAGAATTTCAAACAACAATTGACTCAGCTACAGCATCTGCAGAAGAAAAAAGTCAAGCATTCACAAGCTTAAAAGAACTTCAAACATTAACAGCACTAGAAGCTGATGTTGAAACAATGATCAAAGAATCTGGTTATAAAGATGCATTAGTACGCGCTGACAGCAACGAAGTAAATGTAGCAGTAAAATCAACAAAAAAACATAGCAAAGCAGCTGCAAACGAAATCATCCAAATGGCAAGAAGCGTACTAGGTGAAAAACTAGTAATCGTAACATTCCAGACTAAATAATAAGAAAAGTGGAGGCGACTGGTCAGCTCCGACAAGCATAAGGCAAGCCCGGGTAAAGGTTGCTTTTTAACCTTTACATGGGATTGACTTATGACCTCGAGGAGCTAGGAGCCGGAACTAGACAATAAGAAAAGTGGAAGGCGTTCGCTCTGCCCCGACAAGCATAAGACAAAAACCAATAAAGGTGCTTTTTACCTTTAATGGGGTTTGGCTTATGACTCGAGGGGCAAACGCCTGGAACTAGACAAAGAAAAGTGGAAGGCGTTCGCTCTGCCCCGACAAGCATAACGGGGTTCGATATAAGCTTTTTACCTTATGGGGGATTGGCTGTATAAAACTTTTAATAAAATCGCATTTCTTTAACGAAAATCTATAACATTAAAAGCACTGTCTACAAAGTTGTAGGTAGTGCTTTTGTACGTTAAAATAGATATGTAGTACCTATGTTTACAACAAATTATTTTTGGTAAGGAATAAGATAATTAATTTGGTGGGAAAATGGCTAAAATTAGAATGAAACATGGGCAAGTAAAATAATTTGTTGAAAAGTTTAGTATTAGGTTATAAGATTAGACTATATGTTTTTAAGGGGTGAACGAAAATGAAAATTCATGAAATTAGAGAATTAATTAAATTAATTGACCAAACAACGATAAATGAGTTTGAATTTGAAAATAACGGTGCCATCGTTAAAATTAAAAAAGGTGGGCAAACAACTGTTGTTACTCAAGCTGTTGCTCCAGTAGTTCAACAAGAACTTATGCCTGTTGTATCTGCACCAGTAGCAACTTTAGAAAAACCAGCTGCAACTGAAACTGTTGCACAAGAAGTGGCGAAAGAAGATACAAGTAATTTACATAAAATTACATCACCAATGGTAGGTACATTCTATGCATCTCCATCACCAGATTCAAAAGAATATGTAGCAGTTGGCGATCGCATTAAAAGTGACTCAATTGTATGTATCGTAGAAGCAATGAAATTATTTAATGAAATCGAAGCTGAAATTGATGGAGAAATCGTTGAAATTTTAGCTAAAAATGGACAATTAGTTGAATATGGCCAACCATTATTTTTAGTTAAAAGCTAATAAACATACAGATTGATTTACAGTACTTTACTTAAGAAGGTGAAGAAATGAAGAAGGTTTTAATTGCAAATCGTGGGGAAATTGCGATTCGTATAATAAGAGCATGTAAAGAATTAAATATTGAAACAGTTGCAATTTATTCTGAAGGGGATAAAGAAGCATTGCATGTTCAAATGGCTGATGAAGCATATTGCGTCGGACCTAAATTATCAAAAGATAGTTATTTAAATATGACTAATATTATTAGTATCGCAAAATTAACAGGTTGCGAAGGAATTCATCCAGGCTATGGTTTCTTATCGGAAAATGCTAGTTTTGCAGAATTATGTACAGAGTGTAATGTGAAGTTTATCGGGCCTACTGCTGATTCCATTTCTAAAATGGGTACGAAAGACGTAGCTCGTGAGACGATGAAAGAAGCAGGTGTACCAGTTGTACCAGGTTCACAAGGCATTATTTCTAGTATTGAAGAAGGTAAAAAAATCGCTTTAGAAATTGGATACCCGGTCATTATTAAAGCAACTGCTGGTGGTGGCGGTAAAGGTATTCGTGTAGCTAGAGATGAAAAAGATTTAGAAAAAGGTATTCAGATTACTCAACAAGAAGCTCAAACAGCTTTTGGTAATCCTGGAGTGTACCTTGAAAAATATATCGAAGACTTTAGACATGTTGAAATTCAAGTTTTAGCAGATGAACATGGTAATACAATTCATTTAGGTGAACGTGATTGTACAATTCAACGTCGTTTACAAAAATTAGTAGAGGAAGCACCATCTCCTGTTTTAGATGAAGAAACTCGTGCTAAAATGGGGCAAGCAGCCGTTCGTGCAGCTGAAGCAGTTAATTACTGGGGTGCTGGTACTGTTGAGTTCATTTATGAGCCACATACAAAAAACTTCTATTTCATGGAAATGAATACTCGTATTCAGGTTGAACATCCTGTAACAGAATACATTTCTGGAATTGACTTGATTAAACAACAATTATTAATTGCAAAAGGTCATCCTTTAAAAACCACTCAAGCAGACGTAACTTTAAATGGTTGGTCTATCGAGTGTCGTATTAACGCTGAAAATCCTGATAAAAACTTTATGCCTTCTCCTGGTAAAATTATTACGTATTTACCACCAGGTGGTCCAAACGTTCGAGTTGATTCTGCAGTATATAACGGTTACACAATTCCGCCATATTATGACTCAATGATTGCAAAAGTTATCGTTCATGGCAAGACAAGAGACGAAGCAATTGCTATAATGATAAGAGCACTGGAAGAATTTGTAGTAGAAGGAATTTATACAACTATTCCTTTCCATTTAAATTTACTGCAAAATGAAATCTTCGTAAAAGGGAAGTATAATACTAAATTCCTTGAGGAACATGCGCTTGTGACGAAAGGATAAAGTGGAGGGATCTACATGAATGAAAATCAAATGTTAGAAATGGGTAGCGCGACTCTTGGTCGAGTAGAAATAGCACCTGAGGTTATTGAAGTAATTGCTGGTATTGCAGCTGCAGAAGTAGAAGGCGTATCTAGCATGCGTGGTAATCTTGCATCTGGTATTTCTGAAATTATCGGTAAGAAATATCATGGTAAAGGTGTTCGCGTTGATTTATCAGAAGATCGCATTAAAATTGATGTTTATATTTTAGTGAAATTCGGTAAATCGATTCCAACAGTAGCAGGTAATGTTCAAGATAATATTCGTCAAGCATTATTAACAATGACTGGCTTAGAGTTATCAGAAGTGAATGTACATGTTGTTGGTGTTCAATTTGATACAAAAGTAGAACAAGAAGCTCCAATCGAGCTTTAATAAATTCCAATAAAAAGGAGTCCCATAATCTTATGGGGCTCTTTTTTTATACTTCACGAAAATTAATGTTCGTGTTTTGGTCACTAATTTTATGTTTAGTGTAAAAAAAAATAAAAAAATAATGAAAAACACATACATTAAACTATTATTTTTTTTGATTTTAAGTTAAAATGTAGAAAATACTTTAAAAAGTATGGACTTAGCTTAAATACGTTAATAATAATAAAAAATTAGTTAAGATACATCGTTGGAACTTATTAAAAAAAATGGTAAAATAACGTGTTACTATATAAAAATTAGAATTCGTTATTACCTATGCAACGAATTGTGAATTTAGCTTAAAGGAGTTTATTATTTTGATGAAACGTAGAAAAGCAAGAGAACTTGCATTGCAAACATTATTTCAAATGGATTTAAGTGAGGCGAATGCTTCAGATGCATTACAGCATGTTTTAGAAGAAGCTGAAGAAAAAGAAGATGGTTTTTTAGAATCAATCGTTTCAAACTTCGTAGAACATAAAGAAGAGATTGACAATAAATTATCTTCAAACATTGAAAGCTGGACAATCGATCGTTTAGGAAATGTCGATCGTAATATACTTCGTATTGCACTAGTTGAGATGGACTTTTTAGAAGATGTTCCAAAAAGTGTATCAATCAATGAAGCGATCGAAATTGCCAAAATTTACGGGGACGATGATTCAAGTAAATTTATCAATGCGGTATTATCAAAATTCTAAATAGATAAAGTGTTTACATGCATAGGGGGAAATGAAAATGGTAGCAGCATTAATTAATGGTAAAGAAATTTCATTATCAATTCGTGAGGGATTAAAACTTGGTGTTACAGAATTAAAAAACCAAGGAGTAATTCCAGGACTGGCTGTTGTGTTGGTTGGAGATAATTCAGCATCAAGAACTTACGTTAATTCAAAACATAAAGCTTGTAATGAATTAGGTATGTATTCAGAAGTAATTGAATTAGCAGAGACTGTTTCAGAAGATGAATTATTATCGGTTGTTAGAAAACTAAATGACGATGATAAAATTCATGGAATTCTTGTTCAGTTACCTTTACCTGCACATATTTCTGAGAAGAAAGTAATTGAAACAATTTCACCATTAAAAGATGTTGATGGATTTCATCCGATTAATATCGGACGTATGATGACAAATCAAGATTCATTACTACCATGTACTCCTTTTGGTATATTAAAATTAATAGAAAATACAAATATTCCAATTAGCGGAAAACACGTTGTTGTCATTGGACGTAGTAATATAGTTGGAAAACCAGTTGGTCAATTATTCTTAAATGAAAATGCAACTGTTACTTATACACATTCACGTACAACTGATTTAAAACAAATTACGAAACAAGCTGACATACTAATCGTTGCAATTGGTGTTGCAAAATTAATTACGGCTGATTATGTAAAAGATGGTGCCATTGTTATCGATGTTGGTATGAACAGAGATGAAAATGGAAAATTATGTGGAGATGTGGATTTTGAAAATGTGAAAAGTATCGCAGGTCATATTACTCCAGTACCGGGTGGAGTTGGGCCAATGACGATCACAATGTTACTTCACAATACTTTAAAGGCAGCATCTCAAATTGAAAATAAAAGCAATTTAGGTGTAAAACTTTAAGATTGCTCCACAAGAATGAAAGAGGGATCGGCATGACGGAGAAGTTGCCAGTTACAGTTACTGCATTAACTAAATATTTAAAAGCTAAATTTCAAGCGGACCGAAATCTACAAAATATTATGCTTCGTGGAGAAATTTCAAACTTTAAACGTCATTCTTCAAGTGGACATTTTTATTTTACTTTAAAAGATGACGGAGCAAGAATTGCTGCAGTCATGTTCCAATCCTATAATTCATCAATTGCTTTTCAACCAACTGACGGTATGCAGGTTATTGTCCAAGGAGAGATAACTGTATACCCTCAGTCTGGTAGTTATCAAATCTATATTCGTGAAATGCAACCGGACGGTGTAGGTGGACTTTTTGTTGCATTTGAACAATTGAAGAAAAAATTATTAGAAGAAGGACTCTTTGATCAGAAATTCAAGAAAAAGATTCCTTCTTTTCCTAGTGTAATCGGGGTTGCTACTTCTCCAACTGGAGCGGCAGTAAGAGACATCATTACGACAATCCAAAGAAGATACCCTATTGGTAAAATAATTGTAATTCCTACACTAGTACAAGGTGACGGAGCTCCTGCATCTGTTGTAAAATCCATTGAAACTGCCAATAAATTAAAATATATTGATGTATTAATTGTTGGACGTGGTGGTGGTTCGATTGAAGAGCTTTGGGCATTTAATGATGAAAAAGTAGCAAGAGCAATTTTTCAATCAAAAATTCCGATTATTTCTGCAGTTGGACACGAAACTGATACTACCATTGCAGATTATGTGGCTGATTTACGAGCGCCAACTCCAACGGCAGCGGCTGAATTAGTTTCACTAAGTCAACGGGAAATTCTTGAACAGTTTGCTGTTCGGGAAGCAAGATTAAATAAAGCTATGAATTCAATATTCGATAAAAAGAAGTTGCAACTAACTACCATTCAAGATTCATATGTATTTAGATATCCAAATTCTTTATTAAATCCAAAACAAGAACAATTTGATCGAACAGTAGAAAAACTAGAACAGTCAATGAATGATATTGTAAAAGGTAAATCGATACAGTACAAGGAATTGTTTTCTTCTTTACTAATTCATCATCCGAGTAATAGAGTGAAGCTTGAAAAACAAAAACATGAACAATTAGATATGAGCTTACAAAAAGAATTTAATCGACTCATAACACATAAGCAATTTATGATGGAAAAAGTAATACATACATTAGATGCACTTAGCCCGTTAAAAGTTATGGCTAGAGGATATTCGTTAGCATACAAAGAAGATGACGAATTAGTTAAATCTGTGAAACAAGTAAAAAACGGTGATCAGTTCGAGTTGCAAATGACAGATGGTAAATTAAGCTGTGAAGTACTTGAAGTAAAGGAGCAGTGATGAAAATGGAACAAAATGAATTATCTTTTGAAGATGCAATAAAAGAGATTGAGACGATTGTTCAAAAGCTAGAACAAGGTGACGTACCACTTGAAAAAGCAATCGAATACTTCCAAGAAGGTATTAAGCTTTCTCAAATTTGTAAAGAAAAATTAACAAAAGTTGAAAAACAAATGACGTCAATTTTAAATGATCAAGGTGAAGAAGCTCCTTTTACTGTTGAGGAGGAATAAGCATGAGTACTTTTAAAGAATTTATGGAATACTCCAGTAAATTAGTAAGTGAATCAATGGTTGAATCGGTTCAGAAATTAAAAGCGCCGGAAAGATTAAAAGAATCGATGACATATTCCCTTCAAGCTGGAGGTAAGCGAATTCGACCTTTGTTATTATTTGCAACATTAGATGCTTTTGGTAAAAATGTTGAAATTGGTCTGAAACCTGCCTGTGCACTTGAAATGATACATACATATTCGTTAATACATGACGATCTTCCTTGCATGGATGATGATGATTTTCGTAGAGGAAAACCAACAAATCACAAAGTGTTTGGTGAGGATTTAGCAGTATTAGCAGGAGACGGACTTCTTACATATGCTTTCCAGCTAATTTCGGAAATGAATGATCCTAGTGTATCAGATCAAGTGAAAATTCGATTAATCAATGAATTAGCAATTGCAGCAGGACCAGAGGGAATGGTTGCAGGGCAAGTAGATGATATGGCAGGTGAAAGTAAGCAATTAACTGGTGAGGAATTGCAATATATTCACGAAAGAAAAACTGGGAAAATGCTGATGTATCCTGTTATTGCTGGTGCCATTTTAGCTAACTCAACAGCTGAACAATTATCCCATTTAACTCAATTTGCATATAAATTAGGCATTGCATTTCAAATTCAAGACGATATATTAGATGTAATCGGTGATGAAGAGGTATTAGGTAAGCCAGTAGGCAGTGACATAGAGAATGATAAGACAACATATGTGAAATTATATACAGTTGAAGGTGCCAAAAACCGACTTCACACATTTATATTTGAAGCAAAACAACATATTAAAGCATGCGGAATAAAAGATGATATATTACTTTCTATCTGTGATTTTGTAGAAAATCGTAGTTTTTAAAATGCTAAATGCATAAGTTCTATTGTATTCCATTGAATAGATTTAAACATTTATGTATAATGTAACTACTTTAATCGCAACGTTGTTAATATAATATACAGAAATGTAAGCCGTTAACACAAATGTGCTAGCGGCTTTCTTGTTATGAAGTTTTTGGTTTATTGATTACCAATTCTCTACTTCAATTTAATTGAACAACACGGACAAGTAATAAGCGATGAGCAATAGGTAATGGTGTTGAAAGAATGTAATTCATTATTGACGAAGTAATTTCCTGAGCTAAAACTAATGGTATTATGATACATGCTGTTAAGAGTTAGTACTCAAGACTTAGCGTTTAACTGTAAGTATGGTAAAATCATTTTAGAGACAGTATTAAATAATAATTAATTTTTATTAGATTAGATTTAACATCTAGGAAGGTGAGTGATCCAAGATGGATCTTACGACGATTGAAAATCCAAGTTTTTTAAAAAATAAATCGATTGAGGAATTAGAACTATTAAGTGAAGAAATCCGAAAATTTCTTATACAGCAGTTATCGGAAACAGGTGGGCATATTGCACCAAATTTAGGTGTAGTTGAGTTAACGATTGCCTTACATAAAGTATTCGATTCGCCAAAGGATAAATTTTTATGGGATGTTGGACATCAATCCTATGTACATAAAATTTTAACAGGTAGAGCAAATGAATTCTCTACTTTAAGACAATTTAAAGGACTATGTGGCTTTCCAAAGCGAATTGAAAGTGAGCATGATGTTTGGGAAACGGGTCATAGTTCTACTTCGTTATCTGCTGCAATGGGTATGGCGATTGCAAGAGATATAAAAAAGTCGAAGGAATATATTGTACCGATTATTGGTGATGGTGCCTTGACAGGTGGTATGGCTCTAGAAGCGATGAACCATATAGGACATGAACAAAAAGATGTGATCGTTATTTTAAATGATAATGAAATGTCAATTGCGCCAAATGTAGGTGCTTTACATAGTATTTTAGGTCGTCTTAGAACGACAGGTAAATACCGTTGGGCAAAAGGTGAGCTAGAAGGAGTAATTAAAAAAATTCCTGGTATTGGTGACAAATTATCAAGTACTTCTAAAAAGTTAAAAGATAGCCTTAAATACTTAGTAACACAAGGGATGTTTTTTGAGGAAATGGGCTTTACGTACTTTGGACCTGTAGATGGTCACAATTACGAAGACTTATTTGAAACACTTGAGTATGCTAAGAAGACAAAGGGTCCAGTACTCGTTCATGTTCTGACGAAAAAAGGAAAAGGTTATAAGCCAGCAGAGAGTGATGATATTGGAACTTGGCATGGAACGGGTCCTTATAAAGTTGAATCTGGTAAGATTATCAAACCTGATAAAGCACCACCAGCTTGGAGTAAGCTTGTAAGTGATACTGTATTAAAATTAGCTTTACAAGATGAAAGAATTGTTGCTATAACGCCTGCAATGCCAGTCGGTTCTAAATTAGAGAATTTCCAGGCGCAGTTACCCGACAGAATATTTGATGTTGGGATTGCCGAACAACACGCTGCAACGGTTGCTGCAGGTCTTGCAACTCAAGGCATGAAGCCGTTTCTAGCAATTTATTCAACCTTCTTACAAAGAGCATATGACCAAGTACTACATGATATTTGTAGACAAAATTTAAATGTTTTTATTGGAATCGATCGAGCTGGTTTAGTAGGAGCTGATGGGGAGACTCATCAAGGAGTATTTGATATCGCCTTTTTACGTCATATTCCTAATTTAGTATTAATGATGCCTAAGGATGAAAATGAAGGACAACATATGGTTAATACTGCAATTCAGTATGATGATGGCCCTATTGCACTTCGTTTCCCAAGAGGAAATGGTTTAGGTGTACCAATGGATGATCAGTTAAAAGAAATTCCAATTGGTTCTTGGGAAGTGTTAAGAGAAGGATCTGATGCAGTCATTTTAACATTTGGAACAACAATTAAAATGGCATTAGATGCAGCCGAAAAACTAGAGAAGGAAAATATCTCAGTAAAAGTTGTGAATGCAAGATTTATTAAACCGATGGATACAGCGATGTTAAATGATATATTTAAAAACGGCAAACCAATATTAACTATTGAAGAAGCTATGTTACAAGGTGGCTTTGGTAGTGCTGTTCTAGAATTCGCAAGTGATCATAACTATCAAAATGTACGAATTGATCGAATTGGTATTCCTGATTTATACGTTGAACATGGTGATGTAGACAAATTGTTAGATGAAATTCATTTAACGATGGAAGAGTCAGTTAAGAAAATTCGTGAAATGGTATGTAATAAATAAGAGGATGTAATATACATGGCAAAAAAGGAACGTATCGACGTACTTTTAGTAGAACGTGGTTTGATTGAAACACGTGAAAAAGCAAAACGTGCAATTATGGCAGGTCTTGTTTATACAAATGAACAAAGGCTAGATAAACCTGGCGAGAAGATTGATATTGAGTTACCACTTCAAATTAAAGGAGAGGTAATGCCATATGTCAGTCGAGGTGGTTATAAATTAGAAAAAGCATTAAAAACGTTTAATGTCACAGTTGAAGATAAAATTATGATAGATATAGGATCTTCTACTGGAGGATTTACTGATTGCGCCCTTCAAAATGGTGCGAAAACATCATACGCACTTGATGTCGGGTATAATCAGCTTGCTTGGAAGTTAAGACAAGACGAACGTGTAATTGTTATGGAACGTACAAATTTTCGTTATGTGAAGCCAGAAGATTTAATTGCTGGCCTTCCGCAATTTGCGTCAATTGATGTTTCATTTATATCATTGCGATTAATCTTGCCTGTTTTAAAAACATTATTAGTTGCTTCGAGTGATGTAGTCGCACTAATTAAGCCTCAATTTGAAGCTGGTAGAGAACAAGTTGGTAAAAAAGGAATTGTCAGAGAGCCTAAAGTACACGAAGACGTAATAGATATGATGATTGATTTTTCGTTACGCCAAGGATACGATGTGAAAGCTCTAACTTTTTCACCGATAACTGGTGGAGATGGAAACATTGAATTTTTAATTCATCTTCATTGGGAAGGTTCAAAGGAAATTGGAGACAATGAATTAACTTATACATCGAAAGAAATCGTTAAAGAAGCTCATACTGAGTTAAAAAAGGTGAAATAACAAAAAGGAACCATAAAAGGTTCCTTTTTCCTTATTGTGAGTAAGAAACAATATTGTTTTCAATACTAAAGAAAAATCGATTTTGTGAAAACGGTTAAAAAACTGTATACAATATACATTAGATTAGTTAAGATAATCTTACATATGTAAGATATTTGTCGTAATTTGCAAAGAGGTGTATTATGAATAAAGGTCAACGTCATATTAAAATACGTGAAATCATCGCAAAAAATGAAGTCGAAACACAAGACGAACTTGTACAAGCATTACGAGATTTAGGCTTCAAAGTTACGCAAGCTACGATTTCTCGTGATATAAAAGAATTACATTTAGTAAAAGTTCCTTTATCAGATGGTCGTTATAAATACAGTTTACCAGCAGATCAGCGTTTTAACCCATTACAAAAGTTAAAAAGACTATTAATTGACTCGTTTATTAAAATTGATAGTTCAAGTCATTTAATCGTTATGAAGACTTTACCAGGTAACGCAAATGCAGTTGGCGCTTTAATTGATCATCTTGATTGGCCAGATATTATGGGAACAATTTGTGGAGACGACACAATATTAATCATTTGTCGTTCACCTGAAGATGCAGAAATTTTACAAGGTAAATTTATTGACATGTTGCAATAAAGGTTTGAATATCCCTCTATGCGGTTTAGAGAATGTACAGTAAAAAATTTTAGATGTGCATGTCTTAATCACATTTGAGGGATTAATCGTTAAAATTAGACATTAAAAGGTGAAGGTTTTATAAGAGGAGAGAAACTCATTGTTATCTGAACTAATCATTAAAAACTTTGCAATCATTGAGGAAGTTTCTATTTCATTTGAAAAAGGTTTAACTGTTTTAAGTGGAGAAACTGGTGCGGGTAAATCAATCATCATTGATGCAATCGGCTTATTACTTGGCGGTAGAGGTTCTGCTGAATTCGTAAGATATGATACTGAAAAGGCCGAAATTGAAGGTTTATTCCATATTGAAGATGAAAACCATCCAATTTATATAAGATGTAAAGAGCATGGCTTTGATATTGAAGATGATATGTTAATCTTAAAAAGAGATATTACTGCTTCAGGTAAGAGCATTTGCCGAATAAATGGAAAATTAGTCACTACAACAATTTTAAAAGAAATTGGTGGATTGTTGGTTGATATACACGGGCAGCACGAAAGCCAAGATTTGATGAATCAAGAGCACCATCTTGCCATGCTTCAGCAGTACGATGGGAAAGGTTTATTGCCTTTAATTGAAAGTTACCAGGAAGTATTTAGTCACTATTCTTCTTTAAAGAAACAATTAAAGCAATTAACTGAGAATGAACAACAAATGGCTCATCGATTAGATTTAATTCAATTTCAATTAACTGAAATTCAAAATGCAAATCTACAAGAAAATGAAGATGAGCAGCTAACTGAAGAAAGACTTAAAATTGCCAATTTTGAACGAATATATAAATCATTAGTTGAAGCATATCAAAGCTTATCGCAGGATGGTTCTGGTTTAGATTCAGTTCGATCTAGTATGTATTCATTAGAGTCAGTTGCTTCAATAGATCAAAATATTAAAGAAATGCATGAAGGTATTAGTAGTAGCTATTATTTATTAGAGGATATTTCATATCGTTTAAGAGATTCAATTGAAGAAATGGAATACGATCCTAATCGCTTGAATGAAATAGAAAATCGTTTAAATGAAATATCAATGCTGAAAAAGAAATATGGTGCTACTGTTACTGATATTTTGAATTACGCTGAGGGAATTGAACAAGAGCTTGATAAAATCCAGCATAAGGATATGCATATTGAAAAATTAGAGAAGGATCTACAAAATGCTACTCAAAAATTAATTGAAGCAGGAATGAAGCTATCTAAGAAACGTAAGGAACTTGCTAACCAATTAACTTCTGATATACATAAAGAACTAAAAGAGCTTTATATGGAGAAAACAACTTTTGAAATTGTATTCTCATTTGAAGAAGGCCAAAATACAGATCCAATACTTAATAATCAACATGTTAAATTTACAAAAGTTGGTTTCGATACTGTAGAGTTTTATATTTCTACAAATCCAGGGGAACCTTTAAAGCCGCTAGCTAAAGTAGCGAGTGGTGGAGAATTATCAAGAATGTTCCTTGCATTAAAGAGTATCTTTACAAAGCATCAAGGAATCACTTCTATCATTTTTGATGAGGTAGATACTGGTGTGAGTGGTAGGGTTGCACAAGCAATTGCTGAAAAGATTCACAAGGTTTCTGTCAATTCACAAGTGCTATGTATTACGCATTTACCACAAGTAGCTTCGATGGCAGATACTCATTTGTTTATTGCGAAGCTCATTGATGGAAATCGTACAAAAACATTAGTGACACCACTTCAAAATGAACAGAAAATCAATGAAATTGCTAGGATGATTGCTGGTGTTGAAATCACAGATGTAACGATTCAACACGCGAAAGAATTAATCGAGCAGGCAACTTCTACAAAGTATCAATCTCAGTCAATATAATAAGGGAGTATTTAATGTTAGAACATTTTTTTCTATACATTAAATATTCTCTTTTTTTGTGGGAAATATTGATAAATTAGTAATTGGATAATGTGAATTGAAACATACTAATACAACATTATACCTTTAGATTTATATCATATTTTTACAATTATAATTTGCTTTTATGAAGCTAACATTAACTATACAGCCACGAATTAAGAAACAAAAAATCTGGCACTAGGAGAGTGATTCGATTGTGAAAAATGTAAATGTTCAACGAATAATTAAAATTCTTCTCCTTTTATTCATAGTTGGTATTGGCGTGTTTAATATAAATCAAAAAAATGTATTCTCATCTACCATGAAAAGTAAAAATCAACATGAAGAACTAATTGATGTTGCCCTTGGAATAAATGATATTCCAATTAAAAAAGTAGATGTGAAGGTATTAAACAATTTAAGAGTAATACCAGGAGGACAATCAATAGGAGTTAAACTTAACTCAGTTGGTGTTTTAGTTGTTGGTCATCACTTAGTTAATACAAGTGAAGGTCAAAAGTCTCCAGGAGAAATTGCAGGTATTAAAGTTGGAGATATGATTATAAAAATGAATGGGAAGCAAATAGAAAAAATGTCTGATGTTTTACCTTTTATTCAAAAAGCAGGTAAAAATGGTAAACCGATAAAAATCGTAGTAAAACGTGAAGGGAAATATTACACAAAGCTTTTAAAGCCATTTCGTGACAAAGGTCAAAATAATTACCGAATAGGATTATATATTCGAGATTCTGCATCAGGAATTGGGACTATGACATTTATCGAACCGAATTCATTGAAGTACGGTGCTTTAGGCCATGTGATCTCTGATAGTGATACAAGAAAAGCGATTGAAGTTGAAGATGGTCATATCGTTTATTCAACAGTAACGTCTATTGAAAAAGGTTCTGATGGGTCTCCAGGTGAAAAAATAGCTCATTTCGCGATGGATCGAGGAACAATTGGAAACATTACATCAAATAGCCCATTCGGTATTTTTGGTAAGGTGAATGATAAAATTGACAATGGCGTTATGTCAAAGCCATTACCAATTGCTTTATCGAATGAAGTTAAAAAAGGTCCAGCTAAAATACTTACTGTGATTCATGACAATAAAGTAGAGCAGTTCGACATAGAGATTGTAAGTAGTATCCAACAGAAGTTTCCTTCTACAAAAGGGATAATTTTAAAAGTCACTGATAAGCGTTTATTGAAGGAGACTGGTGGTATTGTACAGGGCATGAGTGGGTCTCCAATCATTCAGAATGGTAAAGTAATCGGAGCGGTTACACATGTCTTTGTAAACGATTCTACGAGCGGATATGGTGTTCATATCGAATGGATGCTTGATGAAGCGAAGGTACCTATTTACGATTATCAGGATAAGAAGGCGTCATGATGTAAAAGACACTTAACAATTGTTAAGTGTCTTTTTTGTTTTATAATAAATAATCTGAATGACTCTGTAAAAGAAGAATGTTGGATTCCACTACAGGTGCTCGCTTTCCATGGGGCGTGCGCTGAGCCTCCTCGTCGCTATCGCTCCTGTGGGGTCTCAGCTGTCCCGCATCTCCCATAGGAGTCGAGCACCTTACGTTCCATTCAACTTCAGGAAAAGCTGGTCAAATGACAATCTATATGGCTCTGAAATAAAAGAATGTTGAATTCCACTACAGGTGCTCGCTTTCCATGGGGCGTGCGCTGAGCCTCCTCGTCGCGTACGCTCCTGTGGGGTCTCAGCTGTCCCGCATCTCCCATAGGAGTCGAGCACCTTACGTTCATTCAACTTCAGGAAAAGCTGGTCAAATGACAATCTATATGGCTCTGAAATAAAAGAATGTTGAATTCCACTACAGGTGCTCGCTTTCTATGGGGCGTGCGCTGAGCCTCCTCGTCGCTATCGCTCCTGTGGGGTCTCAGTTGCCCTGCATTTCCCATAGGAGTCCAAGCACCTTACGTGCATTCAACTTCATAAAATGGTGATATAAAAGCAATCTAAATGGCTCTGTAATAGAAGAGTTTTGAATGGCGTATGTCACAGCTTTCCTGTAGTACGATAGTAGTCACTTACGTTTAAACAAATTTATGAAAACCTGATCTAAAGATAATCGACATGGCTTTGTAAAAGAAGAATGTTAATTCCACTACAGTTGCTCGCTTTCCATGGGGCGTGCGCTGAGCCTCCTCGTCGCTATCGCTCCTGTGGGGTCTCAGCTGTCCCGCATCTCCCATAGGAGTCGAGCACCTTACGTTCCATTCAACTTCAGAAAAGCTGATATAAAAGCAATCTAAATGGCTCTGTAAGAGAAGAGTGATGAAAATCAACTGATTTAAATCTCGCAATTGAGGCGATCACAATATTTTAATTTTCTGATAAAAACATCAAACTTTTCCTAATAATTATTTTATTTCTAAATTTAAAATTGAATTTTTATATTAATATTATTAAATATTACAGAATTCTGTAATGTTTTTGTAACCTTTTATTAAAAATTATAAATTTACATACTATTTAATTTTCTATATAATGAATAATATGTAAAATTCGACTTAATACATACTAGTTTTTAACACAATCGTCGAATGCTAGAAGAAATTGAAGAAAACTATCTATATTAATAAAAATATTCAGAATTTATAATAAAAACAGGAAATAAATTTTTATTGTCGAAATAATCGGTAATAAGATATGAAATTCACTATAGAAGATATAGGGAGGAACGGTTGTGGAGAAAATAAAAGTATTATTAGTAGATGACAATAAAGAGCTTGTTATCATGTTAGAAAATTACATTAACGCACAAGCTGATATGGAAGTGGTTGGTGTAGCATTTAATGGACAAGATTGCTTACCTTTAGTTAAGGAAAAGAAACCAGATGTTCTTGTGTTAGATATTATTATGCCTCATTTAGATGGATTAGCTGTATTAGATCGTCTTCGTGCAGGTTTAGTTGAAAAAATTCCTAATGTAATTATGTTAACAGCTTTTGGACAAGAAGATGTTACGAAGAAAGCTGTTGATTTAGGTGCTTCATATTTCATTTTAAAACCATTTGATATGGAACATTTAATTAGTAATATTCGTCAAGTTGTTGGCAAAGGTAGTTCAATTACGAAACGTAATTCACCTTCTTTAGTGTCTAATTATGAAAGTAAGCCTCGTAATTTAGATGCTAGTATTACTAGTATTATTCATGAAATTGGTGTTCCAGCGCATATTAAAGGCTATATGTACTTACGTGAAGCGATCTCAATGGTTTACAATGACATTGAACTATTAGGTTCAATCACGAAGGTCCTATACCCAGACATCGCTAAAAAGTTCAATACAACTGCAAGTCGTGTTGAACGTGCAATTCGTCATGCGATTGAGGTAGCTTGGAGCCGTGGAAATATCGACAGTATTTCTACATTGTTCGGCTACACAATTTCAATGTCGAAAGCTAAGCCAACAAACTCAGAGTTTATCGCAATGGTTGCCGATAAACTACGTTTAGAGCATAAGGCTAGCTAAAAAATTAATAATTAGGGAATTTGAAAAAATTTTAACGGTTAATTCCGATAAATTTTTGACAGTGTTTCCAATGAATAATCATTCGTTATAGCGACTAACTTTTCGAGAAATTATCGGTATTTATCGCAATAGCACTTATAAAAATGAAAAACGTTGTCTTTAAAAGACAGCGTTTTTTTATGGTTTAACCTATATGTTTATGTGCTCCATGAATTTGACCGGATACTAGTTCCATTAATTTGCAAATAATAAACCCCGAATTTATATTTCGGGGTTTATTATTTATTATTGTTGTTTTGTTTCGTGATGAAGCGGTGGTGGAACTAACCAGCCTTTATTCTTTGTAATTTGTAATAATGCTGCACCGTCTTTTCCTTTTTTAGCACCCA
Organism: Gottfriedia sp. ABJ_BB2_2; assembly: GCF_055484705.1. Lineage (NCBI taxonomy): Bacteria > Bacillati > Bacillota > Bacilli > Caryophanales > Bacillaceae > Gottfriedia > Gottfriedia sp. ABJ_BB2_2. The sequence goes on from NZ_JBVFKR010000003.1 coordinate 416,812, forward strand.
TTTGAGCAAATAATAATCCAATATCTTCTCGAATAGATTGACTAACCCCTTGTGCGCATGCTACAACACTTGCAGCAATATCTGCGCCCACCATATAAGCAATTTGAGCATCTTGGAATCTTGCTCCAACCGGAATTTGTTCAAGATCTGCTTCAGGTCGCTCTGCTGGCGTAGGAGGAACTGCAATATCATTATGTAGTAATATTTCTTCTAGTTCTTTAATTGATGGTTTAATTGAAGTCTCAATAACTTGTTTTAAAAAATCTTTTAACTCTGCATCACCAGTGTGATTAATATATACTTGGTAACTATCTAATCTAAATTTTGCTACTGATAATGATGTCCATAATGCAAATACCTCGCCATAGTGTAAAGGCTCATCTTGTGGATTTCCACTTAAAATTCCCATGATTATCTTACTTCCTTTCAAAAATAAATTCATACTAATCTCCTTGAAGTAGGATTTAGCTACAAAAATTATTATGTAGTTAAAAAAAGTAAATATACATTGAATAAAAATAAATAACATGTCAGTTGATAAAAAATTTTTTTTTATAAGAATAGAAGGTATTTGCCAAATAGATTGCAAAAGATTTTGCTTTTATAAATATACTGTGTTATAATATTTTCTGCGCCACTGTTACAATAAAATATATGATGTTATTACTTGAGAATTTGGAAGAAAATTGGGCGTACCCATGACGCGCTAGCTATTTCGACCGGTTCTAAAAAGGTAGTAGTATCTGTTAGTGAAGATTGTTGTGAAACAAGCTGCCTAATGGAACGGCCCTGGAGCCGAATTGCGAAAGAGAGGTAGGGCTTTCGCCAATAGACAACAATTTTACTTTTAAAAATACTAACTTAAATATATTGAAGGCTATTCGTATACGTTGTGCGAATAGCCTTTTTCCATTTCAGAAACCAAACTCGCCTTATGGAAATAGGGAATCCTAGAGTTGTGAATTTAAATAATAACAGTGTAAATAAAAATAAAAAAGGAACTTCATATGAAGTTCCTTTTCGTCGTCTTCTTTAAAAGATAAATACAATCGTAAAAACAATTGCAACGATAAAACGGTAAATAGCAAAGCCTGTCAGTTTTACTTTTTCAAGTAGTTTTAAGAATGTAACAATCGCAAGTAAGGCTACAATAAACGCTGTAATAAAGCCTGATGCAAATAAAGGTAAATCTGAAGCACTTAGAATATCCATATTTTTAATTAGATCTAAACCACTTGCAGCAATCATCATTGGTACTGCTAAAATAAATGTGAATTCAGCTGAAGTTTTTCGATCTAAACCAAATAGTAATCCACCTGCAATCGTAGAACCAGAACGAGAAAACCCTGGCCATAGAGCAAGCATTTGGAAGCATCCGATAATAAAAGCTTGTTTATAAGAGATATGATCTAAGTCAGAAGATTTTGGGTGTTTAGAAACTCTCTCAGCGACAATTAATAAAATACCACCAGCTACTAATCCGACAACTACAGTTTCAGGTGAAAATAATACGTCTTTAATAAAATCGTGGAAAATGACTCCTACGATTCCTGCTGGAATTGCTCCGATAAAAATATGACCTAAATTTAAGTTTGTTTGTCTATATCCTTCTGATTTAACTCCAAGTACTGACCAAAGTCGTTTCCAAAATACAACTACAACAGCTAATATTGAACCAAGTTGAACAACTACTTCAAAAACTGTAGCTTTCGTACCGGTAAAATTTAACAAGTCAGCAACTAAAATCATGTGACCAGTTGAAGAAACAGGTAGAAATTCTGTTAATCCTTCGACTAAACCCATGATTAAACCAATTAACCAATCAGGTAACATGTTTTGAACCTCCATTACATCTTGTCTATTAACAATACTTTACATTTTACTTGAATTCTTAAACGATTGAAAGATAAAAACAGTTAATGTCATATTACAATTTGACTAATTTGTGAATAAAATGAAAAAACCACTTAAAGTGGTTTTGAGAAAATTACTTTTCCTCAGAATCAGATTGAGGCTCAGTTGTGTCTAATTCCATTAATTTTTTCATTAATATGTGTTGTGGCATATGCATAATTTGTTCTAAAGGAACATTTAATTTTTTTGATAGTAAGATTGCCGTTTCTGGTGAAATTTGCAATGGACGCATATTATCCCTCCTTTGTTTCGTAAAATTAGTATACAATAAGGTAAGAAGTAAAGTACATATTTTATCCAGGGGGTATTAGATGGTCGAGATTATTGGGCATAGAGGAGCAGCAGGAACTTTTCCAGAAAATACGATGGCATCTTTTATTGCTTGTGAGAAACTTGGTGCAGATGGAATTGAATTAGATGTTCAGCTGTCTAAAGATGGAGAAATTGTTGTCATACACGATGAAACAATTAATCGAACCACAAATGGAAGAGGATATGTAAAAGACTATACATTATCTGAATTAAAACAATTTGATGCTAGTTATAAATTTAAGGGTCAATTCGACAATTGTACGATTCCAACATTACGAGAAGTATTTGAATGGGCACAAGGGAATAACTTTAGTGTGAATGTGGAATTAAAGAATGATAAATTAGAATATCATGGTTTAGAGGAACGAGTTATTAATTTAATTCGTCAATTTGAAATGGAAAATAGAGTTGTGTTATCTTCTTTCAACCATAAAAGTATGTTGAAGTTTACATTAATGGCACCGGATATTGAAACTGCGGTTCTATATAATAAAAGGAATAAAGAGCCATGGAAAATTGCTGAGGATTATAAAGCGAGGGCGATTCATCCAAATTATCGTATCATAACAGATGATTTAATCGAAAAAACGCTTAAAAATAACGTTGCTGTTCGACCATATACAGTAAATGACTCGAAAATAATGAAACGTCTAATAGATGCCAAATGTTCAGCGATTATTACTGATTATCCAGAGTTGGCATTTCAATTAAGAGAAAAAATCTAAAAAAAAGTGCTTACTTTTTTGTAAGCACTACAGTTTGTTGTAAACAAAGTATAAAAAATTAGAGATTCAGACTGATTGAAAACGTTTGTCTTTCGAGGCGTGAAGTCTGAAGAGGAGCGGAGTTACCTAAACGGTAATGAGCACCGCAAGCAGGCGAAACAACGAAGAAAGTGAGCGTTTGTTAACAGTCTGAAGTGCTTACTTTTTTGTAAGCACTTTTATTATGTCATTAAACTTTTCTCTTTAAAAATCTACCTTGGACTTTGTCATGTTTGCGGTCTCTAAATAGAACAAAGCTTCCAACTAGATAAAATCCGGCACCTAAACAAATAATGCCGATTAATAGCTGAAGTGGAAGATATGGTATTCCAAAAGAATGAATTAAAAACAATGTATCGCGAAGTAATTTAATTCCGATAACTGCTAAAGATATGGGTATAAGTATAACGACAAATGCAAGCATTCTAGTTAAGGATTCTTTCATTTTGTTTGATGCCCCCGTTTTAAAAAAATAAAAAAGATCATTACGTTGTATATTTCTCTCTTTAATCATAATCGTATACAAGAATTGTGTTGTCAAGACTTTAGAAATAGACTCAAATAGAAGTATGAATATATAATGAAATGATGACTAAATAACTAGTTGGAATTAGTAGGTGAACGAATGTGAAACAAAACGTTATGATAATAGGAATGGGTACTGGTGGTACGGCAGTTTTAAAACTACTTTCGCATTCCGATTTATTTAAGATTGTTGCAGTAGTAGATATTATTAAAGAAGCTAAAGGTGTCGATTTAGCAAATCATTTACATATCCCTGTTTTGAAAGAATGGAAAGAGCATCTAAAAAATGATATAGATGTTGTATTTGATACGACCGGAGATGAATCAATACATCAAGAAATCTTAAAACATAAAGCAAAACATACTCTAGCTATTCCTGGTTCTGTTGCAAAGATCATAGCAAATCTTGTTCAAGAAAAAGAGTCTTTATTTAATTTAATTAATAACAAAAAAAGACAACAAGAATTAATCCTTGAAAATACGCATGATGGAATGATTGTAGTAGACAGATGGGGAAAGATTCTACTTTTTAACAGGTCAGCAGAAAATATTTTACAAATTAATAAAGAAAATGCCATAGGAAGAGACGTTATTGAGGTAGTGCCGACTAGTAAATTACCTCGTGTCTTACAAACAAAGAAAAAAGAAATTAACCAAGAACATATATTAATTAATGGAAGTAAGATTTTCACGACAAGGATTCCGATTTTTCGTGAAGATGGTGAGCTTGAAGGAGCGATTGCGGTATTTAAGGATGATACAGAAGTATTAAACTTAGCAGAAGAAGTTACAAATCTAAAAGAAGTATATAGTATGCTAGAGGCTGTCATCCAAAGTTCTGATGAAGCAATCTCGGTAGTGGATGAGTTGGGCAATGGGATGATTATTAACCCGGCTTATACTCGTTTAACGGGATTAACGAGTGAACAAGTAATAGGAAAACATGCAACAATTGATATTTCAGAAGGTGAAAGTGTTCATGTTAAAGTCTTGAAAACAAAACAGGCAGTTCGTGGTGTGAGGATGAAGGTAGGAAAACAAAATAGAGATGTTTTAGTAAATGTTGCCCCAGTAGTCGTTGATGGGAAACTAAAAGGTAGCGTTGGTGTAATTCATGATGTTTCTGAAATCTCACAATTAACAAATGAACTTCATCGCGCTCGTCAAATTATTAGAACATTAGAAGCAAAGTATTCTTTTGAAGATATAGCTGGAGAATCTGAAGGAATTCAATTAGCGATTATGCAAGCAAAGCTAGCTGCTAGTACACCTGCAACTGTATTATTACGCGGTGAATCAGGAACTGGTAAAGAGCTGTTTGCACACGCGATTCATAATGAAAGTGATCGTAAGTACAATAAATTTGTGCGTGTAAATTGTGCTGCTATATCGGAAACCTTATTGGAAAGTGAACTGTTTGGCTATGAGGAAGGTGCCTTTTCTGGGGCCAAGAGAGGTGGCAAAAGAGGTCTTTTTGAAGAAGCGAATAATGGTAGTATTTTCTTAGATGAAATTGGAGAATTATCACCAGCTATGCAAGCCAAACTATTAAGAGTACTGCAAGAAAAGGAAATAAGACGTGTGGGTGGTACAAAAGCTATTCCGATAAATGTACGAGTCATCGCTGCAACGAATGTACATCTTGAAGAAGCGATTATAGAAGGAAAGTTTCGTGAGGATTTATATTACCGTTTAAATAAATTACCTATTACAATTCCAGCACTAAGAGAACGATTAGAAGACATTTTACCAATTAGTGAAAGATTATTGGCGAAAATAAATCAAGATTATGGTCGAAATGTAGATCAAATTTCTGCTTCTGCTGTCAAAAAATTAAAGTCGTATCATTGGCCGGGGAATGTAAGGGAGTTAGAAAATGTATTAGGACGAGCAATCATCTTCATGAAAATACATGAGAAACAGATGCTACCTGAACACATTACTTCCATTGCACAAGTGAAACAAGAAATTGGAATTGAACCGAATGTTCCGTTAGTAGATCACGTTGGTACACTTGATGAATTAGTGATCAACTTCGAAGGTAAATTGATTGAGCAGGTTTTAAATAAAAATAATGGAAATAAAACGAAAACCGCTAAAGAGTTAGGGATATCAGTAAGAAATCTGTATTATAAGCTCGATAAATATAACTCTGCAAAAAATAGCACGCAATAATTTGCGTGCTATGAATTATTCTGCATACAATTTCTGTTATTTTTTTCAAATATAGTGTATGATGTATTTAGTGGCTTTTACTAGTACCTGGTGCTAACAAATTATTTGAATATTGATTATGTAAGGCTTTTCATAAGACTTTCCAACTATTTTTGAAATATTTCTCTCTTTATTTAAAAGTTGGCACGCTAATTGCTAATATTAAGAGTAAGGGGATGAAAGGAAGGGCTTTCAATGAATTTAGCAGATATAATGTTACAAGCTAAAAGTCATCCGAGGCAAACTGTAGCAGTTGCGATCGCTGAAGATTTAGAAGTGAAAGAAGCTGTTACATTAGCTTTAGAAAATGACTTAGCAAACTTTTTACTTTTCGGTAATGAACAAGCTATTCATGAGATGTATGTGGATCTTTTAATTAATAAGGATTATGCTAATCGATTGAAAATTGTCCATGCTGATTCAATGCAACAAGCTGCAAAACTTGCAGTTGAAGCTGTAAGATTAGAAAATGCTTCTATTGTAATGAAAGGTAATCTTTTAACATCAATACTTCTAAAAGAAGTTTTGAATAAAGAATATGGTTTAAGGGATAAAGGTGTTCTATCGCATGTTGCGATGTTTGAAGTACCTGGTAGAGAAAAATCTGTTATTGTGACAGATGCTGCCATGAACATTGCTCCTACATTAGAACAAAAAGCAAAAATAATTGAGAATAGTGTTAATATAGCGAGAAAAGTAGGAATAAAAACCCCTAAAGTTGCAGTGTTAGCTGCAGTTGAAGTTGTAAATCCTGCAATGCAAGCTACGATTGACGCTGCATCATTAACAGTAATGAACGCAAGAGGTCAAATTAAAAATTGTGTTGTTGATGGACCTTTAGCACTTGATAATGCTATTTCAATTGAAGCAGCAGAACATAAAGGGTTAAAAGGTGAGGTAGCAGGTCAAGCTGATATTTTATTAGTACCTACAATCGAAACGGGAAATATTTTATATAAATCGTTAGTCTTTATGGCAAATGCTGAAGTAGCTGCGTTAATCGCAGGAGCAAAGGCACCGATTGTGTTAACATCACGTTCAGACTCTGCGAAAACAAAATTATATTCATTAGCTTTAGCTATTTGTAATTCATAAAACTTACTCAAAATTAAGGGAGCTGTTAGTACATGGAAATCTTCAAATACTTAGAAACTTACGATTATGAACAAGTTGTTTTTTGCCAAGATAAAGAATCAGGATTAAAAGCGATTATCGCTATACATGATACAACTTTAGGTCCAGCATTAGGTGGAACAAGAATGTGGACTTATGAATCAGAAGAAGCAGCAATTGAAGACGCTCTACGCTTAGCTAAAGGTATGACATATAAAAATGCTGCTGCTGGTTTAAACCTTGGTGGTGGTAAAACTGTAATTATCGGTGACCCACGTAAAGATAAAAATGAAGAAATGTTCAGAGCATTTGGTCGTTATATTCAAGGTTTAAATGGTCGTTATATTACTGCAGAAGATGTGGGTACTACTGTTGCTGACATGGACTTAATTCATGAAGAAACTAATTTCGTAACAGGTATTTCACCTTCATTTGGATCTTCTGGTAATCCTTCACCTGTTACAGCATTTGGTGTTTACCGTGGTATGAAGGCTGCAGCAAAAGAAGCATTTGGAACTGATAGCCTAGAAGGAAAAGTAATTGCGGTACAAGGTGTAGGTAATGTTGCTTTCAATTTATGTAGATATCTACATGAAGAAGGTGCTCAATTAATCGTTACTGATATTAACAAAGAATCAGTTCAACGTGCTGTTGAGGAGTTTGGTGCAACTGCTGTTGATCCAGATGATATCTACAATGTTCAATGTGATATTTATGCGCCATGTGCATTAGGTGCAACAATTAATGATAAAACAATTCCTCAACTTAAAGCGAAAGTTATTGCAGGTGCTGCAAATAACCAATTAAAAGAAACTCGTCATGGTGATCTAATTCACGAATTAGGAATTGTTTATGCTCCTGATTACGTAATCAACGCTGGTGGCGTAATTAACGTTGCTGACGAATTATATGGTTATAACCGCGAGCGCGCTATGAAAAAAGTAGAAGGTGTTTACGATAACATCGCAAAAGTTATTGAAATTTCAAAACGTGATGGTATCCCAACTTACTTAGCTGCTGACCGTTTAGCTGAAGAGCGTATTGCTCGTATGGCAAAATCTCGTAGCCAATTTTTACAAAATGGACATCACATCTTAAGCAGAAGATAAGTTAAATTTTACAATAAATAATTTAGTCCTTTATTTTTAAGCTAGAAAGAAAGAGTATATTCTGCTCTTTCTTTCTAGCTATAAAGGTAAGGTAAGCAAAAAATTACGATATTGCTTTAAATATTAGGAGGTAGAGTGTTGGCAATGCATCGCATATTAGTAATTAACCCAGGCAGCACATCGACAAAGGTTGGTGTATTCGATGATGAAAAACCAATTTTTGAACAAACAATACGTCATGATGATGAAGAGCTAAATCAATACTCATCGATTATTGATCAATACGAATTTAGAAAGCATGTTATTTTGGAAGTTCTACACAAAGAAGGAATTAACATTTCTAAATTAAGTGCTGTATGTGGTCGAGGTGGATTATTAAGACCAATCGAAGGTGGAACTTACTCTGTAAACGATGTAATGCTTGAAGATTTAAGAAAAGGCTATAGTGGCCAGCATGCTTCTAATTTAGGAGGCATTATCGCAAATGAAATTGCACAAGGCTTAAATATTCCTGCGTTTATCGTAGATCCAGTTGTAGTTGATGAATTGCAACCAGTCGCAAGAGTTAGTGGTCTTGCAATGGTGGATCGTAGAAGTATTTTCCATGCTTTAAATCAAAAATCTGTCGCACGAAAAGTAGCAAAACAATTAAATCAACCATATAACGAATTAAATGTGATTGTTGCCCACATGGGCGGTGGTATCACTGTTGGAGCTCATAAAAAAGGCCGTGTAATCGACGTGAATAACGGTTTAGATGGTGAAGGACCTTTCAGTCCAGAAAGAACCGGAACAGTTCCAGTAGGGGATTTAATAAAAATTTGTTACTCTGGCGATTACTATATTAATGAAGTACAAAAAATGATTGTAGGTCAAGGTGGACTAGTTAGTTATCTTGGAACTGCAGATGCAATTAAAGTAGAGAACATGATTGATCAAGGTGATGAAAAAGCTGCATTAGTATATGAAGCAATGGCCTATCAAGTTGCAAAAGAGATTGGCAGTGCTGCAGCCGTATTAGAAGGCGATATTGATGCAATCATCTTAACTGGTGGGATCGCTTATAGTGATTTTATTGTAAATGAAATTACGAAACGAGTTAAATGGATGGCACGAGTTATTGTATTACCAGGTGAAAATGAACTTCAAGCACTTTGTGAAGGTGCATTACGTGTCTTACGTGACGAAGAAGAAGCTAAAATTTATCCTGGGGAATTCGCAGTAAAATCTTTAGTATAAAGAGGAGAATATCATGGCAACGGAATATGATTTAGTCGTTCTCGGTGGCGGTACTGGTGGTTATGTAGCAGCTATTCGCGCCTCTCAATTAGGTTTAAAAGTAGCAGTAGTAGAAAAAAACAAATTAGGTGGAACTTGCTTACATGCTGGATGTATACCTAGTAAAGCGTTATTACGTAGCGCTGAAGTATTTTCGACAGCTAAAAAGAGCGAGGAGTTTGGAGTTGAAACTTCAGGTGTAACTTTAAACTTTAGTAAAGTACAACAACGTAAAGATAATATCGTTGACCAACTTCATAAAGGTGTAGAACACTTAATGAAGCAAGGGAAAATTGATGTGTATAGTGGTTTAGGTCGCATTTTAGGACCGTCAATCTTTTCACCAATGCCAGGAACAATTTCAGTTGAAATGAATGATGGTAGTGAAAATGAAATGTTAATTCCTAAAAATGTTTTGATTGCAACTGGATCAAGACCAAGATCATTACCAGGTTTAACAATCGATGGTGAATTTGTCATGTCATCTGATGAAGCTTTAAAAATGGAATCTTTACCAAAGTCAATTATCATTGTTGGTGGCGGAGTTATTGGCATTGAGTGGGCTTCTATGTTAGCTGATTTTGGAGTTGACGTTACAGTTATTGAATATAGTCCACGTGTTTTACCATTAGAAGACGATGAGATTTCAAAAGAAATGACAAGACTATTAAAGAAAAAAGGCATTAAACTTGTGACTGATGCAAAAGTATTAGCTGAATCATTAGTAATTGATAATGGCGTAACAATTTCTGCATTACACAAGGATAATGAAAAGTCATTTACAGCTGAAAAAATGTTAGTTTCTGTTGGCCGTCAAGCAAATGTTGAAGGTATTGGAATTGAGAATACTGACATCGTAATCGAAAATGGTTTTATTCAAACAAATGATTTCTATCAAACAAAAGAATCACATATTTACGCTATTGGAGATGTAATCGGTGGATTACAACTTGCACATGTTGCTTCAAGAGAAGGAACGATTGCAGTTGAGCATATGGTTGGTAAAAAACCACACAAATTGGATCCAACAATGGTAAGTAAATGCGTGTACAGTAATCCAGAAGTAGCTTCAGTTGGATTAACTGAACGTGAAGCAAAAGAACAAGGATTTGCAGTTAAAACTGGTAAATTCTCTTTCCGTGCAATCGGTAAAGCACTTGTTTACGGTGAGCATGATGGATTTGTTAAATTGGTCGTTGATGAGAATACAAATGACCTATTAGGCGTTCATATGATTGGACCTCATGTAACAGATATGATTTCTGAAGCAGGTTTAGCAAGAGTATTAGATGCAACACCTTGGGAAATATCTCATACAATTCACCCGCATCCTTCTTTATCAGAAGCAATCGGTGAAGCTGCACTTGCAGTAGAAGGTTTAGCAATTCACTCATAATTTAACTTTCAAATGTGAAATGTAGAATATCTAGTCTTCTGCATTTCACATTTTTAAACGAAGTATAAAAATTTTTCTTATTTTTTACAATCGCTTCCATTTGTGGAGCTAACAAAGCTAGGGGGATGTTTATGGAAAAGGTTACAGCTTCAAATCGTCATGATCAACTAGGTTTATCAAATGATGATGTGCTAAACATGTATGAAACAATGCTATTAGCGCGTCGTATTGATGAGCGTATGTGGTTATTAAATCGTGCTGGTAAAATACCGTTCGTTATTTCTTGTCAAGGCCAAGAGGCGGCTCAAGTTGGAGCAGCTTATGCTTTAGATAATACAAAGGACTATGTTCTTCCATATTACCGTGATATGGGTGTAGTTTTACAATTTGGTATGACTGCAAAAGAATTAATGTTATCAGGATTTGCGAAAGCAGAAGATCCAAACTCAGGTGGTCGTCAAATGCCTGGTCACTTTGGTCAAAAGAAAAATCGTATTGTGACAGGTTCATCACCAGTTACTACTCAAGTTCCACATGCTGTTGGCGTATCATTAGCTGCAAAAATGGAAGGTAAAGATATCGTATCTTGGGTTTCATTTGGTGAAGGTTCATCTAACCAAGGTGATTTCCATGAAGGAGCTAACTTTGCTGGTGTACATAAGTTACCAGTCATTTTCATGTGTGAAAATAATAAATATGCAATTTCAGTACCAATCGAGAAACAGCTAGCTTGTGAAAAGGTTTCTGATCGTGCAATTGGTTATGGTATGCCTGGATTTACTGTTGATGGAAATGATCCTTTAGAAGTATACCGCGTTACAAAAGAAGCAGCAGATCGTGCTCGTCGTGGTGAAGGACCAACATTAATTGAAGCAGTATCTTATCGTCTAACTGCTCACTCAAGTGATGATGATGATCGAATTTATCGTTCTCGTGAAGAAGTAGAAGAAGCAAAAAGTAAGGATTGCTTATATACATTTGCTGTTTATCTTCGTGAAGTTGGTGTTCTAACAGAAGAAATCGAAAAAGAGATGGATTCAAAAATTAGAGCTATTGTTGATGAAGCGACAGACTATGCAGAAAACGCTCCATATGCTGCAGCAGAGCACGCATTGAAGTATGTTTACGAAGAACAATAATAGGGGGTAGGACAATATGGCAGTAATTTCTTATATAGATGCAGTAACTTTAGCGTTAAAAGAGGAAATGGAACGCGATCCAAAGGTATTTGTATTAGGGGAAGACGTTGGATTAAAAGGTGGAGTATTCAAAGCGACTCACGGTCTGTATGATCAATTTGGTGAAGACCGCGTATTAGATACACCACTTGCTGAATCTGCAATTGCAGGTGTTGGTATAGGGGCAGCAATGTACGGCTTACGTCCAGTTGCAGAGATGCAATTTGCTGACTTCATTATGCCTGCAGTCAACCAAATTATTTCAGAAGCATCAAGAATTCGTTATCGTTCAAATAACGATTGGACTTGTCCAATCACAATCCGTGCACCATATGGTGGTGGAGTTCACGGTGCATTATATCATTCCCAATCAGTTGAAAAAGTATTTGCAGGTCAACCAGGATTAAAAATCGTTATGCCATCAACTCCTTATGATGTAAAAGGTTTATTAAAGGCTGCAATTCGTGATAATGATCCAGTTATCTTTTTTGAACATAAACGTGCATATCGCTTAATTAAAGGTGAAGTTCCTGAAACTGATTATGTTTTACCAATCGGTAAAGCAGATGTTAAACGTGAAGGTGATGATATCACAATCATTACTTACGGTTTATGTGTACATTTTGCTCTGCAAGCAGCTGAAAAACTTGCTCAAGATGGCATTTCAGTTCACGTTTTAGATTTAAGAACTATTTACCCATTAGATAAAGAATCAATTATCGAAGCTGCTTCTAAAACAGGTAAAGTTTTATTAGTAACTGAGGATAATAAAGAAGGAAGCATAATGAGTGAAGTTGCAGCAATCATTGCTGAGCATTGTTTATTTGACTTAGACGCACCAATCGCACGTCTTGCTGGTCCAGATGTACCTGCAATGCCATATTCACCTACAATGGAAAAATTCTTTATGGTAAATCCAGATAAAGTTGAAAAAGCAGCAAGAGAGCTTGCAGCATTTTAACCACACTGCTTTAAAAAGGGGGACATGACTTATGATCGAAAATATTAAAATGCCTCAATTAGGTGAAAGTGTTACGGAAGGTACAATAAGTACTTGGTTAGTAAAAGTAGGAGATCGTGTGAATAAATACGATCCATTAGCTGAAGTTATGACTGATAAAGTAAATGCTGAAGTACCATCTTCATTTACTGGTGTCATTAAAGAGTTAATCGCAGGTGAAGGTGAAACGTTAGCTGTTGGTGAAATCATTTGTACAATCGAAGTTGAAGGGGCAACAAGTGAAGTTGCTGCTACAACAGTTGAAGAAGTAAAAACAGCTGAAGCACCAGCATCAGTAGCAACACCAGTAGCTGCACCAGTAGCACAAACACCTGAGAAAGCACCAGTTAGGGAAATTGCTAAAACTGATGAGTCTGGAAAAGTTAGATTCTCTCCAGCAGTTCTTCGTTTAGCACAAGAAAACAATTTAGATTTATCATTAATCCCTGGTACAGGTACAAATGGTCGTGTAACACGTAAAGATGTTTTAAATGCAATTGCAAATGGAGTTCCAGCTGCACCTGCTGCACCATCTGTTCCAGTTGAAGCTGTTTCACAGCCGGCTATTCAACAAGCAACTTCTCCTTCAGTTGAAGTTGTAAAAACACCAGCTGCTCCATCAGTTCCAGTTACTTCTGCAGTAGGAGATATCGAAATTCCTGTTACAGGCGTACGAAAAGCAATTGCTGCTAATATGCTTCGTAGTAAGCATGAAGCACCACATGCATGGATGATGATCGAAGTTGATGTAACAAACTTAGTTAATTACCGTAATAGCTTGAAGGATTCATTTAAGCAAAAAGAAGGCTTCCCATTAACTTTCTTTGCATTCTTCGTAAAAGCAGTTGCACAAGCATTAAAAGAATATCCACAAATTAACTCAATGTGGGCTGGAGACAAAATCATTCAAAAGAAAGATATTAACTTATCGATCGCAGTTGCTACTGATGATGCATTATTTGTTCCAGTCATTAAAAATGCTGATGAAAAGACAATTAAAGGCATTGCTCGTGAAATTACTGAGCTTGCACAAAAAGTACGTACAGGTAAGTTAAAATCTGAAGAAATGCAAGGTGGTACGTTTACAGTAAATAATACTGGTTCATTTGGAAGTGTACAAAGTGCTGGTATTATTAATTATCCACAAGCAGCGATTCTTCAAATTGAAAGCATCGTAAAACGTCCTGCTGTTGTAAATGGCATGATTGGTGTTCGTGATATGGTTAATTTATGTTTATCACTAGATCACAGAGTGCTTGACGGATTTATCTGTGGTAAATTCTTAGGAAGAGTTAAAGAAATCCTAGAAAATACGACTAAAGAAAATACAAGCGTATATTAAGATAAGACCTTTCAGACTGTCTGAATCTCTTAGTTTTTGTACTTTGTCTAGAACTGAAACCTTACTTCGTCATTGAAGTAAGGTTTTTTTTATGTAATGACCATTGGTCTAAATAATAGAATAATTTGTATAATTATATTATTCTGAATTAATAGGTAGTAAGAGGAGTGATATGATGCTTGCTGTAAAAAATGGATTTTATATATCAACTAACAAAGAATATTTAGACAAAGATGTAATTCACCAATTTCTAGATCGTGATTCATATTGGGCAAATGATATTCCATATGAATTTGTTGAAAAATTTATAGAAGGATCATTTTGCTTTGGCATCTATTCTGGTGAGCCAAGTGATACCAATTCACGTCAAGTCGGGTTTGCTCGGGTCATATCTGATGGCGTAACATTTGCCTATTTAGCGGATGTGTTTGTACTTCCAGATTATCGAAACTTAGGTTTATCTAAGTGGTTAATGGATGAGATTATGAAATATGAGAAACTAACAACAGTGAGAGTATTTATGTTAGGGACAAAGGATGCCCATACTTTATACAATAAATATGGATTTGAAGTAATTGATAATAGTTCGAATCGATTTATGGGGATTTTTAAAGATGGTATGTATAGACAAATGAAGTTAAATGAAAGAAATAAATCATAAAAGTCTTCAGTATTTAGAAGTAACTTTGGTTAGCAAAGTGAAATGGATCGGATATCATACATAATGGCAACTAATTAATTTTTAATTGGTTGCTATTTTTTATTGGATATTTATTTCATGTCTTTATTTATATCGAAAAATAAAAATGACTAATTAGTCTAAAAAACTTGATAAAATGTAACATTTGTAAGATAATTTTAAAATATGTGACATCTTAGGAATGGGGGGAATAAGATGTTTAAAAATTTATCAGCGGTACATCCAGTGGCATGGAATATCGTTATAGGTACATTATTTGTACGATTTGCTAGTACGGTGAGTATGCCGTTTTTGGCGATATATTTAACTTCTGAAAAACATATTTCTCCAGCGATGGTTGGAATTATGCTTACAGTTTCAGCATTTTTAGGTGTGTTTTTTAGCTTCATCGGGGGATCTCTTTCAGATAGAATAGGTAGAAAGAAGATTCTTCTAAGTAGTATTTTTCTTTGGTCTCTGACCTTAATTGGATTTGGATTAGGTGATAGTTTTGGGTGGTTTTTTATCCTAAATTCAATTCTAAATATATGCTCATCTTTTTTTGAACCATCCTCAAGGGCATTACTTTCAGATTTAACAGACGAAAAATCAAAGCTTTTAGTATTTAATTTAAGATATGCTGCTATTAATGTGGGAGTTGCAGTTGGACCATTAGTAGGGTTATATCTAGGAAGCTCACATAGCACATTACCATTTGTTTTATCAGGTATAGTATATTTCTTCTATGGAATCACATTATTTTATATGCTATCGAAATATAAGATCGGTGAAAATCAAACTTCAGGTGGACAAAAGGTTTCTATGAAGGATTCATTATCGATTTTACGTAAAGATGTGATCTTTGCTTTTACCATACTGACAATTTGTGTTTACGGACTAGGTTATTCACAAAGTTTCTCTACAATGTCTCAATTCTTTGCGAATGCGCCTCAATTCCAAGATGGAATTAAACTTTATGCATACTTAACGACGATCAATGCTGTAACAGTCGTTGTATTACAATTTCCAATAGTAAGTCGAATGAAAAATTTACCACCAACTGTATCAATGATGATTGGTAATATCATCGTCAGTCTTTCAGTCGCTGGATTTGGTATATTTACGAATTTTTACCTTTTAGCAATTGTTATGATTGTTTTTACGGTTGGAGAAATATTTGCTTTTACCTTTACAGATGTGTTTGTAGATCAACTAGCGCCAGAAGAACTAAAAGGAACATACTTTGGTGCAATGGGCTTTTCTAAGTTTGGTTTCGTATTTGGTCCAGCGTTAGGGGGGAGTTTATTATCCTATTTTGGATATGAAAAAGGTGGATATGCATTTATTTTAATTAGTATTATTGCATTTTTTAGCTTCCCAATGATGTTATTTGTTAATAGACTCTTTCAAAAAAGAAAAAAAGTCGAATTACAACGTAGTTCGAAACTAACAGTTAATTCTTAAATTTCTTATGATTTGTAATGTAAAATAACTGAGAAACAGATAAACGTTTGTTTTTTTAAGGCGCGGTGCTTGATAAGGAGTGGGGTTACCTTTAGTGGTAACACCGTAAGCAGGTGCAAAAGTTCGTTTGATAGGCAGTCTGAAACCGCTATTCGTAGCGGTTTTTTTATTTCAATTTTATCCTTTCTAGTATGCTTTGGTCAGTACCTTCATACATATGGTAATAAACAATATACTGGAGGGACTAAAGTGGACAAACTCCTATTAAATATGAATCTATTCCAAGCTACAGCTACTGACTGGATCAAGTCAATTCCAATGGACTTAGAATGCTATGTGAAAGAGCTATATACCCAAATCACAATTAAGCCACTTTATGATGAGAATCGAAGTAATATATTATCTCTCATAAATGGAACGAAAAATGTTCAATTAATAGAAGAAAAAAATCATACACATAGTTTACTATCTACAAAGGAATTTCATCAAAAAGGTGCTAGCCTCATTCAAGAAATTGGTTATACATTAGCATTGTTATCGGATATTTTACATACTAAAGAAAAAGACGAAATAGACCAATTTATCAAGGAGCTACAGCTAGAGGTTTATATTGATACAGATTTTTTTGGTTCCATTTCAAAATTACAAGTTTTCCGTTTGTTATTGCCAATTATTTTAAAAGAGTTTGTCACTGAAGAGATTATGACAATTGACATACCGATAAAAGCTGTGACTTCGACGAGAACCATAACGAAAGAAGAACCACAATTAAATTTAATTAGAAAAACAGTGGAAGTGATTGCAGGGATGATTGGAGAAGCTAATTTCATAGAAATGATCCCTTATGAAAATACAGAGGATGCTAAGAGATGGTCAGAAAATATTTTTCATTTATTGAATTATGAAAGTAAATTAAAGGAATTCGGTAATATTGTTAAGGGTTGCTATTATTTGGAGGAATTGACACAAGAACTATCTGATTGTGCTTGGGATCTTTTTTTACAGATCGAAAGCAATGGTGGCTATAAAGAAAATATTGAAAACGGGGAACTAGAAAAAGAGATTGCGTCTGAACGAGACAAATCCATTGAAAAAATGATGTTAGGTGAAGTGAAGCTTGTTGGGTTAAATTCGTTCAGGAGACATGAACCAAATAACTTATATGGAAAAGATGAAGATGAATTAAATCAAGAATCAGAAATCTATTATTTTAGTAATTGGATTAAAAAGTGTCATCAACTTGCAAACACAAACTGGGATTGTTTAATTCTTGAAGGGGCAAGTGAACAGGAAGAAGAACTGATGAAAAATGTTCTTTATACGCTACATTCAATCGGATTAAAAAATAAAATGGATGCAGAGGTATTATTTATCACCGGTGATGAAAAGAAAGTGAATTTTTTCCAATTAATGAATCCGAAAAAGAGATTAGTAAAAATTGTAGAAGAAGTAAGTGAAGATGAAAAATATTCAATGTCTGAAATCACCCAATTACCAGAGTTAATTAATGAATTGATGAAGGTTGAGGTGCAAAAATGAGAAAGACCTTTGATAAGAAACCTATTTCCAAAGCGACGCCTAATCTACATTTAGATATGAAAATTCCAAAATCATATCCAGGTCAAATTCCATTTATAAGAGGGCCTTATCCATTGATGTATGTCACTCAACCTTGGACAATCAGACAATATGCGGGATTTTCAACTGCGAAAGAAAGTAATGCTTTTTATAAACAAAATTTAGCAAAAGGACAAAAAGGCTTGTCAGTTGCTTTTGATTTACCAACACACAGAGGTTATGATTCTGATCATGATCGAGTAGTTGGGGATGTCGGTAAGGCAGGAGTAGCTATTGACTCTGTAGAGGATATGAAAGTGCTGTTTGATGGCATTCCATTAAATGATATTTCTGTATCAATGACAATGAATGGTGCTGTACTACCAATATTAGCTTTTTATATTGTAGCCGCAAATGAGCAAGGAGTAGATACAGATAAACTCACTGGCACGATTCAAAATGACATACTAAAAGAATATATGGTAAGAAACACATATATATATGCTCCAAAAATGTCAATGAGGATAATCGGGGATATATTTTCCTATTGTTCAAAGAACATGCCGAAATTTAACCCAATAAGCATTTCGGGTTATCATATGCAAGAAGCTGGAGCATCAACTGAAATAGAGTTAGCTTATACAATCTTAAATGGAATAGAGTATGTTAAAACTGGATTAGAGTCGGGGTTAACTGTTGATGAGTTTGCTCCACGATTATCATTTTTCTGGGGAATTGGTATGGATTTTGTGACAGAAATTGCCAAATTAAGAGCAGGACGATTACTTTGGGCACAAATGATGTGCCAATTTAATCCGAAAAATAAAAAGAGTTATATGCTTAGAGCGCATTGTCAAACCTCTGGATGGAGTTTAACCAAACAAGATCCGATGAACAATATTGCTAGAACAACAATTGAAGCACTTGCTGCAGTATTCGGACAAACTCAATCATTACATACAAATGCCTTTGATGAAGCCATTGCGCTCCCGACACCAAATTCAGCTTCAATCGCAAGAAATACACAATTAATTTTACAGCATGAATGTGGGCTAACAAATGTTGTAGACCCATTTGGTGGCTCCATTAAAATAGAAGAATTAACATATGAATTAGTTCAAAAAGCATGGGTATATATGAAAGAAATAGAAGAGTTAGGCGGTATGGTACAAGCGATTGAAAAAGGTATTCCGAAAATGAGAATTGAAGAAGCTGCAATCGCAAAACAAGCGAAAATAGATAGTGGAGAAGATGTCATTATCGGGGTGAACCGATTTAGTATAGATGAGGAAGAAATTGAAGATGTACTGTCGGTTAATGCCAATGAAGTAAGAGAACAGCAACTAGATCAATTAAAACAACTGAAAGAAAACCGGAACACAAAAGATGTTCAATACTGGCTAGAAACATTAGAAAACTGTGTGAAAACTGGAGAAGGAAATTTACTTGAAATTGCTATTCAATGTGCTAAGGTTCGTGCAACGCTTGGAGAAATCTCTGCTTCGATTGAAAAATATGCACCAAGGCATATTGCGAAAGTAGAAACAGTGACAGGGGTGTACTCGTCCGTGCATAAAAATGAAGATGAAGTAAAGCGTATTCAAAATTTAGTAGCAGATTTTACAGAAAAAGAAGGGCGTCGTCCAAGGATTTTCATGGCAAAGATTGGTCAGGATGGTCACGATCGTGGGATTAAAGTAGTAGCTTCTGCCTATGCCGATTTTGGATTTGATGTGGATGTTGGTCCACTTTTCCAAACTCCTGCTGAGGTCGCAAAAGCAGCTGTCTTGTTTGACGTTCATTGTGTTGCAATGAGTTCTCTTGCTGGTGGGCACAAAGAATTATTGCCACTATTGAGAGATGAATTAAGAAAATTGGGAAGAGATGATATGACGATTTTTGTTGGAGGGGTTGTTCCAGAAAAGGATTATGATTTCTTATTAAATAACGGCGCAAGTGCTATATTTGGGCCAGGAACAGTATTAACCGAAGCTGCAGAAAAGATATTACTCTGTTTATCTAAAGAGGATTAATATGATGAATGCAAGGCGATTATCTATTCAAGAAACGATTAATCGGATTCTTTCTGGCGATCTGTCAACTCTAGCAAGAACGATTACGCTAGTTGAAAGTCAAAAGTATGAAGATAAGATGTTTGTAAATGAATTAATTGGCAAAATTTTACCTTATACCGGTAAGAGTTTTCGAATCGGTTTTACTGGAATTCCTGGGGCGGGTAAAAGTTCGTTTATTGAATATTTCGGCAAGGATTTATGTGAGTCTGGTAAAAAAGTAGCGGTTTTAGCAATAGATCCTAGTAGTCCTATTACAGGTGGCAGCATACTTGGAGACTCAACTCGTATGACGGAATTATTACATCACCCACATGCATTTATAAGACCTTCTGCATCGAACGGGACAATTGGAGGGGTTCATGCTAATACGTATGAAACGATACTTTTATGTGAAGCAGCTGGGTTTGATTATACCTTAATTGAAACAGTTGGAATTGGTCAAAGTGAAGGAAGCATTAGAGAGCATGTTGATTGTATGGTCTTATTAACATTAGCAAGAGGTGGGGATGATTTACAAGGCATTAAAAGAGGTATACTAGAACTTGTCGACTTTGTTATTGTGAATAAATGTGATGGGGAGTTAATTGAACTTTCGAAGTATACTGCCTCGTTAATGAAACAGACAATGAAACTTGTCTCATCACCAACCCCTAATTGGAAGCAGGTTGTTATGCCCACTTCAACGGAATCAGGTTTTGGAATGAACGAATTTTTAAGAAAAACGGATTTGTTTTTAGAATTAATGAAAACGAATCGTTATCATTCTGATCTAAGAGTACATCAAAATAGAAAATGGTTTCATCGCTCAGTAAAAGATCGCGTCATTCAATCATTTTTTAATCATGAACATGTCAAATCAAAACTAATGGAATGCGAACAAGAATTTATGAACAAAGGAATTGATATGAACGAGGCTGTTTTAAGGATCATTCGTTCGTTCAATGAATAAATATTCGAGTTCAAAAGCTTGAATAATGAGACGTTCAATTGGTAAGATGAAGAAAAGTATATAAGGGGTAGATAAATATGAATATGAATTTTAATTTTTTTATGAATGATGTTGTTCATACTGCGCGTCAAGAAATTTCAGCAGCTGGTTATACTGAATTAAAGACTCCAGAGGAAGTGGATGAAGCACTTGCTAAGAAGGGTACAACTTTAGTGATGGTAAACTCAGTATGTGGTTGTGCTGGAGGGATTGCACGTCCTGCTGCTTCACATGCGGTTCACTATGATGCTAGACCTGATCAACTTGTTACGGTATTTGCAGGGCAAGATAAAGAAGCGACAGCAAAAGCTCGTGAATATTTCACAGGTAAAGCGCCATCATCACCATCATTTGCTTTGTTAAAAGATGGTGAACTAGTAGCAATGGTTGAACGTCATGAAATTGAAGGGCATGATCCAATGCAAGTCATTCAAAAACTTCAAAACTATTTTGACCAATATTGCGAACAAATCTAATAAAAAGAAAAGTACAAAATGCTTAGCATTTTGTACTTTTTTATGTATCTTAGATTTTTTAATTGAAAAAATTGTAAATCATGTAAAAAATAAGAAAAAATGATATGATTCCAATCGAACAAGTAACGATTAAAAGCATAAGTGCATCAATATGAACTGATTCATCATGTTCAGCTCGAAATGCAAAGGAGCCTATTCTGTGTTTGCGTAATTTTCGATATTGATTTAAATCAATTACATTTGATTGGTCCACTTATACCCCTCCAATTCATTTATATAAATAAATTTTAAAATATTCTAAATAATTAGTAAAGTTAATTTAGCTGACAAATTAATAGCAAATTATGCCATAATAATTGGAAAAAAATCAAACTAATCACTGAAAGGCTCGTGTCAATCTTGAAATATACATTATGTTTTATACAACGCAAATCGGAATTATTAATGTTGAATAGAATCAAAGCTCCAACAATGGGAATCTGGAATGGGGTTGGAGGGAAAATCGAAAAAAATGAAACGATAGAAGAATCGGTACAAAGGGAAATATTAGAAGAAACTGGATTGTTCATAGAATTAGATCAAATTACAAATAAAGGAATCGTCACGTGGCAGGAAAAAGAACATGTTTTTGGTGGGATGTATATATTCAAAGCGGATGTGTCTGAGGACCTTCATTACAATACACCAATAAAAACAGATGAAGGTATATTGGATTGGAAGCTGATAGATTGGGTAATAGACAAGCAAAATGAAGGCGTAGGGGAATGTATTCCATATTTTCTTCCTATACTATTAAATGAAGATAAAATGTATCATCATGCTTTTTATTATGAAGATTCTAGAGTAGTAGATGTCGTTGTTAAAGAACAAATTAGTATGATGAAATAATTTATGAATTGAATATTATACACAATTTAAAGTAAGTGCCATTTAAAAAATGGTGCTTTTTTTGTGTATATTAATGAAAACGCTTTATTTATAGGGTTTTTCTTGAATAATATTGATTCTCACTAAGCTTTTGCAATATTTGTCGAAAAAAAGTTACCAAATAAAAATAAGCGAGTTATATCATGGTTATTCAGTCTTTTTGTATAAATATCTAAAAACGTTGAATGGGAAGTAAAAATATTTTTATATAATTTCGTTGGTATATAAGTATTTATAGAATAATTTTGTCGAAAAATATAAAATTGTGTTTGCATAATTATTAGTATGTGTTAAAATTCATTTTATAAAATAATTATTCATCGAAAAAAACTAGTTGTTTAATCTAAATTTAATCATGATAATAAAGATTAGTAGTTAGAATTTTTCAAAAATTAAGGGGGAAACATTAATGAAAAAATTAATCGGAGTCTTATCTGCAACAGTATTATCAATCGGAATGTTATCAGCATGTAATAGTAAATCTGATGACAAAACATTAATTTTGGGAACAAGTGCTGACTACAAGCCATATGAATTTATCGATACAAAAAATGATAAAATCATAGGTTTTGACATTGATTTAGCAAATGCATTAGGTAAAAAAACTGGTTATGAAATTAAAGTGAAAGACCTTGACTTTACTTCATTAATTACAGCAATGAATGCTGATAAAGTTGACTTCATTATGGCTGGAATGAAAGAAACGCCAGAACGTGCAAAAAACGCAGACTTTACAGATTCATATTTTATTGA
Source organism: Gottfriedia sp. ABJ_BB2_2 (assembly GCF_055484705.1). Taxonomy (NCBI): domain Bacteria; kingdom Bacillati; phylum Bacillota; class Bacilli; order Caryophanales; family Bacillaceae; genus Gottfriedia; species Gottfriedia sp. ABJ_BB2_2. The sequence goes on from NZ_JBVFKR010000003.1 coordinate 439,876, forward strand.
TCAAAATCAGGTTGTTGTAAAAAAAGATTCAAATATTAGTAAATTAGAAGATTTAAAAGGAAAGACTGTTGGGGTACAAGCAGGCTCAATCCAAGAAACGAAAGCAATTGAAGTTTCAAAAACTGCAGGATTCAAAGTAGAGAACCGTAACAGAATTCCAGAATTAGTTGAAGAATTAAAAGCAGGTCGTTTTGACGCAGTAATTATTGAACAAACAGTTGCAAAAGGCTATTTAGATAAACTTGATACGATCGAAGGTTTACTAATTGAAGATTTCTTTGAGCAATCTGGTTCAGCAGTTGCATTTCCAAAGGATTCTAAACTTACAGCTAAATTTGATAAAGCATTAGCAGAATTAAAAGAAGATGGAACAGTAGATAAATTAATTAAAAAATGGTTTGGGGATCTTAAATAAACGTCTTAAAAAGGATTCGTTTAGATCAGGAGGAATGATTTGATGGAGAAAGATTGGAGTCACTTACTTGAAAAAATGCCTTTACGCTTAGCGCCAAGTATGGCGAAAGATCACCCAAATTTACCAGTTGTTAAAGAAGAAGGTTGTTACTACTACGGTGTAGATGGAAAGCAATATTTAGATTTTACTTCTGGTATTGCAACAACAAATGTTGGACACCGTCATCCAAAAGTTGTACAGGCTATTAAAGATGGAGCTGATTCACTAGCACATGGACCATCAGGTGTTATTATCTATGAATCTATTTTAAAATTAGCTGATGAATTGGCAGACATACTACCAGGAGACTTAGATACATTCTTCTTTGGTAATAGTGGTACGGAAGCAATTGAGGGTGCCATTAAATTAGCAAAACACGCGACGAAGCGCCCATATGTCGTTTCATTTATTGGATGTTTTCACGGTCGTTCAATGGGGGCGTTAAGCGTTACGACTTCAAAAAGTAAATATCGTAAATTTCTAAATCCTTCTGGTTCATACCAAATTCCATATGCAAATGTTTCTGAATGTCCTGAAGGAATGGATGAAGAATTATTTGTTGTAGATCGATTAGAAAAAGATTTTAAAAGACTATTTAATCATCAAGTAACACCAGAAGAAGTTGCAGCTGTTATTGTAGAACCTGTATTAGGAGAAGGTGGATATGTAGTTCCTCCTAAAGCATGGTTGAAAAAGATTCGTGAAATCTGTGATCGACATAATATTTTATTAATATTCGATGAAGTACAAACTGGATTTGGTCGTACAGGTAACTGGTTTGCAGCTCATACATTTGATGTAACACCTGATATTATGGCAATTGCTAAAGGGATTGCAAACGGGATCCCGTTAAGTGCGACTGTTGCATCTAATGAATTAATGAAGAAGTGGCCACTCGGTAGTCACGGGACAACTTTTGGTGGTAATCCGATTGCCTGCTCGGCTGCACTAGCTGTACTTGAAATTATTAAAGAAGAAAATTTATTAGAAAATACAAAAGAGGTTGGAGCTTATGCTGTTGAGAAATTGCATGAGTTAAAGAAGAAGCACCCAGTCATTGGAGATATTCGTTCAATTGGTTTAATGATCGGGATTGAAATCATCAATCCATCAACAAAAGAACCGAATGGGGATGGCTTATTTAAAATTCTTGATATCGCTTTAGAAAAAGGAGTTTTATTCTATTTCTGTGGAAATAACAGTGAAGTAATTAGAATGATCCCACCTTTAACAGTAACAAAAAGTCAAATCGATGATGGGCTAAATATCCTAGATGAAGCTTTAACTGAATATGAGCAATCAATTGGCTATGAATTATTTGAAACAAAAGGCATTGGTTTCTAAAAACCAGTGCTTTTTATCTAAATTAACAAACATGCCCACTTTTAAAGTCGAATAAATAAAGGAGTACAGTATATGAACTTAGATTTTACTCAAATCGTTCCATCGATCCCATATATATTAGCCGGTTTAAAATTAACATTACTAGTTGTTGTTTGTTCAATTTTATTAGGTTTAGTTTTAGCAATTTTACTTGCACTAATGAAAATTAGTCGTTCTAAATGGTTAGTATTAATAGCTGATTTTTATACATCGATCTTCCGTGGGACGCCGATGGTTCTGCAATTAATGATTATCTATTTTGGTCTTCCACAAATAATTGGTTTTGAAATTGAACAATTTCCAGCAGCAGTATTAGCCTTTGGTTTAAACTCTGGGGCATATGTCTCAGAAGTAATCCGTGCTGGGATCCAAGCAGTTGATAAAGGTCAACAAGAAGCAGCTTCAGCTCTTGGAATTCCATATCGTAAAATGATGGCAAAAATCATTTTACCTCAGGCATTTAAAAATATTTTACCAGCACTTATGAATGAATTTATAACGTTAACGAAAGAATCAGCAATGGTAACAGTAATTGGTGCTTCCGATTTAATGCGTAGAGCTTATTTAGTTGGTGGAGAATCGTTTTCTTATATGGAACCATTAATTTTCGTAGCAGGGGTATACTATGTTTTAATTATGCTACTATCACTCCTAGGTAAAGCAATTGAAAGGAGATTACGTACTAATGATTAAAATAAATGATTTATATAAAAGCTTTGGAAATGTAAATGTATTAAAAGGTATTACTACAACGATTGAAGAAGGGTCAGTTGTGGCTGTAATTGGACCTTCGGGTTCAGGTAAATCTACATTTTTAAGATGTATGAATTTATTAGAAACACCTACATCTGGTCAAATCTGGATGGATAATGTTGACATTACAAATTCTAAAAATAATATTATGAAAATTAGAGAAGAGGTAGGAATGGTATTTCAACATTTTCACCTTTTCCCACATATGACTGTTTTAGAAAATATTACGTATGCACCAATCAATGTTAAAGGGATTAGTAAGAGTAAAGCTGAAGAAAAAGCAAAAGAATTACTAGTAAAGGTTGGTTTACTTGAGAAAGCGGGAGTTTATCCACCGAAATTATCTGGTGGACAAAAACAACGTGTAGCCATTGCTAGAGCACTTGCAATGGAACCGAAAGTCATGCTGTTTGATGAACCAACATCAGCTTTAGACCCTGAAATGGTTAAAGAAGTTCTAGAAGTAATGAAATCATTAGCCCATACTGGTATGACAATGGTGATCGTTACACATGAAATGGGATTTGCAAAAGAAGTTGCTGACAGAATTCTTTTCTTGGATGAAGGGAAATTAGTGGAAGATGCAACACCAATTGAACTATTTTCAAAACCAAAAACAGATCGTGCAAAGCTGTTTTTAGAAAAAATATTATAAGTTTAAGAGAAAATATCTGTTGAGGTAACTAATTAACATGTTAATTGGTTGCCTTTTTTTATTAAATTTATTATTTTTCAAACTAAAATAACTGTATAATAGCATTTGGTATAAAAGACTTTAATAAAGTTCGCATTTACATAGTGAATATTAGTCAATTTCATTAATCAATAATGAAATATTACAATAGTAGTAGAAGAAGATCTAATGAAAAAGGAGTTTTACTTATGTCAGAAAACGTAAAACAGAGAAGAATCATTTTAGATTTAGCAGTTACGTTAGATGGTTTTATTGAAGGGAAAAATGGTGAAGTTGATTGGTGCATTATGGACCCAGAAATGGGATTTACAAATTTCTTGAATCAAATAGATACGATACTATATGGAAGAAAAAGCTACGAATTATGGGGACAATATACGCCAAATACGACGGACTCTGATACAGAAAAAGAAATGTGGAATTTGGTTCATAGTAAGGAAAAGTATGTGTTTTCCAAATCACAAAAAGAAGATCATCAAGCAATATTTATTCACGAAAATATTGCTGAAGAAATAAGTAAATTGAAGAATAAACCTGGTAAAGACATTTGGCTATATGGTGGCGCAAGTCTCATTACAACTTTTATCAATTTAGATCTAGTAAATGAATTTAGATTATCTGTTCACCCTGTTATTTTGGGAGAAGGAAAACCAATGTTTATCGATATAAACAAAAGGGTAAATTTAAAATTGGTGAATACGCGAACGTTCTCTTCAGGCGTTGTGCAGCTAATCTATCATTTGGATGGGAATGAATAAATAAATCTATTCGAACGATATTAATATTACAAATAGTAGTGGTCTATAAATAGGGAAGCCTAAAAGGTTTCTCTTTTATTTAGTTTTTTATTCAACTAATACATAGATAGTATTGCTCAAAAGATTTCGATTCATTTCATTGAAGAATATATAATTTTAGTAGCTATTTCTAACGATTTCTATATTTTTAGAGAAATTTCATATTTTTTGTCATACGAAAACATTTTATTAATCTCTAACAAATGAAATACAATAAAAATAAGTTTCTGAATATTCTATCGTTTTATTGGAACTTTCTATCGTTCTTCTTATTCTTTTTTGGACTTGTTTTTGTACTCATATTCAAGAAACAAAAAATTGAAGGGAGATATGTAAATGGAAATCGAAAAAAATAATGTGAAAACTGTAAACGTTTACTCGGAAGTAGCGAAATCACCAGAGTTTAAACAATTATTAAAAGCGAAAAGAAAATTTATTTTACCAATGTCTATTTTCTTTTTATGCTTTTATATCGCTTTACCATTAATGACGTCTTATTCTAAAGTACTGAATACGAAAGCGATTGGTGATATTACTTGGGCTTGGATTTTTGCCTTCGCACAATTCATTATGACATGGGGATTATGTATGATCTATCATAAAAAGGCAAAATCATTCGATGAAATGTCTGAAGGTATTGTTAAGAAGTTAAATAAAGGAGGAGAGTAATTTGAATACGTATGCCTTTATACTATTTTTAATCATTGTACTTGGGACACTCGTCATTACATATTACGCTTCTAAAAAAACCAAGGATGCAAAAGACTTTTACACTGCAGGTGGCGGTTTGACGGGCTGGCAAAATGGACTTGCAATCGCAGGTGACTATATGTCTGCTGCTTCATTTTTAGGTATAGCTGGCGCAATTGCTTTAACTGGATTTGATGGCTTTTTCTATAGTATTGGCTTTTTAGTTGCTTATCTTGTTGTACTTTATTTGGTAGCAGAACCACTTAGGAATCTTGGAAAATATACTTTAGCAGATATGATTGCTGCAAGATTTGATCAAAGAAAGGTACGAGGCGTAGCAGCTTTAAATACAATGACAATTTCTATTTTCTATATGATTGCACAACTAGTTGGAGCGGGTGCACTCATCAAATTATTATTAGGAATTGAATATACCACTGCAGTTTTAATTGTAGGTGTATTAATGACTGTGTATGTAATTTTTGGAGGGATGACAGCCACAAGTTGGGTGCAAATTGTAAAAGCTGTACTCCTAATGCTTGGAACTTTAGTGATTTCAATTATCGTATTTGCAAAATTTAACTTCAGTATTACAGAAATGTTTAGTCAAATGAAAACGGCAACTCCTCTTAAGGAAACTTTTTTAAATCCAGGTGTTAAATATACAAATGGTTTAGATACACTTTCATTAAATTTAGCTCTAGTACTAGGGACTGCAGGGTTACCACATATTCTTGTTCGCTTCTTTACTGTGCGTGACGCAAAAACAGCACGTAAATCCGTTGTATATGCAACTTGGTTGATTGGTGCATTCTATATTATGACAATTTTCCTTGGTTTCGGTGCTGCTGCATTTGTTGGTAACGCAGAAATTATTAAGGCAAATCCAGCTGGAAACATGGCAGCACCTTTGTTAGCAGAAGTTTTAGGTGGTAATTTCTTATTTGCCTTTGTTTCGGCAGTTGCATTCGCTACCATATTGGCTGTAGTAGCAGGATTAGTATTAACAGCGGCATCTGCTTTTGCACATGATTTCTATAATGAAATTCTAAGAAGAGGCAAGGCAACTGAAAAAGAACAAGTATCAATGGCAAGATATGCATCTATTGGTGTTGCTATATTGTCTATTATACTAGCAATTTTTGCACAATCGTTAAATGTGGCGTTTTTAGTTTCTTTAGCTTTTGCCGTTGCTGCAAGTGCAAATCTACCAGTCATTTTATTTACAATTTATTGGAAACGTTTCAATACAACGGGAGCAGTTGTGGGAATGTTAACTGGCTTGATTTCTGCGATTATTTTAGTAGCTATCAGCCCTAATATTTGGAGTCCAATTGAAGGAAAAGCTATTTTTGTTGGTGATCCTTTAATTAGTTTAACGAATCCAGGAATCATTTCTATTCCTTTAGGCTTTATTGCTGCATTTTTAGGTACAATCCTTTCAAGTAAAAAAGAAAGTGAAGCAAAGTTCGATGAAATTCTAGTTAAATCAAATACAGGTCACGGTATTGAAGGTATTTCATCTCATTGATCAATTGAAAAAATATAAGTCGGAATAGAAAAAGCTGAAGGAGTGAATCCTTCAGCTTTTTTCTAATTTATTCCTCATTTTGTCTTAATTTTAGTGGTTTTGTAGAAATAATACTCGCGATATTTTTACTAATCAGTTTGTTATTTTTTCGATTCTCAATTCTGGCTTTTGCAATCTCAGCTAATTCTCTTTCTTCTTCAGTTTCTAAAATGATTGATGGAACTGGTACAGTTTTGTCGTCTTTCATCCCTACAAATGTTAAGAATGAAGTAGCAGCAACACGGCGATCTCCTGTTAGTAGATTCTCTGCAATGGCTTTTACAAAGATAACCATCGATGATCTCCCCGTTAAAACAATAAAAGATTCATACGATATACAATCTTGTTCAGTTACCGGATGTAAGAAGTCAACGTGATCAATCGAAGCTGTTACACATTTTGTTCTCGCATGTCTAGAAGCAGTAATAGATGCTGTCATATCCATATCGGCTAGTATTTTTCCCCCGAATAATGTACGGTGATTATTTAAATCAGTAGGGAATACGCGAATAATTAAAGTAGCACGAGATTCGTGGCAATATTTTGAACTCATAAGCTCACACCTTTTTTTAGATTATTTCTATTTTCACCAAACTAAAAAGCTGATAAGCATGGTTTATAAAATAGAATCAAATATAATAGTTTATTGTTATAAAAGAGAATTAAAAACTGTAGAAAGTAAAATCATAGACATAGGTGATTTTATGTATAAAATAGGTTCTCGAGTAGTGAAAACTGCATTAGGTAGCTCAGTTGCAATCTTTATCGCTCAAACGCTTGGTTTAAGTTTCTATGCTTCAGCGGGAATTTTAACAATACTATGTATTCAACCAACTAAGAGACGATCTTTAGAAACAGTATTAAAACGATTCGTAGCATGCATGTTAATTATAGTGTTTTGTTTCATCATATTCCACTTAATAGGTTATAATCCCTTTGCAATTGGACTACTATTATTATTTTTTATCCCTACTTTGGTGTATTTGAAAATTCAAGAAGGGGTCATTTCTAGTGCAGTAATTATGCTTCATTTATATGGTTTAGAAAAAATGACAGTATCAATCGTAGTCAATGAAATTAGTATTATTTTAGTTGGAATGGGAATTGCACTTTTATGTAATTTATATATGCCTAGTTTGGAGGATGAAATAAAAATATATAAAGAACAAATCGATTCAAAGTTTTGTTTTATCTTCGAAAAAATTTCAATTTTTTTAAAAAATCCTTCTAAAACCAGTCATTTAAGTGAATATGAAGAAACATGTGCTTTGCTAGATAAAGCAAAAAAAGCAGCCAAGCTCGAAATTGAAAATCATTATATTCGAACAACCAACGATGAGGACTATGATTATTTCTTAATGAGAGAAAGGCAATTAGTCATTTTAAAAAGTGTCATTAACACATTGTCAGTCATTCAAGTAAGTAATGAACAATCGGACATTTTAGCAAGTTTCTTTAAAGATTTATGCTACTCCTTAAACCCTAGAATAACAGGTGTAATTTGTAGTCATCAATTAGAAGAAATTTATAAAATGTTTCGATCAATGCCACTACCTCATACACCCGATGATTTGGAAACGAGAGCTGCTATATTAATGATCATTCATGAAATGGAAAGTTTTTTGGTTATGAAAGCTAAGTATAAGGAAAAATACGCTAAAAGTGTTTAAGAAGGAGGTAGGAATACTAATTTGCTTAAGCTAGTTATTTCACTATTTCTTGTCATTAGTCCTGTATGGCCACTTGGGCAAAACCCAAGGCTAGGGGATCCATTTATCATTATTAATAAAAAAGTTAATCAGTTAGCTTTTATTGATGACGGGAAAATTCAAAAAGTATATAAGGTTGCAACAGGAAAAACAGCCGAATTGACACCTGAGGGTATGTTTAATGCTATTTATAAAGCCAAGAATCCTTATTGGAAGAAAAAAAATATTCCAGGAGGCGATCCAAAAAATCCATTAGGATCGAGGTGGATTGGATTTGATGCACTAAACACTGACGGATCAATTTATGGAATACATGGTAATAATGATCCATCTTCTATTGGTAAATACATATCAAATGGTTGTGTAAGAATGCATACAAACGATGTAAATGAGCTTTATGACAAGACCCCATACGGAACAAAAGTATTTATTACAACTACCACAAAAACATTTGTTCAAATAGCAAAAGAAAAAGGAGCAATTAAATAAAGAAAAGGTTGCGTAAAACTAGAAAATTCCAGTTTCACGCAACCTTTTTTGATTGATTATAGAAATGAAGAGATTCCTGCTAATAAAGTAGTCGCAAGCATTGAAATTAACATGATTATCACGACGATTTTTTGGGTTCTTTTTCTCATATGTTCATTACCACCTTACTAATTAAATAAACTTTCACGTTAAATTATTAAAAATTATACAAGTCTTGTCCCATTTTAGCATATGAATGATAGAAAAGCATTCGTTTTGAGGGAGAGGACAAGCAATGTTCACAAAAATTGATCATATGGCAATTTGTGTAAAAGACTTAAATAGAAGCATAAAAAAATATGAAACGGAATTACAGCTAAACTGTTCTTACCGAGAAATTGTTGAAGAACAAGGTGTTGAAGTTGCATTTTTTGAAACGGAAAATATAAATATTGAATTAATTCAACCACTTTCTCCAAATAGCCCAATATATAAATATATCGAAAAAAAAGGCGAAGGACTGCACCATGTTGCTTTTAGAGTGGATGATATTGACATAGCCATTACAGATTTAAAAAAACGTCAATTTCATTTGATCCAAGATACACCTCGCAAAGGTAGCCATGGTTCGAAAATATTTTTTATTCATCCGAAACAATTTGGAATGTTAATCGAAATTGTAGAAAAAGGAGATCTTTGAGATGAGTAAATATGATGCAATTTATGAGTTGTATGAGAAAAAGTCTGAAGTCGAGCTTGGTGGAGGTTATGAACGGATAGAAAAACAACATGAAAAAGGAAAAAACACGGCTAGAGAACGGATTGAATTATTACTTGATGAGGATAGCTTTGTTGAACTATACGGATTTGTACAGCATCGTTGTACTGATTTTGGTATGGACGAAGAAAGTGGTGCTTGTGACGGTGTCGTAACTGGATATGGGAAAATCAAAGGAAGAACGGTTTTTGTATTTTCACAGGATTTTACAGTGTTTGGTGGAGCATTAGGTGAAATGCATGCTAAAAAAATTAGTCAATTGATGGATATGGCTGTTCAATGTAAGGCACCAATCATAGGATTAAATGATTCTGGTGGTGCTCGGATACAAGAAGGGGTTTTATCATTAGATGGTTATGGGCACGTATTTTATCGCAATACGATTTATTCTGGAGTCGTGCCACAAATTTCCGTCATTATGGGTCCATGTGCTGGAGGAGCAGTCTATTCACCAGCGATAACTGATTTTGTCATCATGGTGAATGAAAGCAGTCAAATGTTTATAACAGGTCCAAAAGTAATTGAGAGTGTGACTGGGGAAAAAATTTCTGCTGAAGATTTAGGTGGAGCAAAGGTGCACAATGAAATAAGTGGTAATGCGCATTTTCAATCGAAGACCGAAGAGGAAGCACTTAGCGTAGTTAGAAGTTTATTAGACTATCTACCTTCACATTGGGAAGAAAAAACACCTAGTTATGTGAAAAATGATAAAGATTTGGAAGATTTATTAGATTGTATACCAGAAGATAGTAGTCGCCCATATGATGTAAAGAATATTGTTTCAATGATTGTAGATAATGATTCATTTTTAGAAGTACAAAAAGATTTTGCAAAAAATTTAGTAATTGGATTCGCTAGAGTGAACGGAGAAGTTGTAGGGTTAGTTTGTAATCAGCCAAAAGTAATGGCAGGAGGATTAGATATTCATTCTGCTGATAAGGGTGCTAGATTCATTCGTTTTTGTGATAGCTTTAATATTCCTCTCATTACATTTGTTGATGTTACTGGATTTTTTCCCGGTGTAAAACAAGAGCATGGAGGTATAATAAGACATGGTGCGAAGCTTTTATATGCATATTCAGAAGCAACTGTCCCAAAAATTACGGTTATAACTAGAAAAGCTTTTGGTGGTGCATATGTAGCTTTAAATAGTAAATCAATTGGAGCGGATTTAGTTTTTGCTTGGCCAAATGCTGAAATTGCAGTGATGGGTGCTGCAGGAGCTGTTAATATACTTTATGGCAAGGAAATCAGTCAGAGTGAAAATCCTGAAGGTCTACGAGCTGAATGGATGGACCAATACAAAGAAAAATTCTCTAATCCATATGTTGCAGCAAAATATGGTTTAGTAGACGATGTGATTGATCCTCGTGAAACTCGTAAAAAGTTGATTCAGTCATTAGAAGTATTAAAAACGAAAAATGAAAAGCGCCCAGCCAAAAAACATGGTAATATACCTTTATAGACATTTTTCTACATACTTATAATGGAGGCGTATCACATATGATTAATGAACATCGTATAGTTGAAGAATTTTTAGAATTAGTACAAGTTGACTCTGAAACTAAGTTTGAAGCTGAAATTGCGAAGGTTTTAAAACAAAAATTAGAAGCACTTGGAATGAATGTGTTTGAAGATGACACAATGGGCGTAACTGGACATGGTGCTGGTAACATCGTTGCAACGATTCCTGCTACAAAAGAAGGAGTAGATGGTATTTTCTTCTCATGTCATATGGATACAGTAACACCAGGAAAAGGCATCAAACCTTCAATCGTTGATGGTAAAGTAGTAACTGATGGCACAACAATTCTTGGTGCTGATGATAAAGCTGGTATCGCTGCATTTTTAGAAGCAGTTAAAGTAATCAAAGAACAAAATATTGAACACGGTGAAATTCAATTTATCATTTCGGTTGGTGAAGAATCAGGATTACATGGTGCAAAAGCAATGGATCCAAAACTAATCACAACTAAATTTGGCTATGCTTTAGATAGCGATGAAGAAGTAGGAAATATTATCGTAGCAGCTCCAACTCAAGCGAAAGTAATCGCTACGATTTATGGAAAAACTGCTCATGCTGGCGTGGCTCCAGAAAAAGGTGTTTCTGCAATTACAATCGCTTCAAAAGCTATTGCTAGAATGCCTCTAGGACGTATTGATGAAGAAACAACTGCTAATATCGGACGTTTCGAAGGTGGAAGTGCTACAAATATTGTTTGCGATCAAGTGAATATCCTTGCAGAAGCTCGTTCATTAATTGGTGAGAAAATGGAAGCACAAGTTGCTAAAATGAAAGCTGCATTTGAAGAAGCAGCATCAGAAATGGGCGGACGTGCAGAAGTTGAAGTTCAAATTATGTATCCAGGATTCAAATTTGGTGAAGGTGATCATGTTGTAGAAGTAGCAAAACGTGCTGCTGAAGCAATCGGTCGTACACCAGCATTACAACAAAGTGGTGGCGGTTCTGATGCAAATGTATTTGCAGGACATGGCTTCCCAATTGTAAACTTAGCAATTGGTTATGAAGAAATTCACACAACAAATGAAAAAATGCCAATCAAAGAATTAGTTAAATCTGCTGAGATGGTTGTTGCAATTGTTAAAGAAGTTGCAAAATAATAAACAAAAAGACGAAACATTTGTTTCGTCTTTTATTTTTACTGATTAAAAGAAACAACTTTATATAAACTATTTGTATATTCTAAAATGGTAATACTGGAGTTTTTAATTTCAACTTGTATATCTACTTCATCAGAAAACTTTTTAACAATATTTCTGATAATATTTCCATGAGTAACAAGTAAAATATTTTCAACTTGATTCAAGCCTTCAGATACGACTTCATTTAACCCTTTTTCTAATCGTTCCCATAGTTCGTGATAATCTTCAGCATGATGATACGGATCAGACTTTTTGATGAAATTCGTTATTTCTTCTAGTGTGTGATTGCGAAACAATTCCTTAAAGCTACTATATCCTTGGTCACTTGCTACTTTACCTAATGCTACCTCGGAAAATTCCCCCTCAAAACTACCGAAAAATGTTTCCCGAAATGCTTTTCTTTTTTGAATGACAGGTATCTTATATTGATTTTGGTGTAGTAGGATTTCAGCTGTTTCAACTGTTCGGCCAGAATCACTTGTATAAACACGATCAAAATGAATAGTTGAAAGTTTTTTGCCAGCTTCGACTGCGACTAATTTACCTTCTTCTGTTAAAGGACTATCGGCCCAACCTTGCATTCTTTTGTACCGATTTAAATAAGTTTCACCATGTCTAATGCAGTATAGATTTATTTTCCTTTCGATATTAAACACCTCATTTTTAAATGTTTGGTTTTAAATATATTTTATAATTTTCAGTATATTAAAACAAATTATTGAAATATGAAATGTAAGGAATCAAGTAAATGCATGAACATGGCAGGTTATTATAAGTGAATTTTTAAAAAGAATTGTAACAATATCATAAATAGACAATATTATATCAATAAAATAAATTTCGCTTTGTATTTTTATTTTAAATAATGAATGTTTATTTGAAACTTGATTAATCTTGATATTAATACATCTTTTTATATTTTATTAAAATAATGTTTTTGTTAACCCAATCGTTATTATTGTGATATAATCTTGTTATCATCCGTGTCAGGAAACCTTTTTCACTTTTTAGTTGAAATAAAGTGAATGATAGGGGGGAGAATAATGGAGCCTAATCTTACACCTATTAAAAAGCAAAGAAATAAATACTATTTTACAATTCAAAAGAAATTTTGGTTTAGTCACGCGATGTCCTTCATGTGGTTAATCCTTTCAATATATTTATCATTACCTTGGTTATTTGATTTATCTGAAGTTGTGACAATGCCAGGTGCAATTTTTATTATCACTGGTATTGCATATATTCCTGGATATATGAGTGCTTTTTTAATTATTAGTTTGATATTAGATAAGCAGCCTAATTTTAAGAATGAGTTCCCTACTGAATCAGTTACTTTACTAGTTGCGGCTTATAATGAAGAAAAAGGCATTTATAATACATTAAAATATGTTGCAGATCAAGATTACACTGGTGAGATACAAGTGATTGTGATAAATAATAACTCATCAGATCAAACGACTGAGGAAGTATTAAGAGCAAAAAAAGAATTAAAAGCTAACATTTCAATTTTACATGAATCAAATCCTGGTAAATTTAATGCTTTAAATACAGGATTAAAACATGTGAAAACGCCTTATGTAATTACATTAGATGCTGACACATTGATTCACCCTTCAGCAGTTCGTTACTTAGTTTCAAGAATTAAAAGTAGTCCAGAAGATGTTTGTGCTGTAGCTGGATCAATGCTTGTACGAAATAGTCGTGAAACAATTTGGACGAAAATTCAGGAATGGGATTATTTTTTAGGAATCGCTTCAATTAAAAGATTACAGGGGCTATATCAAGGAACATTAGTAGCACAGGGTGCATTTAGTTTATATAAAACATCATGCGTTCAGGAAGTAGACGGTTGGCCTGATGCAATTGGTGAAGATATTGTTTTAACTTGGAGACTGTTACAAAAGGAATGGAAAGTATACTTCGAACCTTTAGCAGTAGCATTTACTGATGCCCCGACAACGCTTGCTCATTTCGCAAAACAACGTTCAAGATGGGCAAGAGGAATGGTTGAAGGTTTAAAAGAAATTAAACCTTGGCAACAACCACAAGTTTATACAAAATACCTCACTGGGATTAACTTACTAATGCTATATTTAGATTTTGTATACACTTTATGTTGGTTACCAGGCCTAGTTTTAGCTTTTTTCGGTATCAACTGGATTGTTGGTCCAATGACATTATTAGTTTTACCACTAACATTTGTAAGCTATTCAATACTTTATTTATATCAAAAGCATTATGTTTTTAGACATCTACATTTAAAAATAAGAATTAACAAGATAGGATTTGTAATGTTTATTCTTTTTTATCAAATGATTATGTCTCCAGTTTCATTATTTGGATATTTACAGGAATTCTTCAAGTTAAGAAGAGTTTGGAAGTAAAATGCATCTAACGTAATGGGTTAGATGCATTTTTTGCTCACTAAAATAAAAAAACCCTGTCAAAAGACAGGGGTTAGTTGATGAATTTAATTCGATTCTTTTTTTGAGCTATCTAATTTCATTTTTAACTGGATTTCTTGATCAGCGATAATATCGTCATCTTCCGCATTATCACGAACTACTTTTTGAGTTAGAATAGCGCCAACAGCTACTAATAACATAACTGCGATATAATATCCTTTTTCATTAAGCTCCATGTCTGCATTGTATAATCCGATACAAAATAATAGTACACCTGCTACTAATGTAAAGTAGGCTAAAACTGTAAATGCTACTGTGTTGCGTCTTCGGTGTTTTTGCAAAATTAATCACTCTCCGTATAAATATATATGCCTTTTTCATAGGACTGCCTCTGTAAAAATTAGATAATTTCTAAAAATCAAAATCATATGAAACTGTCCTTCTATCATTATATAAGATTTTGTTATCAAATAGTAATAAAATTGTAAACTATTAACAATTATTTTAATAATTCTTTAATTAGATAGAGGTTTTTAGATGAAATTGGAAAAAGAAGGAATTTTATCCTAAGTATTTAAATATTTAATATAAGACAGACAGTTTTTTGTATCAAGTCGTCTTAAAAATCAAATTAGTCTTGGAGAGTACAATGGAAGTTATTTTTATGTTTTTAAAAATTTTTATGTGTTTATTCTTATTCATTTTTATCATTTATGTATTTATTAATATTATTAGTTATTTTAAATCATTAAAAAAAATACTTAGTAATATTGAGGAAAAACTTGAAATAATCGCTAAAAAACAGAAGGATTTATGAGTGTTTCATAAAAGTATGTTCAATTAATGTTTATTGTTAACCAGACTAGTGATTTTTCAAAAAGCTAAAGTAAGCAGAAAAAGAAAGAGGAAGTGTGCCAAAATGAGTCATTCAAAGTCTAGTATAGGTGGAATTGTTTTTGTTGGTTGCATGTTCTTGGGAGGGGGAATAGGTTCCTTATTAGGTGAACCTCATTCAGGTTGGTTAATAGGTTTGGGGGCAGGTTTTATCGGAATGGCTTTGACAAGAGTATGGATGAAATAAGGTATCAGAATAAACAAACCCACTGTTCATTTGACAGTGGGTTGCTTATTGTATAGTAATAATGTTTATGATAAAAAACGATCTCGAATCTCTTTAGTAGGTATCATACATGTTTCACTTTTTCCAAATAATCTATAGCGATTAGATGCAAAAAGTTTATAAAAATAGTTGCGAATAGGTGCTGGAATAACAATAAAGATATAAAAAAACTTAGGCCAACCGTCTAGTTTCTTTGAAATCTGAAGTGCTGCGGTAGATTCAGTTTTTACGATGCCATTTTGTATTAAAATGACGGAGTCTAAATCTTTAAGCCCCGGTTTCGTTTCAATTATTTCTTTTCCAATTGATGATTGGAGTGACGCAAATTGAAATATACCACGTTTATCATGTTTAATGATAAATTGAACAGCGCCATTGCAAAAATTACATACGCCATCAAATAAAATAATTGGTTTTTCTTTCACCTCAAAGCTCCTATTATTTATTCTTGGTTTACCATGTGATAAGCAACATTTCTTAAATGCTGTAATAATGGTTCTTTTATTTCCTCATCTAAATCTACATCGTCCATTGCTTTTGCCATACAATCTAGCCAATCATGTGCAAGTTCAATTGTGATTGGAAATGGTAAATGTCTTGCTCTCATTCTAGGATGACCACGTTCCATACTATAATATTGCGGACCACCTAAAAATTGTGTTAAAAATAGTTTTTGTTTACGTGCTGTTTCTTCCCAATCGCCTGGGAAAATTGGTGCAAGTCGCTCGTGCTTTGATACATATGAGTAAAAGGTATCTACAAGCTCCTCAAGTTTTTCTTTGCCTATATATTCGTACATCGTTTGATTTTGATTACTCAATGATTGACCTCCAATAAAAACGTAATGAATTATTTAGTATAGTTTTATTTTACCGTGTTTTATTGTGTAAGAGAAGTAATATAGATTATCTGATGGTTCTTTAAAAGGAAGAGTGTGAAATTCCACTTCAGGATGCTCGCTTTCCATGGGGTGGGCGCTGAGCCTCCTCCAAAAGGTAGGCATGCTAAAACCACGACGTCCTGTCGAAACGCATGCATGACCCACATCCTGTGGGCCTCCTGTGGGGTCTCAGCTGTCCCGCAGCTCCCATAGGAGTCAAGCATCCTTACGTTCCATTTATTTTCTTGAGAAAACAAACAATCTTATCTAAGGGTTCATTCAACTTCTAAATAATACAAAATAAATCCTCTGATAAAAGAAGAGTGTGAAATTCCACTTCAGGATGCTCGCTTTCCATGGGGCGGGCGCTGTGCCTCCTCCAAAAGGTAGGCATGCTAAAACCACGACGTCCTGTCGAAACGCATGCATGACCCACATCCTGTGGGCCTCCTGTGGGGTCTCAGCTGTCCCGCAGCTCCCATAGGAGTCAAGCATCCTT
>NZ_JBVFKR010000004.1:0-376452 GCF_055484705.1 Gottfriedia sp. ABJ_BB2_2
TGAGAGATGATCAGGTTGATAGGTCAGAGGTGGAAGCGTGGTGACACGTGGAGCTGACTGATACTAATCGGTCGAGGACTTAACTAACAAGTTTGATAATGACATTATCTAGTTTTGAGGGTACAAACCCACAAATAAATCAGGTGATTAAGGCGAAGAGGTCACACCCGTTCCCATACCGAACACGGCAGTTAAGCTCTTCAGCGTCGATGGTAGTTGGGGGTTTCCCCCTGTGAGAGTAGAACGTCGCCTGGTAACTAAAACATCAGCTATTAAGCTGATGTTTTTTTGTGTTTCAGATCTTGTTTATTGGCGTGAGGTCAAGTGAAATTCAGAAGGCCTGGCACGAATGGTCAATGATATTGCATATCTCACTTAACATAATGAATACTTGAATGAAATAGAAAAAGTCTTATATTTTAAAGTAAAGAAGAAATAATATTAATACTGGGCAAACACCCTTCTAAAAGATTTTACATATGTTAGATTGAACGGAGGGGTATACATGAGAGGGAAAATTCGTAATTATTATGCAGGTGGCAACACGGCAAAAGGATTTTATAATCTCTATGACTCAGCTTTAGAGGATTTAGATAAGATATTTATTCTTAAAGGTGGTCCAGGAACTGGGAAATCAACATTAATGAAAACAATTGGTGAAAAGATTGTAAACAATGGAATAGATATTGAATATTTACATTGTTCTTCAGATACCAATTCTGTTGATGGCTTAATTATCCCAAAATTTCAAATTGGTATAGTAGATGGGACAGCACCACATGTAATTGAACCGAAAGCTCCTGGGGTTATTGAGGAATATGTGAATTTAGGTGTTGCTTGGGATTCTAAGAAACTATCTGTGCACAAGGAATCGATACTCTCACTAAATGATGAAATTTCAAAGAAGTTTCAAACTGCATATGACACATTTGCTGCTTCATTAAAGGCTCATGATGAAATTGAAGAAATTTATATTTCTAATATGGACTTTTTAGAGGCTAATAAACTGACTGATGAATTGATAGAGCTTTTTTATGGTACTGATAGCAATATTGAAAAAGACTCAAAAGTAAAACATAGATTTTTAGGCGCAGCAACTCCTAGTGGTGCAGTGGATTATATTCAAAATTTAACGGAAGACATCGAAAAACGATATTTTATTAAAGGTAGAGCTGGTTCTGGTAAGTCAACAATGTTAAAGAAAATAGCAGCCACAGGAAAAGATAGAGGTTTTGATGTAGAGATATATCATTGCGGCTTTGATCCAAACAGTCTTGACATGGTAATTATCCCAGAAAAAAGCATAGCAATTTTTGATAGTACTGCTCCACATGAATATTTTCCGGATCGAAAAAATGACGAAATAATTGATATGTATGAAAGATGTATTACACCAGGAACTGATGAGAAGTATGCACAAGAAATTGAAAGAACGACAAGGTCTTATAAAGATAAAATGAAAGAAGCGATATCTTACCTGGCAGAAGTAAAAGTTCTTCGGGATCAGTTAGAAGCGATTTATATTGAAGCCATGGACTTTTCTAAAGTTGATCAAATCCAAAGTGAAATACTAGAAGAAATTAAAAATATAATCGACTAAACAATAAAATAAAAAAGGCGTAGACCATATCGGTTACGCCTTTTATTGTGTTGATACTTTTCTGATTATAAGTTAATGTATAAGTAATTTTAAAGCAGTAAGATAATTTGTTTTCCGTTCAATCCTTATTTTAAATTCCATTACATTGAAATCTAAATATAGATTAATTAGATAAAAGAATGAGAAAACCAATCATATTCATGTGGAATCTAACATATAAATGCAGTAAAACACGAACATTAAAATATTTTTTAAATAAAACATTCATATTTATTGAAAAAAGTAATATTAATTGTTACTATAAGTATAGGAAGTTTAGCAAAACCTCATATAAAATTGGGAATATGGCCCAAAAGTTTCTACCTAGTAACCTTAAATTACTAGACTATGAGGGGAAGTTAATCACACGTGTACGTTTATTTGTATGCGCCTAGGTAGATTATCTTTCTCATCATAGAGATAATACTACTCTAGGCTTTTTTTGTGGAAAAAAATAACTGCGATAATTTACTTGGGGGAAAATGGATGAAACCGGTAGTTGGTATCATTATGGGAAGTACAAGTGATTGGGAAACAATGAAAAATGCATGTGATGTATTAGATGAACTAAGCGTTAGCTATGAAAAACGAGTGGTATCAGCTCATCGTACACCAGATTTAATGTTTGAATATGCAGAAACTGCAAGAGAAAGAGGAATACAAGTTATAATTGCTGGCGCAGGTGGTGCGGCTCATCTACCGGGGATGGTTGCTGCGAAAACAACTTTACCTGTAATAGGTGTACCTGTTCAATCTAAAGCTCTAAATGGCTTAGATTCACTATTATCAATTGTACAAATGCCAGGAGGAGTACCGGTAGCAACAGTAGCAATTGGTAAAGCAGGAGCTACAAACGCTGGGTTACTAGCAGCACAAATTATTAGTATTCATGATCAAGAAATTTTTCAAGCGTTAGAATTCCGTCGTGAAAACACACGAAAAGAAGTGACAGAAGGTAGTGTTTTACTATGAATAAAAAAGTAGTCTTGCCAGGTCAAACAATTGGTATAATCGGCGGTGGACAATTAGGGAGAATGATGGCGCTTTCTGCAAAAGAAATGGGATATAAAATTGCTGTTTTAGATCCTACGCCAAACTCACCATGTGGACAAATTGCCGATTTTGAAATAACTGCCGAATATTCTGACTTGAATGCAATTAGTCAGCTCGCAGAATTAAGTGATGTTATAACATATGAATTTGAAAATATAGATGTAAAAGCTTTGGAATATTTAGAAGGAAATTCATATTTACCACAGGGTAGTGAGTTATTGAAATTAACGAGAAATAGGTTAACAGAGAAGACTGCCATTCAAAATTTAGGCATCCAGGTTGCACCTTTTCGTTTAGTAGAGAATGAGGCTCAATTTTTTGAAGCCATTTCAATAATTGGTTTACCTGCAGTTTTGAAAACAACAACGGGTGGATATGACGGAAAAGGGCAAGTTGTCGTAAAATCAGATGCAGCTTTCGAGGAAGCATTAAGTTTAGTTGCTAAACAACAATGTATCCTTGAAGGGTGGGTACCTTTTGAAAAAGAATTGTCAATTATTGTCGCAAGAAATTTAAACGGGGATGTAAATACTTTCCCGATTGCAGAAAATGTTCATTTTAATCAAATACTTCATACATCATCAGTACCAGCAAACATAACAGAATCAGTAAAAAGAACTGTTGATCAATATGCAGAAAAAATTGCTAGTTCATTTCACTTAGTGGGTGTTTTGGCAATTGAACTATTTGTTACAAATGATGGGCAGGTTTTTGTAAATGAATTAGCTCCACGTCCACATAATTCAGGACATTATAGTATGAATGCCGGAGAGACTTCACAATTTAATCAACATGTTAGAGCAATATGTAATCTACCTTTAGGAAGCACTGAATTATTAAAACCAGTTGTGATGGTAAACATACTTGGTGAACATGTTGAAGAAGTACTAAAAGTTATGAAGCAAGATAGCTCATTAAAAGTACATCTTTACGGTAAAGAAGAAAGTAAAAAAGGTCGTAAAATGGGACATATTAATATAATGGCAGCAACAACTGAAGAAGCAATGAAAAAAGTAGAAGAGTTAGGGATCTGGAAAAGGAACCCAGTGGAGGTAAATGTATGATTGAACGTTATTCACGCCCAGAAATGGCAGCTATTTGGACAGAAGAAAACAAATTTAAAGCTTGGTTAGAAGTTGAAATCTTAGCTTGTGAAGCATGGGCTGAATTAGGTGATATTCCAAAAGAGGACGTAAAAGTATTACGTGAGAATGCTTCTTTTGATATCAATAGAATCTATGAGATTGAAAAAGAAACTCGTCATGATGTAGTAGCATTTACTCGTGCAGTATCAGAAACATTAGGTGATGAGCGTAAATGGGTACATTACGGTTTAACATCTACAGACGTAGTAGATACAGCACTTTCGTATTTGTTAAAACAAGCAAATGATATTTTATATAAAGACTTAGAGAATTTCATTGGAATTCTTGAAGAAAAAGCAAAAGAACATAAGTATACAGTAATGATGGGACGTACACATGGTGTCCATGCAGAACCTACTACATTTGGACTAAAGCTTGCTTTATGGACAGAAGAAATGAAACGTAACTTGGAACGCTTCAAGCATGCTACTGAAAGTGTAAGAGTAGGTAAGATTTCAGGAGCTGTAGGAACATATGCAAATATTCCTCCATTTGTTGAAGAATATGTATGTGAGAAATTAGGTATCCAAGCTGCACCGATTTCAACTCAAACATTACAACGTGATCGTCATGCTCACTATATGGCGACTTTATCATTAATCGCAACTTCAATTGAGAAGTTTGCAACTGAAGTACGTGGATTACAAAAAAGTGAAACACGCGAAGTGGAGGAATTCTTTGCAAAAGGCCAAAAAGGATCTTCTGCAATGCCTCATAAGCGTAACCCAATTGGTTCTGAAAATATGACAGGTTTAGCACGTGTTATTAGAGGACATATGGTTACAGCATATGAAAACGTGTCACTTTGGCATGAAAGAGATATTTCTCATTCATCAGCAGAAAGAATTATCTTACCAGATGCAACAATTCTTTTAAACTATATGTTAAACCGTTTTGGTAATATCGTGAAAAACTTAACTGTCTTCCCTGAAAACATGAAACGCAATATGGATAGAACGTATGGATTAATTTACTCACAACGTGTATTACTTGCTTTAATTGAAAAAGGAATGTCACGTGAAGAGGCTTATGATACAGTTCAACCAAAAGCAATGGAAGCATGGGAAACACAAGTACAATTTAAAGAATTAGTAGAAGCAGAAGAAAAAATTACTTCATTATTAACGAAAGAAGAAATTGATGATTGCTTCGACTATAGCTACCATTTAAGTCAAGTAGATACAATCTTTGAACGCTTAGGATTAAATTAAGAAACATTCGTTTGGCTAAGGTTGATTTATTCTCGACCTTAGCCAAACAAAATAAAAAATAGCTAACATTCAATTAAGTGTAGATATAAATTTATGGGGGGCAATGTTTCATGGTAGAGCAAGAATTATTGTATGAAGGTAAAGCTAAGAGAATTTATTCTACAGACAATCCAGAAATTGTACGAGTAAAGTATAAAAATTCTGCGACAGCTTTTAATGGGGAAAAGAAAGCAGAAATAGCTGGTAAAGGCCGTTTAAATAATGAGATTACTAGCTTACTATTTTCAAAGTTAATGGATTCAGGAATAGATACACATTTCGTAGAAAAAACATCAGAGCTTGAACAACTCGTTAAACGAGTAACAATTGTTCCTTTAGAAGTTGTAGTACGAAATATTGTTGCTGGTAGTTTATCTAAACGTATGGGATTAGATGAAGGCGTGGTTTTAGCTAAACCCATCGTTGAATTCTACTATAAACGTGATGATTTAGGAGATCCGATTGTAAATGAAGATCACATCGCATCACTTGAGCTAGCAACACCTGAAGAACTTCAAACAATTAAAGAAATTGCTCTTCGTGTAAACAATATATTAGTTGATCATTTTAATGAATGTAATGTTCGATTAGTCGATTTTAAATTAGAGTTTGGTAAGTTAAAGGATGGCTCAATTTTATTAGCAGACGAAATTTCACCTGATACATGCCGTTTATGGGATAAAGAGACGAACGCAAAGTTTGATAAAGATGTGTTCCGAAGAGATTTAGGGAACTTAACAGATGGATACGAAGAAATTTTAAAACGCTTAGGGGGATTATCATGTTCAAAGTAAGAGTATTCGTTACATTAAGAGAGAGTGTATTAGATCCACAAGGAAACGCAGTGAAAAACGCGCTTCATAGCATGAATTTCAATGAAGTAAATGATGTTCGTATCGGTAAATATATGGAACTTTTAATTGATAAAAATGTAGCTGATTTAGATGCTTCAGTAAAAGAAATGTGTGAAAAATTATTAGCAAACATCGTAATTGAAGATTACCGTTATGAGGTAGAGGAGGTAGTCGCACAGTGAAGTTTGCAGTAATTGTGTTTCCAGGCTCAAATTGTGATGTAGATATGTATCATGCAATAAAAGATGAATTAGGCGAAGAAGTAGAATACGTATGGCATGATTCAACTAATTTAGATGAATTTGACGGTATTTTATTACCAGGTGGTTTCTCATATGGTGATTACTTACGCTCTGGCGCAATTGCAGGTTTTGCCAATGTGATGGAAGCTGTAAAAAAGGCTGCTGCTGAAGGTAAACCAGTATTTGGAGTATGTAATGGATTTCAAATATTAACAGAAGCAGGTCTTTTACCAGGAACACTTCGACGTAATGAGAAATTAAAATTTATGTGTGGCCAAGTAGAATTAGTTGTTGAAAACAATGAAACAATGTTTACAACGGGTTACGAAAAAGGTCAAGTGATCACTGTACCAATCGCACATGGTGAGGGAAATTACTATTGCGACAATGAAACATACGAATCTCTTAAAAATAATAATCAGATTATTTTCCGTTATCAAAATAATCCGAATGGTAGTTTAGATGATATCGCAGGTATTGTAAATGAAAAAGGAAATGTTTTAGGAATGATGCCACACCCTGAGCGTGCTGTAGATACTTTATTAGGCAGTGCTGATGGACTTCAACTATTTCGTTCGATTGTAAGAAACTGGAGGGAAAACCATGTCGTTACTTCTTGAGCCAAACCCAATGCAAATTGAAGAAGAAAGAATTTATGCCACTATGGGCTTAACAGATGAAGAGTTCCAATTGATTAAATCAATTATTGGTCGTGGACCAAATTATACTGAACTTGGATTATTCTCTGTAATGTGGTCAGAACATTGTAGCTATAAAAATTCTAAACCTCTATTACGTAAATTCCCTGTAAGCGGAGAGCACGTTTTACAAGGACCAGGTGAAGGTGCAGGTATTGTTGATATTGGTGATGAGCAAGCAGTTGTATTTAAAATTGAAAGTCATAATCATCCATCAGCAATTGAACCTTACCAAGGGGCTGCTACTGGAGTAGGTGGAATTATTCGTGATGTATTCTCAATGGGTGCACGACCTGTTGCTCTTCTAAACTCTTTACGTTTTGGTGAATTAGAAACACCTAGAGTAAAGTATTTATTCGAAGAAGTAGTGGCTGGAATCGCAGGTTATGGTAACTGTATTGGAATCCCAACTGTGGGCGGAGAAGTAAACTTTGATCCTTGTTATGAAGGAAATCCTTTAGTAAATGCAATGTGCGTTGGCTTAATTAATCATAAAGACATTAAAAAAGGTCAAGCTCATGGTGTAGGAAACACTGTTATGTACGTTGGTGCATCAACAGGTCGCGACGGTATCCATGGTGCAACATTTGCTTCAGAAGAATTATCAGATGCATCTGAAGAGAAGCGTCCAGCGGTTCAAGTTGGTGATCCATTCATGGAAAAACTTTTACTTGAAGCATGTTTAGAGGTTGTTCAAAATGATGCCCTTGTTGGTATCCAGGATATGGGTGCAGCAGGACTGACATCATCATCTGCAGAAATGGCTTCTAAAGCTGGAATGGGTATCGAGATGAATCTTGACTTAGTTCCTCAACGTGAAGCAGGTATGACAGCTTACGAAATGATGCTATCTGAATCTCAAGAACGTATGTTACTTGTTGTTGAAAAAGGAAGAGAGCATGAAATCGTAGAGTTATTTGAAAAATATGA
Organism: Gottfriedia sp. ABJ_BB2_2; assembly: GCF_055484705.1. NCBI lineage: Bacteria > Bacillati > Bacillota > Bacilli > Caryophanales > Bacillaceae > Gottfriedia > Gottfriedia sp. ABJ_BB2_2. The sequence goes on from NZ_JBVFKR010000004.1 coordinate 7,812, forward strand.
TCTACACGCTGTATCTGTTGGACGTGTTACAGATGACAAAATGCTTCGATTACTTCATAACGGAGAAGTTGTAGCAGAGTTACCAGTTGACGCATTAGCAGAGGAAGCACCAGTTTATCATAAACCATCTACTGAAACTGCTTATTATGGTGAGTTCCAAGCGATGGAAAACTATGTTCCAGAAATAAAAGATTCAAAAGAAACATTAAAACAATTACTAGCTCAACCTACAATCGCAAGTAAAGAGTGGGTTTACGGACAGTATGACTATATGGTAAGAACAAACACTGTAGTGGCACCTGGTTCTGATGCAGCTGTCATTCGAATTCGTGATACGAAAAAAGCTCTTGCAATGACGACGGATTGTAATGCACGTTATCTATATTTAGATCCTGAAGTTGGTGGTAAAATTGCTGTTGCAGAAGCAGCACGTAATGTTATTTGTTCAGGTGCACGTCCACTAGCAATAACTGACTGCTTAAACTTTGGGAATCCAGAAAAGCCTGAAATTTTCTGGCAGTTAGAAAAAGCTACTGACGGCATGAGCGATGCTTGTAATGTATTAAGTACACCTGTTATCGGTGGAAATGTATCACTTTACAATGAAACGAATGGCGAAGCAGTTTATCCAACACCAGTAGTAGGTATGGTTGGATTAATTGAAGACATTGATCATATTACAACACAGCATTTTAAAACTGCTGGTGATTTAATTTATGTAATTGGTGAAACGAAAGAAGAATTTGGTGGTAGTGAGCTTCAAAAGCTATTAAATGCTGGAAAGATTTTCGGTAAAGCACCGAGTATTGATTTAACAGTAGAGGCTAAACGCCAAGAACAAATTCTTGCAGCGATTCAAGCAGGTGTTGTTGCTTCAGCTCATGATATCTCTGAAGGTGGACTAGGTGTTGCGATTGCTGAAAGTACATTTGGACCAACAAGTGTTGGTGCGAATATTACAATTGAAGGTAATGAGGTAGCAGCATTATTTAGTGAAACACAATCTCGTTTCTTACTTTCTGTTAAACCAGAGCATAAAGCACAATTTGAAGCTATGGTAGATGCAAAATTAATTGGTACAGTAACTGAAGAAACTTCAGTTACGATCCGCAATCAACAAAATGAAACAGTTCTTCATTCTACTGTTGAGGAATTAAAACAGTCTTGGAAAGAGGCGATCCCATGCTTGCTGAAATAAAAGGGTTAAATGAAGAATGTGGAATATTTGGAATTTGGGGGCATACTGATGCTGCCCAAATCTCCTACTATGGTCTTCATAGCTTGCAACATAGAGGGCAAGAAGGCGCAGGAATTGTAGTCTCTGACGGAAGTAAGCTTGAAGGTGCAAAAGGTGAAGGATTAGTTGCTGAAGTCTTCAGTAAAGGTCAATTAAATGACTTGCACGGAAAAGCTGCGATTGGTCATGTTCGTTACCCAACTGCAGGCGGCAGAGGCTATGAAAATGTTCAGCCACTTTTATTTCATTCTCATACAGGAAGTATTGCGCTTGCTCATAATGGGAATCTAGTAAATGCCTCAAGATTACGTAAAGATTTAGAAATGCAAGGTAGTATTTTTCAAACGACTTCAGATACAGAAGTACTTGCACATTTAATTAAACAAAATGGTTCGGCTCCAATAAAAGATCGTATTAAAGCATCTTTAAGTATGATTAAAGGCGCATTCGCTTATTTAGTATTAACAGAAGAAGCAATGTATGTTGCACTTGATCCTAATGGATTTAGACCTTTAGCTATAGCAAAACTTGGTGATGCATATGTAGTGGCTTCAGAAACGTGTGCTTTTGATGTAGTCGGTGCGAAATATATTCGTGATATTAACCCAGGTGAGTTACTAATCATCTCTGATGATGGAATCGAATCTGATCAGTTTACTTCAAGTGTTGAACATTCGATTTGTAGTATGGAATACATTTATTTCTCTCGTCCAGATAGCAATATTGATAATATCAATGTTCATGCTGCTCGAAAAAACATGGGTCGAGTTTTAGCAAATGAAGCTCCAATTGAAGCAGATGTAGTCATCGGTGTTCCTGATTCAAGTATTTCAGCGGCAATTGGTTATGCTGAGGAATCAGGCATTCCATATGAAATTGGTTTAATTAAAAACCGTTATGTAGGTCGCACATTTATACAACCTTCACAAGAGCTTCGTGAACAAGGTGTAAAAATGAAGTTATCTCCCGTGCGTTCGATTGTTGAAGGAAAACGCGTGGTAATGGTTGATGATTCAATTGTTCGTGGTACAACAAGCCGTCGAATCGTACAAATGTTACGTGATGCAGGCGCAAGTGAAGTTCATGTTCGAATTGGAGCACCACCAATTAAAAACCCTTGCTATTATGGAATTGATACATCGACTAGAGAAGAATTAATTGCTGCAACTAAATCAATAGAAGAAATGTGTCAAGAAATTGGCGCAGATACTCTTGAATTTATTAGTTTAGAAGGCTTATTAGGTGCAATTGGAAGAAACCATGCGGGGCCAACAAGAGGTCAATGTACTGCATGCTTTACTGGTTGCTATCCAACAGTAATTTATGATGAAAATGAACTAGTACATTCTCACAATTAATAGAAATACCGTTAAGAAAAAAGAGGCGGCGAGCAAAAGTCGTCGCCTTTCTTGAATATATTTATGAGGAACGAGAGGGGAAATCATCACATGGCGAATGCATATAAACAAGCTGGTGTAGATATTGAAGCTGGTTATGAAGCAGTCAACAGAATGAAAAAACACGTTCAAAAAACAATGCGTCAAGAAGTACTTGGTGGTTTAGGTGGATTTGGAGGAATGTTTGATTTATCCAAATTCAATTATAAAGAGCCGGTACTTGTATCAGGAACTGACGGAGTTGGAACAAAATTGAAATTAGCATTCCAAATGGACCGTCACGATACGATTGGCATTGATGCAGTCGCGATGTGTGTGAATGATATTGTTGTTCAAGGAGCAGAGCCATTATTTTTCCTTGATTATTTAGCAGTAGGAAAAGCAGTGCCTGAAAGAATTGAACATATTGTAAAAGGTGTTTCAGAAGGTTGTATTCAAGCAGGTTGTTCTTTAATTGGAGGAGAAACTGCAGAAATGCCAGGTATGTATCCAGAAGATGAATATGATATTGCAGGATTTGCTGTTGGGATCGCAGATAAATCTAAGTTGGTTACAGGGCAAAACATTCAAGCAGGTGACATACTACTAGGTATTTCTTCAAACGGTATCCATAGTAATGGCTACTCTCTAGTTCGTAAAGTGCTATTAGAAAAAGGTGGATTAACGCTTGATCAACACATTGATCAACTTGGACATACATTAGGGGAAGAGTTACTTCGACCTACAAAAATTTATGTAAAACCAATCTTAAATGTGCTGAAAAACTTTGAGATTAATGGAATGGCTCATATTACAGGTGGAGGCTTTATCGAAAATATTCCTAGAATGCTTCCAGAAGGTATCGGAGCAGAAATAGACTATGGTTCATGGCCAATCCAACCAATCTTTGATCTTTTAGAAGAAATTGGTGAACTAAAGCGTGAAGAAATGTTTAACATTTTTAATATGGGAATTGGTATGGTACTGGCAATTAAAGAGGAAAACTTACATGACATTATTAATCTATTAGAAGAGTCTGACGAAAAAGTTTTCATCATTGGTAGAACGATTGCAGGTGAAGGTGTCACTTTTGGTGGAGGTTCATTGTAATGACAAACATTGCCGTATTTGCTTCAGGAAATGGCAGCAACTTTCAAGCAATTCTTGATGCGACTAGAAGCGGAGAATTAAAAGCAACAATACAATTGCTAGTATGTGATCGTCAAAATGCTTATTGTATTCAAAGAGCAGAAGAAGCGAATATTCCTTCGTTTGTTTTCACTGCTAAACAATATGAATCAAAAGAACATTACGAAGCAGAAGTGATCTCCCATCTAAAAGAGCTAAATGTCGAATTTATCATTTTAGCAGGTTATATGAGATTGATTGGTCCGACAATTTTAGACGCATTTCCCGGGAAAATTGTTAATGTACATCCTTCGTTTCTTCCTTTATTTCCTGGAAAAGACGCAATCGGTCAAGCTTTGCTTGCAAATGTCGAATCGACTGGAGTTACGGTGCATTATGTTGATGAGGGAATGGATACTGGTCCAATTATTGCACAAGAAAAGATCTTGATTGATAAAGGTGAAACAAAAGAATCGCTAGAAAAAAAGGTGCACGATATCGAGCACGTTTTATATGTGGATACATTAAAGAAGTTATTTAATCAATAGAATTGTATTTTAAAAGATAAAATGAATTCTTACTTTTGGGGGCTTATAACATGAAAAAACGTGCTTTAGTTAGCGTATCAGATAAACAAGGTATCATTGAATTTGTAAGTGGATTAATAAAACAAGATTTCGAGGTTATTTCTACGGGTGGTACTTATAATTTATTAAAAGAAGCAGGCTTAGATGTAATCGGTATTTCTGAGGTTACGAATTTTCCAGAAATCATGGATGGTCGAGTAAAAACATTACACCCATCAATACATGGTGGACTTTTAGGAGTACGCTCTAATGAAGAGCATATGCGCCAAATGAATGAGCTTGGTATTCAACCAATTGATTTAGTATGTGTAAACTTATATCCATTTAAAGAAACAATCATGAAACCGGATGTAACATTTGAAGATGCAATTGAAAATATCGATATCGGTGGCCCAACAATGCTACGTTCTGCAGCAAAAAATCATGAATTTGTATCTGTCGTAGTAGATCCAACTGATTATAGTGTAATTCTAACTGAGTTAGCTGAAAATAATGTTGTTTCACTTGAAACGAATCGTCGATTAGCTGCAAAAGTATTCCGTCATACAGCGGCATATGATTCATTAATTTCGAACTATTTAACTGAGCAAGTAGGAGAAGAAAATCCTGAAAGCTACACAGTGACATATGAATTAAAGCAATCGTTACGATATGGTGAGAATCCTCATCAAAATGCAACGTTTTATCGTACGCCAATGCCAACAACTTCATCAATTGCTTATGCTACTCAATTACATGGCAAAGAACTTTCGTATAATAATATTAATGATGCGAATGAAGCATTAAATATTGTCCGTGAATTTTCAAACCCAGCAGTTGTAGCTGTAAAGCACATGAATCCTTGTGGTGTTGGAGAAGGAACAACAATTGAAGAAGCTTATGATCGTGCATATGTAGCTGACCCAGTATCAATTTTTGGTGGAATTATTGCTGCTAATCATGAAATTGATGGTGCGACAGCTAAAAAGTTACATGAGCTATTTTTAGAGATTATTATCGCTCCTTCGTTTAGTGAAGAAGCATTAGAAATTCTGACAAGTAAAAAGAATTTACGTTTATTAACTGTTGATTTCGAAACGAAACCGACATTTGCACCTAAATTGACTACTGTACATGGTGGTCTGCTTCGTCAAGATATGGATACACTTGGATTTGAAGATGCAACAATTACAATACCTACAAAGCGCCAACCTACTGATGAAGAGTGGGAGAATTTAAAGCTAGGCTGGAAAGTTGTAAAGCATGTTAAATCAAATGCGATTGTATTAGCAAAAGACCATATGACTATTGGTGTAGGTGCTGGTCAAATGAATCGTGTTGGGGCTGCAAATATTGCAATTGAACAAGCTGGTGAAAATGCAAAAGGTTCAGCTTTAGCTTCTGATGCATTTTTCCCTATGAGTGATACTATTGAAGCAGCTGCTAAAGCAGGTATTACAGCTATCATCCAACCAGGTGGATCAATTCGCGATGAAGACTCAATTAAAAAAGCCGATGAATATGGCATTACAATGGTCTTTACAGGAGTACGTCACTTTAAACATTAATAGATGAGGAGATGACAAGATGAAAGTATTAGTCATTGGTCGCGGTGGACGTGAGCATACAATTGCTTGGAAGGTAAATCAATCAGAGAACGTAACAGATGTATTTGTTGCTCCAGGAAACGATGGAATGATTGATATAGCAAAGCTTGTCAATATTGATGAAGGTGACCATGAAGCCTTAATCGCTTTTGCTAAAAAAGAGAAAATAGATTTAACAATTGTAGGCCCTGAAGTTCCGTTAATGAATGGGATTGTAAATGAGTTCCGTAAAGAGAATTTACAAATTTTTGGACCAACAAAAGAAGCTGCAATCATTGAAGGTAGTAAAAGTTTTACGAAGGATTTAATGAAAAAATATAATATACCAACTGCTGCTTATGAGACGTTTACGAATTTCGAAGCTGCAAAATCATATGTTGAAAAGATTGGTGCTCCAATTGTTATAAAAGCAGATGGATTGGCAGCTGGTAAAGGTGTTGTCGTTGCTATGACAATAGAAGAGGCAGTAGTTAGCCTTCATGATATGCTTTTAGATGATAAATACGGTGATGCCAGTGCATCTGTTGTGATTGAAGAATATCTTGAAGGTGAAGAATTCTCATTAATGTCATTTGTTCACGGAACGAAAGTATATCCAATGGTAATCGCACAAGATCATAAACGTGCTTACGATGGCGACAAAGGACCAAATACTGGTGGAATGGGCGCATATTCACCAGTACCGCAAATTCCTCAATCAATTGTAGAGCAATCTTTACAAGAAATTGTCCTTCCTGTAGCTGAAGCGATGATTCAGGAAGGTCGAGAATTTACAGGTATTTTATATGCAGGTTTAATGTTAACAACGGCTGGTCCAAAGGTAATCGAATTTAATGCAAGATTTGGTGACCCAGAAACAGAAGTTGTATTACCTCGTTTAGAAAGTGACCTAGCAGAAGTTATGCTAGCGATCTTAAATAATGAAGAGATTGAACTGAAATGGTCAAAAGAAGCAGTTGTTGGTGTAGTTCTTGCTGCAAATGGATATCCTGAAGTACCTGAAAAAGGTGCTATCATTAACGGACTTCAAGCAGTTACTGATCAAACGATGATTTTCCATGCTGGTACAAAGCTTGAAAACAATGAATACATTACAAACGGCGGTAGAGTATTAATTGTTGCCCATAGCGGAGCTTCAATTAATGAAGCTTGTGACAAGGTGTATGATCAAATTAATAACATCCAATCAACTGGCTTATTCTATCGCCATGATATTGCTCATAAAGCGTTAAAAGTAAATAATTAAATAAAGTCTCTGTAATAAAAAAGGGTCGTCATTCTTGACGCCCTTTTTCGTGTTAAACAGAACTAATGTTCTTATATTATCTATACATTCATAATTAGTTTTGATAAACTATTTTATGAAGGTTGGATATATTCATCGATGGAATCTTCCTCATTATGTTTTTCTACCATTATCATACATTTTTTACAAAATGCAGTCATTGGGCAAAAACGTAAAATACCTTCTGCAACTTTCATTGCGCCAATTATGATTAAAATGAGTACAGAATTACTACATTTTCGTTTTGTGAGTTTTGCAGTGCCATAAGCTAAAATAGTCAATCCAGCAGTAATTCGCAGTAATGAATTCATTATACTAATATTTGGTCTCAACCTAATTATCCCCTTATAATAAGAATCAGTGACTAAATTTTATTTAAGTATCACTCTTTACCATTTTTCCCTTTAATTGTTCAATTATCAGAGGAAACAATTTTCAACGCTACCTTATTTAGGGGAAGAAGGGTTACTTTTCCTTTTTAATAAGATACAATACATTTATGTTTTCTTAACCTATCTAAAACACCAAAAATAAGACAAGAATAGATAAATAAAATAAATGAAGAAATGAATGGAAATAAATCGAGGAGGAACAAAATGTACGATTATACACAATGGAATCACATATTTAAATTAGACCCTAATAAGGACATTACAGATGAAGAATTAGAATTAATTTGCGAATCAGGAACGGATGCAATACTAGTAGGTGGTACTGATGGGGTCACTTTAGATGATACATTATCTCTTTTAGTAAGAATTCGTCGCTACGCAGTTCCTTGTATACTTGAAGTTTCAAACTTGGAAGCAGTTACGCCAGGATATGATTTTTACTTTATTCCAACTGTTTTAAATAGTACGGATCCAAAGTGGATTGTTGGCATGCATCAACAAGCAATGAAGGAATTTGGACATTTAATCCATGCAGAAGAATTAGTAATGGAAGGATATTGTATATTAAATAAGAATTGTAAAGCAGCAGAGCTAACAAAGGCTGATACGGATCTTTCTATTGAAGATATTGTTGCATATGCAGAAGTTGCAGAAATCTTACTGAAATTACCTATATTTTACTTAGAATACAGCGGAACATTTGGACCAATTGAAGTAGTCGAAGAGGTTTCAAAGGTTATGAATCAAACGAAGTTATTTTATGGTGGTGGCATATCGACTGTAAAACAAGCGGAAGAAGTTAGTCAATACGCTGATACAATTGTAGTTGGAAACATTATTTATGAAAATTTACAAGAGGCTTTACTTACGGTGAAAGCTGTAAAAAAAGGAGCGACAAAATAAATGAAAACAGCAGAAGAATTATTACATGGACTAAACCCGATGCAGAAAGAAGCAGTAAAGACGGTAAATGGTCCACTTTTAATTATGGCAGGTGCAGGTTCAGGTAAAACGCGAGTACTTACTCATCGTATTGCATATTTGCTTGGAGAAAAAACCGTCGCTCCATGGAATATACTAGCTATTACGTTTACGAATAAAGCAGCAAGAGAAATGCAAGAGCGAATTTATAAACTAGTTGGTAAAGATGCAGAAGATATTTGGGTATCAACTTTTCACTCAATGTGTGTTCGTATTCTTCGAAGAGATATTGATCGTATTGGGATTAATAGAAGTTTTTCTATTTTAGATACAACTGATCAATTAACTGTTATCAAAAACATCTTAAAAGAGAAAAATCTAGATGCGAAGAAATTCGATCCTCGAGCTATTCTAGGTTCGATTAGTAGTGCGAAAAATGAATTACAAACTGCAGCTGATTATGCAAGAGATGCATTTACGCCATTTGAAAAAGTAATTGGTGAAATATATGCTGCATACCAAGATCGCTTACGTAAAAATCATTCATTAGATTTTGATGATTTAATTATGATGACAATTACTTTATTTGAGCGAGTACCAGAGGTTCTACACTATTATCAAAGAAAATTTCAATATATTCATGTGGATGAGTATCAAGATACAAACCATGCTCAGTATAAGATTGTAAAAATGCTTGCAGAGCAATATAAAAATATTTGTGTTGTTGGTGATTCGGATCAGTCAATTTATCGTTGGCGTGGAGCAGATATTTCAAATATTCTTTCATTTGAGAAGGATTATGATAATGCTCAAGTCATTCTGTTAGAACAAAATTATCGTTCTACTCAAACGATTCTAGATGCTGCAAATGCGGTCATTACGAATAATTCAAATCGTAAACCAAAAAAATTATGGACAGAAAATGGACAAGGAAATCCAATCCATTATTTTAGAGCTGCTTCAGAACAGGATGAAGGCCACTTTATCGCTGGGAAATTAGCTGAATGGAAAAATCAACGTGTACATCAACTTAGCGATGTAGCCATTTTATACCGTACAAATGCACAGTCTCGTGCAATGGAGGAAGTTTTAGTCAAATCAAATATTCCATATCGTATGGTTGGCGGAGTAAAGTTCTATGATCGTAAAGAGATTAAAGACGTTTTAGCTTATTTACGTTTTATCGCAAATCCAAATGATGAAATTAGTTTTTCAAGAATTATTAATGTACCAAAGCGTGGTGTAGGTGCTGCGTCTGTAGATAAGGTTATTAATTACAGTATTGCAAATGATCTTTCACTATCTGATACATTGGAGCAAATTGATTTCGTTGGTTTAAGTGCCAAAATCACAAATGCCATCGGTGAGTTCCATAATATGACGAAAAATTGGCAGCAAATGCAAGAGTATTTATCAGTAACGGAGCTTGTTGAAGAGGTTCTTGAAAAAACTGGCTATATTCAAATGTTAAAGGACGAAAATACAATAGAATCTGCTTCAAGAATTGAAAATATTGAAGAGTTCTTAACTGTAACAAATGCATTTGAAGAGAGCAGTGAAGATAAAAGTTTAGTTTCATTTTTAACTGATTTAGCCTTGGTTTCTGACATTGATCAAGCAGATAAAGAAGAAGAAGCAACAGATGAAGTCATTTTAATGACGCTACATTCAGCCAAAGGATTAGAATTCCCAGTAGTCTTTTTAATAGGTATGGAGGAAGGAATTTTCCCACATAGTCGTTCTCTAATGGATGAAGAAGAGATGGAAGAGGAACGAAGACTTGCTTATGTAGGAATTACGCGTGCTGAAAAGCAACTATATATAACGAATGCTCAAACACGTACACTTTATGGACGTACAAGCGTGAACCAAGAATCTAGATTTATTAATGAAATACCTGATGAACTATTAGATCGAGCGAATAAAAAAGTAGTAACAGAACGTCGTACAATCTCTCGACCTGTTATGAAAACAACTGGTGGAGAATCTTTAGGATGGCGAGTGGGCGATAAAGCTGCTCATGGCAAATGGGGCACTGGTACTGTAGTTAGTGTAAAAGGTGAAGGCGAAGCGATGGAATTGGATATTGCTTTCCCAAGTCCGATTGGTATTAAACGTTTATTAGCAAAATTTGCTCCAATTACGAAAGCATAAGAAGGAGTGGTAACTCGTGGATCAAAGCATTATTGATAAAATTGAAAAGTTAAGAAGTGAATTAAGTCAATATAACTATGAATATCATGTATTAGATAATCCGACAATACCGGATACGGAATATGACATGCTACTACATGAATTAATTCGTTTAGAGGAGCAATATCCAGAACTAGTTACTGCTGATTCTCCAACTCAGCGTATTGGTGGGCAGGCAATTGATTTGTTTGAAAAAGTTGTTCATACTTACCCAATGTTAAGTTTAGGGAATGCTTTTAATGAAGGAGATTTGAGAGATTTTGATCAACGTGTAAAACAAGACGTTAATCAAATTTCCTATGTTTGTGAATTAAAAATAGACGGATTAGCGGTTTCACTTCATTATGAAAACGGTATGTTTACAAAAGGGGCAACTCGTGGGGATGGAAGTGTTGGTGAGGATATTACTCACAATCTAAAAACGATAAAAGCTATCCCTTTAAAGCTTTCTGAGCCACTAACGATGGAAGTACGTGGAGAAGCATTTATGCCTAAAGCAAGCTTTGAGAAAGTAAATGAACAACGTGAGAAAAATGGGGAAGAATTGTTTGCAAATCCGCGAAATGCAGCAGCTGGATCTTTAAGGCAATTAGACCCTAAAATAGTGGCGAAGCGAGATTTATCATTCTTTGTTTATGGCATTCCAAATGCAGAAGAGTTTTCAATTCAAAAGCATAGTGAAGCTTTAGACTATTTACAAAAACTAGGTTTTAAAACAAATACATTTCGAAAAACATGCCTTTCAATTGATGAAGTAATTGAGTACATTGAAAACTGGAAAGAGAAACGTCCTTCATTACCATATGAAATCGACGGAATTGTTATCAAGGTTGATGAATATTCTACACAAAAGAGACTTGGGACAACTGCTAAAGTGCCAAGATGGGCGATTGCATTTAAATTTCCAGCTGAAGAAGTTGTTACAAAGCTTGTCGATATTGAATTAAGTGTAGGAAGAACTGGCGTAGTTACACCTACAGCTATTCTTGAACCTGTTAGAGTAGCGGGCACAGTTGTAAAACGTGCTTCATTGCATAACGAGGATTTAATCAAAGAAAAAGATATACGTATTGGAGATACAGTTGTTATCCGCAAAGCGGGGGATATTATACCAGAGGTTGTCAATGTGTTATTAGAGCGTCGAACTGGCGAAGAACAACCATTCTCTATGCCAACTCATTGCCCTTCATGTGAACATGAACTAGTAAGAATAGCTGGTGAGGTAGCACTTCGATGTGTAAACCCATTCTGTCCTTCACAAATTAGAGAAGGATTAATTCATTTTGCATCTCGAGATGCAATGAATATTGATGGATTAGGCGAAAGAGTCGTTGCTCAATTATTTGAAGCAAAACTGATCACTACTTTTACAGATCTTTATCAATTAACAAAAGAACAATTATTAGCATTAGAACGTTTTGGTGAGAAGTCAGCGGATAAATTAATTTCAGCAATTCAAACTTCAAAAGAAAATTCATTAGAAAAATTGTTATTTGGTTTAGGGATTCGACATGTTGGTGCCAAAGCGGCGAAAACATTAGCTCAGCATTTCCACTCAATTGATCATTTAATGGCAGCATCTGTAGATGAGATTAGAACGATAAATGAGATTGGTGATAAGATGGCGCAATCGATTAATGAGTATTTTTCTAAAGATGAAGTTAAGGAGTTAATAGAAACTTTTAAAACGCTTGGCGTAAATACTGAATATAAAGGGATTTTAATTGAAAATATAGATACAAATTCTCTTTTTGCTGGTAAAACAGTCGTATTAACTGGTAAGCTAGAACAGATGACTAGAAGTGAAGCTAAAAAGCAGCTAGAAGCACTTGGCGCTAAAGTAGCTGGTAGTGTTAGTAAGAGTACTGATTTAGTAATTGCAGGTGAAGCAGCAGGTTCAAAGCTTGATGCAGCACGTAAGCTAAATATTGAAGTATGGGATGAAGAGCGAATGATTAAGGAGCTTCAACCACAGTAAAACTCTTTTAGCAACTAGAGGACCAAACTTCTTATTATCATTTTAATAAAAAGTCGTTCACTTAATAAATAAGAGGTGTGAGTAAATGAAAACACGAATAGGACTACTCCTATGTTGTTTTTCTCTCATCTTATCTGGATGTTCGTTATCATTAAAGAATGAAGATAAGGTTGTACAAGAGAGCAGCAATAATAAAAAAGGGGAAGACGCAATTATACCCCGTTATTCAATTTCAAATGATTACTATAAAACAATCCTTCCGTTTAAGCCTAGTAAAACAAGAGGTGCAGTTGTATCGAATGTTGAGAATCGCCTTGATATAAATGAGTTTGAAATGGGATTAATGCGAATTGTACAAGATCAATATTCTACAGATGATTATTTATATCAAGAAGGCCAATTACTAGAGAAAAAAACGGTTGAATCATGGTTAAAACGTAAATATACTTCTGGCCAATTAAAAGAGGCAGAGAAGTCAGCTAAAAAAATTAATGTTAATGCTACTGTCATTAACGATGGACTGAATCCAATTGAAAGTAATGCTAAATCTGAAGATCAAAAAGCTAAAGCAGCTCCAATCTATTTAAATCATATTTTAGAACAAGATTATTTGAAAAAAAGTGGGAAAGAAGTCAAAATCGAAGGCGTAGCAATTGGACTTGCAATGAATTCGTATTATTACTACCAGGAAGAACATGGTTATCCTAGAGAGTTTGAAATCAAAAAGGATGTCATGTTAAAACAAGGTAGAGCAATGGCGCAAGAAATTTTAACTAGATTACGTAAAATGGATGAGTTTAAAGATATTCCTATTACTTTTGCGATATTCCGTCAACAAAGTCAATCTTCAGTAGTACCTGGCTCATTTGTTGCAAAGGCATCAGTTTCAGGAAATGAAAGTTCGATTAATGGTTGGGATAGTATTAATGAAAAATATTATTTATTCCCATCATCAGCTGCAACTGCAGATCACCGAGATGACGCGATGAAAATGGTGAATTTTAAATCGGATATAGAAAATTATTTTCCTAACTATACTGGTGTTGTTGGCACAGGATTTTACAAAGATAATGAATTAATACAACTAAAAATTGATATACCTATGCAATTTTACAGCAAGGCAGAAGTGATAGCTTTTACTCAATATGTAGCAGGGCTAATGATGGATCATTTCCCTTCATACCTAAAGGTTGAGACCAATGTGTTCTCAGCAAATGGACAAGAAGCTTTAATTGTAAAAGAGGTAGACGCGAAAGAACCAAGTGTGCATATTTATAATTAAAAGGAAGATTTCGACGCTTCCTTTTTTTTATTTTTCTTACCTAATCTGTAAGCGTTTCCCATTTGAAGTCTATATAGGAATATTGTATTATGTTATTGTGAGCTTTTTTGAGAAGTTAATTTTGGCATTTAATTTTGAAAAATTGTTCAATATTTTATTTTTCGAATTGTATGCTATTTAAATTAAAGGGGGATTTATTCAATGGTTATACCTTACAAACATGAGCCATTTACAAACTTTGGCTTAGAGGAAAATCAAGAACAATACAATCAAGGATTAGCAAAAGTTTCATCTTATTTAGGTGAAAAATATCCACTGATCATTGGTGGAGAGCGTATCTTTACAGAAGAACAAATCGTTTCTGTAAATCCTTCAAATCATAAAGAAGTAATTGGTTCTGTATCAAAAGCTAGCCGTGAATTAGCTGAAAAAGCAATGCAAATTGCTGATACAACTTTTAATACATGGAAAAAAGTAAAACCTGAAGTTCGTGCTGACATTTTATTCCGTGCGGCAGCAATCATTCGTCGTCGTAAACACGAATTCTCTGCTTTATTAACAAAAGAAGCTGGTAAACCTTGGAATGAAGCAGATGCTGATACAGCTGAAGCAATTGATTTCTTAGAATTCTATGCTCGTCAAATGCTTCAATTAAAAGATGGTATTCCAGTAGAAAGCCGTCCAGGTGAATATAACCGTTTCAACTACATTCCATTAGGAGTAGGTGTTGTTATTTCTCCATGGAACTTCCCATTCGCAATCATGGCTGGTACAACAGTAGCTGCAGTAGTAACTGGTAACACAGTTCTATTAAAACCTGCAAGTACGACTCCAGTTGTAGCGTACAAGTTCCTTGAAGTATTAGAAGAAGCTGGCTTACCTGCTGGAGTTGTAAACTTCGTACCAGGTAGCGGAGCTGAAGTAGGAGATTACTTAGTTGATCACCCACGCACTCGTTTCATCAGCTTCACAGGTTCTAAAGAAGTAGGTATTCGTATTTACGAACGTGCTGCTAAAGTTAACCCAGGTCAAATCTGGTTAAAACGTGTTATCGCTGAAATGGGTGGTAAAGACACAATGGTAGTTGATAAAGAAGCTGATTTAGAATTAGCTGCTAAATCAATCGTATCATCTGCGTTTGGTTTCTCAGGTCAAAAATGTTCTGCATGTTCTCGTGCTGTTATTCACCAAGATGTGTATGACCAAGTACTTGCTCGTGCAATCGAATTAACTAATGAATTAACAGTTGGTAACCCAGAAGACCGTACAACATACATGGGTCCTGTAAATGACCAAGCTGCATTCAACAAAGTAATGAGCTATGTTCAAATCGGACGTGAAGAAGGACGAGTTGTAACTGGTGGAGAAGGAGACGATTCTACTGGTTGGTTCATTAAACCAACAATCGTTGCTGATGTTGCTGAAGATGCTCGTTTAATGAAAGAAGAAATCTTTGGACCAGTTGTTGCATTCTGTAAAGCTAAAGACTTTGATCATGCTTTAGAAATTGCAAACAACACTGAATATGGTTTAACAGGTGCTGTTATTTCAAACAACCGTGCAAACATCGAAAAAGCTCGTGAAGATTTCCATGCTGGTAACCTTTACTTCAACCGTGGATGTACTGGTGCAATCGTTGGATACCAACCATTTGGTGGATTCAACATGTCAGGAACAGATTCAAAAGCTGGTGGCCCTGACTACTTAGTACTTCACATGCAAGGTAAAACAACTTCAGAAATGCTTTAATTCCGAAATAACTAAAGGCAAGATCATCTTGGGAATCAATCCAAGGCGATCTTGCCTTTTTTGTTTGGCGCTATTTTAAAGATTACTACCTACTTTAGCATTCTTACCTAGATAGGTCCTTATCCCTTAAGTCTAACGTATGATATAATTTTATTTAGACTAAAATGAACAGAGAGAAGGGGAAGTATGCAAATTTTACAGAAAATCATTCAACTAGCTGACTCGATTCCTTTAGGAACTCGTGATGATTGGGATTCATATTTTTTAGGTCAAGCATTTATCACTTCTCTTCGTTCAACTTGTGGTAGTAGAAGGGTAGGAGCGGTTATAGTTTGTGATAGTCGAATCATTGCATCAGGCTATAATGGCTATCCAAAAGGAGCTAAGCATTGTATTGATGGTGGTTGTCCACGTTTTGCTGCTCGTGAAGAGGGCATTCTGGAAAGTGGCAAATATTCAGAGGATTATCCATGTGATGCTTTTCATGCTGAGGAAAATGCAATTTATCAGCTTGTACAATCGGGTATTCAAAAAACGAAAAGTGATGAATGGACTATATATTGCACTACAGCTCCATGTAGAGCTTGCGCCAAAATGATTAATGGAGCAGGCATAACTAGAGTTGTATATAATGAGGGGTACCCAGATGAGTATTCAATAGACTATTTCAAACAATACGGAATTGAATTAACTAGAATAGAAGTAGCTAAATAGAATTCATAATGTAAACAAACGTTTGATTAATAGAAATGTAATGTAAATGTTTTCATTAAGTTACCAAATATATTTTTACTTGGATTTAAGTGGAATGTTGCCCGAGACATGGGAAATTTGGTATTATCAGTATATTGTATGTTGTGCGAAATTTATGGAGGTGCAAAAATAATGTCAAAAATTACAATGGAACAAGTAAAGCACGTTGCTCATTTAGCACGTTTAGCGGTAACTGAAGAAGAAGCAGAGAAATTTTCAAAGCAACTTGGCGCAATTTTAGATTTTGCTGAGCAATTAGGTGAGCTTGATACGTCAAATGTAAAACCAACTACACATGTATTAACAATGCGTAATGTTATGCGTAAGGACGAGCCTGCAAAAGGTTTAGCGATCGAAGAAGTGCTTAAAAATGCACCGGACCACCAAGATGGACAAGTTAAAGTACCGTCAATATTAGATTAAGGGGGGAATAGTAAATGTCTTTATTTGAATATACAGTTTCGGAATTACATAAGAAGTTAAAGTCAAAAGAGATTAAAGTAGAAGAGTTAGTAAACGAGTCATATGAAAGAATTTCTGCTGTTGATCAAGATGTAAAATCATTTTTAACACTAAACGAAGAGCAAGCACGTTTACAAGCAAAAGCACTTGATGAAAAAGCATGGGACGAGTCTCGTGGTATTCTTTCTGGTATGCCAATTGGTGTAAAAGATAATATTGTAACAAAAGGTCTTCGTACTACTTGTGCGAGTAAGATTCTAGAAAACTTTAATCCAATCTATGATGCTACTGTTGTGACGAAATTAGCTCAAGCTGAAGCAATCACAATTGGTAAATTAAATATGGATGAATTTGCAATGGGTTCATCTAATGAAAACTCTGCATTTGGTGGATCTCGAAACCCATGGAATATCGAGTATGTACCAGGTGGTAGTAGTGGTGGTTCTGCTGCTTCTGTTGCTGCGGGTGAAGTTTTATTCTCTTTAGGTTCTGATACAGGTGGTTCAATTCGTCAACCAGCTTCTTTCTGTGGTGTTGTTGGATTAAAACCTACATATGGTCGTGTATCTCGTTCTGGTTTAGTAGCATTTGCTTCATCATTAGACCAAATTGGTCCAATTACTAGAAATGTAGAAGATAATGCACTATTATTACAAGCAATCTCTGGGTTAGATGCGAGTGATTCTACTTCTGCAAATGTTGAAGTTCCTTCATTCTTAACTGCTCTTACTGGAGATGTAAAAGGTCTTCGTATTGCTGTACCAAAGGAATACTTAGGTGAAGGTGTTGGCGAGGAAGCTCGTGCTTCTGTTATGGCAGCATTAAACTTACTAGAAAGCTTAGGAGCTACGTGGGAAGAGGTTTCTTTACCTCATTCTAAATACGCTTTAGCAACTTATTACTTACTATCTTCTTCTGAAGCATCTGCTAACCTAGCACGTTTTGATGGTATTCGCTATGGTCACCGTGCTGATGATGTAGAAAATTTAATCGACCTTTACAAGAAAACTAGAGCGGAAGGCTTTGGAGATGAAGTAAAACGTCGTATTATGCTTGGAACATATGCATTAAGCTCTGGTTACTATGATGCATACTATAAAAAAGCACAACAAGTTCGTACTTTAATCAAAGAAGATTTTGAGAAAGTATTTGAAAACTATGATGTAATTATTGGTCCTACAACACCAACTCCTGCTTTTAAAGTTGGCGAAAAAGTAAGCGACCCTATGACGATGTACGCAAATGATATTTTAACAATTCCAATTAACTTAGCTGGTGTTCCTGCCATTTCGATTCCTTGTGGTTTCCATGAAGGTCTACCTTTAGGTTTACAAATTATTGGTAAGCATTTCGATGAGTCTACGATTTACAGAGTTGCACATGCATACGAGCAAGCAACTGATTTTACAAAGCAAAGACCACAACTGTAAGGAGGCGCGGGAAAGATGAATTTTGAAACGATAATTGGTTTAGAAGTACACGTAGAATTAAAAACAAAATCAAAAATCTTCTCACCAAGCCCTAATGCGTTTGGTGCAGATCCAAATACAAACACAGGCGTAATTGACCTAGGCTATCCTGGCGTATTACCTGTGTTAAATGAAGAAGCTGTAAACTATGGCATGAAAGCTGCAATGGCTTTAAATTGCGAAATAGCGACAGAAACAAAATTTGATCGTAAAAACTATTTCTATCCGGATAACCCAAAAGCTTACCAAATTTCTCAGTTTGATAAGCCAATCGGTGAAAATGGATGGATTGAAATTGAAGTTGGTGGCAAGAAGAAACGTATTGGTATTACTCGAGTTCACTTAGAAGAAGATGCGGGTAAATTAAACCATACTGATGAAGGTTATTCATTAGTAGACTTTAACCGTCAAGGTACGCCTTTAATTGAAATCGTATCTGAGCCAGATATCCGTACTCCTGAAGAAGCTTATGCATATTTAGAAAAATTGAAAGCAATCATTCAATTTACAGGTGTTTCTGACGTGAAAATGGAAGAAGGATCACTTCGTTGTGATGCAAATATTTCTTTACGTCCGTTCGGTCAAGAAGAGTTTGGTACAAAAGCAGAGTTAAAAAACTTAAACTCATTTGCTTTCGTTCAAAAAGGACTTGAGCATGAGCAAATCCGTCAAGAAAAGGTTCTTCTATCTGGAGGAATTATCCAACAAGAAACACGTCGTTATGATGAATCAACAAAAACGACAATCTTAATGCGTGTAAAAGAAGGTTCAGATGATTACCGTTATTTCCCTGAGCCGGATCTAGTTGAACTTTATATCGATGATGAGTGGAAAGAAAGAGTGAGAAATAGCATTCCTGAACTTCCAGATGCTCGTCAAAAACGTTATGTTGAGCAATTAGGATTACCAGCATATGATGCAATGGTTCTAACTTTAACAAAAGAAATGTCTGATTTCTTTGATGCAACTGTAACGAACGGAGCAGATGCAAAGTTAGCTTCTAACTGGTTAATGGGTGAAGTATCTGCCTACCTAAATAAATCACAAAAAGAATTACGCGATGTTGCATTAACACCTGAAAACCTATCTAGCCTAGTGAAATTAATTTCTGACGGAACAATTTCGTCAAAAATAGCGAAAAAAGTATTCACTGAGTTAATTGAAAAAGGTGGAGACCCTAACGAAATCGTTAAATCACAAGGCTTAGTTCAGCTATCTGATGAAGGCGCACTTCGTAAAATCGTAATCGAAACATTGGATGCAAATCCTCAATCTATTGAAGACTTTAAAAATGGTAAAGATCGTGCGATTGGCTTCCTTGTTGGTCAAATGATGAAAGCGACCAAGGGACAAGCAAATCCACCATTATTAAATAAAATTCTGATGGAAGAAATTCAAAAACGCTAATTGAAGTCTTCCGAAAACAAAAACTACGAGTGAAAACTCGTAGTTTTTTATTTTGAAAACTTTTCATTTTGATCTAAAAAAGGTTTATTTATATAGAAATAAAAGAAAGCCATTAAAATACTCCCACCGATGATATTCCCTATTGTTACTGGTATGAGGTTATGAATTACACCATTAAATGAAATTGTTTCTGGATGATCAATGACTAGGGCGATCGCAAACGTACACATATTTGCGATACTGTGCTCGTAACCGGAAATGAAAAAACAAAATACAAGTAATAGCATAGTCATTATTTTTGAAATATCTTCTTTTAATGTCATCGGAATAAAGAATGCTAAGCAAACTAACCAATTACATAAGATCCCTCTAAAAAATAGTTGGCTAGTTGGGACGTGCATCTTTTTTTCGACCACACTGAGTAAATAACTGTTAACGCTAGCATCATTATATAGCCCTGTTAGATGGATTAATAATGCAAAGCAAGCTGCCCCTATTATATTACCAATATAGGATAGCCCCCATAATGTTAACACTTCAGACCACTTCATTTTTTTCCTAATAGCAGAATATGTAAAATAAAAAGTATTTCCAGTAAAGAGGTCACCACCACCATACGCTATTAACAGAATAGCCACGCCAAATGTAATTGCTGCCATGGGATATGCGAATGGGGAATGAACAATATAAAAATAGTTACCGGACTTAAAAGCCACTATAACTCCGAATCCAATAAACATGCTTGCCATACTAGCTCTCATCAGGTATCTGATCACGCTATTTCTATATACAGTTAATTTTTTTGATGCTAAATATTCAACCTGTTCTAATGAGTGTTTTTCCATTAAGTCATACCGTTCCTTTTGAACTTGATTTATTTTGTAATATTAAAAATTACACATGTTAGTATTAAGTTGTTCAAAAACATATAAAATATATCAATGAAAAACTATTTGATAACCAAAGGGTGTTGCAAGGTCATTCGGCAACAACAAAAAATACTTAGTTAGAATCAATATCTTTTTATGCGTTTGAATAGGGATTAGAAAGGTAAAAATAGTTAGAGAAATGGAAAAAGTTTACTACAAAAACGTTTTAGGTTACGATAGAGGGTAGAGGACTTAAATAAAAAAGTAGGATGGTTAATGATGAAGCGAGCAAGAATTATCTACAACCCTACTTCTGGTCGTGAAATTTTTAAGAAAAAGCTTCCTGAAGTGTTACAAAAATTCGAACAGGCTGGATATGAAACTTCTTGCCATGCAACAACAGGCGCAGGTGATGCGACAATTGCAGCACGAGAAGCATGTGAGCGAAAATTTGATCTAGTAGTAGCCTGTGGTGGGGATGGAACACTAAATGAAGTCATTAGTGGTTTGGCAGAACAAGAGTATCGACCAAAGCTAGGACTAATCCCAGTTGGGACAACAAATGATTTTGCTAGAGCAATTGGTGTAAATGTGTCAATTATGGAAGCAGCAGATGTCATAACTAAAGGAAATACAATTCCGTTAGACATAGGAAGAGTAAATGATAAATACTTTGTTAACATACTAGCTGCAGGTAAAATAACAGAACTAACTTATGAAGTACCTAGTAAATTAAAGACAGTACTAGGGCAACTCGCTTATTATTTAAAAGGTATCGAAATGCTACCAAGAGTGAAACCTACTCGTTTAAGAATTGAGTATGATGGAAAAGTATTTGATGAAGAAGCCTTTTTATTCTTATTATCAAACACAAACTCTGTAGGCGGTTTTGAAAAAATTGCTCCAGAAGCAAGTATAAATGATGGTCAATTTGACTTACTTGTTCTAAAGAAATCGAATATAGCTGAAATTATTCGAGTTTGTGCACAATTATTACGTGGACAGCATGTACACAATGATCATGTTCTTTATACTAGAGCTAGTCATTTGAAATTCACTTCAGATGATAAATTACTTCTAAATATTGATGGTGAATACGGTGGAGATACGCCATGTACGGTAGATATGTTGTATAATCACTTAGAGATTTTCGTACCATAATAAGCAATAAATAGTAAAAATAACCACGGTAGTTTCGTGGTTATTTCAGTTTGAAGAGAAAGTACAAAAACTTAGAGATTCAGACTGACTGAAAACGCTTGTCTTTTGAGGCGTAAAGCTAGATGAGGAGCGGAATTACCTTTGACGGTAATGAGCACCGCAAGCAGGCGAAGCAACGAAGAAAGCGAGCGTTTGGCTGGCGGTCTGAAGTAACCACGGTAGTTTCGTGGTTATTTGTTTTGTATAATAGTTATTTGGAATAAGTATTTGAAAGGTAGGTAAGGGACTTGTCGAAAAGAGTGTTACCTGTAGAAAAGAATCAATTTTATGATGTTGAATTTATTGATTTAACGCATGAAGGACATGGAGTAGCTAAGGTAGAAGGATATCCAATATTTGTACCAAATGCTCTTCCAGGTGAAAAAGCCACAATAAAGGTCATCAAAACAAGTAAAGGATATGGTTTTGGAAAAGTAGTTGAATTACAAAATCAAAGTCCAGTGAGAGTTGAACCTGTTTGTTCAATCTATAACCAATGTGGCGGTTGTCAAACGCAGCACATGAGTTATGAAGGACAACTCGACGCAAAGTTTAAACAAGTAACGGAAGTAATGAAGCGTATTGGAAAGCTTGAAGATGTCGTTATTCACCCAGTATTAGGGATGGAGGATCCTTGGAGCTACCGTAATAAAGCGCAGGTACCAGTAGGAGAACTTGAAGGTGGACTAGTTGTAGGGTTTTATCAAAAAAGAAGCCACGAAATCATACCGATGAATGAATGCTTTATCCAAGGAAAAGAAAATGACGATATGATTCAAGATGTAAAAGACATATGCGATGAATTAAAGATTGAGCCTTATAATGAATTAACGCATAAAGGA
Organism: Gottfriedia sp. ABJ_BB2_2; assembly: GCF_055484705.1. NCBI lineage: Bacteria > Bacillati > Bacillota > Bacilli > Caryophanales > Bacillaceae > Gottfriedia > Gottfriedia sp. ABJ_BB2_2. Next base: position 30,528 of record NZ_JBVFKR010000004.1, read on the forward strand.
ATTTTACGTCATATTATGGCCCGTTATGGTCATTTTACAAATGAATCAATGCTAGTGTTAGTAACAAATAAAGTTAATTTTCCGAAGAAGGAAGAGCTTGTTTCAAAAATTGTTGAAAAATATCCAAACATAACGAGTATCATTCAAAATGTAAATAACGAAAAAACAAATGTCATCTTAGGAAATCAAACGTTTGTTTTATTCGGAAGTGAAACAATTAAAGATAAAATCGGTGATATTACCTTTGAAATTTCTGCGAGATCTTTCTATCAAGTAAATCCAACTCAAACGAAGGTGCTATATGACAAAGCCCTTGAATATGCAAACTTAAATGGAAATGAAACAGTGATTGATGCTTACTGCGGTATTGGTTCAATCTCATTATTTTTAGCTCAAAAAGCCAAAAAGGTCTACGGAGTTGAAATCGTTCCAGAAGCTATAGAGGATGCAAAAAGAAATGCTTCAATTAATCAGATGACAAATGTTGAATTTGAAGTTGGCAAAGCTGAAGAAGTCATTCCGAATTGGTATAAGCAAGGCATTACAGCAGAAGTATTAGTGGTCGATCCTCCACGAAAAGGCTGTGACGAGGCACTACTAAATACAATAATCGATATGAAACCAAGTAAAGTAGTTTATGTATCATGTAACCCTTCGACACTAGCTCGCGATTTACGTGTATTAGAAGACGGTGGTTATGAAACAACTCAGATTCAACCGGTAGATATGTTCCCTCATACTAGTCATGTGGAGTGTGTTGCGGAGCTTGTAAGAAAGCAGTAAATGAACCAAAGGGGCCTTTCAACAGAAAGGCTCTTTTTTTATAAATTGTGATGAAATAACTTAATATTTTATTAGCTTTTAACAATGATCATAGTAAATCTAATGGATGCTAAGTATGTTTTCAAAAAACCACTTTCTAATAAGTGGTTTTTTTCCTTCTTATGTAGAAAATATTCACCTAGAAAAAGAGTAAAGTTTCCTATACAATTATTGCAACAATTGAGATAAAGATAATTGATTAAGGAAAGGGTGAAGCGACTGATTATGAATAATAGATTGATTATTGGAATGGACGGCGGAGGAACGAAAACGAGAGTTTTGGTCAAAGAACAATTAGATGGAGAAATCCTTTTTGATCGAAATTTTAGGATGTCGAATTATAATAACATCGGAGTAGAAGGTCTGAGACCAGTATTTCGTGAAGTATATGAAGAATTGGTAAAGCGTTTTGGGAAGCGACTGCAAGATGCGATTTTAGTTCTAGGTTCTGCAGGTGTCGATCGACCAAAGGATGTTGAAATCTATTTGTCTGCTTTAAGAGAAAGTGGATTTACCTGCCGATTAGAAGTTGTGAACGATGCAGAAATTGCCCTTGTTGGTGGTAACGGAGATCGGAAAGATGCATTGATGATTGCTGGTACAGGTTCTATTGTTGTGGGGATTCATTCAAATGGAAAAATTGTACGATCAGGTGGATGGGGTGGATTAATCAGTGATGAAGGTAGCGGTTTTCAAATTGGTCGACATGCGATTGCAGCAGTCATGCAAGAGTATGACAAAGTAATTTCGCCAACTTCATTTACAGATCAGTTACTTGCTCATTTTCAGTTGACTTCTCCAGAAGATTTTATGGATTTATTATACTTAGAAGACACACTTCCGGTAGATAAGATCGCTTCGTGTACGCCAATTATTCTAGAAGCATGGACAAAAGGGGATCAGGCTGCTCATACGATTGTTGAAGGAGAGCTAGAAAAACTAGTTCGTTTAGTTGTAGGGATTAGTCGACAAATGGGGACAGAAACATTCCGTCTATCAGTTGCCGGTAGCTTGTTGACTAAATCAACTGCTTATTTCGGTGGTTTAAAAGAAAAATTAAGTGTGGTTTTACCGCAAGTAGAGATTTCAACACCACTTTATGATCCTGTATTCGGTGCCATTATTATTGGTGCAAAAATACAAGTGAATACCAATCAAGAATAGTAAGGAATGAGGGCAAAAGATGCGTGAAATAGGAATTAGTGTATATCCAAATTTTTATCCTATAGATCAGATCAAAAACTACTTGGAAAAGGCAAATTCACTAGGTTTTAATAAAGTTTTTGTTTCACTGATTTTAAATAATCATGGTTTTGAAGGTGCTCAGAATGTTAGTGCAAACACTTGGAATGAAATACTTAGTTACTGTAAAGAGCTTGGTATGTCTGTGTCTGCTGATATAAATGATGAAGTGTTCAAAGAGCTTGGATGTACATTGAACGATCTTTCAGCTTTACAAAAGATGGGTATTACAAGACTCCGTATTGATGGAGGTTTTACAAACGGAGAAGTTGCCGTTCTTTCAAAAAATCAGCAGAGGATTCAAATAGAAGTAAATGCATCAATGTCTTCTTCTAATAATCAAAATGGAAGCGCTTTACATGAATGTCGAGATTTTTTAGAAACGATTGAAAAAGAAGGAAACATTGGACAGTTAACAGCTTGTCACAATTTTTTTCCACTACCAGATACAGCATTGTCTTTAGAAGACATTCGTCCAATTAACGATTTGTTTGCTTCATTCGGTGTGCCGGTCGGTGGGTTTATTGCATCCCAACTTTCTCCTAAAGATTTACACCACTTAGGTCATGGAGTCTGTACGATTGAAAAACATCGCTTTTTGCCTAGTCATATTGCCATGTTAGAGTTATTTGCAAATGGTTTTAATGATGTGCTGATAGGAGACTCGTTTGCGGATCTTTCAGAGTTGACTGAAATGGCAAGATGCTACAAACAGGATTATATTGAAATTCCAGTTGTTTTTAATCAGTTTGTGCCTCAAATAATAAAACAGAAAATGCAAGAGCAAGTCCTTATATCAAGAGTTGATCAGCCTGCAAATCTAATTCGAGCGACGGATTCGAGAGGAATAGATGTGCCTCCCTGCTATAGTGCACCAAGAGATCAGTATACGGTCTCGGTATTAAATAATCGAAGTGCACAATATGAAGGGGAAGTACAAATCTCTTTGAAAGATTTAGGACATTCGGTTGAGCATAATGTTATTGGATTTGTTCATCCCTTTGCAGAAGGTTTATTACCTTACCTCTTAGCAGGTAAAAATAAATTTCGATTGGTAGATTATAAGTAAAATGTTTATATGTGAGGTGATGGAATGGTAAAAAGGGCAATTATTCTTGCGGCGGGCAAAGGGAGTAAAATGTTTCCTTTTAGCGAAGTTCGCTCCAAAACTTCATTAAAAATCGCGGGGAAGTCATTAATTCGCTACAACATTGAATCCATTGTGGCTTTGGGAATAGAAGAAAATGTTGTTGTTGTAAATGAAGAACACCAAAGAGAAATAGAAAATCTCTTATATGATATAGAAAATATTAAATTTGTAACTGTTCAAACAAATTTAGGAAGTGCAGACAGTCTGATAAAGGGAGCAGAGCAACTCTCCGATACGAAGGAATTTATTGTTCTCTATGGGGATACAATCATTGAACAAAATGATCTGGAGAAGTTGTTAAAAGCGAAAAAACCTGCCGTTTTGTTGAAAATGTTAAAAGAATCAGCAAGAAACTGGATTGGTGCGAGTATGGAGAATGGCTTTGTTAAGTCCATCGGTGCGCACTTTCGTGGGGATAGCATGACCCATCAATTCGCTGGGTTTCGTTTTGATGAGTTACTCTTAGATGAAGTGAAAAGAACACCTGATTATTTTCCAAACGTAAAAGTTGGTGTAGGTACTCCAAAAGAGAGATTTATTGAAGCTGCTCTTCTGAAATCACTTGAGAAAGAAGCATTACACGCGATCGAATGTAGTGGTTATTTCTTTGATATTGACAAGCCTTGGCATATGTTAGAAGCCAACGAATTTATGGTGAATCATTTTTGCAATGCTTTACAAGAGAACCAACTAGCTGAAGGTGCAACTATTTCAAAACATGCAACAATTAATGGTTACGTAAAGCTTGGTAAAAATTCGTCAATTGGTGATCGAGTTGTGATTCACGGTAACCTGATTGTTGGTGACAATACAAACATTGATAACGGAGCAATATTCAATGGCAATGCGGTGATTGGGGATCATACAGCAATTCGCAATTATTGCATCATTTATGACGGTGTATCAATCGGTTCACATTGTATTTTCGACCATTGTGCTGAATTCCTTGGTGGAATGGTAATGGATAAGGTATACCTTTACCACTATGGTGAGTTTTATGGTGCAATTGGTAGTCATACGGATATTGGAGCAGCAACAGTTTGTGGAACATTACGATTTGACGACGGAGAAACTGAGCACGTTGTGAATGGACGGAAAGAAGTACCATTATATTTTTCAAATGCTGCTTATCTTGGGGACTATTGCCGAACAGGTGTGAATACGATTATTATGCCTGGTTGCAAGATTGGTGCTTATAGTGTTCTTGGCGCAGGTTCAATCATTGATAAAGATATTGAGAAGAATAGTTTAGTTTTTGTAAAACAAGATTTGATAATTAAAAAATGGAGTGAAAAGAAGTATGGGTGGTAATTTCACTATCATACTTTTGAGGTACTAAAATCGATTAAAGAAGGTATGGTACAATGGAGAACTATTATCAATATGTAACGGCTAATCTTGAAAAACTGTATACGACACAGATTCAAAAAATGGAAGAAGCGGCAACATGTATATTTGATGCCATCCAAAATGGTGGTCGCTTCCTTGTTACTGGTTCAGGTCATTCACATATGTTTGCAGAAGAATTTTATGTAAGAGCGGGTGGATTCGCCCAAGTGTCTCCAATATTGCCGAATGAATTTTTTTTACACGATCATCCATTAAAAAGTACTGTAATTGAACGCGTAGAAGTCTATGCAAAGGTAATCTTTGATTTATACAAAATTAACCCGAAGGATATACTTGTGATTGCTTCTAATTCAGGAAGAAATGGAATGACTGTTGAACTTGCAAAAATGGCACAGGAATGTGGTGCAAAGGTGATTGCTTTTACAAATCCCAATCATCCTGCAGGTTCAAAATCGAGACATAGTAGTGGGAAATATCTTTATGACTTTAGTGATGTAGTTATTGATAGTTGTACTGGACCTGGAGATGCTGCTTTTTATGTTGAAGAAGCAAATACAGGTATGGGAGCAACTTCTACAATCGTGGGAGCTTTTGTTGCTCAAACCATCTCGATTTTATTAGCAAAAAAATACCATCAAGCTGGCCTGAAACCACCTGTGTTTAAGAGTTCTAATGTTGATGGCGGAGATGAATGGAATAAAGAACTGTTTGCGAAATATTACGGTGTATAATAAAACGGTAGAACAGTAATTAAAAAAAGAATCTGGTTTGAATGAAGTGTTCCCATGACCTGGGAACTTTTTTTTGTGTTCGAAAAAATTAACAAGTCAAACCTCTCTTTAGGAATCGTGAACGTGCTGTGAAGTAAAGCTTATAACAAAAGGTCGCAAAATACTGATAAATCAATTTTTTTAAAGTAATTATTATATTCATATGTTTTCAGTGAATGATATTAGTAAAATGTTCCTGTATTTTTAATAGGGCTAAAGTTGTATTATGACAATGGAAGTTTGTACGTGGGTTTACATTTACGTTTGAATGGTTTTTGTTTGATATTGCGAACTATGTTGGAAAAAATCAAACTGTTAAATAGATTTTGAGGAAAGTAAACTAAAGATACTAGAGCGGCATCTAGAGTGGTGAGGTAATGTATGCGAAGAGATCTAATTTTACAATATTTGTATCAAAAAGGAAAATCACTAACATCACATGAACTGGAATTAGAATTCGCCATTTCAAATCGGACTTTGCGAAATGAATTGAAAGAATTAAACGTAATTGGTGAAAAGACTGGATTTGAGATTCAGAAAAAACGTGGTGAAGGCTATTTACTTCATGTGGTAAATCAAGAACAGCTTCAAACGTATTTGAAAGAAATTGAGGGAGCTTTAGCTCCAGATTTACCTCGTGTTCGTGTGAATAATATCATTATGCTTCTGATTCAAACAACTGAGTTTCAAACGATTGATATGTTTGCTGATAGCTTAATGATCAGCAGATCGACAGTTTTTAGCGACATGATTGAAGTTGAAAAACAAGTTAGGATCTTTGATTTAAAAGTAGAAACAAAATCTCGTTATGGTGTTCGTTTACTAGGTGACGAAACAAATTTTAGAAGGGCGTTTTCATACTTCTTAAGTCAAAAAGAAGCAGGGCTGTTGAAGAAATCAAATTATCAAAATTTTGAAAAAGTATTTCCTTTTGTAGAAATTAGGACTGTTTTGAGTGAGGAAATACAATGCAATCAATTGAAATTAAGCTATTTTGCATTTGAGAACATTTTATTGCATATTCAAGTACTCGCGTTTCGAGTAACACAGCATAATTTTATCTTACCTAATCAAGAAAAGAAGTTAGATGTTTCTCTAATAAAGCCATCATTTATGAATATATCAAAGAAAATTTGTGAAATTCTTTCTGAATTATATCATGTGGTTTTACCAGAGAGTGAGATTATCTATCTAGCCGCACATATAAGTGGAAAATCAAGTGTGGATGATATTGAGGAAGAAGAAAAGAATGATTTGAAACAAAAGCTAAAGAAGTGTTTAGAAAAATTAGATCAAACATTCTTAACTCAGTTTTCAGGTGACCAGCAACTGATGAATACGCTGATCATGCATATGTATCCTCTGTTAAGAAGGTTATATTTTAATTTGAAGCTTACCAATCCATTAATAGATGATGTATACAGTAGATATTCTGATGTTTTTATGATTGCTTTAAATTTTTCTGAAATGATCAAGGAAATATGGGGATTCGAGCTTTCTAGTGATGAGATGGGCTATCTTACAATGCACTTAGCAGCCCATATGGAAAGAGAGAAGCAAAAGCAATTAAGTTCTTATAAAAAAATTCTATTATCCTACGGATTAGGAGCAGGTTCAGCTGATCTATTAAAAATGAAGCTTGAAAACCTTTTTCAAGGTGCAACAATTGATGTTGTTGTGTATAGCGAACTGCAATTTATAGATTTAGATTCTTATGACTTATTAGTTTCATCGATTTCCATTAAGTTTGACAATCTTTCAATTCCGTACATTCAAGTTGCACCAATCTTAACAGAAGCAGATGTTCAGAGAATTCGTCGGACACTGACAAAGTACCCAACGAGTAGAGTGAAGGGAAATGAGCCATCACTATTATCTCTGTTTCATCGAGAGTTGTTCTATATAGAAGAAAGCAGAGAGTCTTTTGACTATAAAGCTTTCATTAAAGAAAAAGCAAATAGTGTTGTTGAATTAGGTTTTGCAACGCCGGACTATCCTGCTTTAGTAGTCGACCGTGAAGAAAAAATATCGACGATTCTTCAAAATGGAATTGCAGCGCCACATGCATTAAAAATGGTTGCGATTCAAGATTCAATTAGTGTAGTCATTTTTAAGAATCCGCCGACGATCGAAGGGAGAGTCGTACAAATTCTATTTTTAATTAATTTACGTGCTGGCGACTTGTTTCTACACAAGGAGCTAAGTCGATTATTTCTACATTTAATGGATCATCCCGAAGCGAAACAGAAAGTTTTAAAATCGACTAGTTTCAATGATTTTCAGTATGAAATTTCGAAAATTTTGTTTCAATACGGGTCGTAATTGATAGACGTATATGAATTAAAAAACTAGAGTACGAGTATTTGGGTTTAGTTGAATGATAGTTACGTAGAACAAAATAAATTATGCGATATCATTTGTTCCTTCTTTTCGAATTGTAAGCGATTACGAAATGGAATCAAGGGATGATGAACATATATTTTTGCTAACTCAGCAGAGTCAACATTTTTCTTGTAAAGGCATCTCAATAAGTACGGGGGAGGTAGAAGAAAAGTAAATTGTTTTGGAAGTACACAGATTTGATTTTGTTTAATTGCACAATGACCTGGAGTTAAAATTGATTCGAAAACTATTACTTTGGAGGAAGATAAATGAAAAGAAATAAATGGCTTTTTGGTAGAGCACTTCCAGCTTCAGTATTGGCAGCTTCAATGTTCGCTAGTAGTTATAGTGGTATTATCTCTGTAAAAGCGGCTCCTACGGTTTCAACTAATTCGTTTACAGTAGCTCCAGTATCAACTGGTACAAGCATTTATATGAATACGACTCAAATTACTCGTGCAATGCCAGCAGGTTTAGATACAACAAAGCCAGTAAAATGGACAACTTCTGATCCTTATGTGGCATATGTTGATCTAGTTGGTAACAAAAAAGGTGATTACAGCGGTAAGGTTTTAGGGGTGTCTGGTGGTTCAGCAAAGATTACTGGTACTGGAGTAGACAAGGATGGTAATCCTGCAACGGTTAATATTACCGTAACAGTCGTTGAAACGCAGCAATCTACAAATCTTGAAAAGGTTGTTTACTATTACAATGCAGGAGATCCGAATATTCCAGAAGCACTTGCTACAACAAATTGGCAAGTAACCAATATACCGACTGCTCCATCAGGGAAGAAGTTTCCTTCCAAAAACTATGTAGGCTATGTGAATGGAGAAAACGGCGTAAAATGGTTGATTTCAAAAGATACGTTAATCAAGTCGAATGATAAAATTCTTTTGGGTGATGAGAGACCACATGGCGTAATTACTGGAATCGTTTCAGATGCTATTACACTCTACGATCCTAACTTATCTCCTGCTGATCAAATTCAATACTTACAAGGTGGAAGATATATACCTCAAACTGGAGAAACTTCAGGTTCTGGTACAAATAATAGTGGTGCAGCTGCTACATTTAACGCAAAGGAAGTGATTACCAACATTATGCCTGATGGTAATAATGGACTTTGGGTTTTAGGTGAAAAAGGAAATGCAACGCATATTGTACGTAAGCAAATGTCTCTAATGGGTAAAGCTCTACTTCAAACAGAAATTTCTAGAAACTACACAGATAGATTCGGATTCCAGTCTGGTAATATGAGATTTAATTCACAGGCGGATATGATTAAAGCGCTTATGACTGCTGATAAAGATGCTGCTAGAGGAAACTATGATACAGACAATGATGGACTTTGGACGACAATGTATGCTTCAGGGGAAATCTGGAGATACAACTACATGAAAGAACACTTTGGTGAATCTGATTCAAGGACTCAAGATGCAAAAGCTGCTGCTATTCGTGCAGTCGAGTCTATCGTAACGCTTGGTTATATATCTGGAACGCAATTAAAAGTTACATCTAAAAACAATGTAAACGACTATGTATATGTTGTTAAATCTTATGGTGGTAATGTATCAACTATCGATGAAGCAAAAGCGTGGCTTGCAGAGAACGAAGGAAAGCCTGTTTACGTTGATGAAAATGGTAAGTATACATTAGATCATACAAAAAGACCTGCTTCAGCTGGTTTCTTTGCTAGATCGTACAAGGTTAACACAAGTAACAATGGCGCTACACTTCCAGAAGCTGAAACTTGGGATAATGCATGGATTAAAAAGAAGGCTGGACAAGAAACGGACATAAATGGAAATACAGTTTACTATAATGTCGCAGGATCATTCAAAAATGGAACGAACCCTGCTCTTAAAGCTTATGATACAGTTGCAGTTCCTCCACGTTTAACTGAAATTTTTGCAAGCCAAAACGAAGGTATGGATGCTGATACAAAAGCTTTAAACTCAGATAAAGTTGTTTACAAAGCAACTACTTCTACAGATGAATTAGTAGGTCATTATTTTACACTTGATCTAGCATATAAAGCTTTCAAAGATGTGGATCCAGAACTAGCAGCACTAATTAAAAATAATATGATTAACCATACAAATGCATTAGTCCTAAATAACTATTTCCAATTAACAGTTAATGGTGAGAATCCAACTGAAGCTCGTTTTAATGAAGGGACTATTCGTGGAAATGGATTAAACGTTCCTAATGCTCCAACTAGATGGGCAAATTTAAACCCTGAATACCTTGACGGAAATAAGGATGCGTGGGGAAGAGACGCAGACTATGAAGATGGCCCATTAAATGCTCAATTACAATTACAAGCACTTGTAGTTGCAAGAGATTTGGGTGGATATACTCCTGAAGAAAAAGCAATCCTTAAAGCTCAGGGCATTGATGTAATTGAACCACTTGATTTTGCAAACGAGTATAAGGTAATGAATGGCGTAAAAACGTCAGAAAAAGCTAATGAACACAATGATTTTGAAGTAAGGTATCCAAAAACATATAACTCAAAATCAATGCTTGATATGACTTTACAATATCTAGCAAGATACTTTGGTATTGCTGCTCATAACGGTGACGATATCGGTGTAAGTGGTGTAACTCACGAATCATACATGAACTATTCGGATGAGGAAGAAGAAGCACTAGCATATTACACATTATCTCACCATGCTGATCAGTTTAACGGCGACGAAATCTTAGAAGGCATGAACCAATGGTGGACAAATGAAAAGAGAGAGAAAAATCCATTCATGACAACTTTCTACGCAGCTTCTCTAGGTGCATTGAAAGCTAAAGGGATTAATATTGGAAATGCACAGGTTGACCTTGCAGGTTCAGAATGGTACATGTCTCGTATCCCTAACAATTTCATGAACTTTGATGTATTATCGGCAAACAGAAATGATGTAACTCATGTAGCACCAAATCTTATGGTTGACCAATTAATTCCACGTGATGAAGTGATGATGTCTAAGTATAACACGAACATTTTCGGAACGATGGATCGAAGAACGATTGACTCAGGTAACAGTTTAACGATGGAATCTTCAACTGTAATTTCTATGCCTTATTGGATTACGCAAAACCCAGAAGATGCTGCTTATGTAGAAGATTTAGGATCAAAAGTTACTGCACCTGTAAATAAAGGTACAGAAAGTTTAGCTTATCCAACAAACATTGCATCTATGAATCCTCATGCTAAATATAATGCAGATACACATACATATACGATTAACGTAGGTGACTCTGTAAGATTAGATGCTAAAACAAAGGGATATGTAAGAAATGTTTCTTGGGCAACAAATTCTTGGGATCAAGCAGGATATAATAATGGATTGCCTACACAAATCAATGCCGATGCAAATGTATCTCAAGTGATCGACCTAAGAAACATCGCAACTTACGGAGATGAAGGAAACGTTAGAGCAACCGATTTAAGTGTAAATGGTGAGTACTACGGTGCTTATGCTACTGCTTTAAAACCAGGAACAACTACAGTTACTGCGTATGTTATTGATGGATTCTTTAGAACACCAGCAAAAATCACATATACAATCAAAGTTGTTGACCCTAAAAAAGCAGCAGAACAAATTTCTCCTGCTCAGCTAGACAAAAATTCATTTGCTTATCCAACATGGTTGAAAAATGCAATGGCTGAAAAAGGTTTAAATACGGATGGAAACAGAAATGTACAAATTAGTTATGAATCTTCATCACCAGATGATGTAGCTGTCGATAGTGAAACTGGACAAGTTACGTATAAAACAAATAATCCAGCTAAAATCACTGCAACCGTTATTTACTCTGCAATGACAATGGATGGAGAGCCTAGATTTGAAACAGATAGCCACGTTATGATGTTTGACCGTACTGTTTCTAAGAATGCTTCGCACAAAGTTTCATTTAATTCAAAAGGCGGATCGGTCGTTAATGCACAAACTGCAACTTACAATAATGTAATTGCAAAGCCAGTTAATCCAACGAGAAAAGGATTTGTATTTGCTGGATGGTACCAAGATGAATCTTTAAAAACAGCTTGGAACTTTACAACTGATAGAGTAGTAGAAAGCAAAACACTTTACGCAAAATGGGTTGTTGCTTCACCGAAAAGCTTAAAAGCTACAAAAGTAAGTTCGACTTCAATTAAGTTAACTTGGACTGGAGTTAGTGGTGTTTCAGGGTATGAAATTAGTCGCGCAACAGCGAGCAATTTTTCAAGCAAAGTGACAAAAACAACTACAAAAGCAACATTAACTGCTACAGGTCTAGTGAAAGGTAAAACTTACTACTTTAAAGTTCGTGCTTACACTGTTGTTGGAAATGTAAAAGTGTACAGTAACGAAGCGACTGTTGTGAAATACAAACTTTAAATGAATACTTATTTGAAAACACTATCGCCATAACGTTGACGTTAGTCGGACTATAAAAACTATTAAACTATTAAAAAATCTTGGTATATGGAAATGTCCGTATACCAAGATTTATAGAGGAGTGATAATTCGATGAAAAATAAATTTTTTGAAAAGAAATTTTTACCAATCGCTTCGAAAATAGGTAATCAAAGACATTTACTTGCTTTACGTGACGGAATTATGTTTGCAATGCCTTTAATGATAATAGGTTCATTCTTCATTATCGTAGCTTGGTTAGAAGCTGAATGGTATCAAAGCTTTATGTCCAAAGTATTTGGTGAGAATTGGAATGCTTTTGGAGACATCGTTTATAACGGTACAATGGGGATCATTGCTTTAATTGCTGTGTTTGGGGTAGCATACTCACTTGCTAGTAGTTACAAAGTCGATAAAAAGAAAATTGATGGTGTTCCAGCTGGTGTTTTAGCATTAGCAGGCTATTTAATAGTTAATATCATGAGCACATTTACGGTTGATAAAGAAAGCGTTTCTGCTTGGTCGCCTGATTTATTTGGTGCCCAATACTTATTCCTTGGTTTAATTGTTGCAATTATAACTGCTGAAATTTATCGTTTCTTCTTACAAAAGAAATTAATCATCACATTACCGGATACTGTGCCACCAACGGTTTCACGTTCGTTTACAGCTCTTATTCCTGGATTTGTAATTATTACACTCTTCTTACTTGTTCGATATGCGTTTTCTTTTACAGGATGGGAAACGTTCGCAACATTTATCCAAGAGGTTGTTACAAAACCATTTACGATTTTAGGTTCAACTTATATCGGTACATTGATTGCGAGTTTATTAGAACACACATTATGGAGTTTTGGAATTCATGGTTCATCAATCATCACATCGGTAATGGAGCCGATTTGGATTACAAATGCAGATGCAAACTTAGCAGCTGTTAAAGAGGGGAAAGCACTACCTCATATCATTACGTATACTTTCTATGAAAATGGTATATGGATGGGTGGATCTGGTGCTACGTTACCAGTCGCAATCTATATGATGTTTTTAGCGAAGTCAAAGCTTCTTAAGAAAGTTGGACGTTTGGCAATCGGGCCTTCTATTTTTAACGTCAACGAACCAATTATGTTTGGTGTTCCGATTGTTTTAAACCCATTCTTAATGATTCCTTTCATGATTGCACCAATAGCGGTATTGACAATTACCTATTTTGGAACGTCACTGGGTATTTTCCCACATACGACTGGTACAATCATTCCTTGGACAACTCCATATTTTATCAGTGGTTATCTTATGACGGGTGGTAAGATTATGGGTGTTGTGATGCAATTGGTTGCTTTTGCAGTTGCCTTTGCAGTTTGGTTCCCATTCATTAAGATGTGGGATAAGAAAAACTTAGAAATGGAGAAAGCAAGTAATAATCAAGCGGTATCTTCTTCAGGTAGTCAAACGATTCAAGGCTGACAACTATCCTATTCATTGCTATATATGTGTTAGTATGAATCGGAACACTTGATTATGAAATGCGGAAACAAACGATGAATAACAAAAAGAAAATAGTTACTCAGTTTCGATTAAAAAGAATAGTTGCTTTTCTCATCGATGCGGTGATCGTTTCAATCCTCCTTTCGATCGTTTATCGACTAACAGGATTTGCAAACTTTCCTGGGGTCTTAACAAAGATGATTGAAATAAATAGAACAATGGGTGAAACTGGTACTCAAGATGCGACTGTAAGGGTAATGTCTCTCTTTAATGAAGCCTTTCTTCAAGCACTTATTATCTGGTTTTGTTATGAAGTGTTAACTACCCTAGTATTGGGATCCACATTCGGAAAAAGGATCTTTCGATTGAAGCTAACACACATTAATCACCAAAAAGGTAAGCTTGCTTATGGCATATTAGTCATTGTTAGAAGTTTCTTTAAATTTTTGTCGATGTTTCTTTTTCAAGGCATCCCATTCTTACTATCAGTTATCAGCATATTTGCTAATCCAAAATCGTTAGCTGCTTACGATCGAATTGCTCGTTTAGTAGTTGCAGATAAAAAAGGCGTTTAAAAGCTTACTATAGAAAGAGGAAATCTACATGAATATTTTACTTTGTTGTTCTGCTGGCATGTCAACAAGTTTAATTGTATCTAAAATGGAAAAAGTTGCAGAGTCTAAAGGGATTTCAGCCAACATTTGGACAGTTTCTGAATCAGTTATTCGCTCAGAATTCTTAGAGGCAGATGTATTATTGTTAGGGCCACAAGTACGTTTTCTTTTGGAAGAAATGGAAAGTGTCTGTGGAGAGAATAATATTCCAATTGATGTGATTGACATGTTTAGTTACGGAATGTGTGATGGAGAAGCGATTCTCGAGCAAGCCATTAAATTAATAAATAATAAGTAGTATAAAATATTGAGAAGTTTCTCTTCTTATCTAGTCACTAGAAGATAAATAACATTAAATATAAACATGAAAAATTTGAGGCCATAAGGATTTTTCCTGACAGAATTGATCATGAAAGAGAAAGGAGGTCCGTTTATGGTAAAGAATGAAACAGAAATTTTCACATTGATTTTACATGGTGGGAATGGTAGAAGTGCTGCAATGGAAGCCATTCAAGCAGCAAAAAAACAGGATATGGATTTAGCTCGCAAGAAATTAAAAGAAGCAAACGATTCTTTGAACGAGGCACATCATATTCAAACAACACTTATTCAATCAGAGATCGGCGGAAATCCAACAGAGATTTCACTTTTAATGATTCACGCGCAAGATCACTTGATGAATGCGATGACCGTAAAAGACTTAGCAAAAGAGTTCGTTGACTTGTATGAGAGGGGCCTAAAATAATGTCCAAGAAATTTAAAATTGTGACAATAGGTGGAGGCTCAAGTTATACACCTGAACTGGTTGAAGGTATTATAAATCGTTATGACAAACTACCTGTTACAGAACTTTGGCTTGTTGATGTTGAAGCGGGTCGTGAGAAATTAGAAACAGTTGGTGCGCTAGCGAGGCGTATGGTTAAAAAAGCTGGAGTTCCAATTAAGGTTCATCTTTCTTATGATCGTCGTGAGGCTTTAAAAAATGCTGATTTCGTTACGACTCAACTTCGTGTTGGACAATTAGCTGCGCGAGCACTTGATGAAAGAATTCCTTTAAAACATGGTGTAATCGGTCAAGAAACCAATGGTGCTGGTGGTTTGTTTAAAGCACTACGTACGATTCCAGTTATTTTGGATATTTGTAAGGAAGTTGAAGAACTTTGTCCAGATGCGTGGGTATTAAACTTTACAAATCCTGCTGGTATGGTAACTGAGGCCGCATTAAGATATTCAAATATTAAGCGATTTATTGGACTTTGTAATATACCGATTGGAATGGAAATGGGCATTGCAAAGCTATTAAATGTAGATTACGCTCGTGTTCGAATTGATTTTGCAGGGCTTAATCATATGGTTTTCGGATTAGAAGTTTATCTAGATGGAGTCAGTGTAAAAGAGAAAGTACTTGAAATGATCATGGATCCAGCTAATGCAAGTTTTGTAAAAAATATTGATGCAGAAGAATGGGCACCTGAATTCTTAAAAGGACTCAATGTTATTCCATGCTCATACCATCACTACTACTACAAAACATCTGAGATGCTGGAAAGAGCATTGAAAGATTTTGAGTCAAATGAAACGCGTGCAGAAGTCGTGCAAAGGATTGAAGAATCTTTATTTGAAAAATATAGAGATGAAACGCTAGATATAAAACCACCTGAGTTAGAGAAACGTGGTGGAGCATACTACTCTGATGCGGCATGTCGTTTGATTTCATCAATATACAATGATACTAGAGATATTCAACCATTGAACACTTTGAACAAAGGTGCAATTTCAGGCTTACCATATGATGGTGCTGTTGAAGTCAGTTGCGTCATTACAAAGGATGGTCCAGTTCCGTTAACAATTGGAGAACTACCAGTACCAGTTAGTGGTTTGATTCAAACGATTAAATCATTTGAACAGACGGCAATTGAGGCTGCAGTTGAAGGAAGTCGTGAAAAAGCAATTCTTGCATTGACGATTAATCCACTGGTTGCTAATGATAAATTGGCTGTAGCAATCGTAGATGAAATGCTTGAGGCCCACAAAGAATATTTACCTAGATTTTTTAATCGATAGTATTATTTAATGTATTATAATGATTCATTACAATTGATTGATTTACAAAATCGGTGAAAGAAAAAAGGCATCGTTCATCATTTGAACGTGCCTTTTTTCTATTTATTCTTCAAACATATCGATTTCAACCCATATGGTGATACAAATGGTTGCTACTAATATTAAAGAAAACGTCAAAACGAACATAAAATCAGCTCCTACCAAGTTTTAAATCCTTCAGAACCCGTTGGTGTATGATGATGTTGTAGCATATTTCCTAAAGGAATTGTGTAAGCAATTACGATTAAAACTAATGCGATTCCAATCCATAGCCACCAATTCTCTAATATTTTAGGTGTATTTTCTACATCACTTTCAGCAATCGGAAACTCAACGAAATCTTCTTCTGCCACTGCTTTTGGTAAAGTAAATAATGATTGCAAAACAATAAGAATTAGTAACATAGCCGATAGAAATAAAATCGACCCACCAACTGCCACTGTTACATGACTTGATAAAATACCATTAAACCATTCAAGTGTAGCAGGATGGTTTGCATAATCAGTATAGGCTGTTCGTCGAGGTGCACCTAAAAGCCCTAAAATATGCATTGCTGTTGACATTAACAACATTCCGATAGACCACGTAATGATTTGGATAAAGGCTAATTTTTGTACTACTTTTGTTAGTTTTCTTCCTGTTAAATAAGGAATTAACCAAAATGTTAAACCAAAAAAAGTCATTGCAACAGGAGTTCCAACTGTTATATGAAAATGTCCAACAACCCAAAGCGTATTATGAATAATCTCATTTAGTGAGAAGCTTGCATTAATGATTCCACCTGCTCCACCAGGAATGAAGAAAAACATAGCAATAAAAATGGAAGTAAAACGAATGTCTTTCCAAGGTAGTTTAACAAACCAACCAAATAAGCCGGTTCCACCTTTTTTTCTTCCTGTTATTTCAAATGTTGCAAACATTGAAAATGCCGTCATTAAAGATGGGATGATAACCATAAACGTAAGGACGGTCTGTAAAAATTTCCAAAAGCTGGAGATTCCAGGTTCTTGTAATTGATGGTGGAAACCAACTGGAATTGAAAATAATAAAAATAGAATAAAAGATAGTCTCGCTAGTGAATCACTGAATACTTTTCCACCAATAATTTTAGGTACAACGACATACCATGCCATGTATGCAGGTAAAAGCCAGAAATAAACAAGTGGGTGACCAAAATACCAAAAAAGTGATCGGCTTAACTCAACATTAATTGTTTCTACAAAACCGAATGCCCAAGGGATAAACTGGAATAGTACAGTAACGGCTACTCCTAAACTAGCAATCACCCAAAGAACAATTGTAGCAATCGTCATAAAAGCAAATAGTGGACTTAAGCTTCCTTTATTTTTCTTCTTCCAAACAATATAATGTCCAATTAATGAAAATCCGTTAAACCATGTTCCAACTACAAAAAGGGCTAAAGCTACATAGAACCATCCACTTGCTTGTAATGGAGCGTAGAATGTATATAAAACGGAAGCTTTTCCAGAAACGATCATAATAACTGCAAGCAATGTTCCAATTGTCATCACCATAAATCCGATCCAAGAAAATAACCGCACTTTTGGACCAAACTCACCTAAAGTTTTACTCATTCCTGTAATGAGAAATCCAAAAATAAAATAAGTAGTAAATACTAATGCGAGTAAAACACCATGAGCTGTTAAAACCTGATAGTAGTCAAGCCAAGAGGGCAACTCTAGTGCCTTATTTCTTATAAACACTTGTAATAGTCCACAAAAAGTACCTATTAAAAAAGCAATATAGGCAACAATAATGTTTGTTAAGGCTAATCTTGAGTCTTTTTTGTTAATCCTATTATTCACCTTTTACCACCTCAATCGTAGTTTGCATAAACTGATGTCCAGCCCCGCAATATTCATTGCAAAGCACTAAGTAGTTGCCAGTTTTATTAAACGTATATTCTTTTGTATTAATACGTCCTGGCACAACCATCATATTTACGTTTGTATGAACAATTGAAAAGCTATGAATAACATCTGTACTTGTTAATTTAAAAACAATTTTTTTGCCTACTGGAACTTGTAGTTTAGTAGGTTCATATCCGAATGTTTTACCAATTAGTACAACCTCATATGTACCATCGCTTAGTTTATTTACACCCGGGTGATCAAAAGGAGCGGTTTCGTTCACCTTGTTCGGGTCAATTAAGTCCATACCCGTAGCAGGATGATGATTAAATCCAAAGGCGGTTACTGCGATGATTGTTAGAAATAAGACTAAGGAAGCTATGCCAAAGGCTAACCAAATTTTTTCGTATTTATGTAAATGCATTATTACACCTCTTTCAAATTAACGTTGTAAATAAAATGCGTACAATCCAAACCAAAGTAGAAAAATGAATATACCTACTCCAAATACGCTAATTAACGTTCCTTTTAATTGCTGATCGTTTTCTTTTACTTGTTTTTTCAGTTCCAATTTTACTCCCCCGTTTATTCAGCATTTTCATAATCTTAGTCCCATTACTTTACCCCACCATAAAACTGTTAAAATGACTTAAAATACAAGGTTTTCCGTCTTCAATGTAAGTGTACTTTAAATAACAAAGTGTAAGAATTAGGGGATACTCTGATGTTAATCGAAATAAATCCCTTACAAATTTTCTGGTACTCCCTTAGATGAAAGTGGGTTCTAATTGATTCAAAAGTAGTGTTTGTCCAAGTTTACAAATTCCAAATCAGATAGAAGTCCCAATTTTACATAATCAACTAGACTACTATTTTTTTTAGGAGTATAGTAATCTTGAAAATTTCATCAATTTGCCCGATTTATTTAATTAATAAAGTAAGATACAGGATTTAATGACTAAATGAATGCAATAAAGGAGGGATTACTTTTGATACGTGTGTTACTTGTAGATGACCATATTGTTGTCAGAAAAGGATTAGAGCTACTGCTTCACGATAAAAATGGAATCTCAATAGTTGGGGTTGCTGCAGATGGTGATGAGGCCATTCGAAAAGCTAGGGAGTTAACACCTGATATTGTATTAATGGATTTAAGCATGCCAAAAGGAAAAGATGGAATAACGGCAACTAGAATTTTAAAAGAATACTTACCAGAAACAAAGATACTCATTTTGACGATGCATGATAGTGATGAATACTTGTTCAGAGCAATTCAGTCGGGTGCTTCTGGCTATATATTAAAAAGTGCTCCCCATGAAGAACTGTTAAATGCAATCCAATTAATTTACACAGGAAACGCTTATTTAACCCCAGCTGCTACAAAAAGATTAATGAATGAATATTTAGTGAAGATGCAGCAAGAGGGTTTTACAAGCTCATACGAAATTTTATCTGAACGTGAGAAGGAAATATTAGTATGGATTGCTAGAGGATATTCCAATAAAGACATTGCTGAACAACTAGTTATCAGCGTAAAAACTGTTGAAACTCATAAAAGCAATCTTATGGATAAAATTGGGCTTCGTTCAAGGCCAGACATTGTTCGATATGCTTTACAAAAGGGGTTGCTTGACTTTGAATAATATTGGTTTACATTATCAGTCCAAAATTATCGAACAGATAACGAAAAACAATTTTTCTCTAATAGACGATTATGTCGACGATCCAACATTTCGAACTACTTTAAAACAGCTACTCAAGCAATTAACAGATGTGAAAATTGCACTTGATGAATCATCAATTGTAGTAGTAACTGATCATCGTGGAATTATTCAGTATGTAAATGAAAAAACATGCGAAATTACAAAATATACAAAAGAAGAGCTGATTGGTCAAAATCACCGTTTAATTAGTTCAGGCTATCATTCAAAAAGTTTTTTTATGGATTTATGGAAAACAATTAGCTCAGGACATGTTTGGCATGGTGAAATAAAAAACAGAGCAAAAGATAACACCTTTTATTGGGTAAACACTACAATCATGCCTTTCTTAGATGAAAATGGAAAGCCTTATCAATATTTAGCGATTCGAAATGAAGTTACAGCCTTAAAGGAAGCTGAAGAAGAGATAAAGAGAATGGTAAATCGCCTTATGTATATTCAAGAAGAGGAAAGGAAACGGTTTTCGAGTGAGATTCACGATGGAATTGGACAAAGTTTATTTGGGCTTACGATTCAATTGGATCGGTTAATTGATGATAGTGAAGTGAAACCTACAGAACTAATCAACCTTAGAAATACAGTTACCGAAATTATTGGAGAAGTTAGAGGACTCGCTTGGAATTTACGTCCATCGGTACTTGATGATTTTGGCGCTATTCCTGCCATCCGAACGTATATTGATAATTTCAAACAGTACTATGATATACAAGTGAAATTTGAGTGTAATCTTCGTAAACGCTTGGAACCTAGTGTAGAAACTGCACTTTATCGAATTGTTCAAGAAGCGTTAACGAATATTGGTAAATATGCAAATGTATCTGAAGCAATTGTTGAAATATGGGAAGATGAGAAAAAATTACATGGCCGAATTGCAGATTCAGGAAAAGGTTTTACACCACATTTGGATCGAAAGGGAGTTGGATTATTTAGCATGGAGGAGCGAGCAAGAAGTATCGGTGGTTTTCTCGAAATTTGTTCTGCGCCTGTACAAGGAACAGTGATTTCTTTCTCAATACCACTTGAATAGCTGACTTCCGATAAAGTGAACTTTAGTTAGAATCAATTGATATCATTAGTAGTTGAACTTGTTAAAATTAGGGGATGATTTCGCATGGTTGAAAGAAAAAGATACAAATTTAGTTTGAATAAAAGGCTAGCTATGTTTACGACGATCCTAGCAATTATTACATATTCAACAAGTGGATTTTTCATTTACTTTTTATATGAATATGTTTCAAGTTTTGTCAGTGAACAAATTTTCACAGTGATCACATTGATATTAGGGATTTTTTGGTCGGGTGTATTAGCTTATTTTGCAGCGACACGATTTATCACGAAACCGTTGCAACTACTAGAGTCGGCCGTAACTAAGGCTGCCAAAGGAGAGATTGGGGAAGACGCTCCAGTTCCAAAAACTGATGATGAAATTCGGTCTCTTAGTCTAGCATTTAATGAAATGCAACATAACATACGAGATATTGTCAGTAATATCGATATGAATTTTGAAAGCACGAAGGAAAAGGTTCTACTAATGACAGAGGGTGCAAATACAGCGGTTGAGCAATCAAAAAATATTACGCTAACTATTTCTGATATTTCAAAGGGAACAAACTACTCCGCCAAGGCAATGCAAGCAACGGCAAATTCTGTTGAGGATGTCTTGTTAATTGCCAACGAAGTGCAGGAAAAAGCTCGTAAATCAGAAAAGTTGTCAACTGAAATGGTAAATACATTAAATGATTGCAAAGAAATTGTACACTCCCTGGTCAGTGATGTGCAAGAGATGGAAAAAAGCAGTGAGGAATCATTGCACTCTGTAAAACAGTTAGAAAAACATACAAAGGAAGTTGAGAAAATCATTGGTTTCGTTGGCGAAATCGCAGCTCAAACAAATCTATTAGCATTAAATGCCTCAATAGAAGCGGCGCGTGCTGGAGAACATGGTCGAGGATTTGCCGTTGTTGCGGAGGAAGTTCGTAAATTAGCAGATCAAAGTGCAGATGCTGTTCAAGGGATTACAAATTTAATTCTTACTATTCAACATGAAGTAAAGAATGTAGTTGAACTAACCTCTCTTCAAGTAACGCTAGCAAACGAAGAAGCTCAAAAAGGGAATAGAACAAATACAGCGATTCTTATGATGACGAACTCTATTGATGAAGTTGTTCAAGCCGTAACATATATTGTTTCACTTGTTGAACAGCAATTTAATCATATTGAACAAACAGTAGGACAATCACAAGAAGTAACTGCGATTGCAAAAGAGACATCAATTGGCGCATTAGAAGTTGCAGCTGCGGCCAATGAGCAGACAAGTTTTATTCAGGATGTTAACAATTTAGCTGAAGAATTAGTGTCTCAGGCCGAGGAATTAAAAGAAACGATTAAGAGGTTCACGTACTAATGAATGATTTTGTCATCTTTTTGACACAACCTCGTACACGAGTTTATGAATGAGCCAAATCTGACTTTCTAAAAGTAACGTTAAGGTAGTTTGTGGTTCACTCCTGAGAAAAGATTTATATGATCTCTAATCGTTTAAAAAATGATTTTATTGGCATAGCATTTACTGTAAGTAAAAAATTAACAATAACAAGGATATTGATTCGTAGATTTTATCATTTTCAATTCATGAAAAAGTGGGAAGTAGGTCTAATAGATATGTATACTTTCTTCTTTGAGATTATGAATATAGGTGCTTTTATTAAAAATATATTATTACTCTTTTAACAGGAAAAGAAGTGGTTGTTAACCTAAATCTTTACCTGTTTTTTTTATATCATTTTCTCATCATAGCAATTAAGGAAGTTTTATTCTGATATATTAATTTGATGTTTATTTGTGAACTAGTTTTGTAAGCGTTTTAAAAAATATAGAGGAAGATATTTAGATAACAAGAATACTAAAATAAGCCTCTCTTAAAAATTTAGGGTTTTCTAGTTTGGCTTATTTCATTATATTGGGGAATTTAGTGAAAGGGTGGGGAATTGATGAATCGAGATTATTTAATCAAACCATTGCTTGGTCAACACTATCCTATGATCTCTCATGGGAAGGGCGTGTACTTGTTTGATAAAGAAGGAAAACGGTACATCGATGGTTCATCCGGTGCAATTACTGTAGGTATTGGACACGGAGTTGAGGAAATCATTGACGTTATGACTGAGCAAGCAAGACAAGTATCTTTTGTTTATCGGTCCCAGTTTACGAGTGAAGCAGCTGAGAAGCTTGCAAAAAAATTAAGTGATATTACTCAAGGTGACTTGAACTGGACTTTTTTTGTGAATAGCGGTACGGAAGCGACTGAAACTGCTATGAAACTTGCAATTCAACATTTTCAAGAAAAAGGTGTGAAGGGTAAAAACAAAATCCTTTCTCGTTGGATGAGCTATCATGGCATTACAATTGGGGCTTTATCAATGTCGGGACACCCTTTACGACGCCAAAGATTTGTTCCTATGTTAGAGGATTATCCATCTGTTTCACCACCATATTGCTATCGTTGTCCTTTTAACTTAGATTTTCCCTCATGTGATACTGCCTGTGCATCTGAGTTAGAAACAGCGATTAATCGGATTGGTTCTGAGCATATTGCAGCTTTTATTGCTGAACCAATTATTGGGGCTGCAGGGGGAGCTATTGTTCCACCACCTGGATATTATCAAAGAGTAAAAGAGATTTGTGAAAAAAATGATATTTTATTGATTGCCGATGAAGTGATGACAGGAATGGGTCGAACTGGAAAAATGTTTGCAATGGAGCATTGGGGCGTCCAACCAGATATCCTGACACTTGGAAAAGGGATGACATCTGGTTATACACCAATGGCTGCTACTATTGCGAGTGATAGAGTGATCGAGCCGATTATGAAAGGTTCAAGGGTAGTTATGAGCGGACATACATTTAGTGCAAACCCACTGTCTGCTGCTGTTTCGTTAGCTGTTATTGAATATGTTGAAAAACATAATCTAGTAGAAGCGGCAAAGGAAAAGGGAGAATACCTTATAAAGAAACTTGAATCATTAAAGAAGAATTCTTCAGTAATCGGTGATGTACGAGGAAAAGGTTTATTAATTGGAGTTGAATTAGTAGATAACGTGAAAGCTAGTTCAATCATTCAAAATGCAGTGAACAAAGGTTTGCTTCTTTATCCATCTGTTGCTGGAAGAAATGGAAAAGAAGATTCAGCCTTCATGATCGCTCCACCATTAACCATCTCTTACGAAGAAATAGACGAACTACTTCTAATTCTTTCAGAGAGTTTATGCGAATCAGAAGCAAAACAATCGGGTTTAACTTATGCAGCTAAGGGGGAATAAGATGAAATTAGTAGAAAATACGTATAAAAAAATTACAACAATTGACCAAATCCTTCAATATTTTCATGATGATATGACGATTATGGTTGGTGGATTTGGTGGAGTAGGTTCACCTCCAACTTTACTTCAAGGATTATTAGAAAGTGAAGTAAAAGACATCAATGTTATTTGCAACGATGCTGGTTTCCCTGACATCGGTATAGGTAGAATGGTTCGTAATGAAAGAGTGAAATCAATTGTTACATCACATATAGGCTCTAATCCTTTTGCTGGTAAGTTAATGACAGAAGGTAAGTTAGAGGTTGAATTTTCACCACAAGGCACATTAGCAGAGCGCATTCGAGCTGGAGGGATGGGTCTTGGAGGAGTTTTAGTGGATGTTGGTCTAGACAGTATAGTTGAGACTGGGAAAGAAAAAGTAACTGTAAAAGATAAGCAATTTCTGATTGAAGAAGCGTTAACTGCTGAAGTTAGTATTATTTTTGCAAAGAAAGCTGATCCGTTCGGTAATCTAGTTTTTGACAAAAGTGCTAGGAATATGAACCCGCATATGGCTACGGCAGGAGAAATAACAATTGTTGAAGCTGAAGAGATTGTTCCTCTTGGCTCTTTAAACCCTGAGGAAATCATCACACCTGGTGTATTTGTAAACTATATTATTCAATCAGAGGGAGTGAACTGGAAATGGGCGTGGGAATAGACTTTCGTCAAAAAATTGCAAAACGAGCTGCACAGGAAATTCAGAATGGCATGATTGTTAATTTAGGAATTGGTATCCCTTCACTTGTTCCAGATCATTTACCTGAAGATGTACACGTAATGTTTCATGCGGAAAACGGCGTAGTTGGAATAGGACCAAGTCCGGAGAGAGGACACGAAGACGAGAATCTTTGTAACGCGGGTGGTTTTCCAATTACGATTTTGGATGGTGCCAGTTATTTTGACAGTGCGACTGCATTTGGAATGATTCGTAGAGGTTTATTGGATTTAACTGTATTAGGTGCCTTACAGGTGAGCGAGACAGGTGACTTAGCAAATTGGATTGTACCAGGTAAAAGAGTTCCAGGAATTGGTGGGGCAATGGATTTGGCACAAAAGGCGAAAAGAGTAATCGTTGTTATGAATCATACAGATAAAGCAGGAAATCCGAAAATTGTAAAAGAATGTAGTTTGCCTTTAACATCTAAGCGCTGTGTTGATTTGATTATTACAGAAATGGCCGTTATAGAGGTTAAAAACCATCAGTTAGTGCTTAAAGAATTAATGCAGCCATATACTGTTGATGATGTAATAAAAAATACTGGTACAGATTTGATTATTAGTGAAGATTTAAAAATATTTATGTAGAAAAGGGTGAGTACAGTGAAGGATTACAAAAAAAGTATTCAAGACTATATAAATAATAATAAAGATAAGACTATCAAACTACTAGAACGGTTAGTAAAGGAAGACAGCATTTCTGGAAATGAAAGTAAGGCACAGGCTATTGTTGTTGAAAAGTTGAAAGAGCTTGACTTGGATTTAGATATATGGGAACCATCAATTGAAGAGTTAAAGGATCATCCATATTTTATTTCCGCTAGAGAGAACTTCAATGGTAGTCCAAATATTGTAGCGACGCTAAAGGGAACAAGTGGTGGTAAGTCTATGATATTAAATGGACATATTGACGTTGTTCCTGAAGGGAATATACAACAATGGACATATCCACCTTATGGTGCAATTGTAAAAGACAATAAATTATATGGGCGTGGCGCAACTGATATGAAGGGTGGTAATGTTGCACTCATATTAGCAATTGAAGCAATTAAACAAAGTGGTATTACACTAAAAGGTGATGTTCATTTTCAAAGTGTGATTGAAGAAGAAAGTGGTGGAGCGGGAACATTGGCTGCAATCCTACGTGGATATAAAGCAGATGGCGTAATCATTCCTGAACCGACAAATATGAAATTTTTCATTAAGCAACAAGGATCAATGTGGTTTAGACTGAAGGTTAAAGGTAAAGTAGCTCATGGCGGCACTCGATATGAAGGCGTTAGTGCCATTGAAAAAAGCATGCTGGTTATTCAGCAAATCCTAAAACTTGAAGAGTTACGAAATGATCGAATTTATGACCCGTTATACGACGGCGTACCAATACCTATTCCGATTAACATAGGCACAATCAATGGTGGGACATGGCCATCTTCTGTATCAGATCTAGTCATTTTAGAAGGAAGATATGGCGTAGCACCAAATGAAAAAATGGAAGATGCAAAAAAAGAGTTTGAGAGATGGATAGAAAATCTAGCAAACCTTGATGAATGGTTTATAGATCATCCAGTAGAAGTAGAGTGGTTTGGAGCAAGATGGGTTCCAGGTTCTGTTGAAGCTGACAATGAGTTAGTTAAAACTTTATTGCATAATTATCAGCACATATCTGAACAAAAACCGATTATTGAAGCAGCACCGTGGGGAACAGACGGAGGACTGTTTACGCAAGTTTTAGATATTCCTATGATCGTATTTGGACCAGGAGAAACAAAGGTTGCTCATTATCCTGATGAATTCATTGATTTAGATCAAATGTTTTTAGCTGCTGAAACGATTGCCTGTACATTAATTGATTGGTGTAAAGTACAAGAACAGCATGAAGGCGAGGGAGTATATGAAAACGAAGAAGTATTATGAAATTGTAAAAATGAAGCATGAGACCTTTTATTTTGAGGGAGCTTTAGATCACTTCAATGAGAGAATACGAATTGATTATTACGTAGGGAATGTATCAAGCCTAATTGAAAGAATCGAAAAGCTAGCGAAAGAATATCAGTATACTAAGTTAATCATTAAAACAAGAAAAGAACATCTATATTCTTTTTTGCAGAAAGGTTATATGATAGAAGCTTTAGTGAAAGGTTATTTTCAGGGAAGCGATGCCTTTTTTGTCACAAAGTATAATAGCCTAGATAGAAAAAATAGTCTTTATTGGTCTCAGGGTGACGACATATTAGAAGCAGTTCTGAAGAGTGATCGATTGAAGGAGAAAATCATTCCAGAGGGATATCATCTCAGAAGAGCGGATAAAAAGGATGCAAAAAAGCTCGCAAATTTATATGGTCAAGTTTTTCAAGTTTATCCAACTCCATTAAATGAAGCTGCTTATGTAGAGAAAACAATGGAGGAGGATACAATTTATTGGGTTTACGAGAAGGAAGGATGCATTGTAAGTGCGGCATCTGCTGAAATTGATTTTTCACAAAGAAATGCTGAGCTCACTAATTGTGCAACGTTGGTTGAGCACCGTAAGCATGGGTTGATGAAAGAAATAATGAAAAAGTTAGAACAGGATTTAGTAAGTCAATCAATCTATTGTTCTTATACGATTGCACGCTCATTATCTTATGGAATGAACGCTGCTTTCCATCAATTGGGATATATGTATACTGGAAGAATGACAAATAATTGTTACATTTTTGATAAATTAGAAGACATGAATATTTGGGTCAAGGACCTTTCAGAAATAGTCTCTTAATGTATAACTGCCGAAAAATGAGCATAAAATCGCCGGTTTTTCGGCAGTAAAAGGATGGTGAGAATGATGATTTCAACAATTCCAACTAATGAAATGATTAGTGCTATATTAAACAGTATCGATGAAGCAATTCATGCTGTCGACAATAATGGAATGACGATTTTTTATAATCAAGTTGCAGCTGAGAATGATGGCGTATCAGTTGAAGATGTTCTTGGAAAACATGTGCTTGAGGCCTTTCCTTCATTGACGAAAGAAACTAGTACCTTACTCAAGGTATTGGAGACAAAGCAGCCAATTATACAACAGCCTCAACGATATGAGAACATAAAAGGCAAGTTCATTGATACAATTAATACAACAATTCCAATCATGCTAGATGACAATCTCATTGGCGCTGTTGAAATTGCAAAAGACTATTCTACGATTAAAAAGCTAGGAGAAAAGGTTTTAGATTTACAAGCCCGTATGAAGTCACAAACTAAGCAAGGTAAAACAAAACAAGCTCATTCTTATACCATTTCAGATATTCTAACAAATGACACTGCTTTATTAGAGGTTAAAATGCAAGTTGAGAAAGTTGCTAATGCCGATTCAGCAGTACTTGTCGTTGGGGAAACTGGAACTGGAAAAGAACTGTTTGTACAGTCGATTCATCATTGTTCAATTCGTTGTAATAATCCTTTTATTGCTCAAAACTGTGCAGCATTACCGGAATCATTATTAGAAAGTATTTTGTTTGGGACTACAAAGGGTAGTTATACAGGGGCGCTAGACCGTGTAGGATTATTTGAGTTGGCAGATGGAGGAACACTATTTTTAGATGAGCTAAATTCTATGCCGTTAGAGCTTCAAGCTAAGTTATTAAGAGTATTAGAGGATGGGGTCGTTCGACGAATTGGCGACCAAAAGACTCGAAAAGTAAATGTTCGGGTAATTGCTGCGATTAACGAATCACCTTTGGATTGTGTTCAAAATGGAACAATGCGACCGGATTTATATTATCGTCTAAATGTCTTTTCGTTGTTCATTCCGCCTCTACGAGAAAGAAATTTTGATATTGAGTTGCTTACATCTCACTTTGTAGAGCTGTTTAATGAACGTTTCTCAAAAAATGTAAAAAATGTGGAGCATACTGTATTTGAGTTATTTCATCAATACAATTGGCCAGGTAATGTACGCGAATTAAAGCATACGATTGAGCACGCGATGATTATGGCAGAGGGCCATACGCTTACAGTCAAACATCTGCCAATTCAACTTCAACAGATTAAAAAGAGTACTGATACAAAGGGAGTACAACCATTACGAACGGCGATGCAGGAAATGGAGGCTTCGCTCATTAAACAAGCATTACTGCAAACAAAAGGTAATATTCAGCAGGCTGCAGCACTGCTTGAAATACCGCGACAAACGCTTCAGTATAAGATTCAAAAACAAAACATTACTGTATAAGCTGCCGAAATGTAGGCGGAGCAAAGTGCCGAAAAAACGATCATTGTCTTAGCTTCTTCATCTGCATTCAAAGCTCCCTGGAATCCATGGTAATGCTACTCTTAATCAGGTTTTATGCCTCTAAAGATGAGCGATACAATCAGTCTATACATCATTTTTTATAGTTAATTACAAAATAAGCCGCCTAAATTTAGGCGGTTTTTATGTTTGTTTCATATTAAAAGATTGTTTTACTAAAATTCAATATGATTTCAAATGTGTAAAAAAATAAAATAAAACGTTAGAATAGTTAGAATTTTCAAATGTTAAAGCGTGTTTATGAATGATTAAAGGTAATGTTAGATAAAGTTTGGCACGACTCTTGCTTTATAAAAAATATAATATTCGAAAGGGGATGTACGTATGGTAAATGCAGTTTACGCTCCAGATAGACATTGGAAAGAAATCGAGTTGTGGAAAGACGTAACAGAAGAACAGTGGAATGATTGGGTTTGGCAACTAACAAACACAATTAAGACATTAGATGACTTAAAAAAGGTAATCAATATGACACCAGAAGAAGAAGATGGCGTAAAAATTGCTACAAAAACGATTCCGTTAAACATTACACCATACTACGCTTCTCTAATGAATCCTGAAGATCCGCGTTGTCCGGTCCGTATGCAATCAGTACCTATTTCTTCAGAGATTAACAAAACAAGATATGATTTAGAAGATCCATTACATGAAGATGAGGACTCTCCAGTGCCGGGATTAACTCATAGGTATCCGGATCGCGTTTTATTTTTAGTAACGAACCAATGCTCAATGTATTGTCGATATTGTACAAGACGCCGATTCTCAGGCCAAATCGGAATGGGTGTACCAAAAAAGCAGCTTGATGCAGCTATTAATTATATTAGTAAAACGCCACAAGTTCGAGATGTATTAATCTCAGGTGGAGATGGTTTATTAATTAATGATAATATCCTTGAATATATTTTAAAAAATTTAAGAGAAATTCCACACGTAGAAATTATTCGTATTGGTACTAGGGCGCCGGTTGTGTTCCCACAACGAATTACAGAAAATCTTTGTAATATCTTAAAAAAATATCATCCAGTATGGTTAAATACACACTTTAATACTTCAATTGAAATTACAGAAGAATCAAAACGAGCGTGTGAAATGCTTGCAAATGCTGGTGTACCTTTAGGAAACCAAGCAGTTATCCTTGCGGGAATTAACGATAGTGTTCCAATCATGAAAAAGCTAATGCATGACCTAGTTAAAATTCGCGTTCGCCCATACTATATTTATCAGTGCGATTTATCAGAGGGAATCGGTCATTTCCGTGCACCTGTTTCTAAAGGATTAGAAATTATGGAAGGTCTACGTGGTCATACTTCTGGCTATGCGGTCCCAACATTCGTAGTTGATGCTCCTGGTGGTGGAGGGAAGATTTCTCTGCAGCCAAATTATATGATTTCACAAAGTGCAGATAAGGTTGTTCTTCGAAATTTTGAAGGCGTTATCACAACATATCCAGAGCCACAGAATTATGTTCCGGGAAGAGCAGATGCTTATTTTAAAGAAATTTATCCTAACATGGATGAAAAACGCTCTAACGCTGGGATTGCGGGATTAATGAATGAAACAAAATTCAATCTAGTACCTGAAGGATTACAGCGTATGGATCTTCGAAAAACATATGCAACAAATCCAGAACATGCTTCATTAAAGGATAAACGTGAAAAACGTGATGAATTAAAAGAAAAGAAATTCCAAGCACAAATGACAAAGGTGCAAAGTACAGAAGAACTAGTTGGTAGTGCAAATGCTAAAGGTGATGCCGAATGAAGACATGTCAATGGTGTGAGTCTGTCAATATAGTAGAGACAACAAACACAGTATATTGGGAACTTCCAGATGGAACAAAAGCGATTGAGATTCGGGAAACACCATGTATTGAATGTCACGAATGTCATATAACGTATCAAACTGATGAAACTGTAAACGTAATTGAGGAACAACTATTTCTAATTAATACAAAGTTGCTTGAGAAAACGCTACGATTTGTAGAATTATTGCAGCAACCAAGACTATTAAAAAGAAATTATTTTGATTTCTCCAAATAGGGGATCGGAAGCGACTAACTGCTTCCGATTTTTCTCTAATTAGGTGACTACCGATTAGAAAGCTCATTTATATGAGAGGAATAAAGAAATGTAAGCGTTTTAGAGATAGGCTAATAAATAAAAATAGTAGAGTACATAAGTCATTGAATAAAAGAATACCAGCATATACGAATAATTGATGGAATGAAAAGGAACACTTTCAATCTTATGTTTCAAAAGTTGACTGAAAAAAGGAGTAGTGTAATGAAAAATTCAGTAAGTACATTAACAGTCCTTGAATCTAAGAATCAATTATCATCGGTGACAGGTGAGTTAAAACGAGGTTTAAAGCCTCGACATTTAACAATGATTTCACTCGGTGGAACAATCGGAACTGGTTTATTTTTAGCAAGTGGTGGTGCAATTCACAATGCTGGACCCGGTGGTGTTCTCGTATCCTATATCGCGATAGGCATAATGGTGTATTTTTTAATGACAAGCCTTGCTGAAATGGCTACATATATGCCAGTAGCAGGATCTTTTAGCACGTACGCAACTAAATTCGTAGATCCTGCGCTAGGCTTCGCTCTTGGTTGGAATTACTGGTATAACTGGGCAATTACCATCGCTGCTGAATTAGCGGCAGTCACTATGATTATGAAATTTTGGCTCCCAGAAACGTCTTCAATTCTATGGAGTGCATTGTTTTTAGCAATTATATTTCTACTAAACTATCTCTCTGTTAAAGGATTTGGTGAATCAGAATACTGGTTTTCATTAATCAAAGTTGTAACAGTTATCGTTTTTCTAATTGCAGGATTCTTAATGATTTTTGGAATCATTGGTGGAGAAGCAGTCGGGTTTAAAAATTTTACCATAGGTGATGCACCTTTTCATGGCGGATTTATGACAACTCTTGGGATTTTTATGGCAGCAGGTTTTTCATTCCAAGGAACTGAATTATTAGGTGTTGCAGCTGGAGAAAGTGAAGAACCAAATAAGAATATTCCTCGTGCAGCTCGCCAAATATTCTGGCGCATTCTTTTATTTTACGTTTTATCAATTATTGTAATTGGACTATTAATTCCCTATACAAATGAAAATCTAGCAAGTGGAGATGTTGCCGTTAGTCCATTCACTCTCGTATTTGATAAAGCAGGAATTGCTTTTGCAGCATCTATTATGAATGCTGTTATCTTAACTGCAGTATTGTCTGCAGGAAATTCAGGTATGTACGCTTCGGCAAGGATGCTATGGGACCTTGCTAGACAAAATAAAGCACCAAAATTTCTTGGTAAATTAAACAAGCGCGGAATTCCGGTAAATGCTTTGATTGCAACTTCTGCAGTAGGAACAATTGCATTTTTAGCTTCTTTATATGGTGATGGTGTTGTATATGTTTGGTTATTGAATGCTTCTGGAATGTCTGGGTTTATTGCGTGGATCGGCATAGCTATATGTCACTATCGTTTTAGAAAAGCATATATTGCGCAAGGGAGAGACATAAACGAATTACCGTATAAGGCTAAATGGTATCCGTTTGGACCATTATTTGCATTTGCTCTATGTGGAATTGTCATTCTTGGTCAAAACTATGCTGCATTTACTGGAGAATCTATCGACTGGAATGGAGTTCTTGTTTCATATATTGGTTTACCACTTTTTCTTGCACTTTGGATTGGTTATAAACTGATAAAAAGAACGAAAATCGTTCCAATCAATGAATGTGATTTAGATCATAACTAATAAAAAAAGAACAAATGACTGGAAAGTTTTGATTTCCGACATTTTATATAGGACGGTGTAAAAATGAGTAAAAGAAAATTTGTAAAAATCGAAACATCAATTCCTGGACCAAAGTCTAAGGATTTACTTGAGCGAAGAAAGAAAATAGTGCCAAAAGGTATTAGTAATAATAGTGAAACCTTTGTAAATAAAGCAAGTGGAGCACTTGTCGAAGATATTGATGGTAATACATTCATTGATTTTGCAGGTGCAATTGGAACTTTAAATGTGGGACATTCTCATCCTAGAGTAGTTAGAGCGCTTCAAAGTCAGACCGAGAATTTTATTCATACTGGTTTTAATGTCATGATGTATGAATCTTATATTCAACTGGCTGAACGCCTAGCTGAAATTTCACCTGGAAGTTTTGAAAAACAAGTAGCTTTTTTTAATAGTGGAGCAGAAGCAGTCGAAAATGCAGTGAAGATTGCGAGAAAGTATACAAAACGTCAAGGCATCATTTCATTTACTAGAGGTTTTCATGGAAGAACTTTGATGACAATGACGATGACAAGTAAAGTCAAACCTTATAAGTATGGTTTCGGACCATTTGCACCTGAGGTTTATAAAGCACCTTATCCATACGTTTATCGACGACCAGATCAGCTTAGTGAGCAAGAATATAGTCAATTTATGATTGAACAATTTGAACAGCTTCTAATTTCTGAAGTTGCGCCTGAAACTATTGCAGCCGTAGTAATGGAACCAATCCAAGGTGAAGGTGGTTTTATCGTTCCAGATCATAACTTTGTGAAAAGAGTAAGAGAAATCTGTACTGAATATGGCATTTTATTTGTGGCTGATGAAATACAAACGGGATTTGCTAGAACAGGTAAATACTTTGCGATCGAACATTTTGGAATTGAGCCTGACTTAATAACTATCTCTAAGTCTATGGGTGCTGGCGTACCGATTAGTGGTGTAATTGGTCGAAAAGAGGTAATGGATGTTTCTGAGAGCGGGGAATTAGGAGGCACATACGCAGGCAGTCCACTTGGTTGTCAGGCAGCATTAGCTGTTCTAGATATTATTGAGGATGAAGGTTTGAATGAACGAGCTGTTTTCATTGGAGATACAGTAAATAGAAGAATGAATCAATGGGCACAGCGTTTTGATCAAATCGGCGATATCAGAGGTATTGGTGCAATGTGTGCGATGGAAATTGTCACTAACAAAACTGATAAAACACCTGATAAAGTAGCTGTTGGGAAAATTGTAAAAGAAGCAAATAGTAGAGGACTGATGCTTTTAAGTGCTGGAATATTTGGGAATGTCATTCGTTTACTGATGCCATTAACGATTACTGATGAACAACTGGAAGAAGGTCTCGACATCTTAGGAGAATCGATTGAGGTAGTACTATCATCAGAATTACAAATGGAGGTAAACTTATGAGCCAAATAAAAGAAACATATAAAATCTATCCAATGTATATAGATGGGAATTGGGTAGGCAATGATAAAGGTTCATTTACTAAAGTAACAAACCCTGCAACTGGAGATGTAATAGGTGCAATTCCAACTGGAGGTACTATAGAAGCAAAACAAGCAGTAGATGCTGCTCATAATGCTTTTAAGATTTGGTCGAAAAAGACAGCTGAAGAACGATCCCATTTACTGATGAAGTGGCATCGTTTGATTGATGATCACAAAGAAGAGCTAGCTAAGTTAATGACGCTTGAGCAAGGAAAGCCTTTAAAGGAAGCACTTGGAGAGATGATTTATGCAAATGGATTTATATCTTGGTACGCAGAAGAAGGAAAGAGAATTTATGGTGAAACAATTCCAGCGTCTCAACCTAATAAACGAATCTTGGTAAGAAAAGAACCAGTTGGAGTTGTAGCGGCAATTACGCCATGGAATTTTCCTGCTGCAATGATTACGAGAAAAGTAGGACCTGCACTTGCCGCAGGGTGTACAGCTGTCATTAAACCAGCGACACAAACACCTCTAACAGCATTAAAGCTTGCTGAATTAGCGCATGAAGCTGGAATACCAAAAGGTGTGCTGAACGTCGTTACAGGTAAATCTTCAGAAATTGGCGAAGCATGGTTAAAAGATCCTCGAGTGACTAAAATTACATTTACTGGATCAACTGAAGTCGGAAAAACGCTCATGAGGAATGCAGCGGAAAATGTTAAAAAAGTTTCATTGGAGCTTGGTGGAAATGCACCTTTTATTGTTATGGACGACGCAAATTTGTCAAAAGCAGTAGTAGGTTTGGTTCAATCAAAATTTCGTAATGCAGGTCAAACTTGCATTTGTACGAACAGAATATATGTACATGAAAAAGTAGCTGAAGAATTTACATTGCTTTTTCAGAAAGAGCTAGAGAAGTTAAAGGTCGGCAATGGATTAGATGAAGGTATCGATATCGGACCATTAATCGATCAAGCCGCATTAGATAAAGTCAAAATGTTAGTTGATGATGCGACTAAAAATGGAGGTAAAGTTGTATATAGTGGCGTCCAACCAACTGAGTTAGAAGGGTTTTATTATGCTCCAACGATATTGTCAGGTATCACAGATGATATGGCGTGCATGAAGGAAGAAATTTTTGGCCCCCTTGCACCAATATCTACGTTCAAAACTGAGGAAGAAGTAATCGAAAGAGCCAATAATTCTGTATATGGGTTAGCTGCTTATGTGTATACGGAAAACTTAAGCCGTTCATTTAGAATAACAGAAGCATTAGAGTACGGGATAATCGGGTTAAATGATGCATTGCCTTCAGCTGTTCAAGTTCCTTTCGGAGGCTATAAAGAAAGCGGGCTCGGAAGAGAAGGTGGCCATTTTGGAATAGAAGAGTTTTTAGAAGTTAAATATATTTCTATAGGGTTAGATCTATAGGAAAAAACTTTAAGACATGGAGTCATATTGATTCTTATGTCTTTTTTTTATGCTCAATTATCATTTTTGTTAGTGAGTATTTAATAAGAAATTAACTAATTTCAGGTCGCAATCGACAAAAACAACTGAGGAGAAAAATAAAATTCGTGAAATCTTTCTTCAACCCTAACTATTTGGTAAGATAGTAGCTACTTGGATACGCAGGATCTCTTACGAGGTTGCAAAAATCATGATCATAAAGTTTCGTATGGGGTGAAGTCGATGGATTCAACTATTCAAACGTATTTTGAGAATCTTGATTCTACTGATAAGAATCTACAATATGAGGCATTTAACTATATTATTTCAGTTACTAAAGAAAAGGTAGATTGGTCGTACGATGTGTGGGACAAGTTAAAAGCAGATTTAACGCATAAAGGTAACCACCAAAGATCCAGAGCAGCACAGTTTCTTTCTAACCTGGCAATTAGTGATCCCGAAAAAAGAATCGTAAATGATTTCCCTGACATTTGGAAAGTAACTTACGATCCAAAATTCGTAACAGCAAGGCATACCTTGCAAGCCATTTGGAGAGTAGGATTAGCTGGTCCTGAACAAAGAGAAATGGTCATTCATCATTTATCAGACCGATTTCTAAATTGCAAAGAAAAGAAAAACTGTACTTTAATTCGCTTCGATATCATTCAGTGCTTAAAGAACTTATATGATGAAGTAGGAATTGAGGAGATTAAATATCTTGCCTTAGAATTAATTGAAAAGGAAGATGATCTTAAATATCAAAAAAAATATAAGACAGTGTGGAAATAAGTCATTTTTAGAAAAAAGGAATCCTATAACAAATGAGGATTCTTGTAGTCAATGTTTAATAATTTAATACTGTTTTTTTTTCAACATTTTGAAACCTAGAAACCTAGAGAATTATCTGGTAATAGCTTATGTTATGTTAAAAAATGGATTCGAATTATTCTAAGTTGTTGTAAATGTTGATATTCCGATTAAATTTGGACTAAATGTTTATAAAAAATACTTTTTTAAGTTATTAGTAAGAGATAAGTTTTATGAAAAATCTTGTTCATATGATTAAGTTGATTGGAACGGAAGGGTGATCGACTCCTGTGGGAAGTGCGTGAAGGCTGAGACCCCGCAGGAGGCCCACAGGATGTGGGTCATGCATGCGTTACGACAGGACGTCGTGTTTTTAGCATGCCTACCTTTTGTAGGAGGCTCAAATCTCGCCCCTCGGAAAGCGAGCATCCTGTAGTGGAAATCAACAAGATATTACTTATTTTAGTAACAAGTTTATATCTCAACAAAGTCAAACGCATCCTCTAATAAAAGAGGATGCGTTTATTTTTAATAATTTATATTCTTAGTTTGAGTCTAACTCATCATTTGCTTAATTAATGCACGATTACGTTGCTTAAACACATCATTATGTGATGAAACCATGGCAGCACTACTTGCATCAGGTTGCACATATTGTTTTGCTTTGTTCACTGCGTTTGCAGCATCTTGAAATGCGCCAGCAATCAATTGTAGCTTCCCATCATGCATTAAAATATCACCAGCAGCGTAAAGTCCTGCTATGGACGTTTCACTTGTTATGTTTCCTTTAATATAGTAGTTCTGAATCATCTCAATATTGATTTCACTATTATTTAATAATGAAGTATCTTGTTCATAACCATGGTTGATGATTACTTCATCAATTTGTAAATGTGAAATTTCATTTGTTTCATTATTAGTAAGTTCAACTTGATCAATTTCTTCATTATTCATACCGGCAATTAATTTCGTAATAGAAGTGTTAAATAAACATTCGACCGAACTATTCATTAATTGAGATACACCAGCTTCATGACCCTTTAACGCGTCTTTACGATATGTTAGATAGACTTTTTTAGCAATCGGTTCTAATTCATTGGCCCAGTCGATTGCAGTATTTCCTCCGCCTGATATGATAACTGTTTTATCTTTAAAGCGTTTTAATGATTTTACAGTGTAGTTTAAATTTGAAACTTCGAATCGTTCCGCACCTTCAATTTCAAGCTTTTGAGGATTCAGAATCCCACTACCAACAGCTACAATAACTGTTTTTGAATAGTGCTTTTGTCCTGAAGACGTTTCCAATACAAAGTAGCCATCTTCATTTTTATTAATTGTTTCTACTTTTTCATTTAAAACAACAGTGGGATCAAACGTTAACCCCTGTTGGACGATTTGCTTTATAAATTTCTCACCAGGAATAGGTGGCTGACCGCCAACATCCCAAATCATTTTTTCTGGATATACATGAACCTTACCACCCAATTGTGGTTGGAACTCAATAATTTTCGTTTTCATTTCTCTTAATCCACTATAAAAAGCAGAGTATAGTCCAGCTGGACCTCCACCGATTACAGTTACATCAAAAAGCGCTTCTATTGTCATTACCGTTTCACTCCAGTAAGTTTCCGTTATTGATTATCATTCTCAATAAATATAAACTATTCTCACATTTTTTTCAATATTAATTTTACGAACTATATTGACAATAGATTGGAATCAGATTATATTTACGTAGTGATGCGAAACTGATAATCATTATCAGTAGATTCATAATATTCAATGAATGGAGGTCAATTTATGGTACGTCTGTATACTGATGATTTAACCATTGGCTATGGAGAGCGTTTGATTGTAAAAGACCTTAATATAAAAATACCTGATAAACAAATAACAACAATTATTGGATCAAATGGATGTGGAAAATCGACTCTTTTGAAGGCGATTACACGTATTATTTCACATCAATCTGGCACAATTATTTTAGATGGTGAAAATATTTCATCTGAAAATACAAAATTACTTGCTAAGAAAATGGCGATTTTGCCTCAAACACCTGAGAGTGCTAGTGGATTAACAGTTGGTGAATTAGTTTCATATGGCCGTTTCCCATATCAAAGTGGTTTTGGGCGTTTAACGAAAAAAGATATTGAAGTGATTGACTGGGCACTTGAAGTGACTGGTACACAAGACTATAAATATCAACCAGTAGATTCTCTTTCTGGTGGACAACGTCAACGAGTATGGATTGCGATGGCGCTAGCTCAAGAAACGGAAATTATTTTCCTTGATGAACCAACTACATATTTAGATATGGCTCATCAACTTGAAATTCTAGAACTGCTACAAAGATTAAACCGAGAACAAGAACGTACCATTGTTATGGTATTACATGATTTAAATCAAGCTGCTCGTTTTGCTGATTATATTATCGCTTTAAAAGATGGCGAAATCGTAAAAGCAGGCAATTGTGAAGAAGTAATTAATCATGAGGTACTGAAAGAAGTATTCCAAATCGATACAGAGATAGGCAGAGATCCTAGAACAAACAAACCTATGTGTATAACGTATAATTTATTATAAGGGGATAGATTGATGAAGAAATTTATAGTACCATTCCTACTAGTTTTCGTATTGATTATTAGTGCATGTAGTAATGGTTCAACAGACAAAGATAAAAGCGCAAAAAAATCTGGAACAATTACATATGAATCTCAGAATGGTCCAGTTAAAGTACCAGCAGATCCAAAGCGTGTAGTTGTACTTTCATCATTTGCAGGTAATGTAATGGCATTAGATGTAAACATTGTTGGTGTTGATGCATGGTCAAAAGCTAATCCACGATGGACTGATAAATTAAAAGACGCAGAAGAAGTAACAGATGAAAGTTTAGAAAAAATTATTGAATTAAACCCAGATTTAATTATTGGTTTAGATAATGTTAAAAACCTAGATAAATTAAAAGAAATTGCTCCAACAGTAGTTTATACTTATGGAAAAGTTGATTACTTAACTCAACATATTGAAATTGGTAAACTATTAAATAAAGAAAAAGAAGCTCAAGCATGGGTAGATGATTTTAAAGAGCGTGCCGCACAAGCTGGTGAAGACATCAAAGCAAAAATTGGTGCTGACACAACTGTTTCTGTCATTGAAAAATTCGATAAGCAGCTTTATGTTTATGGAAATAACTGGGGACGCGGTACAGAAATTCTTTATCAAGAAATGAAATTAAAAATGCCTAAAAAGGTTGAAGAAAATGCTTTAAAACCAGGATATTTTGCGATTTCATTAGAAGTACTTCCTGAATTTATGGGGGATTATGTGATCTTTAGTAAATTTGATCAAACAGATACTTCAGTAGAAACAACGGAAACTTATAAGAATATCCCAGCTGTAAAAAATCAACATGTATATGAAGTAAATGGAAGTGAATTCTACTTCAATGATCCACTTACTCTAGATATGCAATTAGAATTCTTTAAAGAGAAATTTCTAGCTAACTAACTAAAAAGAGTAGGGATTCTAGTTTTAAGAATTCCTACTCTTTCATTCTATTAGAGAAAAGATGAGAGATTAATGACAAAAAAAAATAAAGGTTCAATTCCATTCTTTTTTAAACTCGTTATAGGATTACTAATTTTTTTAAGCATGTTTGTCATATCGATAATATACGGTGCTGCAGACACAACTGTAAGCGATGTATGGAAAGCTATCTTTACAAATGCAAAAAGTCAGCAAATATCAATCATTCAAGAAATTCGATTACCACGTGAGGTTGCAGCGATTTTTGTTGGGGCGGCGTTGGCAGTTGCTGGTGCAATTATGCAAGGGATGACAAGAAATCCTCTGGCTGATCCAGGTTTACTTGGATTAACTGCAGGTGCCAATGCAGCACTTGCAATTACAATTGCCTTTTTCCCTTCGTTAAATTATTTTGGCATTATGATTGCTTGTTTTATAGGAGCGGCGGTTGGTTCGCTTATCGTTTTTGGTATTGGTTCTATGAAAAAGGGAGGCTTTTCACCTTTTCGTATTGTTCTAGCTGGGGCGGCTGTTTCAGGATTTTTATATGCCATTTCGGACGGAATAGGAATCTATTTTAAAATCTCTCAGAACATCTCAATGTGGACGTCTGGAGGATTAATCGGTACATCATGGGGACAGATTAAGATTGTCGTTCCGTTTATTGTCATAGGAATTTTAATCTCACTTTTCCTATCTAGACAATTGACTATACTTAGTTTAAATGAAGAAGTAGCAATCGGTTTAGGACAAAATATTAACAGAATAAAGGCAATACTGTTCGTCATCATCATTTTACTAGCTGGTGCATCAGTTGCCTTAGTTGGAAATATGGCATTTCTTGGATTAATGGTACCGCATATTGTTCGTGCATTCGTTGGTACAGATTACCGTTTTATTTTGCCAATGTCAGCTATTTTTGGAGCTACTTTTTTACTATTCGCGGATACGCTTGGAAGAACGATTAATATACCGTATGAAACACCAGTTGCTGCAATCGTTGCGATGATTGGGTTACCTTTCTTCCTAATTATTGTTCATAAAGGAGGTAAGGAATTCTCATGATTCAACCTGCAGTAATTAGAAAACAAAGACTTATTTTGATTGTACTTTCACTACTTATATTCCTTACAATGGTGGTTGGAATGGGAATGGGTTATTCTGCCATTCCATATAGCAGACTTCTACCTACATTTTTAGGTGATGGTACGTTTAAAGAAGAATTTATTATATTTTCAATCAGATTGCCACGAATGATTATTACTTTTCTAGCTGGTATGGCACTAGCATTGTCCGGTGCGATATTACAAGGAATAACACGAAATGATATGGCAGAGCCAGGTATTTTAGGCTTTAATGCTGGAGCAGGTGTAGCCATAACAATATTCTTTTTATACATGCCAATAGAAGCGGGTTCTTTCGTTTACGTAATTCCTATTGTTGGGTTCTTTGGGGCATTATTAACAGCCGGAATTATCTATCTGTTTTCTTATAAAAAAAATACGGGTCTTCAACCAGTACGATTAGTACTAGTTGGGATCGGATTCTCTATGGCGTTATCAGGTATTATGATTGTACTGATTTCATCTGCAGAACGTGTAAAAGTTGATTTCATTGCAAAATGGTTGGCAGGAAGTATTTGGGGTACTGATTGGCCATTTATTTGGGCTTTTCTTCCTTGGTTAATTATTTTAATACCATTTACTTTATATAAAGCGAATTTACTAAATATACTTAGCTTAAATGAGCCAGTTGCAATAGGTGTAGGTGTGTCACTTGAAAAGGAACGTGTAATTTTACTTTTATCAGCTGTAGCTTTAGCAGCTTCAGCAGTTTCAATAACAGGTGGGATTGCTTTTATCGGGCTTATGGCTCCGCACATGGCAAAAAGTTTAATTGGTCCAAGGAATCAACTTTTTCTTCCAATTGCAATTTTAATAGGTGGACTATTACTATTAGTAGCGGACACAATTGGTCGTAATTTAGTTGAACCAGAAGGTATTCCTGCTGGGATCATCGTTGCATTAATTGGTGGACCATATTTTGTTTATTTAATCTTAAAAAAATCTTAATCGTCTCTAAAAAAACCATGAACAAACATGTTCATGGTTTTTTATATTGATAAAGTGAGAAAACATATCCTTCGAAGCTTTAAGCCATATTAGAATAGAAGAGATACCTTGGACAGTAAAGAGCTACGCAAGTAGGCAAATAAAGTTTGCGAATGCTACTACACTGAAGTCATAAACAAAGTG
This sequence comes from Gottfriedia sp. ABJ_BB2_2, assembly GCF_055484705.1. Taxonomy (NCBI): domain Bacteria; kingdom Bacillati; phylum Bacillota; class Bacilli; order Caryophanales; family Bacillaceae; genus Gottfriedia; species Gottfriedia sp. ABJ_BB2_2. The sequence continues at coordinate 73,058 of NZ_JBVFKR010000004.1, forward strand.
TTCGTGTTTTTTAAAACTAAATAGGACAATCTACCATTTTATGAAAAATGGACAAGTATACAATCATTTTTTTTGTTTTTTCATATAAAGTGTAAAATAAGAAACTTTTCAGGTTGAAAGACTAGTAAATAAATCATGGTCATTTGAGGTACGGTTTCTGATCATTTGATTGATGAGTCTAGCCAAGTTTCAGTCAGTTTAGTAGTAGGAATAATGATTAAATGATGTTTTAGGATACTGCTAAGTTCAAAAACAGAATAATAGACGTAGCTGGAATAGGAGTTCTGATGTTTCCAATATTAACAAGAAAAAAACCACACAGCAGTATCTGGTGGTAATATTCCAAATCCCAAAAGAGACATTGTTTTATGTTACAAGCAATGTCTCTTTTTTGTTTGGCTTATCATTATTTATTCATAACAGAGTGTCTTAAGTTTAGATATGCAACGTCTCTTCGACAAATGTCACTTTATTATCTTTTAATGATTGAATTCGTGCTAATGATTCAACACGATATCCTCGTTCACGTAGAAGATTACCACCTTCTTGGAATGCTTTTTCAATAACAATTCCAAAACCAACTGCTTCGGCTTTTGCTTCTTCAACGATAGAAAGTAAGCCAAGTGCAGCCTGTCCATTTGCTAAAAAGTCATCAATAATGAGCACTCTATCTCCAGCCTCTAACCACTTATGAGAAATAGAAATTTCATTTTCTTCTTTTTTTGTAAATGAATATACTTTTGCAGTGTAAACGTCTTGCTGCATTGTAATGGACTTTTTCTTACGTGCAAATACAAGCGGAACTTGTAATGCCAAAGCTGTCATTAACCCTGGTCCAATTCCAGATGATTCAATTGTTACTACTTTCGTTATATTTTCAGAAGAAAATAAGCGCGCAAATTCTTCTCCAATCTTTTTCATTAAAAAAGGATCCATTTGATGATTTAAAAAAGCATCAACCTTTAATACATCATTTGCTAGAACAGTTCCTTCATTTTTGATTTTATCTAATAATAACTTCATTTATTTTTCCCCCTTACTAATTAGCCTTCGTTTAAAATATCAGAACCTATACAAAAAAACTCAAAACATATTACTTCACTAAATAGAATGAGTGAAGTAACACATTTTGAGTTTTTCAAAAAGTCACATGTTAACAATAAACGACCAGCTGTGTTACCACTCATAGTCGGTATATTTAAGGTTAACCGGTAGAAACTTGTGAGCCATATCCTCACGATTATACGAGTGAATTGATTATGAATTTATTGAAACTATAACATGATTTCAATCGAAAGGTCTAGTTTAATCAGGGAATAACAATATTTGTCATAATAAATAGGAGAGAAAAGCATTATGTAGGTTATGTAGCTAGATAAAACAAGTGAATATCACCTTATGTATTGTGAAATTTGACTGATATCTCTTTGTGTTAATGTTGATTGAATATATGTGATTGGAATTCCTTCAAAATCAAGCTGATAATCAGATATGATTAAATCTAAGTTTAAAGAAATTAGATTTTCTTGTGTTAATCTTCCTTGTTTAAATTCTACAAATTGTATTTTGTTACTGAATTCTTGTTCAATTCTAGACATTAGATAGTGTTGTACACCATATCCCTCACTTGTTAATAGTAATACCCTATTCTTGTTGAGACTCTGCTTAAGAACGGACGCTTGAATCGTTAATGTAATCTTTGCGACAACATCATTAGGCGGATCAAAATAGGAATATTTTCTAGTCCAATTTGTCATTACTAGTTTTACAGTTTTATATAATTCTTGATAATTAGTTTGAACATATTGGACGACCGTGCTGGAGGGTTTTTTAATTTCTGTAGAGTTTATTAATAGAGTAAGATCCTTAAATTGCTTTTGTAATGAAATAATAAATTCATTATTCATATGTAATGTAAAACCTAACTCGCTTCCTAGCATATCCACAAATACATATAGCTCTTCATAAAAAGTGTTTTTTTGATAATGGTATAAATTTAGAACCTCAGATTTACTAATTTTACTATGACTAAATGAAGGACAAAATGAAATAAATAATGAGCAGGCGAGCCTTTCCTCAAGAGATATTTTCTTATGATAGTATTTCTCAATCTGGTCACAAACTTCATTTGAAACTGAAAAATATATAGACTTTTTTAACTGATAGATCGCATCTTTATGTAAATATAAAAGAGGTTTACTGTTTAGTCGATGGATCATAGTTCCAATGTAATAAACAAATTTGTAAGTTGTAGTAGGTGATAAATGTAATTCGTATTTCTCAGATACCCTTCCTACAATGTTTTTTAGATCTGTCACTGTATAGGATTCATATAGCCACGAATTTGTATGGGAATATAGATCATATAATAAATCACAACAAAGTATTCTTTTTTGAAATTCTGAGCCCTCAATAAAAAGGGGCATACGTTTTAAAGTTAATTGATAAGATTTTAGTATTTCCTCAATTCGACTAAGAATTTTGTATACTGAAGTGTGCTGCATATAGAGAACTTTCCCTAAGTCACTTATAAATTTTATTTCTTTAATGAGAATGAAGCTTAGCGCCTGATTTATTGTGAAATTTTTTATAAATAAAGAACGAATTTCATTAAGAGTAGAATGAGATGGCATTTGAAAGTATATGCCCTTGCCTTTTTTTATATCGATCTTCCAATCAAAAGGTAGCGTAGAATTTATGATTTGAATATCATTCAGAATTGTTTTTTCTGTGCAATTTAATGTAGTAGCAATTTCTTTAGATTTAAACCATTTATCATGTGTACTTAAAATATCAATGATTTGATATCTTCGGTTACTTGCCTTGTCCATTTTATTCACCACTTTAATAGAAAGTAATTTTAATGTGATTTTTTTCACATAGAATGTCAAATTGAATAGAAGTTTCAATATTATTTTAAGGTAATGATGTGACTTTGGACATGATAATTATTTCCTTTGTATTCGGTAAAAAAGTTCAGGCCTCAGGAAAGTGGGCGTCCTGGATTCATAATTAACTAATACGTTTTTTCATATCAATAATGTTTAAGAAAATAGACAAGTATATCAATCTATTTAACATCAAACTGTAAATTGTTTGGTGTTTTTTAGTGCTTTTGGGGGATTTTATATTATTCGAAAAATAGATAAAATTCTTTAGTGCTTATATTTTCAACAATTTTCGACATCGATATGATTAGTTAGGAGAGATTTATTTTGAATATAAAAATAAAGAAGTGGACAAGTGGTATTGCACTAATGATGGTAGCAGTATTGTTATTATGTTCTTGTTCAACAAAGCAGGTTGAAACGAATAGCAAGAAAAGATTAAAAGTAGGCATAATGCTTTCATCAGTTGGATTGGGTGATCAATCATTTAGTGATGCTGCTTTTTCGGGATTGATGAAAGCAAGAGAAGAAAACGATATATTTTTTGATTATCGTGAGCCTTCGGATGATTTGAGTTTCGAGCAAGGGTTTACTGAATTAATTAAGGAAGATTGTGAACTTGTCGTAGGACTTGGTTTTTCTGTTAAAGAAAGTTTAGAAAAAGTTGCAAAAGAATATCCAAAGCAAAAGTTTCTATTAATAGATGAGACTTCTGACCTACCAAATGTAACAAGTCTTACTTTTAAAGAAGAAGAAGGAAGCTTTTTAGTGGGTGCCATTGCAGGTCTTACAACAAAATCGAATGTTGTTGGTTTTATTGGTGGAGAAGATGTTCCACTTATTAAAAAGTTCGAAAAAGGTTTTGCTGAAGGTGTAAAAGCAACCAATCCTAAAGCAAACATTATGACAGAGTACGCAGGTGACTTTGGTAAAGCTGATTTAGGGGCAGAAATTGCTGGAAATATGATTAAACAAAAAAATGTTGATACATTATATGCTGCTGCGGGCTTTACGGGTGTTGGAGTATTACAAGAAGCACAAAAAAATGGCAAATATGCAATCGGTGTAGATACAGATCAGTTTTTTATTGCTGAAAAAGCGGTTGTAACATCAATGCTAAAAAACGTAGATGTTGCGATTCAATCAGCTATTAAATCTTATATTGATGAAAAGGGCAAGTTTCCAGAAAAGAATATGACATTTGGTTTAAAAGAAGATGGAGTTGGTAGTGCACCAATCCGCGTTATTACACTAGACCCTGAAAAGGAAAAAATCTTTGAGGATCTTAAACAAAAATTAGCAAACGGGGAAATAACAATTCCTTTAGATTAATAGGAATAGAGGTAAAACGATATGAAATTGCAAGGTAAAATAATTTTTAATGCAATGGTTTCTTTACTATTGTCTATGGGATTAATCATGTATATTATCGTTCAATTAGCAGGCATGCAATCTAAAAATAAAGATATTGTTCCTGCTATGATGAATATTCAACAACTTAAGAGCTCAGTAATCCTAAGCCAACAAGCTTTAAATAATTTTTCTTTCTCAATGTCAGAAAGCAATCGATCGGAAGTAGAGAATCAACTACAGGAAATAGATAAAGAAATAAAAGCATTGAATAAAGGCTTGAAGTTAGACGAACAAAAGAGATTATTAAAAAGCATAAGTAGTAAATATGAACAGTTAAAACAAAATTCAGAAACAGCAATGAATGATAAAAATAGCCCAGAAGTTAAACGTCAATCAATTAGAACACTAGGAATCTCAAATGATATTCATATGTTGGATATTGTTACAACTGAGCAATATGATACGTTAACTGCAGACCTAAGTGGAAAAATTCGATTTACATGGTTGTTAGCAATCATTGGTGGAGCAACATTAACGGTTGCTGCTGCTATTTTCAGTTATTGGATGGCGCGACGCATATCAAATCCGATTAAAAAACTGAGTAGTTTAGCAGAAGAAGTGGCGAATGGAAATCTTGCCGTAGAATTGAATGAAATTAAGGGTAAAGATGAAATTACTGATTTAAATCATTCATTTAAACGAATGATTGAAAATCTTCGAGGGATTGTTACATCTGTTGAAGATTCAGGTGTACGAGTTGATCAACTAGCTAAAGAAATAGAAACTGATAATGAAATGCTTACTGAAATTGTTAGTCAAATTGCTTCTTCGACCGAAGAATTAACAATAGGTAGTCAAACGATCGCTGATGATCTTCAAACGACAGTTACGGTAGTAGAAGAAATGCAACGTAACTTTACTGCAACACTTAAAGGAACGAAGCTATCAGCTGAATTTGGAGAGGAAGCTGTATCAGCAATTCAAATTGGTAGCAATGCAATGAAGGATCAACAACAAGTAGTAAATGATAACCTAAAAGCAATGTCAGTGATTGAACAATCAGTACAAGAATTAGTAGAGTTCGCTTCGGAAATTACTGAAATGACAGGTATTGTATCTAATATTGCAAAACAAACGAATCTATTAGCATTAAATGCCTCAATTGAAGCGGCTAGAGCAGGCGAAGCAGGAAAAGGTTTTGCAGTTGTTGCAGAGGAAGTAAAAAAATTAGCTGAGCAATCAACGTCAGCAACGATGAAAATATTTGATTCTGTCAGTCAAATTAAAGATGGCGTTAACAAGGTAAAAGATTCAGTTACAGAAGGACTTGAATTAGTTACTCGCCAAGAGGAAGCGATGGATATTACTGTTGAGTCATTCCAGCTTAATAGCGAAAAGGTTCAACAAATTGCAGAGCAACTGGAAGCTTTAAACAAAGATATGGAAGCATCTCAAGAATTAAGTATTAGAGTGATGGAATCTATTGAAAATATTAGTTCAATTACTGAAGAGTCTGCGGCTGGAAGTGAAGAAATCGCTGCATCGACAGTTGAACAACAAAAGAACTTCTTAACGGCAAGTGAAAAAGTGAAAGCTTTAAGACAAATTGCTGATGAAATGAAAAAGCAATTAGAACAGTTTAGACTAATTTAATAGTGTTATAGCGAAAAACCTCACTGGTTTCAGTGAGGTTTTTTCTATTTGTTATGAAATTCAATCGGTCTTTGACCTTCTATAATAATCAATTTAACTGAACTTGTTTGTGATTCCTTGTGCCAGTGGATATTTTTAAATGCCGTTTTAAAAAATAGGTAAATGGATTAGTAACAATGCCCAAGCATATTCCATATTTTGTTTTTGAGAGACTTGAAAATTTTGTTGATTTTAACGTTTAAGATTTTTTGACCTTTTTTCTATATTTTACGTCTTTTTACTTGCTCTCAAGCGAATTTAATTTTGGAGGTTTTTTAAAATGAATGATTTTCAAAATGAACTACAAAGATTAAACCTTGGTGAATTTCAATCTAGTGAAGTAGTGCCATGGGATCAAAATCAGTATTATATGGCTCAGGCTCGTCAATGTGGTGGCGGATTTAACCGATGTTTTAGATGCTTTAGTTGTTTCTTTTGCTTCTTTTTTACTTGCTTTAATTGTTTTAACTGTTTTGGGTGTTCTCGTTGCGGTGGCTGTGGCGGTCATTGTGGTCGTTGCGGAGGTCATTAATCAATATTTTCATTCAAATAAAGTCATACCCCCACGCAAGTTTATGTGGGGGTTTTACTCTGTATGAATAGACATAAGGGTAATGAAAAATACATAGTAATATGATGAAAGTAATAATGCTTTTTTTCATCAACTCACTGATAAAAGGGGTGTTGAATAGGTTGTCAAAATTGAATGCATCTACACGTCTGAAAGTGAATCGAGATACTTTTTTTATACCTGATAAAAATGGTAGTGTGTATTTTCGCAACAATATCAGCTCATTTCAAATGGAAGGTAGTACAATCTTTCAATGGATTGAAAAACTCATACCCATGTTTAATGGGGAGCACTCTTTAGGAGAGCTAACTAACGGGTTACCAGCACAATATAGAGATAGAGTTTACGAGATAGGAGAAATATTATACAAAAATGGGTTTGTTCGAGATATTAGTAAAGATCATCCGCATCAATTAACAGAAAGTGTTCAAAAAAATTATGAATCTCAAATCGAATTTTTAAATAGTTTTGGGGAATCAGGTGCGTATCGTTTTCAACTGTATCGTCAAGCAAATGTGTTGGCAATCGGTACTGGAGGAATTTTAGTATCGTTAGTATCTGCATTACTCGAATCAGGATTATCTAAGTTTCATTTGTTTATTACTGATATTGAGAAAACTAATAAAAAACGTATCAATGAATTGATTAAAAATGCTCGAAAACAAGATGTAGAAGTTGAGGTTAAGCTAATAAAGAGAAATCGTAAATCCTGGAAAAAAATTGTGGAATCTTATGATTCAATCATCTATGTAACAGAAGAGAATCAAGTCGAGGAAATCCGAATGCTTAACAAGATTTGTAAAGAAGAGAAGAAGAACTTTATACCGGCACTTTGTTTACAACAAATTGCGCTAGCAGGACCATTAGTCAGTTCAGATTCTGAAGGGTGCTTTGAGTCGGCATGGAGGAGCATTCATCAAAAAGAGTTAGTCAATAAAGATAAGTTACAACCGTTTTCTTCAGTAGCTTCTGCAATGTTGGCGAATGTAGTTGTATTTGAACTATTTAAAGACATAACAAAAACGAATCAATCTGAAAAGATGAATCAATTTTTCCTCATTAACCAAGAAACGTTGGAAGGTAATTGGCATACATTTTTGCCGCATCCATTCGTAACTGATGGTGTAAAAGCGGAGATTATTCAAGACTTTGATCAAAGGGTAGAACAAAATAATAGTAAGAGCAGTGATCAAAGTAACTTATTTCTTTATTTAGGTGAATTAACATCAGAAACATCTGGGATTTTTCATATTTGGGATGAAGGTGATCTAAAGCAACTACCTTTAGCGCAATGTCGTATTCAAGTTGTAAATCCTGTTTCTGAAGGTCCAGTTAGTCTCTTACCAAGTAATATATGTACTGCATTAACACATGAGGAAGCTAGAAGAGAAGCTGCCTTAAAAGGTATTGAGATGTATTCCTCAGAATTAGCTCGTGTTCTCGTTAAAAACAAAGTATCTATACCTCCAAATATTGATAATAGTTTAGTAGAAGAACAGGAAACTATTGGAATCGGTACTGGAGAAACTTTTGCTGAGTGTATTTGCCGAGGACTTCAAAAGTATTTATCTGAAGAGTTGCGTAAGCAAGAAATAAATGTAACTAATCCTCTAGCTGAAATAGAGCTTGGTGCCATTGAAGATAAACAATGTCAATATTATGTAAAAGCGTTAAATATTATGAACGGGAAACCTGTCATTGCTTTAGATAAGGATGTTTTTGGTTTTCCTATCGTCTATGTTGGTACAAAAAATAGATTGTATCGAAGTGTAGGACTAAATAAAACACTCGCTTTACGAGAATCATTACAACAGGCATTAATGGAGTCACAAAATGTTGATATTGATCTGCCTTCTCATGCTATTAGTCATTCAAATTCTCTATTATTAGAAGAAAATTTACAGAGAATGGTCATTCCTGAATGTGATGAAAGGGAGAAAACTGACCTATTAAAAACTGCTATGAAAATACTAAAAGAAAATAACAAGCAGCTAATTGCCATTGAATTAAAAATTGATTTATTTAATACAGAGGAACTGTCAGGAGTATATGGTGTCTTGTTACGGGAGGTGTAATTAGTTGATTACAACCGTAGTGATTGTTGGAGAAGGCTTATTAACGAAATATGTGCATGAAACACTTTCAAACAAATACGAGGTCATTCTAGCCTCAAAAGTAGAGGGAAACATTCCCGAAGCAGCCAATTTAGTACTTTTATTGGATGATGCTTGGGATTCCACTTTTCAGGAACAGGCAATTGAGAAGCTACGCTTCAGTAAGATTCCTTGGCTACGAAGCTTTGTTTCATTCGGAGAAGGTGTAATTGGTCCTTTAGTTCGTAATGGAAAATCCGGTTGCTTTAAATGTGCCGATTATCGACGTCTTATGGGTGGTCGCGACCGAAGAGAAATGAGAGAGCTTGAACAGAGTTTAGCTAAAAATGGTGGAAATGAACAGGATGTATGGGCATCAAAATCCGGACTTCTTCAAATGGCATATTTAATTGGGGCTGAAGTACAAAGGGTGATAGACGGCAAGGCAGCTAACTTTGAAAATCGAATATTCTTGATGAATTTAAAAACCATGAAAAGTTCAAGTCATACGTTTCTACCGAATCCGCTATGCCCCGTTTGTGGGCAGTTAGCTGATGACTCATCTACCTCAGCTCATATTTCGTTAAAACAAAGCTTGAAAATTAGCAAAGATAGTTTTCGTAGTCGTTCAATGGATGAATTAAAAAAAGTATTAGCGAAGGATTATTTGGATGAAAGAACTGGTTTACTAAACAGTAAAATTTATGATTTATCACCTCCATTTGCAGATGTAATTGTAAATCTGCCATTGATACAAGGGGATGAAGGTACAGCAGGCCGCACACATTCATATGAAATAAGTGAATTAACAGCTATATTAGAAGGATTAGAACGTTACTGTGGTCTGTCTCCTCGCGGTAAAAAAACCGTCGTTCATGACAGCTATCAAAATTTAAAAGATAGAGCGCTTAATCCAGAATCTGTAGGAATTCACTCGAAGGAACAGTATGCAATGAATGGATATCCGTTTAAACAGTTTGATCCGAATCGTTCTATGGATTGGGTTTGGGGCTATTCATTTTTGAAAGAAAAACCGATTCTTATTCCTGAATTACTTTCCTATTATAGTTTAGGCTGTGGGCAAGGATATATATATGAAACTTCAAATGGTTGTGCATTAGGAGGAAGTTTAGAGGAGGCAATTTTTTACGGTTTGTTAGAAGTAGTAGAGCGAGATTCATTTCTTTTAACGTGGTATGCAAAGATGGCTCTTCCACGTATTGATCCTTCTTCTGCAAATGATCAAGAATTAGATCTTATGGTCGAACGGATACGTGCAGTAGGTGGATATGAACTACACTTATATAATTCAACGATGGAACATGGGATTCCTAGTATTCTAGCCATCGCAAAAAATAAAAAGGATCGTGGCTTGAATCTTATTTGTGCAGCAGGAGCCCATCTTGACCCAGTAAGGGCTGTAAAAAGTGCATTGCACGAGTTGGCTGCAATGATGTTGACGCTAGATCAAAAATTTGAGGAAAACCAAGATAAATATATGCAAATGCTCCAAAATCCTGGACTTGTACAGCAGATGGATGATCATGGCATGTTGTATGGATTACCGAAAGCTGAGGAACGTCTAAACTTTCTATTGGAGGAAAATCGTCCATTAAAAACATTTGACGAAGAATTCAAGTGGGAAACTAAACACACTGATTTAACGGAAGATTTGAAGGATATGCTTCAGAAGTTTCGCCAATTGAACCTAGATGTAATTGTAGTAGACCAGACTACACCAGAAATTAGAAAAAGTGGCTTGTATTGTGTAAAGGTACTAATTCCTGGAATGCTACCAATGACATTCGGACATCATCTTACTCGAATTACGGGACTTGAAAGAGTGTTGAAGGTTCCTGTAAAAATGGGATATGCAAAGAAACCACTTACGTTAAAACAGCTAAATCCAAATCCACATCCGTTTCCATAGAAGGTGATTAGGGGGTGAATGATGAGTTTAACATCATTTCTATACAATCTACATTATGACATTGAAAAGGAAAGCCCGACCGACTGGGAAGTAGACTGGGAAGATGCCCCACTTACGTATAAGCTTTATAGAGATTTACCAACAATTCCACTATGTCACAATATACCTTTACGTCTTGAAGGACAGGATATAACTGAAAAACCTGAACTATCAAAAATAGGACATTATCTCTGGAATGTCTATGGAATCACTCAAATATGTCAGTCGGCTTTAGCTTCAGGTACTTCTGAAGAAGTTACGCTAATGCAATCAAACAGAAGGTTTATTCCATCAGGTGGGGCTTTATATCCAAACGAATTATATGTATATCTAAAATGCGAGGATGTACCTACTGGAGTATATCATTATGATGTTGCAAGGCATCAGTTGGTATTGTTACGAGAAGGGAATTTTGATTCATTTCTTACTAGAGCCTTAGGAAATAGATGTGATGTTACGAATTGCTTTGGTGCTATTTTTGTTTCGACTATGTTTTGGAAAAATTTTTTTAAATACAATAACTTTTCCTACCGCCTTCAAGGATTAGACGCTGGTGTATTAATTGGACAGATTTTGGAAGTGGCAAAACGTTTTGGATTTTCTACGGGCGTATATTTCCAGTTTCTTGATCGAGCTCTCAATCATCTACTTGGTTTAAGAGAGCAAGAAGAGAGTATTTACAGTGTTGTGCCACTTTCATTAGAGGCTTCATACTTTTCAAGCACAGATACATTAGTAGAATCATTAAACACTTCCACGGAATTGTGTCAAGAACTGCCAAAGATTGAGCATCGTTATTTCATTAAGTCAAAGAAAATTATAGCGTTTCCTAAGCTAATTCAAGTCAATGAAGCTTCAATGATCGAATCGACGAAAGTATTTCGGCATATTGAAGAAAAGAAGTACATTCAAAAAGATAGTAAGCAATTAAATTTGCCTAAAGTAGATAGGATTTCTTATGATCTACTATTAATAAATAGAAAAAGATTTTCTCCCGATATGGACTTTATCTCAAAAAAGGTAAGTAAAGTAGAGCTGGCAACTTTACTTCATGAAGCGACAAAATCATTCTCGTATTTAAATGATTTGGATCAATCAAATAGTAATAGTAGATCGCGTCCATCATTGTATATGTGTTTGAATAATATTGAAGATATCCCAAATGGTGCTTATTATTATGATGACCTAAATCATTCCTTACGAGAGATTCAACTTGGAGACTTTAGACACCAATTACAAACTGGATTATCAGGTACGAATGTGAATCTGTTCCAAGTACCAATTTGTTTACATGTAGTTGGAGATCAGAAACATTTTAACTCTTTACTTGGTTACAGAGGGTATCGAATACAGCATATGGAAGCAGGTATGATAGTCCAACGTTTATTACTGTCATCCACTGCATTGGGTATGGGGGGACATCCACTTCTAGGATTTGATGCAGGATTATGCGATGAAATTTATAAATTAAGTGAAGAACAAAAAACGAGTTTGATTCAAATTCCAATTGGTTATTACCGTAATCGTCCTATTATACAAGGAGGATTGCACTCTTAAGTTGTACAAAATAGTTTTGATTAATAAGGTAATGACTATTAAAAATGCACTTCTTTAGGCAAGTTCTAAAGAAGTGTTTTTTTTTGTTCTGTTAATATTAATTGCTGATTTTAGCTAAATACATTAAGAGTATGAAAAGAATAGCTGATTCGTGAGTAATTGGAATGGAAGGTGCGAAGACTCCTATGGGAGAAGTGGGAAACTTGAGACCCCAGAGGCCTAGTAAGGAAGGCATGCTAAAACCACGACGTCCTGTCGTAACGCATGCATGATCCACATCATGTGAACCCAGGAGGCTCAAGTCACGCCCCATGGAAAGCGAAGTACCTGGAATGGAAATCAACATTCTTTTTTAACAGACCTTTTATTTATATGAGAAATTATCAGATGAGAACAACTTGTAAAATATTTGTAACATGCCATTAAATCATTGACTATGAAGAACAGTTTAGATATTATCATGATGATAAATCAACAAATTACGACTAATTTTGTCATTAACTTATATTAAATAAGATCATCAAGAAATGGGATTATAGCTTAAAATAATTTAATTAAGCTTTGACTATATGGAGGAAACTAAATTGTCTATCGTAAGAAAACATCGTAGAAGAAAAAACAGAAGAACTATTTTAGCTTTATCAATTACAACTTTGCTTTTAGTTGGAACAGCAACTGTTATAAATAGTCACAAAAACGATAAAACTATGGTCATTAAAAAAAATACCCATGTAAAAAATGACATTGTAAAAAATAATGATACTCTCTCTTTTCCAGATTATGATCAAACTTCACAAAAAGACGATTCTGGATTATTAGAAGTATTAAATATTGATTCAAATCTTGTACTAGTTAATAAAAATAGAAAATTACCTAATGGCTATGAGCCAGAAGACTTAGTATACCCATCAATTCCTTTAAATGGAGCAGTAAAAGAAAAAACAAGAATGAGAAGTGAGGCTGCCAAGGCATTGGAGAATCTTTTTGCTGGAGCATTAGCCGACGGAAATACGTTAACAGCTATTTCTGGTTATCGTTCGTATGATCGACAAGTCTCTTTATATAATCAGTATCTTGAAACTCGAGGAGAAGAATGGACAAAGGCATATAGTGCTTTCCCAGGAACGAGTGAACATCAAACAGGACTATCAATGGACGTTTCTTCACCATCATTTGGAAATGCTTTAGAAGTGGAATTTGCAGAAACAAAAGAGGGAAAATGGTTAGCTGAGCATGCTCATGAGTATGGATTTATTATTCGTTATCCTGAAAATAAACAAGATACAACACAGTACCATTATGAGCCATGGCATATAAGATACGTTGGCGTAGATTACGCAAATTATTTATATACGAAGGACCTTGCTCTAGAAGAAGCAATGCCTTCAGAAAAGTAGAATAAAAATAAATTAGGCATGTCACACAGTTATGAGTGACATGCCTTTTATTGTTCAACATTAATTAATAATTGAGCAATTTGTAAAGCTTCATTTGTAAGATTCATCTTGGAATAATAGCTGAATAGTTCTTTCTTTGAACGTTGGATTAAATACATAAAACCAAACTGTTTAAACATCGGTAAGGCTTCTATTTTTAAGTATTGGTGATAATCATGTTCCTTGTTTTCAATTAATAAAATTTGAAGTTTAAACAGATGGATATAAAGTATTTCATTTTTATGTACTGCTTTTTCTAGCCCTTCTTTTACTAAATGTAATAATTCATTTTGGGAGAGTAGATTTCCATAAAATGAGCTACGAATATAGCCTTCTAATGATAATAAATATTTACTTGATTCAGGATTCTTTAATGTCATCGATTGAAAATAATACTGACTAGATAAATCATATTTCCTTCTTCTAAAATACTCATAAGCTAAATTATGGCATACTCTTGCTTTTCGCTCTGGTGAGCTACACAAATCACAACTTTGGATTAAACTTTCAAATCCTTTGATTGTTTCATGAAAGTTTTCATCATCTTTAATTTGTATTAACATGAGCATCTCGGTGTCGATAGCTCTAAGATAGTTATTCTGTTCTTTGAAAAATTGAAGTGCTTTTTCAGCGTAAAAATAAGACATAACAGGTAGTTCGAGAGAATGGTAGGCTGCCGCAAGATGGTAATAATATTCTTTATTATTGTACTCTGTTTCTTGAATTGATTTTAGAACTTGAATTGCTTTTAGATTTTCATGTTTTGCTAAATAATATATACCCAATGCGTGCTTTAATAGACTCGATTCATATGACGATAGCTTTTGTTCATTTTTTTGAATGTCAGTAATGATTTGATAGGATTCATCTATTGATTGATGCATTAATAAATATCTAACACGAAGCAACTGATAGAGATTAGTATAATTAGAGATTTGAATGAGGTCTTCTTGTTCGAGCTCATTATGTATTAAATCCATTTCTTCGAATAACTCCTTAATTATCACATCCTGCCACTGTACTAAGCGCTTCTTAATATTTTTAAGTTTCAAGATCTCCCTATCGATGTTAATGCCAAGACGCTCTGCTAACAGTGTGATAATTTCAGGCGCATACTCAGTTTGTAATCGTTCAATTTTGCTTATATGAGTACCAGAACAAATTCCTTTACCTAGTTGTTCTTGGGTCATTTGAAATTTCTCACGATAAAATTTTATGATTTTCCCCTCATACATAACAAATTTCTCCTTTTAGAAAAACCTTATTTTTAAGATTGAGTAATAGAAAACGAAGATTCCCCCCAATTAAAAATGTTAATCCCTAATAAACTTTATCTTTTGTCGTCCAATAGTAATTTTCAAATAAAAAAGGCAACAATTTTCTATATCAATTGTCCTGATTTGACAAATCTCTAGACTGAAATTTGTCGAAAAAAGGGTCCGATTTAGAAAAAACTATCCCTTAATTCCCCCAATTTACGGTAATGAAAAGCTAAAGTACAATTTGATTATACAGTTTTCAAATTATTCTTACTTTAATTTTACACTATTAATGCATAAGGAGGAAATGAACTATAATCAGGTATTTTTAACCATTTAATAGATTTAGACTATTAAACTATTTTACTGGTACATACTTGTTTGCTTAGTTCGCAGTCACAGTTATAGCTTGGAAAAAAAGTAGAAGGAGCGGTTGTTGATGTTCACTAAAAAGAAAAAATTATTGAATGTAATGGTCACAAGTGTACTTGCTACAAGTTTTCTCGCGTCTTACGTAATGCCTCAACAAAAATCATATGCAGTCTCAAATTCTGTAGAATCAATTCTAAAAGGTTTATCAGAAGAGCAAAAACAGTCTATTAATCGACTAACGCCACAAGAAGGCTTTATTATCGATCCGAGCTTATTGTCATTAAAAGATAAGACAGCAAATGTCATTGTTGAACTAAAAACTTCACCAGTAGAAGATAATCAGCTGTCTAAATCAAAGCTTTCCCCAAATAATAAGAAACAAAAAATTAGAGGAGAGCAAGAGTTCTTCAAGAAACGTTTTACGGAATTAGTTAATAAGAAAGACGCTAAGGAAAAAGTAAATCAGCAGTTAAATGAGCAAAATAATCAATTCGAAATTAAACAAACGTTTGAAAGTGTATTTAATGGTATGGCTATGACGATACCTACAAATCAAATTAATCTACTTCTTAAGACCGGCGTTGTAAAAAGAGTTTGGAAGGACAATAAGGTTAGTATTCCAATCACTGAGTTATCAACTACAAATGCATCAATCAATAAAGTAGTGCCACCAGCACTTCCACATTTAGGTGTTGATCGTTTACATAATGAGGATATTAAAGGGCAAGGAATCAAAGTAGGGGTTCTTGATACAGGAATTGACTATAATCACCCTGACTTAAAAGATGTTTACAAAGGCGGTTATGATTTCGTTGATGGAGACGCTGATCCAATGGAATCAACTCCAGCTGATCAAATCGCATCCGGTTCCCCTGAGTCCATTGATGGCATCCCATATATTACAGAACATGGTACGCACGTTGCTGGAACAATCGCATCTAATCCTAAAAATGATGTTGAATATGCAATGACCGGAGTCGCTCCAAATGTTGAATTGTATGCATACCGGGTATTAGGTCCTTATGGGTCAGGCTCAGATTCAAGTGTTATTGCTGGAATTGAGAGGGCTGTCCAAGAAGGAATGGATGTTATAAATCTATCATTAGGGAATGGTCATAATCATTCATTAGATGCTACTGCAGTAGCCATTAACAACGCAGCTTTACAAGGCGTTATACCAGTAGTAGCAGGAGGAAATGCTGGGCCAAATCCCGGTACATTAGGGTCTCCTGGTTCATCACCTTTAGCTATAACAGTGGGAGCAAGTGATGTACCGACAGATATTCCAACAGTAACCACGAGTTTGGGAGATGTATCTGTTTCAAATAAACTAATGGGACATGGTCTTGGCAAAGATTATTTACATGTTATTGATAAAAAATACGGTGTAGTGGAAGTTGGAATTGGTACAGAAGAAGATTTTAGCGGTAAAGATGTTAGTGGAAAAATAGCGTTAATTTCTCGTGGTTCAATATCTTTTGATGAAAAAATTAGACGTGCACAAGAAAAAGGTGCAGTAGCTGTTTTAATTTACAATGATGTTGAAGGAGAAATTCCTTATTTCTTAGGTGAAAACTTTGGTTATGTGCCAACTTTTAAAATGACTAAAGAAGAAGGTACTCAACTTGTTGAAAAGTTAAAAGAAAGCCAAGAAGCTAAAGTCACTATCTCTAATTTACAGTCAAATATGACAACGGGTGATGAATTAGCTGATTTTAGTTCTCGAGGACCAGTTAGTAACAACTTTGATATTAAGCCAGATGTGGTTGCTCCAGGTGTATCTACATTATCAACTGTTCCTGAATTTATTAATAATCCTCAGGAAGGTACAGATTATTCTAGTAGCTACGCAAGTTTAAATGGAACCTCAATGGCAACACCACACGTTGCAGGGGTTGCAGCATTACTGTTACAAACACATCCAAATTATACAGTTGCGGATGTGAAAGCAGCTTTAATGAATACTGCTGATCCATTGAAAGGAAGAACATACAATGTAAATGAAGTTGGTGCAGGACGAGTTGACGCTTATGAAGCAGTCCATCATACTACTTTAATAGAAGTACAAAACAAAACGTTTACTTTGGATGAAAATGGGTTAAAGAAACAAATTGACGATATTTCCGGTTCGTTACCGTATGGTAGTATAGCAACTAATGATGCAGATCAAAGTAGAACGACTGCGATTACGATTAAAAATGTTAGTAGTGAAAAAGAAACATATCATACAAGAGTAGAATTTTTAACAATTGATGGTGTTTCAAAAGATGCTAGTAAAAGTGGGGTAACGCTAAAGTTACCAAGCTCATTTGAAGTGAATGGCAATGAGAATAAAAATATTAATGCAGAAATAACAATTCCTGCAAATGCTGAAAAAGGTATTTATGAGGGGTATATTTATATCGAAAATGAATCGAAAACGGCGGAATATCAAATTCCTTTCCATGTTCGCTATTCAAATAGTGGTTTTGAAAAAGTGGAATTTTATAAACATGCCATTACAAATGATCTAAGTAACTTCCATCCATATATCGAACCATTTACACCTGCTACCTTCAAATTAAATAGTGAAATGAAAACAATTGATGTAGTAGTGAGTGATGTAAATGGAAAACCAATCGGAATTTATGGAACATATGATTTAGAAGGTGTGTCTGTTGATACGGAGTACTTAATTTTCTTTGGATTCTCCGGCGAGGTTAAGTTGTTTACTGGTGATCCAAACAAACCGTTATCACTCGAATATGAAAAATTAAACGAAGGAAAATACATTGTTTCATATATTGGTACTGGAGTCGACGGGAAAACATATAAAGTAGATAATGATATGGTAATCGATAATACAGCTCCTACTGTAGAATTTGATAAGGAATATGGTATTCATGAGATTTCTGATAAAGATTTAACGACGGAAACAAATCCATTCGATGGATTAGATTATAATGCTTATTGGGTACATGGGAAGATTCATGATGATACGATTGACTACCTGAAGAGTAGAGGACATGATGTTTCTCAAGAGTTCAATACTGTGTATGTTTACCAAGATTCATTTTGGCCAACAGCTCAATTACTGCCAAATAAAGATGGAGACTTTAAATTTGGCGTATTACCAGAAGAATATAAGAATTATCCAACGAACCTTAGAATGTACACTTATGATTATGCTACAGCAGGAAATCCTAATTTCCCAGAATACACATTCATTAATGAAGGATCTGAGTATGGAACGCTAAATCCGAACACAAAAGAAGTAAGACTTGGAACAGAGTTTGCTGCTACTTTCAAGGTTAAGAATCCTAAAAAATTAACAGGTGCTAATATCACAATTGATCTTCCACATTACTATAAATTAGTAGATGTTAAACCATCAAAACAACTAGAAGAGCTAGCAAAGAAAAATAACTGGAATATCCGTGTTGCAAAGCCAACGGTTAAACCTGACATTTGGTCTGATATTACAACATTTGCAGTAGATGTTTCAGATAAGAAGACAAGGTTACCAATTTCAATTAATGCTGATATTAATTTACTAGATATTCATTTAGAAGTTATTGATGACCAATTTTATAATGTAGAAAGTAGCTTCTATATTCTAGAATCATCGTACCAATCAAGTACTGGAAATAAAACAAATCTACCAACCATTGCAGATCGATTTAAATTCATTTCTAAGCACTCGATGTTAGAAGGGTACTATCATGGTGAAGCTGTTAATTTAGATAACTATGATATGGATTACTCAAAGATTGGTACAAAAGCTTATGTAGTAGATAAAAAAGGGAAACAGTATAAAGCGAATATTTCAGAAAATGGTTATATGACAGTTCAAGAAATTCCTGCTTTAGCAGATGACTACACTTTAGTTGTTGATATTCCAGGACATTTCTTATACAACAAAAAGATAAAGCTAAGTAGAATGATTGATGGTCAAGTACAAGGTGTCTTTTACATTGCATATACACCTACAGCAGCAGCAGGTGATGTCAATAGAGACAATGTCATTGATATTTACGATGCGAAGTTGATTGCGTATAGTGCAGGTAATACGGGTGATAAATTAAAAGAGGATTTAAACAAAGATGGAGTAGTTAATCTAACAGACTTTAACTTTGTTGAAAAGAACTTCATGACGGTGAACCCTTATTTCCCAACATCAATTAAACCAGTCGAAAAAACTGGTAAATTGACTTTAGAAGAGTTAAAGAAGCTTTTTAATTAAAAGTAAGGTGCCTTCATTATTGAAGGCACCTCTTTTTGTATCTTATTTCCATGATTCAATGGCTTTTACAAGTAATGAAGCATATACTTTTGCACCTTCAGGCTTTAAATGGACACCGTCCGATGAAAAATATGAATCATGATTCGCACTAGCTTTATACCAATCTACAACCTTTGTATTCTTTGGATATTTACTTGAAACTTCTTTTAGATTCTTATTAACAATGGATTCCCATTGTCTTGGTACACGAGTATTTACGAATAGTATGTTTCTGTTTTCTAACGATTTAATAACTGAAATCATCTGTTTCTTAGTAAAAGCACCATTCGTTCCTAATTCAATGATGACCACTTCACCCAAGCTGTTCGATTTTTGTAATTGTTGAATAATCTCAGGCGCATCAGCAAACTGACGACCTATTTTTGTATCTGCTTTAAGCGTTGGATAAGACTTTTGAAGATAAGGTATTGCATTGATAACAACAGAATCCCCAATGATCGTAATGGTTTGTTTCTTTTTCACTGCTTTATTATTATTTGTAACCGGTTTATTTGTAGTATGACCGATTTGACTATGTTGATTTGGCTTTGAAATATGTTCATCATGATCAACGATAGGGGTTTTATGAGGTTTAGGTTTTATCTTCTCTATTTCAACAATTTGTGAGGATTGCTTTGGTAAATTTTGAATGGCTTCAATCTCAGAACTTGCCTTTGCTCCATTTGCACCAGGAAGTGATGAAATGCCAAAACTAGATATTGCAATTAAAAGAATGAATGAGCTAATAACCACAAGATGTTTAAAACAAATATCCTTCATTTTTAATTGACCAGATCGTAATTTTCTCCAAATTAATTCTATTTTCCCTTTTCGAATAGGGTCTTCTATAAATCGATAAGATAAAGCAGCAAGACCGAGAATTAATATAATTTGAAATAAAATTCTAATAAATGATATTTCACCTGTATCAACTTTTGGTGTAAAAAGGATAATGACAGGGAAATGCCATAAATATATACCGTATGAACGTAAACCTACCCATTTTAAAGGTCTCATTGAAAGCGCTCGACCAATTATGCTTGCTGGGTGAGCAAGCGCAGCTATTAGCATAGCAGTAGAAATTGAAAGTAAAAACATTCCACCCCGATAGAGGAATTGATCGTATTGATTTGTCTTCCAAACCATACATAAAAACACTAGTAAACCAAATAAGCCCATACTATCTAATGTAATTCGACCAGATGCTGAAATTTTATTTGTAAGCTTCTGACTCGGCCACATCATAGCCAAAGCTGCTCCAATTAAAAGAGAAAATGCTCTTGTATCCGTACCGTAATACACTCTGCTCGGGTCACTTCCAGGAACAAATAGTAGTGCCATTAAAAGAGTGGAAATAATTGCTCCAGCAATCGTTACTAAGAATAGTAGACTCTTACGCTTCATAAAACGTAATCCGATTAAAATAAAAATTGGCCATAGTATATAGAATTGTTCTTCAACAGCCAAAGACCAAAAATGATTAAGTAAGGATGGTGGTCCAAACGATTCAAAGTATGATAAATCATGAAATATATACCACCAATTACTGTAATAAAATACTGCCGCAATGGAATCTTGTTTTAAGCTTGCAATGAGAGAGGGCTGAAATATGGAAACTGTTGCAATGACTACAAGTAATAATGTAAACATACCAGGTAAGAGCCTTTTTGCACGACGAATCCAGAAATTCTTTAAGTCTATTTTTTTCGTGATATTCCATTCTGTAATTAATAAATCAGTAATTAAATAACCAGAAAGGACAAAGAATACAGTTACACCAAGGAAACCGCCTGCGGCCCAAGGTAAATTTAAATGATATGCAATGACAGAAAGAACAGCTAGTGCTCTAAGACCATCCAAACCTGGCATATAGCGAAAATTTTTACTTCCTGACTTAGACATAATTGTAACCTCTGTGTACTAATAAATCGTAAATAATTGATCGATTAAATTGCATAGTTTTGTTATTTTTTTCTGTATTCATGCTGTTAACCATTACCAGTTACCCCTTCCCCTTGTAAATGAATATGTAAGCCAACTCTATTTTTATTGGCTTATTTTAAATTTGTAAATCGTTGAAAATAGAGCCAAATCTCAAATGAGAAAGGCTCCTATAAGTTAAAACATCTATTTAATGTAATGGTTGCCGACTAATATATTTGTAAGAATATTGGTTGGGATAATGAATTCAACAACACCCATATACCCAGGAGCAACTTCATATTTATCAAATGAAATAACTAATTTGTAATCTTTATTAATATAAAAATTTTGATTTTCTGTAATGCTGACAAATGGATCAATTGAATAATCAAGGTTTGCTTCAGGTATCCAATATATTTTGCCTTCATCTTGATTCATTTGGTCAATCATTTGTTCTTTAATATTTTTGTTTATGATGTCGATATATGATTTGTCTTTAAACAGAATTGGTAATGACAATAAAATTTCTTTTTTCTTATCAATCGTATCAAACTTCATAGTAGTAGAGGATGAAGCAGCTGTATTAACAACATATCTTTCAATTGATAGGATGTTTTCATTGTCTGTTTTTACTACATATCCACTGTCAACACCAAGATGTCCTCCAGAGTCTTTTTCTAGTGATGAAATTTCTTTTTTAAATTCATCATACAGCTTCTGATTTTCTTTTAAATATTTCTGATTTAGACTTTGCTCAAGATCTTTATTTTTTAGGTTCGAAACGGCTGGTACTTTAATATTTGCTTTATAAGTCGGTTCGTTAACAGTATATTCAGTAAAAGTCAGTACTTTAACTACATTTCTTAATACTGGAAAATTTGATAAAGACTTCGCAAATGTTGGGCTTGTATTTAAAGAGAGGACGAATATTGCTGCGGCAGTAAGTCCAGCAATTGATTTCATTGGGAAACGTCGTCTTGACTTAGAACGATGGATTGCATTTTTAACGATTTCATCTAAATGATTAGGTATAGGTACGTTCTTATAGTCTGATCTTAATTTTTCTAATTTTTTATCCACCTAAATTAACCTCCTAAAAAGAAATTCAGTTCATTTTAATTCGGAGTAATTCTAAAGCTTTATATAAACGAGTTTTAATTGTATTTGGACTTTCTTGCAGTATTTCTGCAACTTCTTCTATTTTTAAATCCTCAAAATAACGAAGGATAATCACACTTTTATATTTTGGTGGTAGAGCTTCTAACGACCTTTCTAAGTCAATATTTGTATAATGATCATTTATTCCAGAAGAATATGACTGGATTGTTTCTTCATCAACTACCACAACTCTTTTTTGTTTTCGTAAAAAATCTAATGAAGTATTAATGACAATTCTATAAAACCAACTTTTTAAAGATTGTTCCTTTTTTAAGTTATTTTTTGAGGAAATGGCTTTTTGTATAGAATCTTGTAATATATCAATTGCATCATTTGAGTTTTTGACATAACCATATGCTAATCGATAAAAGTCATCTTTATTATTCATGATAAAATCTACAAGTTCCTTTTCTAAATTTGAATTCCCCATCATGCTTAAAGAGCTCCTTTTTTTAGATACGTATCAAAAGGTATTACATAGTAAAGACGTATACCTAGTTAAAAAAGTTTGAAAAAAAATAAAAAAATTTAAGATTCTTCATTCATTTTTTATGCTCAGGATTGAGCGGCCTAAACTAGTATAACGATGTGAAACTAATTCGTAAACAGGTTCGGAGTATTTATTTAAAAAGTTATAATGGTAAAGTTTTTTTTGTGGAAAAAAGTTTAGTGATGAAGAGGTTTAACGTAAAAAATGGAATATTATTAGAAGTTTTTCCAAATCCTATGAAGTAGGAGATGATCATTCATTTTCATTTGAAGGAGCTAATCTTTTATTTAAATAGTTTTTTTAAAATAGCAAATTTTATGGATAAAACCTAATAGATTAAGGGTGGGTATATATATGCTTATTTTTCAACTTGCCATTATTTTAATCGCTTCAAAAGTAGCTGGAGATTTGAGTGTTCGCTTAAAGCAGCCATCAGTTTTAGGTAAGCTTTTAATAGGTATTGTTTTAGGCCCAACTGTATTGGGTCTTATTGAAGATACAGAAGTGCTTAAAGAAATTAGCAACATTGGGGTTATTTTACTAATGTTTATAGCAGGTTTAGAAACTGATATAGACGAATTTAAACGAACCGGTAAAGCATCTGCAGCTGTTGGAGTCGGGGGGATCCTAATTCCATTTGTTTTGGGGTATTTCACAGGGATCTATATGAATCTTTCTCCAATTCAAGCAAGTTTTTTAGGTTTACTATTATCAGCAACTAGCGTTAGTATTTCAGTGCAAGTATTAAAGGAGATGGATCAATTAAAGTCTCGTGAAGGTGCGACTATATTAGGTGCTGCAGTTATTGATGATATACTTGTCATCTTGGCATTAGCGTTTTTAATGAGTTTAGCTGGTGGAGATGTTAATTTAACGAAAGTCATTTTAAAGAAAGTACTATTTTTTGTTTGTGCCATCATTGTAGGGTGGAAATTTGTACCGTTCTTTCTTAGGAAGTTTTCAAGCTTACGCGTGACTGAGACAGTTATTTCTTCAGCACTAATCATTTGTTTTATTTATGCTTATTTAGCGGAGTATACAGGCGTAGCGGCAATTATTGGATCTTACATTGCAGGAGTAGCGATTAGTGTAACTGAATTTAAGCATGAAATTTTTGAAAAGGTAGAAACGATTAGCTACTCAATTTTTGTTCCTGTATTTTTTACATCAATTGGGGTCGCGGTACAGTTTACTGGAATCATGGAACACATCGGATTCATCGTCGCCTTAAGTTTAATTGCCATTTTTTCAAAATTAATAGGTTCTTCAGTAGGAGCAAAAATAACAGGTTTTTCTTGGAGAAATTCTTTAGGAATTGGATCAGCAATGGTATCAAGAGGAGAAGTAGCATTAATTATTGCTGCAATTGGTATTGAAAATGACTTACTAAATCAAGATTTATTTGCTGTTATTGTGATTGTCATCCTTGTAACAACAATTGTGACGCCACCAATGATGAAAGCATTTTTAAACAAAAGGTAAATTTGTTACCTTTTCATATTTAGTTATCTCGTTCTAACCACATTGATTGTAGTATCTAGAAATAAGTTCAATGCAAATTAGCATTACAAGTTATTGTAATGCTTTTTATTTTAAATCGAACTTGTGATACAGATAAAATAATTTGATAATGGAAATAGTGATCTATCACCATTAAGAGCAATAATTGGAGGTTCAAGTATGAATGATATTCAATTTTTACCATTTCCTAATTTATCTACCAACCGTTTACGTTTAAGACAAATGCAAATAGAAGATAAAGAAGCAATTTTTGCACTACGTTCTGATAAAAATGTATCAGAATTTATCGATCGACCAATAGCGACTTCTATTGATGATGCTCTTGAATACATTAAGATGATTAATGATGGTATTGAACAAAATAAATGGATTTTATGGGCTATAACTTACGAAGATTCTGATGATTTAATTGGGACAATCTGTCTGTGGAATTTTTCAAAGGAGCAATCAAAAGGGGAGGTTGGATATGAGCTTTCACCAACTTTTCAAGGTAAGGGGATTATGCAAGAAGCAATACGAGCTGTTTTAGAATTCGGTTTTGAAGATTTAAATTTACAATATATTGAAGGAATCGTTAATGAAAAGAATGAAAAGTCGATTCAACTTTTAGAGAAATATCAGTTTGTCAAAAGTGAAAAGATAGATCAGGAGAAGTCTAATTCAATCATTTACACTCTAAGAAAATAATCACTCTTAATTTACATATTAATAGAAGAAATTGGTAAAATTAACGAATTTTTGTTTTATTTAAAATGTTTTTAGATGAATAATTTCAGGGATATTTTGGTATTGTCGAATTATTTTTTAGTATATTTTCCCTAATAAATGTAAGTGTTTACAATACTTACTATTTAAACTTCATAGAATCTTAACTATTTTTTAAAAATATTAATTGTTTATTGTAATCAATGCAAGTTATAATTTAAAGCGTTGGGAAAATAGTAATATATCACAAAATAGTTATCAGAGGGAGAAAGTGTAAATATGTCTAAACGTGTAACATTATCAAGTTCTTTCAGTAAGATCGTTGCAACAGCATTAACTTTTGCTACAATTGCAACACCGTTTACAAATGTAAAAGCTGAAGAAGCATCAACACCTGCAGCAATTGATTTACAAATTTTAGAAACAACTGATTTACATGATAACATCATGGCTTACGATTATTACAAAGATACACCGGTATTAGATTATGGTTATACAAAAACAGCTACGTTAATTAACAAAGCTAGACAAGAAAGTGAAAATAATCTTCTATTTGATGCTGGAGATACAATCCAAGGTAATCCAATGGCTGATTATGTAGCGAAGGTAAAAGGTTTATCTGATACAGAAGTACACCCAATGATTAAAGCTATGAATATACAAAAATATGATGTAGCTACATTTGGTAATCACGAATTTAACTATGGTTTAGATTATGCGAAAAAAGTAACTGGTAAAGCAGAATTCCCTTATATCAATGCAAATATTTATAATGCTAAAACTGGTGAAAATGAATTTACACCTTATGTAATCTTAGATAAAACATTTAAAGATGCAAATGGAAATGCACAAAAAGTAAAAGTTGGTGTAATTGGATTTGCTCCTCCACAAATTATGGATTGGGACAAAGACAACTTAACTGGAAAAGTAATTGCAAAAGATATGGTACAAACTGCAAAAGAATTTATTCCAAAAGTAAAAGCTGCTGGTGCTGATATCGTTGTAGCACTTGTTCACTCTGGATGTGACGTAGCAACTGCTGGTCTAAAAAATGCAGAGAACGCTGTATACGACTTAAGTAAGGTTCAAGGAATTAATGCACTTCTTTTCGGTCATAAGCATACAAATTTCCCAGGCGCTGCGGAGTTTGACGGAAAAGAAGGAATCGATAATAAAATTGGCACAATCAACGGAGTACCTGCTGTAGAAGCTGGATTCTGGGGTAACAACCTAGGTGTTATGAAATTAACTTTAACACCAGATGAAAATGGTAAATATACAAAAGTTGAAGCAAAAGGTTCACAATTACGTCCAGTATATGATGCAACAAATAAGAAAAGCTTAGCTGACGAAGATCCTACTATTGTAAACGCTGTTAAAGAGTATCATGAAGGAACTTTAGCTTACGTTCGTGGAAAAATCGGTATGACAAGTGCGCCAATGTACAGCTACTTTGCACGTGTACAAGATGACCCAACGATTCAAATTGTAAACAATGCTCAAACTTGGTTTGCAAAAGATTTTATTGCTAAAAACTTACCTGAATATAAAGATGTACCAGTTTTATCTGCAGCGGCACCGTTTAAATCAGGCCGTGGCGGAGCAAATGACTATACAAGTATCCAAACAGGTGAACTTTCAATTAAATCTGCGAATGATTTATACTTATTCCCGAATACATTGAAAGCGGTAGAACTAACTGGAGCGCAAGTGAAAGATTGGTTAGAAATGAGTGCAGGTCAATTTAAACAAATTGATCCAGCTTCTAGCACTGCACAAGAACTAGTGGATAACACATTCCCTGGTTATAACTATGATGTAATTGATGGTGTTACGTATCAAGTTGATGTAACAAAACCTGCTAAATACAAAGCAAACGGTGATGTATTAAATGCTGATGCAAGCCGTATTGTAAATTTAGAATTTAATGGTCAACCAATTAAAGCAGATCAAAAATTTATTATCGTTACGAATAACTACCGTGCAAGTGGTGGAGGAAACTTCCCTGGCCTAAAAGGTGGAAAAGCAAAAGTAGTCATCGATACAATTGAAGAAAACCGTACAGTGTTAATGAACTATATTGAAAAACAAGGTGTAGTTAACCCTTCTGCAGACAAAAACTGGATGATCGCACCAATCGCTGGTAATCCAGAAGTAACATTTAAATCTGCTACAGATGCGAAAAATGTTTTATCTGATTCTGCTCATATCACTTATAAAGGTGAAGCATCTGAATTAGGCGTAACTTGGGGATTATATGCTTATAATACAAATTTAACAGTAGACCAAGTAAGTGATTTATCAAAAACTGTTTCTGGTAAAACAATTGCTAATGCAACTGTAACAGTAAAAGCAGGAGAAAAGACTGTAGGTACTGGTACTGCTGATGCAAAAGGTGCTTTCTCAATTAAAATTGCTACACAAAAAGCTGGTACTACATTAGTTATTACAGCAACTTCTGGTGCAACAACAACTTCAGTTAATGCAGTGGTTGTTAAGAAAGCAACTGATACAACAGCACCTGCTAAACCAGTTGTGAACCCAGTTTACAATAAATCAACAGTTGTAACTGGAACAACAGAGAAATATGCTTATATCACGATTAAAGTTGGAAATAAAGAAATTGCTACAGGTAAAGCAAATTCGAAAGGTGCTTTTGCGGTTAAAATTAGTGCACAACGTACAGGTACTGTTCTAAGTGTAACTGCTAAAGACGGATTAGGTAACACAAGTGCAGCGACTACTGTTGTTGTAAAGGATGGAACGCCACCTGCAGCTCCAATCATTACTCAAACAATCACTCATGGTACAACTGTGATTACAGGTAAAGGTGAAAAAGGTACTACAGTAACAGTAAAAGTAGGAACAAAAGTTATTGCTACTGGAAAAGTAACAACACAAGGAACGTTCAAAGTGAAAATTCCGAAACAAAAACGTGGAGTAACTGTATTAATTTCTTTAACTGATGCGGCGAAAAATCAAAGTGTTGTAGTAAAGAAAGTAGTTAAATAATAATGATGAGCCGAATCCAGCGTCTATTAGACAAAGGATTCGGCTCTTTTTTAATCTCGAAAAGCAGTTAAATATTTATTATGTAATCTTGACAAGACTAGTAAAGCAATGATGGAACCAACTAAGGTCAAACCCATATCCCACTGTGCATCCCAAATATCTCCCTGCATTCCTACAAACTGTTTCGCTTCCTTACCCCCGGACCGAATAGCCGAATAAATCCACTCGATTAATTCATATAAAGCTGAAATAGATAATGATATAGAAAGAGTCATCCAAACGATCCAATTCATTTTTAATGGCGTTTTTCTTACCAAAATCTCTCTAATCACAATAGCAATAAACCCTTTAAAAAAATGTCCAAAACGATCATAATGATTCCGACTTAAATCAAAAGTATCTTTAATCCAATTAAATAAAGGAACATCATCGTAAGTATAATGCCCACCGATAAACGTCAAAATTGATAAAATTACGATAATCACATAAGAAAGATTAGTAAACTTGAATTTACGATAAACCACTAAGACTACAATACACCCAACCACAGCAGGCAGTACTTCTAATACCCAAATAAGATATCCCGATGGTCTAATAACAGACCATATCAAAACAGCACTAACGATCAATAATAATAATATATGGACTCTCTTGTGTTGGTTCTGCAATAAATCTCACTCCACTAATAGGGTTAATATATACAGTATGAGAAAAATCTGCTTATTTAATACAAGGCAAGGATGTCTATAAAGGAGAATAGTAGATGAAATAGGTTGTCTCAATTTTAGCGGTCGTTATTAAAGTACTATAAGGGTAAAGTTGAAACCAAAAGTATTTAGACGCTGCGTGAATGAGTAGAGGGGCAAAACCGTATAACCATGAAAAATGAGTATCCAAGGAGCAAAAATAAAGATCCTATCTACTAAAGAACTAACTGTTTTAGGTACTATTAAGATTCAACATTGATAGTTAAATAATGGAATGGAACTATAGTCTATTTGGTATGTTCTACTTTACTTAACAGAAAGCAATCAAAAAAAGAGGGATTGAGTGAAACGAGAGGTCCTCGACTGTGTGAGAGAAGAGGAACATGTAAGAACTAGAGACCTGAATGAGTAGAGGAGGGTCACTGCAACCCCATCAAAATCGAGTATTCAGGAACGGAAATAAAGATTCTTTATATTACAGAGCTAACTGTTTTAGGTACTGATAAGCTTCAATATTGATAGTTAAATAAAGGAATGTAACTATAGTCTATTTGGTACGACCTACTTTACTTAATGGAAAGCAACCAAAAAAAGAGAAATAAATTGAAACGAAAGGTGCTCGACTCCTGTGGGAGTAGCGGGACAGATGAGACCCCGGAGGAGGGCGTGAGTAAAGGAGGCTCGCCGCACCCCAATGAAAACCGAGTATCCTGAAGAAAGAATAAAGATTCTTACTTTTAAAGAGCAACCTGTTTTAGGTATTTTTAAGGTGCAACTTCGGTAGTTAATTAAAGGAATAGGACTAGAGTATATGTAGTATGTACAAGAAAGCAACCCAAAAAAGAAAATAGATTGAAACGAAAGGTGCTCGACTCCTGTGGGAGTAGCGGGACAGGTGAGACCCCACAGACGCGAATGCGTCGAGGAGGCTCACCGCCTGCCCCACGGAAAGCGAGCATCCTGCAGTGGAAATCAAGGAATTCCATCCTTCCTAAAACGCAGTATTAAAAGATATAAAGGTTGCAAGTGTATACTGTTTGTAATTCTGATATAAAAAAAGAAAACTAATTACAATTAGTTTCCCTTAAACAGTTACTCATATTATTTTAAACTAACAATCTTCAAATTCTTAGACTGTAAATACTCAATAACCTTAGGTAAAGCCTCCACAGAAGCCTCTGATTCATGTAAAAGAATAATACAACCAGAATCCGAATTACTTTTTACATACTTAAGAATAGAATTAGCATCACGATTTTTCCAGTCCTCAGTATCCTTATTCCACAGAACCATTTTATAATCATATTTTTGCATTATATCAGTAGTGTACTTGTTTTTCGCTCCATAAGGAGGTCTAAACAAAGTAACATTTTGATGCGTAATATTTTTAATTAACTTACTGGACTGAAGTATATCGTTTTCTTGTTTTTTATAAGTTAGAGTAGTAAAATCCTGATGGTTCATAGAATGACTACCAATTGAAAAACCATTAGAATGTGCATACTTTACTTGATCCGGGTACTTTTTAACGTTTTGTCCAATATAGAAAAACGTTCCACCAGCATGATTCTTTTTTAATAGATTGATAATCTTAGAAGAATATTTAGAAGGACCATCATCAAATGTAAGAGCCACACTTCCTTTTGGAATACTGTATGTTACTACATTTTTTAAAGTAATACTCGGAATAGTTGGTTTTTTAATAACAGGATCTTTCGGTTTATTAACTTTTTGTATTTCTTCTTCTTTTATTTTTAGTTCATCGGCTTTTACAACACTTTCAGCCTTAACAGGTGTTTGTTCACAAAATAACGTTTTATTAATACAAGAATGACTAATATAACCTATGAGGATAGTAGAAATGAGACTAATCATAGCAACTGCAATCCAACCGACCATTGCATAGTGACTACGTGGGCTAGACTCTTCCACTTTTACTTTTTGATTTGAAGACATGTAGGGTAAATCAATTATAGATTTTAAATCAACAATGTTTTTGATCGCATGTAGTCTTGAATGATATTCCTCGGAACAGACAAAATTGATTTTTTCACTCGTATCTCTATAAGTACGTGTCAAATAGCTACTGAATGTTCTTGTATTTTGATCAAATGAACTATGAAGTGAAAGTCTATATTTATAATTTTCCCCAATAATGGAGTCTAATAGATTAGCAGTATCATTGTCAATTTCCCAAAATAGTTCAACTTCTTCATTAAATACTAATCTAATATGTAAAAATGACTTATCAATTGTTTGCTTGATTGATAAAAGTTCAATTAGTTTCCCATGGTAAATTGACATGATTGCCTCCTATCTCTTGTAATCTTTTATTCTGGAACAGTTACTGACGAAGCAGGTTTTGTTGAGAAAGAGAAAGACATTCGCTCAGTAAAATCGTTAATTGTCTTCATTAACTCATTCTTTTCATCAAGAATTTTATGATACTGTTCAACATATTTTTGATTTTCAACTTCTAAATCTCTAATTTTTTCTTCAAGATCTTTAATTTTAATCATGTTTTGATATTGCGTTTTAGTCGAGATATCATTTAATTTATTGTACTTTTGAACTTCTTTTTCCAATTGATTTGTCATTTTTTCGAATTCATTATTAGAATTATTTTGATATTCCTTATAATCTTCAATCAATTGGTCATAGCTCATTTGTTTCTTTGTAAGCTTGCCTTCAACTACACTAATTTCTTTGTTTTTTTCTTGGATAATCTGATCTTTCTTCATTTGATCGTGCTTTAGTCGGCTAATCATTTCATTAGCAGTGTATAACTGATCCTCTAAATCTTTGTTTTTAAAAATCGTAAGTTGGCGGTCATTTAGCATATTTTCTAAAGAAATAATTAGGTCTAGTGAGACTTTATCCTGATTATCCTTTGAAAATGGTTGTTTTTGAGTAGTTGACTCTATTGCTACAGTTTCTTCTATTAAACTATCATCTGTAACTTCGGACGATATATGTTGTACATTAATAGATGTTTCATATTGATTTTGTTTAGAAAGAACTCCTTTTAACCAATCAATTGACTTGTTTTTTGAATCTTTGGTCATCTTTTTCGCTCCTATGACTTAAAATGAAGGTAATTTAAATGGTAAAAAAGTGTATGGTAAATAAACCCTTTGTTAGAAAGTTTTTACTAATATTACAAAAATGTCGAAAATTCTATTATTAATTAATTTAATTGTAAAGTTATGTAACAAATTGTCAATGAATTGAAAAGAAAATAGTTCAATTGTATGGAGTTTGAGAAATGGTAATAGAATAGAATGTACTATAAAAATTATTGTTATGAGGCTAGAAATGAGTAATTGGATTCTAAAAAAATAGAAAATATTGTAAGGACTTACAAAGAAAAGTGAAAGATTATAAAACTTTATGTTTTATACCACATAATCTTGTTGTGATAAACATCTTTTTTTGATATGTTTAAGAAAAGTGTCGTAAAATTGGATGTTATCAGGAGACTACCTATAATATAGGAGAATTAAATGAATACAAAAGAGGATAAATATAACATTAAGTTAGTTTCCATGATAGGAAGTTTAATCATCTTAGAATTACTCGCTTCTACTTTACTTCTTCATGATAGTTTGACCCATGCTGTAATAGATACAGCCTTCATCTTAGTTATTTTACTCCTAGTTGTTTTATTTTTAAAAATGAAAGACAAAGGTTCAAATGATCACCTTAAAGATCGGCAAAGATTAGATCACATTTTCGACACACTAGATGTGGCGATTTGGTCTCATGATTTAAAAACAAATACATTATTAATTACACCAGGTATTGAAAACCTTTATGGTTATTCTTTAGATAAATTTTACGAGGACTCTTCGTTATGGAAGAAAGTAATCCATCCAGAAGATTTATATGTACTTGATGAACGTGAAAAAATGCTTGCACAGGGAAAAGCAGTTACAAGTATTTATCGAATTATTCGTAGTGATGGCGAAGTTCGATGGCTACAAGATCGAGGAATTCCAACAGTAGACGAAAAAGGGAAATTAGTAGATTTTAGTAGTGTTCTTTTTGATATTACAAACCGTAAAGAAAGTGAAGACCAATATCGTACGTTAGTTGAGATGTCACCAGACATAATTGCAGTATATAGCAGAGGCAGAATTGACTATATTAATGAAGCCGGATATAGACTTTATGGTGCGTCAAGTAATAAAGAATTAATTGGGAAACCTCCGTCTAAACTAATACATCCTAATATTTTAAGACGAATTAAAGAAAACGAACTTGTAATAGACGAACAAATAGAAAAAATGAGATTTGAGTTTCAAGCAATGCGCCTGGATGGTGAAAGTATTGAGGTTGAAATGACAACAATGCCGATATTCTATGAAGGACGAGCAGCGACACAAATCGTTGGTAGAGATATTTCTGATCGTAAAAAAGCCGAACAAACGATTCAACATATGGCTTATTATGATGGACTTACTGGTCTACCTAATAGAAATATGTTTAGAAAGCATTTAAATGAAGTTTTACATCAAACAAAATGTCAAAAACTTGCGATTCTATTTTTAGATTTAGATCGATTTAAAATTATAAATGACACAAAGGGTCATTCAGTGGGAGATCAATTACTACAAATAGTAGCAAATAGATTAGAGTCTGCTTTTAATAGTAAAGGCATGGTTTCTAGACAAGGTGGAGACGAATTCATCATTTTACTTGAAGAAATTGATAAAGAGCAGGTAATTGATGTTGCACAAAGTATTTTAAATGAATTTGGTAGTCCGATAGAAATAGATAAACTTGAATTTTTCGTCACACCAAGTATTGGGATTAGTATGTACCCAGCTGACGGTGAAGATGAAGAGACTTTGATAAAAAATGCTGATACGGCGATGTATTTAGCAAAAGAGCGTGGGAAAAATAATTATCAATTCTATTCTTCTAGACTAGCTGAACTAACATCTCGTAAATTAGACCTAGAAAAATGGTTGAGGAAATCAATGGAGAAAAACGAATTAACCCTTAACTATCAACCACAAATTGATTTGGAATCAAATAAAATTATTGGTGTAGAAGCACTTATCAGATGGCATCATCCTGAAAATGGCATTATTTCTCCAGCTGATTTTATTCCATTGGCGGAAGAAACAGGACTCATTGTTCCAATGGGTAAATGGATATTAAGAGAGGCTTGCTTACAAAATAAAAAATGGCAGGAATTAGGATTTGATCCAATTCCAATCGCTGTGAATATTTCAGTTCGTCAAATTCAAGAGGATAATTTTGTCGAATCAGTATTTGAAATATTAGAAGAAGTTGGCCTAAATCCTCGTTATCTTGAGTTAGAGATTACAGAGAGTATTATGCAGGATATTGAACGATCTACAATTGTATTAAATCAGTTAAAGGAAATTGGTGTTCAGCTTTCTATAGATGATTTTGGTACCGGCTATTCATCACTAAGTTATCTAAAGCATTTACCAATTGATAGCTTAAAAATTGATAAGTCATTTGTAGACGATATTATTAATCATTCAAATAAAGGTGAAATGGTAAAAACCATTATAGATATGGGACACAATTTAAACTTTAATGTGATTGCAGAAGGTATTGAAAAAGAGGAGCAGGTACTATTCTTAAAGCAGTACGCATGTAACGTAGGGCAAGGTTATTTTTATAGCAAACCATTACCTGTTCAACAATTAGAAGAACTGTTATTAAAAAATAGATATGAAAAAAGCATCCTATAATTTGGATGCTTCAGTTTGTATACAAAGTACAAAAAATAAGAGATTCAGACTGATTGAAAACGCTTGTCTTTCGAGGCGCAAAGCCGAATGAGGAGCGGAGTTACCTTTGACGGTAATGAGCACCACAAGCAGGCGAAGCAACGAAGAAAGCGAGCGTTTGTCAATAGTCTGAAGCATCCTATAGTTAGGATGCTTTTTTTATACAATTACATCTCTCTTGAAACTGGAGTGCTTGTAGATTTATTACTTCCATATGTTAGCAGTCTCCAAACATACTCAAGCGGCCCATATTTCCATTTAGATAAGATATATTTAGAAAACTGTATTTGTAAGATGATGATGGTGATTGCATATAAGGTCTGTATCCAAAGAGCAATGGACAATGTGTCTTTAATCAATAATGAAACAATTGCCAATGTAATAACAGAATGAGTTAAATAGTTTGTAAATGCCATCTTACCAAGCGGTGCAAGGAAGGAAAGTCTTTTTTCCCACAATGGTTTTTGAAGTAATCTCAAAAACGTGCAAACATAAAAAGTTGCTAAAAGCTTTCCAGTTATGAATACGTAATAGCTTGAAGTATATTGATGGTGTACGTACTCTTGGACCATTAAACAAAGAAAAGGTATAGATGCAATCAATACTAAATATTGAACTGTTTTGATTCCTTTTAAATAAGTAGATGTGTTGGTAAATATACCAGTTTTTGCAATTGCCATACCCACTAAAAAAATAGGAATAAATTCTAAAGGAAAGACAGTTATTTCATAAGGAATGGATGTTACGAAATAATTCCATCTCTCTTTCATTTGATCAAAAAACTGATAATAATAATTTACTTCACCATTTTCATTTTTAAATGCAGTGAATAGATTACTAGTTGATTCGTCAGTATAATTGTTTAACGCAAAATGAGCTATCGATTCTAAAGAAAAATATAGAAAAAACAAACAGCCAGCCCAAAGTAACATCTTTTTTACACTACTTTTATAGAATAATAATAAAATGAAGCCAAGTAACGCATATGTATGTAGAATATCTCCTGCCCATAAAAATAAAGTATGAATTACTCCGAAAATAAGCATCCAAGCTAATCTTTTACTAAAAAACTTGTATGGCGATAACCCCTTTTTTTCAATGTTACTCATAAAATAATATCCACTTACACCAAATAGGAATGCAAAGATTGTATAAAACTTTGTCTGGATAAACATGTCATATAGTAATCTAATAAAACGATCTATACCAACATATTCAAAATGATAGTAAAAATCAGGCATAAACATTGAAGGGATATTGACGAAAAAAATGCCAATTAAGGCGAAACCACGAATGATATCTATTGATATGATTCTTTCTTTTGTATTCGATAATGGTAAATTCATTTATAATCTCCTTTTAATAATTAGTTATATTATAAATGATTAGGCAATCTTATGTCCTTTTTTTAAAAGTTCATACTGTTAAACTTCTATACTTTGAATCTTAAATCTGGTTGGGGGATGTCACGAAACGAGCCGTATAGTTAGCGGCTCGTTTTCTTTTGCATAAAAAAATTCAAGTTCAATTGACATTTAATAAACAATATCATACTATGTTTATAAATAAATAAACAAATGAAGGTTGTGTTTGGTTTTATGGAAAACGCAGAAGTTTTTTGGAATGCTAGCTTGGAAGAACTAAAAAAAGGTTATATAGATGAAAATGAACATTATGTTTGTTTGTTATGCAGTAAAAAAATTGAAAAGGGAATTATTTATCAAGAAGATGGTATTTTCTATGAAGCAAAAAAGTATATGAAACTTCATATTGAAAGTATTCACGAATCAGTTTTTGATTATTTAATTCAGCTTGATAAGAAGCTAACTGGATTGACGGAGCATCAAAATCATCTACTGCGCCTGTTTTATTTAGGAAAAAGTGACGCAGACATTCAGAAGGAAACAGGAATTGGTAGTGCCTCTACAATTAGGAATCATCGTTTCGTTTTGAAAGAGAAGGAACGTCAAGCTAAGTTGTTTCTAGTATTGATGGAGCTTTTAAAAGAAAAGGATCAGCATGCGCCAAGTTTTTTACCACTGCATAAGACTGCAAAAATGGTGGATGAAAGATATAACATTACTGAAGATGAAAGAGAAAAAAGTTTGAAGAAATATTTTCCTGAAGGAATGGATGGACCATTAAAAAAATTCCCTCTGAAGGAAAAACAAAAGCTAGTTGTTCTAAGAGAGATTGTGAAACGATTTGATCCAAACAAAATCTATCATGAAAAAGAGATTAATGAAGTACTAACAAATATCTACGATGATTATGTGATCTTAAGAAGATATTTAATTGAGTACGGTTTTATTGATCGTAAACCGGATGGAAGTCAGTATTGGCTAAAAGAATAATAAAGAGAGGGAATAAAAATGAATCGTAAAAAAGAATTGAAAATGCAATATAAAGAAACGAAGACTCGAGCTGGAGTCTATCAAATAAAGAATTTGGTAAATGGTAAAGTTTTCATTGGAAGTACAATGAACTTTAAAACTTTAAATGGGAAGAAATTCGAATTAGAGGCTGGTTCTTCTACAAATAAACAACTCCAAAAAGAGTGGAATGAATTCGGTAAAGATCAATTCGTTATAGAGGAATTAGAAACACTAAAAGTAAAAGAGGAACCATACTTTGATGCAAAGCGTGAATTGAAGAAACTAGAAGATAAATGGTTAAATGAGCTTTCACCTTTTGGTGAGCGAGGGTATCATTCAGAGAAAATAAAATAAGGAGGGAGGTTGATGATCCAGACTGAAAAAGTAAATAAAGAGGAAGTAAACACTTCTAAGCAAAAACTCACACTTTTACGTCCAATGGTCATATTTCTGATACCATTATTATTCAGTAATATTTTACAGTCTATTGGCCAAGTATTTAGCATGATCGTTGTGGGGCATTGGCTAGGGGAAAGTGCATTAGCAGCAATATCGGCATTCTTTCCATTATTTTTTCTATTAATATCTTTTGCGATTGGGATTGGATCGGGTAGTTCGATATTAATAGGGCAAGCATATGGAGCAAAAATGACTGAAAGATTAAAGGCTATTGTTGGTACAACATTAACGTTTACTTTTATACTTGGACTTGTTCTTGCAATTTTAGGGAGCTTTTTTACAGAGGATATCTTAAAGGGTATGGGTACCCCTGTGGATATATTAGCAGTTAGTGTTAAATACGCCAGAATATTATTTTGGTCAATCCCAATTATGTTTTTATATACGGTTTACACGACTCTAATGCGTGGGACAGGTGATTCGAAAACACCATTCTACTTTCTTGTGCTTAGTACAATATTAAATGTAGTATTATTACCACCATTTGTATTTGGATGGTTAGGAATTCCGGAGTTTGGCATATATGGTGCTGCGTATGCAAGTCTTGTTTCAACAGTCATAACTTTTTTTGCACTATTAGTGTATTTACAGAAAAAACAACATTTAATTCAAATAGACTTTAAATCAAGTAAGTATCTGCGTATAGACAGGGGAATCCTAAAACTATTATGTAAACTTGGTATTCCGACAAGTATTAATATGATTTTTCTATCATTATCTGAAATAGCAGTCATTACTTTCGTAAATAAATATGGGTCTGATGCAACTGCTTCATATGGAGTTGTAAATCAACTACTCAGTTATGTACAAATGCCGTTGCTCTGTATCAGCATTACTGTATCTATTTTTGCTGCCCAATCGATTGGCGCGAAGCAATATGATCGTTTGAATCAAGTTGTTAAAATAGGTTTGATTCTTAATTATGTACTTGGTGGAGCAATTATATTATTAATGTATTTATTCACAAAACCAATTCTTCAGTTATTTTTAACAAGTCAAACAACATTATCAATTGCAAATAGCTTGTTAATGATTACTTTATGGAGTTATTTAATCCTCGGTCATACATTTATCATCACTTCAACAATGCGCTCTAGTGGAACAGTTTTGTGGCCAACTATTATTAGTATCATTTCAATTTGGTTAATTGAAGTACCAGTTGCATATACACTGTCCCATTATACAAATTTAGGGATGAAAGGTATTTGGATTGGTTATCCGGCAGCATTTATCGTGGGTCTTGGATTACAATATTTATACTACCATCTATCATGGAAGAAAAAGAGTATTACTCGTTTAGTAACATAACTAATAGTTTCATTGAATACGTTATTTAAAGTGAAAGCTAATCTCTTCAGATTAGCTTTTTTTCTATTTGAACCTAATTATGAAAGATATCGTTTTGTCACATTTTGTCGTATACCTTTAAAGTAATAAGTCCATACTTTTATAGATAATAGCAAATGTTTTTTGTGAACATAACTATAACTTTTTGAGAATAACTTTCTTTCATAGACAATATGATAATAAATTGTAGGGGGGATTTCAGATGGAGTTGGATAATGTAACGCTCAGTAGATTACTAACGAGCATGACGTTAATATTTCATATTATTTTCGCGACAATTGGTGTAGGAATACCCTTAATGATTGCAATTGCTGAAGGTCTTGGCATATTAAAGAAAGATCCGCATTATACGCTTATGGCGAGAAGGTGGGCAAGAGGTTATACCATTACAGTCGCAGTAGGTGTAGTTACGGGAACATGTATTGGTCTACAACTATCATTATTATGGCCAAGCTTTATGCGAATTGCTGGCCAAGCGATCAGTTTCCCATTATTTATGGAGACATTTGCCTTCTTTTTTGAAGCGATATTTCTAGGGATTTACTTGTATACTTGGGACCGATTTAAAAAGCCAATCTATCATTGGCTCATTATTTTACCTGTCATATTAGGTTCAACATTATCTGCTTTTTTTATCACAACTGTTAATGCATTTATGAATACACCTCAAGGATTTACATTAGAGAACGGTGTCATTAAAACTGTAGATCCGATTGCTGCTATGTTTAATCCTGCAGCTCCGTCTAAAACACTGCATGTAATTGTTACAGCATATGTGGCTTCGGCACTGATTTTAACGTCAATTGCCGCAATCCAAATGCTAAGAGGAAAAATTACCGATTACACAAAGAAGGGTCTTCGGTTAGCAGCAACTATGGGATTGATTTTTGCAGTCTTGACTGGTGTAACTGGTGACATTTCTGCAAAGTTTCTTGCTCATTATCAACCTGAAAAACTAGCCGCAATAGAATGGCATTTTGAAACTGAAAAAGGAGCGGACTTTATTTTATTTGGAACATTAGATGATGAAACACATGAAGTAAAGTATGAAATTCGTATACCGAAATTATTAAGCTTTCTATCTTTTTCGGATTTTAACGCGCCAGTTACAGGTTTAAATGAATTCCCTGAGGATGAAATACCACCTTTATTTATTCACTATTTATTTGATATTAAAATGACATTTGTTGGATTGATTATTTCTATGACATTTTTATTTGTTGCTTTTTCAATTAAGAAAAAGAATTGGATGCATAATAAATTACTATTAACCGGATTAGCACTTACGGGTCCCTTAGCGATGATTAATATTGAATTAGGTTGGATGATTGCGGAAATAGGTCGTCAACCATGGATATTAAGAGGATTTATGAAAGTATCGGAAGGGGCGACTACTGCAAAAGGATTAGGCAGTATGTTCTGGTTATTCTTCGCTTTGTACTTATTCCTTGGCATATTTTGTACAATTGTCATCCGAAAAATGTTTATTCATAATCCACCTGAAGAAGAGTTAGCATACCGTAACAAAAAATGATGTAAAAAAGGAGGGTGAACTATGAATACTGAGTTATTAGGAATTATTGTGTTATGGACATTTCTTTATGGATATATTATCGTAGCGTCTATTGATTTCGGAGCGGGTTTTTTTGCTTACTATG
Organism: Gottfriedia sp. ABJ_BB2_2; assembly: GCF_055484705.1. Taxonomy (NCBI): domain Bacteria; kingdom Bacillati; phylum Bacillota; class Bacilli; order Caryophanales; family Bacillaceae; genus Gottfriedia; species Gottfriedia sp. ABJ_BB2_2. Next base: position 113,635 of record NZ_JBVFKR010000004.1, read on the forward strand.
GAAAAGTTACGAAAAAAGACCATCTGATTAGTAATATAATTAGTAGATATTTATCTCCTGTTTGGGAAATTACGAATGTGTTTTTTGTTTTCTTCTTTGTCGGTATCATCGGTTTTTTTCCTAGTGTAGCATATTACTATGGAACGGCTTTATTGATTCCTGGAAGCATCTCTTTAGTGTTATTAGCCATACGTGGATCGTTTTATGCGTTTTCAAATTATGGTTCAAAGGAAAATAAAATTTATCTCTTTTTATATGGAGCAACTGGATTATTAATACCTGCATCTTTATGTACGGTTCTCACCATTTCTGGTGGTGGCTATATTGTTGAAAAAAACGGTGTTGTAGAATTTCTGGCAGAAAAGCTATTAACAAGTATTTATTCCTGGAGTGTAGTCATCATTGCAATCATTTCAGTACTGTACATTAGCGCTACATTTTTAACCTATTATGCCAGCAAAGCGAAAGATGAAGGTGCATTAGCAATCCTTAGGCAATATGCGTTATTTTGGACAGTTCCAACAATATTATCAAGTTTCTTAGTGTTTGTTGGTTTAAGAGATAACAATCTACACTTTTATCAAAATATTATTGATCGTTATTGGTGGATGTTTTTATTATCATTAATTTGTTTCCTGATTGCTTCTTTATTAATTTTGTTAAAACGCTATTATGGAATTGCCTTTCTATTTGTCATGCTTCAATTCTTCTTTGCATTTTTTGGGTATGGTGCTGCACATCTACCATATATTTTAGACCCGTATATAACAATCTATAATGGCTATACAAATGAAACATCTGGTACGATGTTAGTCATTGTATTTGTCCTAGGCTTGCTTTTATTAGTTCCTTCGTTACTATTTTTGTTTAAATTATTTTTATTTGATGCTGAGTATGTTCAAGGGAAAAAATAAAAGGGGAGACCTGAAATGCACTCTTCTAACAAACAGGAAAAGCGGCTAGTCATCTTATGTTTTATCGTTGCATTTATTATGATTCTATCGTTTATAAGTAAATTATTTCATTAAAAAAATCCTCCATTTGTTGGAGGATTTTTGTTGTTTAATCATTCGTTATAATATTTCCTTCTTTAACGATTAAAGTGCGTGTTGAAACATTTTTAGCAAATTCCATATCGTGAGTAATGACTAATATGCTCATCCCTTCAGCTGCAAGGCTCTTCATAATAGAAGCTACTCCATTTGTTAATTCTGGATCGAGAGCGGAAGTAGGTTCATCAAAACAAAGTATTTTAGGCTGAAGTGCACATGCTCTTGCTATGGCAACACGTTGCTGTTGTCCACCAGATAATTCAAACGGATAAGCATCTGCTTTTTGACCTAAACCGACCTGCTCTAATAAAGTAAGCGCTCGACGTTTAGCCTCTTCATTATTCAAGCCTAATACTAGTATTGGGGCTTCAATAATGTTTTCAAGTACTGTTTTATGAGGAAATAAATTAAAGTTTTGAAAAACAAGGCCAACATCTTTTCGAACTTTTAATAAATCTTTTTGTGATTGTATGATTTGTCCATCAATTTCAATTGTTCCACTATCAAAGTTTTCTAGGCCATTAACGCAGCGTAGGATTGTTGTTTTACCTGCTCCGGATTGACCTAATAGAGTGACAATTTCACCTTTATTTACTTCAAAAGAGACTTCTTTTAAAACAGTTTGTTTTCCAAATCGTTTTGTTAATGAATTTACTTTTAACATGAAAGTCCCTCCTTACTCATAATACGAAAATCGATTTTCTAATCGTTTAAAGATATTCGTTAAAATAGCCGTTAAAAGTAGATATAAAACAGAGACAAATAGTAAAGGAATTAATGAAGCACTCGTATTTGATGCGATTTTTGCCACACGCAGCATATCATCAAGCCCAACAACATAAACCAGTGCAGAATCTTTTATGAGTGTGATGACCTCATTCGATACTGGTGGTAGTACCTTTTTTGTCATTTGCGGTAAGATAATTCTTTTGAAAGCTTGAGATTTGCTAAGTCCTAAAACTTCAGCAGCTTCATATTGTCCTTTATCAATTGATTGAATGCCAGCTCTAAATATTTCACCAAAATATGCAGCATAGTTTAGTGTGAAGGCAATGATGACCGTAGTAAAACGATCAAAGACTATGCCGATTAAAGGTAAGCCGAAAAATATAAATATTAATTGTAAAAGGAGAGGTGTCCCTCTCATTACAAGGATATATGATTGTATGAATGTTCTAAGTGCTTTGTTTCGTGATAATCTGCCAAGTGCAATGACAATTCCAAGTGGGATGGATAACGCTAGCGTAATCACAAAGATTTCTAGCGTTACTGTTAGCCCATCCAACATTGAAGGAATTAAGGATATGATTGTTTCCATCGTGAATGCTCCTTTATTTCAATGTGCCAAACCATTTTTGATAAATTTTGTCATACGTTCCATCTTTTTTCATTTCATTAATTTGTTTATTAATTTTATTTAGTAATTCTTTATCGTCTTTTCTAACACCAATTCCGTAATCTTCTTCACCAAAATTATCTTCTAAAATTTTATATTTACTTTCGCCACGTTTATTCATGTAGTAGCGTGCTAATGTTTCATCTGCAACAACAGCATCAACACGTTTTGCTTCTAAATCCATTAATGCTTGATTATTGTTTTCGTATAATACAGGCTTGCCATCTTTGAATGAATCGACTAAGTCTTTCTCTTTATTAACAGCTTCTAAAGAACTTGAACCTTCTTGAATCCCAACAATTTGACCTTTAAGATCTGATTTTGATTGAATGTTTGAATTTGCTAGCGTGATTATAACTTGTCTATTACTTAAGTAAGCTTTTGAGAATTTCACTTTTTTCTTTCGTTCGTCAGTAATTGAATAACCATTCCAAATTGTATCGATATTTCCAGAGATTAATTCAGTTTCTTTCATTGACCAATCAATTGGTTGGAATGTTACTTTCATATTTTCACGTTTAAATACTTCTTTTGCCAAATCAATATCAAACCCTACAAATTTACCTTGATCATCTTTAAAACCCATTGGTACAAAAGTATCGTCTAAACCAAGGACTACTTCATTTGCATTTCTTTTTTCTTTACCACAACCTGAAACGATTAAAATTGATATCATAAGCACAATTATTGCTGTTATATATTTGTTTTTCATTTTTCTCTCTCCTTAAAATAGTAATTTATTTTTATAAACAAAAAACTCCCGCCCTCTAGCTATATAGTATAGCTAGAGGACGGGAGTATTACTCACGTGGTTCCACCTCTAATTTATTGATACCTCACGATACCAACCTCTTCGAGTACAGCATTTGCGTACACTCTAGCACGATAACGGGTGCAAAGGATTCCGGAAACAGTCTACTACCTAAAAAGGGTTCGGTGCTCAGCTCAGAGATGTGTTCAAAATATTGTCTTATGCCCCTCGCACCAACCGGGAACTCTCTGTTTAAGAACTTAATATTTTTACTATTTCTCATCATTGCTTTAAATGAATTGTATTATAGATTTGATTAATTACTGCAGTTAAAAAATCAAACCAGTTATTGTTTTGCGATGAACAAATAATATTACAAGATGCAAATAACTGTCAACCCATTTAATTTGAAAAAATATGACCTTTGTAAAACTTTTCCACATAAACATTTGAAAAATCATGTGATTGTCGAAAGATTTTTATTGAAAAATCATTAATATTATCTATTTTTAACCGTTATTATTTTTGAATAAGTTTTATCCAAATATTTCAAGATACAATACAATTTTAAAAAAGTAAATGAAACTTAGGGGGAATAAAAGTGTTAAAAAAAATCATCGCTTTAATCATTGCACTTTTTATTTTTTTCAGCGTAAATTCTGGCTGGACGAAAGCAGAAACACTCTATTTAGATACATTCATAAACGCTATTCCACTAAGTTTTGATAGTTCAGATGAATTGTCTGAGGCATATACATCGGGTGTGCTAAATCAACAGGGAGATGCAAAATACTATTCAATCAATATGCTAAAAAATGGTGAATTGTATTTTAGTATGCAACAAAATCCTTCTGTTGAAATCGGTGTTACTTTATTCGATTCAAACGGTATGGAATATGAAACATACTATGCGGATAAAGGTGTTAAAGTAGAGAATTTATTTGGTCAGGGATTAGTAAAAGGAAATTACTATATCAAGGTTTTTGTGTATGAAGGAACAGGTGTTGAATTACCTTATCAATTACATGTGACGCGTTTTTATGGTGATGATGTCGAGTTTGAAACAAATAACACAATCGAAACAGCAACACCGATTAAGATAGGGCAATACTACCTCGGTTATACCGATCAATTAGATACTAGTGATATATTTCGTTTTAAAACAAACAATGTAGGTTTGGTTAATATAAAAGGTACAGCAGCAATTAAATCAGATTTAAATTATAGACTTTTAGATGAAAAAGGACGTTTAATCGAAGCAAAAGTTATAAAGGCAAGTGATCAATACTCATTTTCATCTATCTTCACAAAACAGTTAAAGCCAGGAACTTATTATATCTCCGTTGCTAGTGATAGTAGAGTGTATTCTAATGAGAAATATGAATTTGTTGCTACGTTTATTGAAAGTATAAAGTTTGAAAAAGAGTCAAATAACACGCTTAAACAAGCGAATTCAATTAGTTCAAATATACAATATCACGGACTATTAACCGAGAAATCAGATAAAGATATTTTTAAATTTTACGTTTCAACGACTAAATATGTGAGCGTTTATTTTCATCGTCTAGAAAAGACAGCGTTTAAGATTCATGTGATCAATAGTAAAGGCAGAGTCGTAAAAACATATTCAACTAAAAAAGGTAACGAATCAATTGTAAAACTGGGTGAGCTAAGACTAGCAAAAGGTAGTTACTACTTAGATGTAGAATATAACGAAGGTGAAAGTGAACACGTATTATATCAGTTTTTATTAAAATAGTCTTTTTAACAATAGCATTTAAATATATCGATATAATGTTCAGTGCCTTGAATGAGTCCTCTTTATGGGCTCATTTTTTAATGCCTATTACATTATTAAATTTACAATGAGGATGCTTTCAATATAATCATCAAATGAACTATGTTTTCAAAGTACGGGGCAAGTTCTATTTGAAATGGTAATGATATAAATTTATTACAAATCTGTTCGGTTGGCAAAAATTGTACAGTGTGTTGAATTATCAATATTTATTAGAATGTAGTATGATAGAATGTATGATGTTTTTATACGATAGTAAAAGATTCGTGAATATAGATAAAATAATCAACAAATAGTAGGAGAGCTCAATGAGAAAATTTAAGAAGGTTTATATAGAGATTACAAATATTTGTAATTTAAAATGTAATTTTTGTCCAAGTCCGACGTTGGAACGCCCTTTAAAGTTTTTGGATGAAAAAGCATTTACACATGTTGTAAATTCAGTCAAACCATATACAGATCATATTTATTTTCATTTGATGGGTGAGCCATTTTTAAATAAGCAGCTAGGACGATTTTTAGATATTAGCCATGAGAACGGTCTGAAAGTTAATTTAACGACAAATGGTACGTTAATTAATAAGGTGAAGGATTTATTAATTGAAGCAAAAGGATTAAGACAAATTAACTTTTCACTTCATAGCTTTGAGGCAAATGATTTAACGAAGGATTTGCATGATTATGTAGAAAATATTACAAATTTCATTAATGAAGCAAATGAAAAAAGTGATATGATTTGTGCGATTAGATTATGGAATATGGATAGCGAAGAATTGAAGGCAAGTAATACTTTAAATATCGATATCTTACATTTATTAGAAGAGAAATTAAACTTAGATTTTTCTTTAAGTGAAAGATTACAGGAAACTCACAATATTAAATTACGTAATAATGTTTATTTAAATATGGCTGAAAAATTCCAATGGCCAGATATGGGTAATGATATTATTGATGAAAATGTTTTCTGTTATGGATTAAGAGATCAAATCGGGGTATTAGTTGACGGTACTGTAGTTCCTTGTTGTCTAGATAGCGAAGGGAAAATTCCATTAGGCAATATTTATGAAACATCTTTAGAGGAAATATTAAATTCTGAACGTGCAAGAGCAATTTATGATGGATTTTCTAGAAGATGTGCAGTTGAAGATTTATGTAAAAGATGTGGATATGCCACAAGACATAAGAAATAATTATGCAAAGCGCTTTCTTTTTTTAAAGAAAGTGCTTTTTTTATTGAATTGTTCTGTTATGAAAAAAAGTTATATTAATATCGCAATTTTTATAGTAGTATAGTTTAGTCTGTTTAAAAATTTAGGAGGATTTACATTAATGAAAGATATTCAGCAAGTTAAAATAACAACAGCTGATCCTTCAGCAATTGGCTTATTTGGATTAGCAATGGTTACGTTAGTAGCTTCAACACAAAAGTTAGGCATTACCGATGGTGTTTCTTTAGTTTTACCATGGGCGATATTCTTAGGTGCGATTGCACAACTATTTGCGAGTATTCAGGATTTTAAACATAATAATACATTTGGCGCTACTGCATTTGGTGGCTATGCGTTTTTCTGGCTTGCAGTAGGCACTACTTGGTTAATTCAATTAGGATGCTTTGGTGAGACATTAGCGAATGCTGCTGATGTTAAACAATTAGGTTTTGCATTTATTGGTTATTTAATTTTCTCTATTTTTATGACGATTGGTGCAATGGAAACTCATAAAGTATTATTTATTATTTTTGTACTGATTGATTGTTTATTTATCGGACTTTCATTAAGCACTTTAGGCATTATGGAACATGCAGCTCATACATTTGCGGCTTATAGTGAATTAGGAATAGCAATTATGTCATTTTACGGTTCAGCTGCAGCAGTATTAAATGTTCATTTTGGTAGAGAGTTTTTACCAGTTGGTAAGCCATTTGGTATTTTTAAAAAATAATATGTTAAAAACTAAAACCTTATCTCTTAGTTAAATGAGATAAGGTTTTTTTCATCAATGAAGTATCGAATTTTTATTTATGCAAAAGATAATATAGTGTTTTTAAATTGCTACTAATAAGTTAAAAAAATTGGAAGGTGGAAATTTATATGGCAACAGTTTTGTATATCACAGCACATCCGCATGACAAGACGACATCATACAGTATGGCAGTTGGAAGTGCATTTATCGATAGCTATAAAGCATCGCATCCAGATGATCAAGTAGTACATATCGATCTTTATAATGAACAAATTCCGAATATCGATGCAGAAGTATTTTCTGGATGGGGAAAACTTCAATCTGGCGGAGGATTTGATACATTATCTACAGGTGAACAATCAAAGGTTGGAAGATTGAATGAAATTGTAACTCAATTTGTAGAGGCAGATAAATATGTATTTGTAACACCAATGTGGAATTTTTCTTTTCCACCAGTTATGAAAAGCTATATTGATGCGGTATGTGTTGCTGGAAAAACTTTTAAATACACAGAAAATGGTCCTCAAGGATTATTAGGTGGTAAAAAAGCATTACATATTCAAGCTAGTGGTGGGGTTTATTCAGAAGGTCCTGCAGCTGGTATGGAGATGGGGCACCGTTATATTGGTGTTATTATGAGTTTCTTCGGTATTACTGACTTTAATGGTATTTTTGTAGAAGGTCAAAATGCATTTCCTGATCGTGCTGCTGAAATTAAAGAGCAAGCAATTCAAAAAGCAACTCAAGCAGCGAAGGATTTCTAAGAAAAAAGCTCACTTTTCAGTGAGCTTTTGTTGTTATTCAGGATTGTGAATTGGTAAGTAGATTCTAAAAGTTGTTCCAATACCTTCTTTACTAAAAACCTCGATATTCCCTTTGAATTTTTCAATGATATTATAACAAACTGTTAAACCGATGCCAGTTCCTCTTTCTTTTAAAGAATAAAATGGCGTTCCAAGTTTTTCAATCGTTTCCGGTGACATTCCAATACCAGTGTCAATCATCTCAATAAGTGCATAATCATTTTCGCGGCTTAAATTAATTGTAATATACCCAGGTTCAATCATTGATTCAATAGCATTTTTAACTAAATTAACAAGAACTTGTTTAAACTCTATAGGATTAATCTTTGTGGATAGTATTTCATTCAAATTTAGCTGAAAACCAATATTTTGGCTATTTGCCATTGAGGCTAATAAATCTGTGATATTTAGTATTTCTTGGTTTATTTCTACTTTTTGAATTGTTTCGGTCTGTGGCTTTGCAAGTGACAAATAATCATTGATGATAATTTGAGCGTATTCCAATTCTTTTAGCATTGTTTCAATATAGAACTGGTCATCAGAAGTCATTGTTTTCTTTTTTTGTAAAAGCTGAACAAAGCCTTTCACTACCGTGATTGGATTACGAATCTCGTGAGCAATTGTTGCTGCAAGTTGACCGATAGAATTTAATTGCTTCGCTTGCTGAATTTCATTATGATATGTTTCTAATTCAATAACTTTTGTTTCGGTTTGCAAAAATACAAATAAAAGTATGAATTGAATTGCCAAAAACTCTAAGATATTTCCAACTGGATCTAAAGCAATATATGTAAAGCGATCCTTTAAACTTGTAAAAGTGATTAAGAGAACAAATATTGGACCAATGATTATATTTAATATCCAACCGATATAAAAGGCAACACGATTATATAAAAAGATTGTAAAAATAGGTATAATTGCTACAAAACTATACATTGTTGAAGTCTCAGGGTAGGTCCAAAATTTAATGTAAACGTATAAAGAAGCGATTGTTGTGAATAGAACCTTTGAAAAGGTATTGTCTGTTTTAACAAAATTTATTAAAGCATAAATGACAATACACATTAAGATAATTTGAGTAATAAGTTCTACTGGTTGCTCCTTAAATGTTAATGGAGACAGAATTATTCCGATTGTAAGCAGTGTAACAATTGTAGCCATAAAGATAATATAAATTCTACGACTTCTATTATTGTAGTACTCTGTATTTTTCATCATTTAATTTAATCTCCATTCTAAAATAGAAACTCATACCTTAACATTTTACACTTTTCAGAATATTATTTATAGTTAAAATTAATGTTATTTATAAGAAAATTGTAATATATTTGTTAAATTATGATCTTAGCCAACTGGTTATTATGAATTACTTCTAAGAAGGAGCTATGAAAATTCTCATAATATATCTAAAAAAAGATACATTTTCATATTCATATAAAAACAAAAAAAGCACCTTTAAAGGTGCTTTTAAGTTTGTAGACAAGAATAACAACTCAGATATTCAGACTCTTTTCAATTACTACTCTCTTGAAAAGTAACGTTAATTGTGACAATTTCTGATGGATTACCTGTACGAATGGGTGGTCCCCACGTGCCGAATCCAGAAGAAACGACAAAGTGTGATAGATCTTTTTTCAAATAGCCCCAATCTAATTCGTATAGCTTACGTGTAATGAGGTGATTTGGTTTAAATTGTCCACGATGCGTATGACCTGATACTTGTAGGTCTACACCTAAGCTTGTTGGAATGTCTAAACGATAAGGTTGGTGATCTAATAAGATTATTGGTTTTGTATGATCTATATCTTTTAATAAATCATGTAATTCTAACCTTTTTTTACTTGCTAAGTCTTTTCTACCAACGATATAAAAGCTATTTTCTACTAGTACTTTTTCGTCTAAAAGAATGTGAATCCCTGCATCATTTAAATGATCAACAAGTAAACCTAAATGCCCTCCATAATAATCGTGATTTCCAGGAACAGCATAAGTACCTATATTTGGTTTTAATTTCTTAAAAGTCTCAACCATATTTTCTTCTACGAACGGCGTAATGTCTTCGTCGATAATATCTCCTGCAATCAATACTAAATCTGGTGAAAGTTTATTAATCTCATCGATTAAAAACGCTAATCTTTTATTTGTAACAAGTGTACTTAAATGTAAATCAGATACTAAAACAATCGACAGCTCTTTTGAATATAAATTTGATTTTTCTACGTGAATATCATAATGAATGAATTGTGTATTCAATGCATTTCTTCTTCCTTTTACAATCAGAAAAACAATGGAAAGTATGACGATCGTTCCTAAAGTTATGATTAGTTTTTTAAAAGAGAGAGGTGTAAATGTTAACAACAGCCAACCGACTAAATCAGAAATCAATAATATAAACATTAAATAGTAGATAACGGCTAGCCAGTATGCACCTATATGATGTAAAAACTTAAAAATAGATCTTTGGAGATGCTTTTTAAATACTCTTGATAAAATATAGGAAAAAGTAATCAACCAAAAAATCAACCAATAGATTAGTTTACCAACTGTATGTAACTCGTGCTTTAACAGTGTATTTATGTAAATCCAACCGTGAATTCCTAAATAAAAATTTATCAGTAAAAAGAAAAAGGTAACAATCACAAGATTGATAATGACTCTTCTATTCATAAATAATCCTTTCACTACTTTTTTTATTTGCATTTATAGTATAAATGTTTAAATAAATAAACTCATCTTTTATGTGAGCATAGTCCCAAAAATATTCAACTTATCGTTTACATTAAATGGAGAATTACATAATATGGAAATATTAGGAATAACATCGAATATTAAAGGATTTTTAGAAAATTTGTCGTAATATTAAGATTGTTATCATATAGTGTAAAAACTTCAATCAGCGAGGACTAAAATCATGTTAGTTGAAAAACTTTTATTACATGTCTTAATCATATTAAGTCCAATATTAATTTACAGTATTATTTATGAAAATCACGGGTATAAGGATAAAATTTATCTATTTGGTATGTTTCAAGCAGTGGCAGGATTTCTATGTATGGCGTTTCCGTATCCCGCTTATGGACTTTTTTGGGATTTACGCTATATTCCATTAGCGATTGCTTTCCTATACTGTGGTTTTAGATGGGGTATGTTAACGTTTTTATCAATTCTATTAGCAAGACTCTTATTAGGTGGAGATGCAATTCTTTTTGGAATCATTAGTGTTACTTTGTCTTCATTAGGGGCAATGGTATTATCAAGATGGTTTTGGAGATTCAAACCAAAACAAAGAATTATATTAACAGCAGCCATAGGCTTTTGGCCAGCACTCGTTCAATTTTGCATTTTATTTTCATATTTAATCTTAAACAATGTCAGCTTTAATACTGATTATCGACTATTTGGATTAATTTTAGTATTTATATTAATTGAACTTGTTGCAATCACATTAGCTGCAAAGCTTAATGAGATATTAATAGAAAAAAAGCTTTTACAAAGAGAAATTCAGCGTGCAGAGAAGTTGAACACATTAAGTGAAATGGCAGCATCCATTGCACATGAAGTAAGAAATCCACTTACAGTCGTAAAAGGTTTTCTTCAGTTAATGCAGCAAAATAAAGATCAGCAGTCTGGAGAGTATTTACCATTAGTATTGAGCGAGTTAGGTAGGGCAGAAGGAATCATTAATGATTATTTAAACTTTGCAAAACCACAGTTTGATAAAGTTGAAGTAGTGAATCTGAAGGAAAGTGTTTCAGATGTCGTAACATTATTAGAGCCATTGGCTTTGAAACAAAATGTAAAATTAAAAGGTGAAATTTTAGCTGAACCGTTTTTACATACCGATAAAAATCAATTAAAACAAGCACTTATTAATCTGATAAAAAATGCAATTGAAGCAACAGAATCTGGGGGATATGTGCATACGAAGCTGTATGATAATGGTTACAAAGCAGTCATTACAATACAAGACAATGGTAAAGGGATGACCAAGGAACAACTTTCACGTATCGGAACATTATTTTATTCTACGAAAGAAAAAGGAACTGGTGTAGGAACTACTGTATCAGTTCGTATTATAGAAGCGATGAATGGAACAATCACTTTCTCAAGTAAAATTAATGAAGGAACAAAAGTAACGATTAAATTGCCAAAAGTAGAAATTGTGAATCCGAATAAAGCAAGTAAAGAATGATTATCGGAGGAAAAGGATGTCATACGATATAAATTGTCCGTTTTGTAATCCACTAAAGGATCGTGAACAAAACATCATATTCGAAAATGAATCATGTTATTTTTTACAACATAATTTAGAGCAGGACGTTTTAGAAGGTTGTGGGGTAATCGTTCCGAAAAAACATCGTATCACTACTTTTGATTTAACAAAGGAAGAGTGGAACGATACTTATGAACTGTTACAAAGTGCGAAAGAATATTTAAATGAAAAATTCTCGCCAGATGGATATACTTTAGGATGGAATGTTGGTAAGGTATCAAATCAAACGATTTCTCATAGTCATTTACACATCATCCCAAGATATCATGATGAACCATTTGCAGGAAAAGGTGTTAGAAACTGGATTAAGCAACCTGAAAATAAAAGAGAAAAACTCATTCAAAAAAGGTAAGTACGATGTGTTGTACTTACCTTTTTCGCACTTCATGAAAATGAAAGAAGATGCTAGATACCTCAATACATATGTCTTATATTGGTGATACTCTTATTATAGTTCATCTATATTTTCTGACTAATATTGAAAAGGTTTAAGGTTTATAAAACAGATGTTGTTACACTATATAGTTTGTATTGGTTAAGGAGGGATATAATCGTGTCAGGTACAATTGAGCTTTTTGAAAGTCTTCGTTCTGAATTGATAAACGATTATGATGCAACGAAAGGAAGTATTTTTGGCCATAAGGGTTTAAAAGTGCAAGGGAAAATTTTTGCGTTTTATAATGAACCAAACCTTGTCGTAAAGTTAAAAAAAGAGGATGTTGAAGAAGCATTAAAGGTAGTAGGAACACAAAATTTTGATCCGATGGGTGGTAAACCGATGAAAGAATGGGTTGAGATCCCATACGATCATCAACAATGGTTTGATTACGCATTAAAAGGCATGATGTATGTAAAAAGTTTAATAAAATAAAACCTCCGAATTGGAGGTTTTATTTTATTAAACAAGCCACCATTCCTACGATTGGAATGGCAGTTACTAAAGCATAGCTAATTTTTTCAAGAGCTGAAATAAGAGGCTTTGCTTCTTCTTTTGTAGAATGATGAATAAGTAGTTCTTTACTTTGTCTTCTAATTAGAAAAGCATTAATAGCTGCTACAAATAGAATGAGGATAGCAGGTATCGTACTGTTCATTGTAGAAGATTCTATCCCGTTAAAACCTAGTATGATGAGCAAAATCGGTATTGCTTCAACAACGGCTACGCCAATAAACATTTTTGATTGAATTGTAGCAATCTCTTCTGGTTTTATTGCTATATGCTTTAAAGCGTTTCGTACAACGAGGCTAATCCCTGTCGTAGCAATGAAGCTTGCAATGATAAAATAAATTAAAGCATCCATATTGTCACCTAAAATCGTGTTTTAAGTTAATTATACAAGAAATTATATGAAAGGGGTATGGTGAAATGACTGAAAGAGTTGCAATCTCATGGAGTGGGGGAAAGGATTGTTGTTTGGCACTACATAGACTAATAGAAAGCAAACAAGAAGTCGTTTGTTTATTTTCTATGATTTCTAAAAAAGACGGTCGAAACCATGCCCACGGTACACCTCTTCCTTTCTTGCAAATGCAAGCAGATGCACTTGGGATCCCACTTATTATGATAGATTCAGCTGGGGATTATGAACAATCAATAATAAATGGAATAAAGGAAATGAAGGAGCAGTTCGATATAACAGCTGTAGCATTTGGTACCTTATATGTAGACGAAGATAAAAAATGGAATGAAGAAATAACAATAAAAAGCGGATTAAAGCCACTATTTCCAGTTTGGATTCATCAAAATGAATCGTTAAATTTACTAGATGAATGGCTAAATAGTAACTATGAAGCTATCATTTGTAGAGCAAGAGAATCCCATTTTGATTCGAACATCGTCGGACTAATGGTAAGCGAACAACTAAAAGAGCTATTCATTCAAAAAGGAATATGCGTAATGGGTGAAGGTGGAGAGTATCATACATTTGTAGTAGATGGTCCTTTATTTATTAAAAGGCTAAAGATTACGAATACGGAAACGATAATAAATTCTAATTTATGGTCATTGAATATAAAAGAAATGAAAATGATAGATAAGTAAATTAATAAGTATACTTTTAACTTTAAAAGTATATACTTTTGTTTTGTCGCTCATATATAATAGTAGAAAAGAAAGATTACTAAATTAGGAGTGATCAAGATGAAATATTCATTTGAAAAGGGATTTCTATGGGGAGCAGCTACTTCTGCAACACAAATTGAGGGTGCAGCATTTGAAGGTGGAAAAGGTAAAAATATTTGGGATCATTGGTATGAAATAGATCCAGAACGTTTTTATCAACAAGTCGGTCCAACAGAAGCATCTAACTTTTATGTTACATATAAAGAAGATATTCAAAGAATGAAAGATATAGGATTTAATTCTTATCGTACGTCGATTTCATGGTCACGTTTAATTCCAGATGGTAACGGTGCCGTAAATGAAGAGGCTGTCACTTTCTATCAATCTTTAATAGATGAATTAATGAAGCAGAATATCGAACCAATTATTGGCTTATATCATTTTGACATGCCTTTTGCAATGCAAGAAATTGGTGGTTGGGAAAGTCGTGAGGTTGTTGAAGCGTATAGTCGTTTTGCTCGCATTTGTTTTGAATTGTTTGGAGATCGAGTGAAAAAATGGGCAACTCATAATGAACCAATTGTTCCTGTTGAGGGTGGTTACTTGTATCAGTTTCATTATCCTTGTGTAGTTGATATGAAGCGAGCTGTCCAAGTTGCATACAATACAATGATTTCAAGTGCCATGGCAATTAGAGAGTTTCGTAGCGTAAGTGTAGAACATGGACAAATCGGAATTGTGATTAATTTGACACCGTCTTACCCAAGAGATGCTCAAAACCAGGATGATGTAAAAGCAGCAAATATTGCAGATTTACTCTTTAACAGAAGCTTCTTAGATCCTTCAATAAAAGGTACTTATCCAGAAGAATTAATTTCATTTATAAAAGAAAATAACTTACTTCCTGTTACTGATCCTGGAGATCGTACATTAATTCAGGAAAATACAGTCGATTTCCTTGGGGTTAATTATTATAGTCCACGTCGGATTAAAGCAAAAGAATCTGCTGTTGATTCATCGAAGCCAATTATGCCAGAGTCATTTTTTGATAATTATGATATGCCAGGGAAGAAAATGAATATTTACCGTGGTTGGGAAATCTATGAAAAGGCGTTATATGATATCGCAATTAACATAAGAGACAATTATGGCAATATCCCTTGGTATGTATCTGAGAATGGAATGGGTGTTCAAGATGAAGAGCGTTTCTTAGATGAAAACGGTATTGTACAAGATGATTATCGAATTGACTTTATTAGTGAACATTTAAAGTGGTTACATAAAGGGATTAGTGAGGGATCAAATTGCTTTGGTTATCACCTATGGACTTTTATGGATAATTGGTCATGGTTAAATGCATACAAAAATAGGTATGGATTTTATCGAGTAGATTTAAATAATCATTTTGAACGTAAGATTAAGAAAAGTGGACGTTGGTTTAAACAAGTTGCTGAAAGTAATGAACTAATTATTGAAGATAAATAAGCTTACTTAAAGGGAGAGCAAAACAATGAAACATTATGCAGTCATTGATTTGGGTGGTTCAGCAATAAAATATGCATTAATGAAAGAGGATGGCAGCTTTGTTGAAAAAAGTTCAGTCCCAACACCAAGAGAAGGAATTGAAGCTTTTATTAATGAAGTGACAAAAATAGTAAAAGACTATGAACGTGAAGTGAAAATTGAAGGTATAGCTTTAAGTATGCCAGGAGCGGTAGATGTAGAAACTGGTATCATCGCTGGGGCTAGTGCCATTCCATATATTCACGGTCCAAATATCAAAGATTTATTGCTTAAAAGTACAGGGTTACATGTTGAACTAGAAAATGATGCAAATTGTGCAGGGTTAGCTGAAGCATGGATTGGTTCTGCGAAAGACGTAAATGACTTTATTTGTATTGTGATTGGTACGGGAATTGGCGGCGTTGTTGTACTTGATAAAAAAGTGCGTAGAGGGAAAAATCTTCATGCAGGTGAATTTGGTTGTATGCTTGTAAAGGATTATATGTCAGAATCATTAGGTAGAAATTGGAGCGATGTCGCTTCTACGACAAGTTTAGTTCGTGCAGTTGCAAAACGTAAAGGCCTAGACTGGAAAACACTTAACGGCAAAATGGTATTTGAACTATTTGATCACGGTGATGAAGAGGTTAAAATCGAGGTTGAAAAATTTATCAAATACTTAGCTGTAGGTATTTTTAATGTAGCATATGTGATTGATCCAGAGAAAATATTGATTGGTGGAGCAATTAGTGCCCGTAAGGAATTAATTGATCAACTCAATGCAGTACTTGCCACAATGAGAGGCAAGCATGCAACTTTAGATATTTCAGTGGAACAATGTGCATTCGAAAATGACTCAAATTTAATTGGTGCACTGTACCACTATATGCAGCAAACAGGAGTGAACATTGTAAGTGAGCAAATATAACGAAATTGCTAAAGATATTCGTCAAAAGATTTCTGATCAAGTGTATGGAGTAGGTGAAATGCTTCCAGACGAGTTTTCATTAGCCAAGCAGTATGATTGTAGTAAAATGACAGTGAAGAAGGCAATGGACCTTTTAGTAAGTGAAGGCTTAATTGTAAAAAGGCGTGGCTACGGGACAATTGTAAAGGAAGCTCCTTTATTTAATGTGCATCAGTTAAATAGAAATGATAAAAAGCATTTTGGCTTAACTCAAAAAGTAGGTGCTAAACGAGTAAATTCTAAAGTTTTGTTATTTCAAGTAATTCCTGCATCAGAAAAATTATCTTCACTACTAAATTGTGAAACGAACAGCTTTATTTACGAAATTAAGAGAGTTCGATTTATTGATGGAAAACCATATGCGCTTGAAGAAATATATATGCCAATATCAGTTATCCAAGGATTATCGGAAAAACATGTAAATAAATCAATTTATCAATTCATCCAAGAAGAATTAGGTTTGAAAATAAAAAGTGCTCAAAAAATCATAAGAGCAGTTAAAGGGAATGCACTAGACATCCAGCATTTACATATTCATAGGCATGATCCCGTAATGGAAGTCGAGCAAATCGTTTTTCTAGCAGATGGGAAGGTTTTTGAATACTCCATCACACATCATGTTTACCAATTATTTGAATTTCAAACAGTCATTATTAATGAGTAAGAAGAGCAGGAAGGGCGAACAAAGAGCCTTTCCTGTTTTTTATGTACCTCACATTTAGATTTTTTTAGAAGATTGTTGTTTAAAAGAAGTCTGTTAAATCAAACAAACGTTTAATTAAGAAGTGAATTTGTATGGGTATACTAACTCATGTGAGATAGGCGATGTTACTACATAACCTTAGTTCCTTGGAAAACGTCTATCCTTTCGTTTAAGATCACCTACCAACTCATTTATACTGTCGTGCAAGATAAAAAATTATCATTGTAATAAAAAATTCTTATCAATAATTGTTTTTTCAGATAAAATAGAATCAGAGAGAAAAATGTGAATGGGGGATTCAACGTGAAATTTAACTTTAATGAAGAAATCAGCCGAAAGAATACTAACAGTACGAAGTGGGATTCAATTGATCAGGTATTTGGATGCACAGAAGTTCTTCCACTATGGATTGCGGATATGGATTTAGCATGTGCACCAGCTATAGTAGAGGCACTTACGAAAAGAGCACAGCATCCTATTTATGGATACGGACATATTCCAGAGGAATTTTTTGAAGCTGCTATCAATTGGGGTAAAAAGCGCTTTGATACAAAGATTAATCGTGAATGGTTAACGACTGTCCCTGGTGTTGTTCCGGCTTTAAATTTAGCGATTGATGCATTCACTAAGGTTGGAGATGAAGTCATTATTCAGCCGCCTGTTTATTATCCGTTTTTTAGTGTAGTGAAAAATAATGGCCGAAATTTAGTCGAAAATCCTTTGATCGAGCAAGATGGTTACTACTATATGGATTTAGACGATTTAGAAAAGAAAATTACGAGTAAAACAAAATTACTTATTTTATGTAGTCCAGCAAATCCAGTTGGTAGAGTGTGGTCAAGAGAAGAGTTAACCGCATTAGTTGAAGTATGTAAAAAGCATAAAATACTTGTTATCGCTGATGAAATTCACGCGGACCTAGTATATGAGAAAGGTACCCATATTCCTTTTTACTCTTTAAGTGAAGATGCTGCGAATATGAGTATTACGTTCATGTCGCCAAGTAAAACATTTAATATCGCAGGTTTATTTTCATCATTAGCTGTCATTCCAAATCCAGACTTATTTATAGAATTTACGCATTCAATACTTCGTGCTAGCCTAGAGAACTTAAATATTTTTGGAATTGAAGCTGTTATTGCCGCGTATAACGAAGGTGATGAATGGTTAGATGAGTTACTTATTCATTTAAAAGGTAATGCTGAATATATTCACAATTATTTAAAGAAACATATTCCAGAAATCAAAATGAAAGTAACAGAAGCAACGTATTTAGGTTGGTTAGACTTTAGAGAACTTGGCCTAACATGTGATGAACTAAATAAATTTTTAGTAAAAGATGCTAAATTGGGTTGTAATGAAGGGCGTGTTTTTGGATCTAATGGAAAAGGTTTCATGAGATTAAATTATGCTTGCTCTCGTAAAACAATTGAAGAAGCTATGGTACGGTTGGATCAAGCAGTTAGAAAGTTAAAGGTATGCGTTAATGAGTGAGGTAGAGGTTAAGCATTCACCACAATCAAATAAATGTCATAATGCATTATTAAACATGTATATCCCAATGGTTAAGTTTATTGCCTCAGTGATGGGTAAGCATTGTGAAGTTGTACTTCATGATTTAACAAATCCAGAAAACTCTATTGTCGCAATTGAAAATGGGGACATCAGTGGACGTAAAGTAGGCGGCCCAATTACTGATCTAGTATTAAAAGTCATGCAAGAGGGTGCTTATAAAGAAGTTGATTTTATCACTAATTATAAAGCAAGTGTAAAAGGTAACCGTACTTGTCGATCCTCTAGTTATTTTATTAAAAATGAAACTGGGGAAATCATAGGTGTGCTGTGTGTGAATATTGATGTAACTGTGTTAGAGAATGTGAAAACATATTTAGATGATTTTATTATGACTAGCTTTCAAAATGAAGGTCAAAAGCCTCTGAGGGTACACAACACAGAAGTTTTTGAAAATCTTCATGAAACTGTTGAGGACGTTTTAGAAAATATGATTTCAAAAGTATTGGGTGACTATCACTTGTCACCAGAGAGATTATCACTTGATGAAAAACTTGATGTTGTTCGAAAATTAAATGAAGCAGGTCTATTTCTTTTAAAAGGTGGCGTAAGTGAGTTAGCTCAAAAACTAAAGGTATCTGAAGCAACGATTTATCGCTATCTTAGTAAGGTAAAGTAAATATAGTTAATTGATAAGAGGATATGTGCATAAACAATTTGCATATATCCTCTTTTTTATATGGATAAATAGTATTGTGAAAATGAACGAGACAGATGATATGATTGAAGTAAAGCAGTTCAATTACATAAGGAATGGTAAAATAAAGAAAAATTTTAATAGAAATATCGGATGCGTTACTATGAGTCCATGTTTTGGAACAAGAAAATGAAATAATAGAAAAAATGGGAAAGAATTGATATATAGCTAATTTACTTAGGAGTGGAAAGATGAGAGATATTTCGATATTAATTGCTGATGATGAGGAGGAAATTGCAAATCTGATTGCCATCCATTTAGAAAAAGAAGGATACCATGTTGTGAAAGTGTCGGATGGACAAGAGGCTGTTCATGTAGTGGAAACCCAAATATTCGATTTGCTAATTTTGGATATAATGATGCCTATAATGGATGGTTATGAAGTAACACGTCGTATTCGAGAAAAGCATAATATGCCTATTATATTTTTAAGTGCTAAAACATCTGATTTTGATAAAGTACAAGGACTTGTAATAGGAGCGGATGATTATATGACAAAACCATTTACTCCGATTGAATTGGTAGCTCGCGTAAATGCTCATCTCCGCCGTTTTATGAAGCTAAATCAACCGAAAATTGAGAATAAAACCAACTTGGAATATGGTGGATTAGTGATTTCTCCAGATCAACGTACAGTTACACTATATGGTGAAAGTATTGAGCTAACACCGAAAGAGTTTGATATTTTATATTTATTAGCAAACCATCCAAAGAAAGTTTTTAGTGTAGAAAATATTTTCCAGCAGGTATGGGGCGAAGCGTATTTTGAAGGTGGGAACACGGTTATGGTTCATATACGTACGCTTCGGAAAAAACTTGAAGAAGATATACGGAAAGACAAGTGGATTAAGACAGTATGGGGAGTAGGTTACAGCTTCAATGGTTAAAATGATGCACAGTTTTCGTTCAAAGATGGTATTGTTATTTGGTTTAAGTATGTTTTTATCAGGTATCATAACGTATCTAATCTTTAAAGGTCTTCAAATCTACTATCACATGATGGTTCGATACGAGGATCCCTTGGCACAGTTTCGTTTTTTAATAAGAAGATTTGGAGACTTTAATATCTTCTTTGTCATATTTATTTTACTATCTTTCCTGTTCTTCTTTATACTTACTAAGCCTTATTCTACCTATTTTAAAGAAATATCAAACGGAATTCATTATCTTGCTCGTGGTGATTTTAAACATAAGGTACATATCAATTCAAATGATGAATTTAGAGAAATTGCACAAGATATTAATTTGGCAAGTGAAAAATTGGAAGAGGCGATTCAGCGAGGAGATTATTCAGAAAGCAGTAAAGATCAATTAGTCGTAAACTTAGCCCATGATTTACGAACGCCACTTACCTCTGTTTTAGGATATTTGGATTTGATTCTGAAGGATAAGAATTTGACAGAGGATCAAGTCAGACATTTTTTAACGATTGCTTTTACGAAATCTCAACGATTAGAAAAGTTAATTGATGAATTATTTGAGATCACTAGAATGAATTATGGAATGATATCAGTTGAAAAAAATAGAATCAATTTAACCGACTTACTGAATCAATTAAAAGAAGAATTGTATCCTGTATTCGAAAAAAATCACTTAATTGCTCGGATGAATAGTTCACAGCAATTACCCATTTTTGGTGATGGAGATTTGATAGTACGTGTATTTGAAAACCTTTTGACAAATGCAATACGGTATGGAAATGAAGGACAGTATGTCGATCTTAACGGTTTTATTGATGAAGATGAAGTGGTCGTTCAGGTTGTGAATTACGGGAATACGATTCCTCCTGATGAACTCCCGCATCTCTTTGATATGTTTTATACCGGGGACAAAGCACGAACTCAACAAGAAGATGGTACAGGACTTGGATTGTTTATCGCGAAAAATATTGTGGAGCAACACAATGGTTCGATTACTGTAAGTAGTAGCGTAATACAGACAATTTTTGAAGTTCGTTTACCAAAGCACAGTGAAGTAAATGATTAAGATAAATGAACTATAATTTCACAATTTAAGAAAAATTTAATATTTACCCCACTCTTTTTTTTAATAGTTTACCTTATTCTTTTAAGCAAGGACGAATAAGGAGGAAGCTAATTAAAATGAAGAAGTGGGTATTTTTATTGTTTTTATTATTGTTCTTGTCTTTACCTTTCATAAAAATTGGATCGTTTTTCGAGCCAAAAGTTGTCTTACAAAAATATAATCCATCTGAATACGATGAAGTAGAGGATGGAAGTTCTGAAAACACCCACAAAATTAAAATCACTAAAGAACAAATCTATCAAGGAAACTTGCTGTTGGTTAACAGTGAATATCCTGTTAATCCAGAAAGCATTAAATCAGATATCATAAATGTAGCTACTCATAATGAATTGGTAAGGGACTTCAACTTGATCGATAACGAAATCTATTTATCAAAGGATATAGCAAGTAGATTTTCAGAAATGATTACTGCTGCAGAAAAAGAAGGGGTTCGTAATTTTTCAATAACTAGTGGTTATCGAGACTTTGAGAAGCAAAATATACTTTATCAAGAAATGGGTTCTGCTTATGCCTTACCAGCAGGTTACAGTGAACACAACTTGGGTTTCTCTCTTGATGTAGGGTCAACTCAAAAGAAGATGGCAGTAGCACCTGAAGGAAAGTGGATCGAGAAAAATGCTTGGAAATATGGGTTTATTTTACGCTATCCAAAGGATAAAACAGAAGTAACAGGCATTCAGTTCGAACCGTGGCATATCCGATATGTAGGATTTCCACATAGTGCGATTATGAAGGAAAAGAATTTTGCTTTAGAAGAATATTTAGATTACCTAAAAGAAGAGAAACACATTTCTGCTAAAGTAAATGGGGAATCATACACGATTACCTATTACCCCGTTTCTCAAAGCAGAGTAATCAATGTAAAAAATAATAGCCATTATGAGATTTCGGGTAATAATATGGATGGTGTAATTGTTACTTTATACCAATGAAAGAATTTAATTAATAGTCTATGAGGTTAAGAATACACGATTAATTAAAACCTGCAGTTGAACTAACTAGCTTGTTAGTTCAACTGCAAGTTGCAAGAGTTGCTTAGGTGCTCTTTTTAAATTGCAGCGAAAAGTAGTTACCTGAGTTTTAAAAAATACATGAAAGCTTTTTATGCCCCTATGTGAATATACATATATAAATAATTCATTGGGGTGATTATGATTGCTGGGAAGATAAAATTAAGTGTTGCTTGGATCACACTATTTCTAATGGGTACCGACTTATTTGTGGTCTCTCCGTTATTACCGTTTATTTCTAAAGCATACAATATAAGTCCGACGACTACGGGATGGATGGTAACGACTTTTGCGATTACTTATGCATTGTCTGCTCCTTTGTTCGGATGGTTGTCCGATCAAAAGGGAAGAAGAGCATTCATTACAATTGGTTTATTGTTATTTGCAATTTCGAACTTACTTACAGCTATTGCTCCTACATTTTTATGGCTAATTTTTAGCCGTATTCTAGCTGGCTTGTCGGTGGCTTCAATTACTCCTTTGATTTATGCAATCATTGGAGATATTGCACCAGCAAATCGAAGAGGTACTTGGCTCTCAATTGTTGTATCGGGACATTTAACGGCTCTATGGGCAGGAGCACCAATTGGCACGATCTTAGAGAATGTTCTTGGTTGGCGTCCAGTATTTATTGTAATGGCAATCATGGGAGCTATATTGTCGATCGTGAACTTCAAAGTATGGAAATCGAACCCTAAAAAAGAACTCTCAAGAAATTTATTTGACGGGAATCTGCTAAGAATACTTGGTTCAGTAAGTGTTACTACCACTTGGGCAATTACAATGTATGCACTTTATGTTTACTTAGGTGCAGCTTTGTACTCAGAAAATAGATTTTCATCGTCAGAAATTACATTATCAGTTACTTTCTATGGCATGGGAGCTGTTTTAGGAAGCCTTTCAAGTGGGCGATTAACAGATAGATTTGGAGAAAGACAAATTTCGTGTGTTACATTATGTTTCTTAACTATAATTCTAGTATGTATAGGCATTTTCTTCTCATTTGGGGCTTGGATTTATTTTCTTCTTTTTTTATGGGCTTTGGTTGGTTATGCCGGATTTACATCTTACCAAGCAAGATTAGCAGTGGAATATCCAAAACAACGTGGCATTGTTATGGCATGGAATAATACAGCTCTTTATATCGGTATCACCATTGGGTCAATGATTGGTGGCTATGTCATTTCGAATTGGGGCTATTCTTTCGTTCCATACGTATGTAGTATTGGAGCATTCATAAGTTTTATGTTAAGTATCCAAAAGGTTCGGAATGGAAAAAAGAATTACCTGTTTCAATAGGTACCTAAATATAGAAACAATTACACGTGACCTATACAACTTTTCTTTCACTTCACGATTTAATAATCTATCTCTGTTTTATCTGTTTTATAATCGTAATAAAAACAATTTTAATAGAATGGAGAAATGTAGATGAATTTAAAAACGATAGATGCTAACGGACACATTATTGCAGTAGCTCATGCAGATACAATATTACTAAAAGATGAACAAAGTGCGTTGGATATAATGATGACAATTAGTTTTGAAAAAGGAAGTAATCGAATCATCTTAAATAAGGAAGCAATCTCAGAAGATTTTTTCAATCTTAGTACAAAACTTGCAGGTACAATTCTTCAAAAGTTCGTTAACTATAATATTAAGTTTGCAATTATCGGCGATTTTTCAGGTTATACTAGTAAACCATTGAAGGATTTCATTTATGAGTGTAATGAAGGAAATCATGTATTCTTTGTTTCATCAGAACAAGAAGCGATTAACAAATTATCTCAAGTAAAATAATCATTATATAGCGAATACGAGCAGTTTTTAAAGCAGAGAATTAATATACTAATTAAGTCATAGAAGGTAGGGGACATTTGAATGAGTAAACAACGTAATATTATTTTATACATTGGTACTTCTATTGATGGATATATTGCAAATGATGATGGCACATTAGAATGGTTAGAAACAACTGAAGTAGAAGGAGATTCTGGATATAATTCACTGCTTGAAAGAATTGATACAGTTGTGATGGGAAAAGGAACTTATGATGTCGTACGTGGATTTGATATAGATTATCCTTATAGTAATTATAAAAATTATGTTTTTTCTAATTCTGTAAATGGATCAGATGAGTATGCATTATTTGTTGATGAAGATGTCAAAACTTTCGTTAACAATTTAAAACAAAAACCTGGCAAAGATATATGGTTAATAGGTGGAGGACATTTAGCGCGTGAATTTTTTAAAGAAAATTTAATTGATGAATTCCAGCTTGCCATTGCACCGATTGTATTAGGAAAAGGAATCTCTCTTTATACAGGAAATGATATTACTCAAAATTACACTTTAACAAAAGTAGAAAAATTAGGTCAACTTGCTATGCTTCATTACATAAAAAAATAAAGCATTATAAGACTAGCGCATGCGTTAGTTCTACACACGCAAAAGTCGCTCGTGCGACTTTTTTTTATTTGGATGTTTGAGTTTTGGAAGGAATAAGAGGAGATTAATAGAAGATAAAAACAGACAAGGTTGTTCAAAGAACCATGCAGGAGGTGTAAAGAATGTTTGAAAAAGAATCAGAGAAAAGATTTAAAGTGGTTTATAAGGAAGGAAAGCTGGCAGGGAATAAAATTTTAGAAGATAGAGAGACAGGAGTTCAATATTTATTTAGTTGGGATGGCTATGCTGGAGGAATTACACCATTGTTAGGTAAGGATGGGAAACCAGTAGTAAACTCAAATAAAGAGTAATCAATCGACTGCTTCGGCAGTCTAATTTTATTTAATTAATATACAATAATTTAAATGCAAATCGTAGTATATTCTTATCTCGAATGCACGGGGTACATGATTGAAAATATTCTAACAAGAGAACCTTGACATGAAACAAAAAGTATCGTACGTTTATTACGATAAGACACCATTTAGTGTCCTTTTTAAAGTAAATCATGAAAGATTGATGTACTGTAGTTTAAACTCGTAAATTAAAATGAAAAAATCAAAATGGAGTATTGGAGGAATTAAAAAATGGCAAAAACAACCCTGTGTCAAAGCTGTGGTATGCCCCTAAAAGGGTCAAATGATTTTGGAACTGAAAAAGATGGGACAGCGTCTGAAAAATTCTGTCACTATTGTTACCAAAATGGTGAATGGGTGCAGCCTGATGTATCATTCGATGAATTTTATGCATACAGTTTAAAGAGGTTTCAGGATTCAGATATGAACAGAATTGAAAAGTTCTTTCTTAATAAAATGTACACAAAAAAATTCTTGAAAAAACTTGAGCGTTGGAGCTAAATTTTCGATGTAGGTAAAAGAATCGTTCGAACCATTAGATGTGTATTTTAATTTAAATGCTAAATAATTCTTAATTGTAATTACAGATTGGCTGCTTCGGCAGTTTTTTTTATTTTAGTTAAAGAATTAAATAATAGAAATACAATCTATAGAACTGATGAATGGCTAATTTTGTGTTTAAAAAAAACTATATTTTTATAGATTTCTTTGATTTTTTTTGGAATAACAAAGTTGATGAAAAGGTAATAATGGTAGTAGTTTATTCATTTACAAGATTAAATCAAAAAGGAGTAATTTTTTTTGAAATTTAAAGCAACCTTTCAGTTGCACATTCCAGTGTTATGTGCTACCATGTGGTTGCATATGTAAAAAAGGAGGAAAATAAATGAATAATGATCGTATCGAAAGGGAAATTTTCATTGAGGCGTCAGTTCAAACGGTATGGGAGTTGGTTAATCAACCTGCATGGTGGGTCGGAGATAAACCAGGTCCTGACAAAGTTCATGTTGATGGATCACGTATTGTAGCGGAAACAGCAAAATATGGTTCTTTTCCGGTTTTAATTGAGCAGATAGAAGCACCGAAATATCTTGCTTGTCGATGGGCAAGTTCTTTTCCTGGAGAGGAGCCTAGAGAAGGAAATTCTACACTTGTTGAATTTATACTAACACCGAAGGAAGGAGGAACTTTACTTCGCGTAGTTGAGAGTGGCTTTGATAGTCTGGAGGTATCAGAAGAGGAACGAAGACACTTCTTTGATGGAAATGTTAAAGGATGGGCTCAACAACTGGATGTATTACGAAAGCAGGCTGAAAAATAAAATGCAATCTACAAATCATAATGGTTATGAGGAAGTTTTGATTGCGTTAGCAGATCCAACACGCCGTCAGATACTTAACCTCATTGCTACAATGGGACAGGCAACAGCTACGACATTAGCAAAAAGGGTAACTGTATCCCGTCAGGCAGTAGTCAAGCATTTAACGGTGCTAAACGGAGCCGAGCTTGTTGCTTCTAATCGCGTTGGAAGAGAAGTAAAATATTCAGTATCTCCAGAAAAACTATCTGCAACAGCTGAGTGGATGGCAAGTCTAGCGAAGGATTGGGACAGACGATTAGAATGGATTAAGCATGCAGCGGAATCTAAAAATAAATCAGATTTAAATTGAGTTATCTTTTGTTCATGGTATACCAGAAAAAATAAATAGATAAAGGATGGTTTAAATGAATACTCAAATAATCACTAAATTAAAAATTAATAAGCCAACTAATGAGGTATTTGAAGCCATAGTAGACCCTGAAAAAATAGGCAATTTTTGGTTTTCGTCTAGTTCAAAAAGATGGGAACAAGACATGACAATTACATTGAGATATGACGAGTACAATGCAGAAGGTTCTATAAATGTAATGGAGATCAATGATAATAAAAAAATAGTGTTTTCATGGGGCGAAGAAGGTCAAGAGACGATTGTTACAATTACGTTAACTGAGGTCGACACAAGTACAATGATTGAAGTCATCGAATCAGGTTTGAAAGAAGATGATCCAGAGGTTGTAGCTAAAATGATTGGACAAAAAGAAGGTTGGGTATATACGTTAACTTGTTTAAAAGGTTATGTAGAGAATGGTATTAATAGTCTGAGAGCTTCTATCATCCATTAAAAGATGAGGTTCTGCTATAGATTGAAATGTTAGCTGAAGATTTATTCTAATTTAATAATGATAAATGAACAGTCGCATTTGCGGCTTTTTTTATTGTAGTTACAGACGGTTTAGTGGAATAAGAAGTGTTATAATAAATATATTAAATATTAAAAAGGCTCGTGTCAGATGTATTTTATTCTACATTATAAGTGCTGTTTTCTCCGTTGATGTTACATATCTAGCATAATTAGTTCAGCGTTTTTAGAATGTATATAGATTAATCTTTTCATTTATGTTCAATCGTTTTATGAGTAGGGTCAACAAGGAGGAGTTAACGATATATGGATTTTAAATTATCGAGTAGAAAACGAAGGTTTTTTGCATCATGGATTGATGGAATGGTCAGTATTGCATTGTCAAAAATAGGATTATTACTATTTGGGTTAACGAATGAGGAATTTTTGAATAACTATATGTTTGATAGTTTTTCTTTCTTTTTGAATACAATTTTTCTCATCGTAACAATCATTATATTGGATATTGTTATTCCGACTTACTTTTGGAATGGGCAAACTATTGGGAAGAAATTCTTGGGAATAAGAGTCGTTACTGATGATGGTGAAGATGTAGATGTTAAAACGATGACGATGCGTTCAATCTTTCTTTTAGTAAGTGGTATAAATCTACCGATTATACCTGAAGGAATGATGGTTATTTATTTAGTTGATTCATTTATGATTTTCCGAAAAGATAAAAAGACATTGCATGACCTAATGGCAAAAACGAAAGTAGTTTATTGCTAATTCGGTTAAATACTTCATATAACGGAATACTTTCCTAACTAAAGTATGGGTTTAAAACTAAGAAAGAAGATTACATAATAATCAAATTGATTATGTAATCTTCTTTTTTAATTTAGAAATCTTAGTCTATTAAAATAATATTATTTTGGATAAGCACTAATATATGAATTGTCGATCGGCGGGGTAGCGCCTAGTTTCAATGCAGCATCAATCGCCCAGTAAGGATTACGTAATAAACCTCTCGCAATTGCAATTAAGTCCGCTTGGTTTGTTTGGAGTGCATTCTCGGCTAGGTGAGGTTCTTCAAGCTTCCCAACAGCAATCGTAGGAATGAACGCATTTTGTTTTATTTCTTTAGAAAACGGTAATTGATAGCCTGGATATATTTCTTGTTGAAAAGAGGGTACTGCCCCACCACTAGATACGTCAATTATGTCGACACCATGCTCTTTGAACACTTTACACATTTGAACCATATCCTCTATTCCATAGCCATTACGATCATATTCAGTAGCAGATACTCTCATAAATAATGGCATATCTTCTGGCATTACACTTCTCATAGCTTGAATTACATCGGTTGCAAACCGTAATCTCTTTTCAAAGGTACCACCATATTCATCACTACGTTGATTACTTAATGGAGATAAAAACTGTTCAACTAAATAACCATGTGCAGCATGAAGCTCAATTGCATCAAATCCTGCGCGAACGGCACGTTCAGTTGAGTCTTTAAACTGTTTAATCATTTCTTGTATCTCGTCATATGTAAGTTCTTTTGGAGGAGTGTTACCTTCATAAAAAGGAATAGCTGAAGGTGCAACAAGGTAGTCATCAGCAGGTGCTTTACGGCCAGAATGATTTAATTGGATGGCGATTTTCCCATCAAGTGCATGTGCTTCTTGAACGAGTATAGTAAGCTTTTCTTCTTGAATATCATTATATAATCCTAAATCACGAGGATCAGTCATACCATTTGATGCAATTGCAGTAGACTCCAGCATAACAAGACCAACGCCACCAACAATTCGAGAAAGGTAATGTACATGGTGCCAATTATTTACTTCACCAGATTTTTCATCAGCACGGATTGTAACCATTGGTGACATTACAACTCTATTTTTTAATGCTAACCCTTTTAACGTAAATGCAGAAAATAAAGAAGTCATTTTTATATCTCCTTAAATTTTTATAGCCTCTAATTGAAATGTAATAGCCAGAATAGAAAATGTAAATTTATATGTCTTTTACTAGTTTGATAACTACTGTTCTCATACACTTATTTATGTGTTTTTTTGATTTTCATGTAAGTACCACTTCGTATATCGAGACATTCCTTCGGTTAAAGAAATTCTAGGTGTGTATTGTAAATCATTCTTTATTTTATCGATATTAAGCGTATAATCATAGCTTAAAAAGCTTGCAACATGTTTGGATAAAATGGGTGGCTTACCTGTAATGTTAGCTAACACTTCTGAGCTTGACGAGACAAAAGAAAGGATCTTTGGAGAGATATTCTTTGCATGGAGCTCCTCATTTAAATAAGAATATAATAATGTAAGTGCATCAATTAGGTAGATGGGTTGATCGTTCGTAATATTATAAAATTCGCCAATAAACAAATCATCGGCGTTTAAACATGAGATTATGACATCAATTACATTATCAACATATGTAAAATCCATTAAAATCTGCCCTTTATTAACTAGAGGGATTCCACGCTTCTTATTCGTATCTATTAGTCTTCCAAAAATCGTATGATCATATGGACCAAATACTTGTCTAGGTCTAAGTGAAATGGCAGGTAACCCTTTTAGTACTGCGTCTTTTACTATCAAATCAGCAATATGCTTCGTTTTTGCATAATAATTGGTATGATTTTGGGGTAGATCATCATTTTCTCTTACATTTTTTCGACTTTCATTTGTAAAGTAAACACTTGGTGTAGAAAGATAAATAAATTTTTCAATATTTGAGGTTAATGAGGCGTTAACTATATTTTGTGTCCCCTCAACATTCGTTTTATAAAATCGTTCATATTTTCCATATGGAGCTGCAAGTGCAGCACAGTGAATCACATAATCTACATCATTTATTAACTTTGTTAGTAATTCCGTATCCTCTAAATCGCCTTTTACAAAAACGACATTGTCCATAGTATTAAAAAATTTTGCCGCCTGCTCGTTCCTTCCAAAGGCGATTACATCATATCCAATTTCATTTAATCTCTTAACCGTGTGCTTTCCTAAAAATCCAGTTGCTCCACTAACAAATACTCTCATTGATTCACCTCATAATAGATTGTATTACCGTTCAAAATGTATAAATCTGTTACCTTGGTATGTTAAAATTCCTATTTCATTCTCAATAAATTTACCATAAGTTAAACCATCGACACTTAACTCAATACTTTCTCCACTTTCAACTTCAAATGTTAATGAGTAGGAAGTAGGACTTGGCATGATGTATTGATTTCTTTTTTGTTCAATAACCTTGGCTGTTTTTGTTATTAGCTTAGCTGAAACGGTTACCTTTGGTTGTTTATTATTAAAATTCCACTGTTTTAATACTTTTAGAAGAGTTAGAAAGATGCCAGCGAAAACAAAAATAAATAGTATTGGAAAGACAAAAGCAATGATCTTAAATGCATCTAAATTAGAAACAAATACAAACATTAGGTTTCCCTCCTAAAGTAATGCCTTTCTATCAGTTTATTAGACACTCAGAAATTAAATCAACTAATTATTTAGAAGTTTAGATTGTTTGGTAATAGGCACTTAAAACCATTCATTTTTTACTAATCTATCCGCAGATTGGTATTGAAGGATAAAAAGTTAACTCCTATTAATCTTAAAAATGAATCGGTATGGTAAGTAGAAAATAGAACGTAATGTGACAGAACTATAAACAAAGTAAAAAAACAGTTAAATTCGGTAAAAAATGACTGGATTTTAAATTGAAAAATAGTTTGTTGGGGGTTAGGATAATGCTAAGATTATTTTCTATTATCCTATTCAAATTAGGGAGGTAACTGTTTTCTTTAAACAATTTAGTTTCTGAAGAAGAAAGTAGTTACTAAGTTATTAAAATTTTTTTGTACATAAAAGGAGTGATTAGTAAATGGATGTTAATAAGTTAGCTTCGGTTTTTAAGCGATATTACGATTCGGATTATCGGATATTTTTTGTATCTGGCCACAATGAAGAAATGTTTGAAGTAGTAGATGAGAAAGATTACAACGGAAATCGAAATTTTGGGACATATGTTTTAATCGCAAAAACGAAACAGAATAAAATTAGACTTGTATCGTTAAATTATGAAGAATTAGGGATTATCGAATTTTCATTAACAGAGCTTGATGGTGAAAAGCGACATGATTGGACGACTTATCTTAAGAGCACAATTCGTTATTTAAAAGAAGCTGGCTATCGAATTAATCATGGCATGGATATATTAATTTGTGGCAATATACCGAATGAAGTTGGATTGTCATCCTCTACATCAATTGAAGCATTAACAGCTGTTATCATAAAATCTTTATATTGACGGAGAAAGAATACAGGATTGACTATTTCAAACTAGCGTACTAACTTCAGAAAAAACAATGTTATTTATCTTTGTAACCCCCACTTAAAGACTTTTCCTTTACTAATGACTTCCTTTTAAAAAATAATAGATTGATTAAGCAAATGATAAAATGTGAAAATTTACACAAAGTTTTGATGTGTAAAAAAATATCCATATTTCACCTGAAAAAAATTCAGAAAGACTGGTACAATTCTAAATATAATAAACCAGTTTCAAACTTTAAACCTTTAAATGAAGCAAAACATTTATACACTATCTTGATTTTCACGAATGACAACTTTGAAATATAAGTGTTTAACAAATAAAACAAAAAACTATTTATTTCATCTATTATATATGTTTCGCTTATGTTTGATCATAACGATGCGACAGTGGAAGTGTACAAGGAGAAGAGTAGAAATGACGACAATTAAAGAAATTGCAGAAAAAGCAGGTGTATCTATTGCTACAGTTTCAAGGGTGTTAAACTATGATCCTGAATTATCTGTAACCGATGACACAAAGCAGCGCGTTTTTGAAACAGCAGAAATGCTATCGTATATAAAAAAACCGAAAGTAAAAAAGAATATAGCGAAGATCGCACTTGTTCATTGGTATACAGAGAAAGAAGAATTAGACGATTTGCATTATATGTCTATACGATTCGGGATTGAAAATAAATGTGAAGAACAAGGAATTCATATTACAAAGTTCTTTCAAGGGACAGAAAAAGGATTAGCGGAAGAACAGTTTCAGGGGATTGTTGCATTAGGTTATTTCGATGAACAACAAATTAAAACTTTGAAAAAAATATCCAAAAAAATAGTATTTGTAGATTCATCACCTAATGAAGAAATATATGATTCAGTCGTATCCGATTACGAAAGTGCCACAAAGAAGGTATTAGACCATTTTATTTCGCATGGACACCAAAATGTGGGGTATATTGGTGGGCGTGAACGGATCAAACATACTTTAGGCAAGGACTTGTGTTCACGTGTAAAAGTATTTAAAAATTACTTGGCGGAGAAAAGCTTGTTTCAGAAAAATTATGTGTACATAGGTGATTTTTCAGCTGAAGAAGGATTTAATTTGATGAATAAGGCAATTCAAGAGCACGGGGACAAATTACCAACGGCATTTTTAGTTGGATGTGATACGATGGCAATCGGATGTCTAAGAGCGCTTCACGAAGCGAATATTGCAGTTCCAGATCGAGTGAATATTATAGGAATGAATGATCTAACTTTTTCAAAATATCTTTTCCCAAGTTTAAGTACCGTAAAAGTTTATTCAGAACTTATGGGGGAAACTGCCATTGATCTTTTACTTGAACGAATAATGAACAGAAAGATTCCAAAAAAGGTAGTTGTATCAACAAAATTAATGATTAGAAAAAGTAGTTTATAATATCCTAAGAGCCGTACAAAATAAAAATTGTAGGCTTTTTTTGTATATTAATTGAAAATATAAAATATTTTACTTTTAATAAAATATCTTTTTAGTATAATTAAAAATTAAAAGGAGTGTAGTGCATGAAGATAGCGTATTTAGGTCCGGAAGCAACTTTCACGCATGTTGCTGTTCAATCTGTTTTTACATCAGATGAACATATAGCATATTCGAGTATACCTGTCTGCATGGATAGTGTAGCAGAAGGAGAAGTAGATTTAGCTGTTGTACCAATAGAGAATTCTGTAGAAGGCTCTGTCACAACTACGATAGATTATCTTGTACATGAACAACCGTTAAAAATGGTTGGTGAAATCATCATACCGATTAGACAGCATTTACTAATGTCAAAAGGACAGGTTCATCGATTAAAGGATATTGAGGTAATCTATTCTCATTCTCATGCTCTAGCTCAGTGTCACACGTTTTTACATAATCAATATAAGTATACAAAACTAGAACCGGTTTCTTCTACAAGTGCTGCAGCAAAATTAGTTAGCGAGCACCCCCAGGAGTGTATCGCAGCCATCGCGAACGAATTTGCAGCAAAGAAATATGGTCTAGAAATTGTAGCTTCTGATATTCATTCAAATTCTTATAATCATACTAGATTTATCGTATTACAAAAAGAAGGATCGAATGTTGAAACGAATTATTTTCAAAAAATCCATACAAAAGCTACATTTGTAATCATGATGCCGGAAAACCGTGCAGGTGCACTCCACCAAGTATTATCGGCATTTGCTTGGAGACAAATCGATCTTTCCAAAATTGAGTCTCGTCCGATGAAAACAGGATTAGGTAATTATTTTTTCATTATTGATGTCGTAATGGGATATGATGATGTATTATTACCGGGCGTAAAACAAGAATTAGAATCACTTGGATTTTCTGTAGAGATTGTTGGGAGCTATTCAACAATTCAATTATAAAATGAAAAAGAGAAGGATATTTTCCTTCTCTTTTATATTTTTTGTGTTACCTTGCTAATTTGTCTGCTAACAATAATATCCTGGAGGACAATAAGGGTAATATGGGGAATACGGATATCCATAACCGTAACCATATCCGTAACCTCCTGCTAAAGTTCCTAGTAAAGCACCCGTTGCTAAGCCACCAACGAATCCTGGGTAAAACGGACGTCCGATTCCGAAGCCAGGACGGCCAAACCCAGGTCGACCAAATCCTCCTCCAAAAGGTCTGCGGTATTGATAATCATTGTACATCTATTCTAACCCCCTTCTTCTTGAGCGTAACGCTTACATAGTTACACTATGCAGGACAGACGCGGAAGGTTTGGGCGATAGTATTTTTAGGTTGTCAGATTGACATTAATGGAAGAGATTATTTTTCACTTGAAATATTAAATTTACGTATACGGTATTGTAAGTTTTGTCTGCTGATTCCTAATATTTTTGCAGCTTTTGTTATATTTCCATTTTGCTCACTTAATACATTCAAGATATGTTGTTTTTCTTTATCTAATAATGTGTTTTTTAGATTAAAATGGTTATCTTCGTTCTCGATTTTTGGTGTATTTACTTGTACAGGATCTTGGATCTTAGTTAGATTGTTATCATTGAAAAACCTTGTAGGTAAATGAAAAGAGGTTATCGTTTTTTCATTTTCAACTAAATTCATGGCACCCTCAATCATATGCTCAAGCTCACGAATATTACCAGGCCAGTTATGCTTTAAAAAAAATTGTGCTACATGATCATCTAGCTTCGCAACTGTACGTCCAAATAGTCGATTGTATTTTTGGATAAAGAAATTTGCTAATAGAAGAATATCTTCTTTTCGTTCTCTTAGAGGAGGTAGGAAAAGTGATACTACACTTAAACGATAATATAAATCCTTTCGTAAGTGGTTATTAGCAATTGCTTCTATCGGGTCTTCGTTTATTGTTGCAATAATTCGGACATCAAGCTCTTTTTCAGTCATATCACCGATTCTTCTGACCTTTCGATCCTGAAGTACTCTAAGTAATTTAGCTTGTAAATTAGGACTAAGTGAATTGATTTCATCCAATAGCAATGTTCCGCCATTTGCCTCTTCAAATAATCCAGGTTTATCGATCGCACCTGTAAATGCTCCTTTTTTTGTGCCGAATAGAATGCTTTCTATTAATGTTTCAGGTAATGCAGCACAGTTTTGAGAAATAAACGGCTTTGTGGATCTTTGACTAGCATTGTGTATACTTTGTGCAAATAATTCTTTACCAGTTCCTGTTTCTCCAATTAATAAAACAGAAGAGGAAGTTCTTGCAGATCTTTTCGCATCATCAATGATTAGTTTAAATGAAGGTGATTCACCTATTAATTGTTCAAAGGTATATCGTGTATTACGATTTTGCATAATGCCATCTTGAACTGATTGTTTTAATTCGGTTACATCTCTAACCATTTCAATTGCGCCAACGATTTGATTATCTTTCATGATGGGATATGTATCATTAATTGTCGTTACTTCTTTTCCTCTATTATTAAAATACGATTGTTTAATATTTTTACGTATTTTCCCTTTTTGAAGAGCTTCAAGTAAAGTGCTTGATTGATTATTTTGGAATGTGAATACATCTAATAGATTTTTATGAAGTACATCTTCTTCATTCATCATTTCAATTTCCATCATTTTTCTATTATAAACAATCGTTTTACCTTCATGGTTCACTACATGAATTCCGATATCAATTTCTTCTAATATTAATTGAAGTAATTCATCGACGACTAAATTTGGATCTTTATCATTTTTCATTGAAATCTCTCTTTTCTTGGAGGTGATAGAAAATTAGCATTCTTTTTTATTCGCAGGCAGTGTTGTTATAATAACTGCTCTTATTAAATAATAACAATCTCTTAGAAAAGCTCCTGCGTTTTTGATATGATTAAAAACGGGTTTCAAAATGGTGCAAAAATTTACTGTTTTTCGTTTTTTGCACTGCAAAGATTATATGCATATTCTAATGTAATTTGCACTTTAAGGCAAAAAAAATTTGCGCTTTATGAAAACGTTAACAGTTTTTTGTAGGAAAAAACATCTAAATGAGTACATTTTGTGAATTTTGAAGTTTTAGACATATTTGGCATGGAAATTGCTAAATAATTAAGTAAGACAGAAAATAAAAAAGTAATAATGGAGGAACTCATATGACAACTTACTCACAAAAAATAATTGATCAAACAAATCAATTCGGTGCAAATAACTACCATCCACTACCAGTCGTTATCTCTAAAGCAGAAGGTATTTGGGTTACAGATCCAGAGGGTAATAAATATTTAGATATGTTAAGTGCTTACTCTTCAGTAAACCAAGGACATCGTCACCCTAAAATTATCCAAGCTTTAAAAGATCAAGCTGATAAAGTTACATTAACTTCTCGTGCTTTCTATAGTGAAAACATGGGTGAGTGGTATGAAAAGGTTGCAAAAGTAACAAACAAAGAAATGATCCTTCCTATGAATACTGGTGCAGAAGCTGTAGAAACTGCATTAAAGGCTGCTAGAAGATGGGCTTATGATGTAAAGGGTGTTGAAGAAAACCAAGCTGAAATTATTGCTTGTATTGGAAACTTCCATGGTCGTACTTTAGCTGCAGTATCTTTATCATCTGAAAAAGATTACCAACGTGGCTTCGGTCCATTCTTACCAGGAGTTAAATTAATTCCTTATGGTGATATTGAAGCATTGAAAGCAGCAATTACACCAAATACTGCTGCGCTATTAATCGAACCGATTCAAGGTGAAGCTGGAATTAACATCCCTAGAGATGGATTCCTACGTGAAGTTTCTGATGTATGTAAACAAGAAAATGTATTATTCATTGCTGATGAAATTCAAACAGGTTTATGCCGTACTGGTAAAACTTTTGCATGTGATTGGGAAGAAGTAATTCCAGATATGTACATTTTAGGTAAAGCACTTGGAGGCGGCGTATTCCCAATTTCATGTGTGGCTGCAGATCGTTCAATCTTAGGTGTTTTTGAACCAGGTTCTCACGGTTCTACATTTGGTGGAAATCCATTAGCTTGTGCAGTTTCTGTAGCAGCTTTAAACGTTCTAGAAGAAGAAAAATTAGCTGAGCGTTCAAATGAGCTTGGAAATTACTTTATGGAAAAATTAAAAGAAATCGATCATCCTCATATTAAAGAAGTAAGAGGACGTGGATTATTTATTGGTGTTGAACTTCATGTACCTGCACGTGTTTATTGTGAAGCATTGAAAAAACAAGGTTTATTATGTAAAGAAACACATGATACAGTTATTCGTTTTGCACCACCATTAATTATTTCAAAAGAAGATTTAGACTGGTCAATTCAGCAAATTAACGAAGTATTTAGCCAATATAAAGCCACTGTATAAATGGAGCGAGAACAATGACAACTATTATCCCAGAAAATGAAAAAGAATTAGAAATTCAAAAGAAAATCAAAGAAGAAGGCAGAGAGTTAATTGAGTCTACTCAAGAAGTAATCTCTGAAGCACTTCATAAACTTGGTTATTCAAAGGAACTTTATGAATTATTAAAAGAACCTTTACGATTTTTAACAGTTCAAATTCCAGTGCGAATGGATGATGGCTCAGTGAAAATTTTCACTGGCTATCGTTCACAACATAATGATGCTGTAGGTCCTACAAAAGGTGGAATTCGTTTCCATCCAGAGGTAAATGAGGATGAAGTAAAAGCTTTATCAATGTGGATGAGCTTAAAATGTGGAATTGTTGATTTACCTTATGGCGGTGGAAAAGGTGGCATTATATGTGATCCAAGAAAAATGTCATTATATGAGCTTGAGAGATTAAGTCGTGGATATGTTCGTGCAGTTAGCCAAATCGTTGGTCCTACGAAAGATATTCCTGCACCAGATGTTTACACAAATCCTCAAATCATGGCTTGGATGATGGATGAATATAGCCGAATCCAAGAGTTTGATTCACCTGGGTTTATTACTGGTAAACCACTTGTATTAGGTGGCTCAGCAGGACGTGAGACTGCTACAGCTCAAGGTGTTACAATCTGTATCGAAGAAGCTGCTAAACGTAAAGGTATTGAATTAAAGGGTGCTAGTGTCATTATTCAAGGGTTCGGAAATGCGGGAAGCTTTTTAGCGAAATTTATGATTGAAGCTGGTGCGAAGGTAGTTGGTATTTCAGATGCACTTGGCGCATTATATGATCCAAATGGCTTAGATATTGAGTATTTATTAGATAGAAGAGATAGCTTTGGAACGGTTACAAACTTATTTACAAATGTTATTTCGAATAAAGAATTGCTTGAGAAGCCTTGTGATATTTTAGTTCCAGCCGCAATTTCAAACCAAATTACAATTGATAATGCTCATAATATTCAAGCATCAATTGTAGTTGAAGCTGCAAATGGTCCAACTACATTAGAGGCTACAAAAATATTAACAGAACGTGGAGTTTTATTAGTTCCTGACGTTCTAGCAAGTGCTGGTGGAGTTTCTGTTTCATATTTCGAGTGGGTTCAAAATAACCAAGGTTACTATTGGTCAGATGAAGAAGTAGCAGAAAAGTTACGCGATAAAATGGTTCGTTCATTTGATAGTGTTTACCAAACATCAGTAAATCGTCAAGTGAATATGCGATTAGCGGCTTATATGGTTGGTATTCGTAAAATGGCGGAAGCTTCTCGTTTCCGTGGCTGGGTTTAATATTAACTTATGCTCCAGATGGGAATATTTCATCTGGAGCACTTATTATCTTAATCTATGAAAATTTGACACAATTTTAAAAATATGTAAGAATATATTTTTTGAATTGTAGTATTATTTGGAGAAAATAATATTGTATACGCTTTCAACTGTTATGTGAAAAAATTCGATAGAGTACTTCATAGAATAGAGTCATCTTGCTTCTATCCAAAATGAGAGGGAAAATATATCCACTTCTATCAGAATATTTCAATAAATAGAAACAATTTATCAGTCAAGGGAGGTATTTTTCATGTTTCAACAAGAACAGGGGTTAAAAAAAGAGTTAAAAAGTAGACATTTGTTTATGATTGCGCTTGGGGGAATTATTGGAACAGGTTTATTTATGGGATCTGGCTTAACAATTAGTGAAGCAGGGCCAGGTGGTGCAATCGTTGCCTATTTAGTAGGTGGACTAGTAATGTATTTAACAATGCTTTGTCTTGGAGAGCTTGCTGTAAGATTACCTGATGCAGGATCTTATCAAACATATGCTACTAAATATGTATCGCCATCAACTGGTTATGTTGTAGGTTGGATGTCATGGTTAAACTGGTCAGTAACTATTGGTCTAGAATTAATTACAGTCAGTATGTTAATGAAGAGATGGTTCCCGGATGTATCTACATGGATCTGGTGT
Organism: Gottfriedia sp. ABJ_BB2_2; assembly: GCF_055484705.1. Lineage (NCBI taxonomy): Bacteria > Bacillati > Bacillota > Bacilli > Caryophanales > Bacillaceae > Gottfriedia > Gottfriedia sp. ABJ_BB2_2. The sequence continues at coordinate 153,354 of NZ_JBVFKR010000004.1, forward strand.
GTAGTATTTGGTGTACTATTATTTGCAGTTAATGCATTATCTACTAAAAGTTTTGCTGAAGTAGAGTTCTGGTTTGCTAGTATTAAGGTAGTAACAATCGTTGTATTTATTATTTTAGGTGCAGCTGTAATGTTTGGAATTGTATCTGTAGAAGGTACAAAGGCACCGATGCTTACAAACTTTACTGACCATGGTGGTTTATTCCCTAATGGCATCTTAGCGATTATTGTTACGATGGTTGCAGTTAACTTCTCGTTCCAAGGTAGTGAGCTTGTAGGGATCGCAGCTGGTGAAAGTGAAGACCCAGCAAAAGCAGTACCTAAGGCTATCAACAATACTGTTTGGAGAATTCTAGTATTCTATATTTTATCAATGTTCGTTTTAGCAGGTTTATTCCCATGGGAAAAAGCTGGATTAGTAGACAGCCCGTTTGTTGTTGTATTTGATAATATTGGTATCCCATACGCTGCAGATATTATGAACTTTGTTATTATCACAGCGGTATTATCTGTGGCAAACTCTGGATTATATGCAACTTCACGAATGATGTATTCTATGGCTCAAAAAGGGATGGTTAGTCCGGCACTTGGGAAATTAAATAAAAAAGGTGTACCTTTAAACGCATTAATTTTCAGTATGTTATTTGGATGTTTATCTCTATTATGTGGTATTTTTGCAGAGGATACAGTTTACTTATGGTTATTATCGATTGCTGGATTCGGAGCAGTTTTCATCTGGGCTAGCATTGCATTATCAAATCTTTTAGGTAGAAAAAAATATATTCAAGAAGGTGGAAGAGTAGAGGATTTAAAATATAAAACTCCACTTTATCCAATCGTTCCAATTGTTGCTTTAGTACTGAATGTCGCTGTTATGATCAGCTTGGCGTTTATTCCTGAACAACGTATCGCTTTATACTGTGGTATACCATTTATGATTCTTTGTTTAATCTATTATCATTTATCAGCGAAGAACAAAATTGGGAAGTTTGAATTGGAAGAAAATAAAAAGATTAGTTAATTTTCAGACTGTTGACAAACGCTCGCTTTCTTCGTTGCTTCGCCTGCTTGCGGTGCTCATTACCGTCAAAGGTAACTCCGCTCCTCATCCGGCTTTGCGCCTCGAAAGACAAGCGTTTTCAATCAGTCTGAATTCTAAAAAAAGGAAGAGTAGCTCAAAGCGACTCTTCCTTTTTTCATGTTTATTTATTTTTTTCTGATTCTTCACTTGTTACAGTGATTTCTTGTAAATGCCCTTGGAACCCTTGACCTGGAGTGATATCATAACCTTTCACTCGATTGTTTACTCCGTCTAATCCGAAGCGGAATAGAGTAGGGATTAACGGTACTTCTTCACTTACAAGCTCTTGCCATTTGTTATAAACCTCTTGACGGTGGTTTTCATCAAATGAATCAGGAGAGATACCATCTTTTAATAGTTGATCATTTTCATCGTTTACCCAACGAACATAGTTAAATGGTGCATTTTTAGACCAAATTCCAGATGGATCTGGGTCAGAACCAGTTCCCCAAGCTGCTGCGAATACTTCGATTTTTGGATCGTCTTTTTCAACCATTTCATAGAATGAGTTGAATTCATGTAAACGTCCATCTAATAATTGAACATCTAAACCAACATCTTTCCAAGCTTGTAAGTAGAATTGTGCTAATGGTTCTGCGATATCGCCACCACTCATAGATGCAAAGTTGATTTTGAACTCTTTACCATTTGGATCTTCACGTAAACCGTCACCAGTTACATCTTTGTAGCCAGCTTCATCAAGTAATGATTTTGCTTTCTTAGGATCATATTCATAACCTTTAAGGTTTTTATCAAAGTATTTCGGGAATGAAGGTGGAATAACAGATGTTGCAGGGAATCTTAGCCCTTTATAAAGCTTTTCACCTACAGATTTGTTATCAAGTGCATAAGCCATTGCTTGACGTAAACGTTTATCAGCGAATTTTGGATTATCCATTACGTTTACTCCATTTTTCGCGTCATAATGACCTAATTTAAATCCAATATAAGAGTAAGATAACTCAGTTCTACCAAGTAACTGAATATTTTTTAATGATTTTGCTTTATCATATTGATCAGCAGAAACTGAAGCAATATCGATATCACCATTTTCTAATGACGCTGTAGCAATTGTAGGGTTAACTACTTTTAAAAGTACGCCATCTAATTTTGGTGCACCATTCCAGTAGTCTTTAAATGCTTCAAACTCAACAGCTTCACCTGGTGTAATTTTCTTAATTTTGAAAGGACCAAAACCGATTGGTTCTTTACGGATTTGTTTAGATTCTACTAATTTATCAATTGCCACATCACCTAAATATTTTTTAGGAAGTGGGTAAGTCCAAAGACCAGTTAGTACTGATGGATTTGCTTCTTTAAAAGTAATTGAGATCGTTTGTGGATCGATTACTTTAACACCAGAAATGTTTTTTGCTTTTCCAGTATGATATTCTTCCATACCTTCAATCATTGACATTTGTGTATCGTAGCGTACACCAGTGTATTTAGGGCTACCAATTACTAGGTAAGCATATTCTAAATCTTCTGCTGTTACTGGGTTACCATCATGCCATTTTACATTATCTTTAATTTTTAAAGTGATTACTTTTTTATCTTCACTTAATTCGTATGTAGCAGCACCATCTTGATCGTATACATAGTTCTCATCTGTTGAAAGTAGTGCTTCATCAAAGAACTGTAATACTTCAGAGTCTGGTTGACCTTCATAAAATACAGTATTTAAAATACCTTCGAATGGTGTATCAGAAATAAGACCATATTTTAACACGCCACCAGCAATTGCTTCCTTATCATTTTTTACTTTTACAGGAAATGCAGATGTTTCTACTTTTTCTGTAGGTTTAGCTGATGTTGGCTTATCGTCTCCACCTTTACAAGCTGAAAGGATTAACATAGAAACAGCCATTGCACTTAATACTTTTGAAAAGCTTTTTACATTCTTCATACTTTCACTCTCCTTAAAGTTGTTTAACCTCTTCTTTGCCTTGCATCAGCTGCACGCTTTAGCGCTTCACCGATAAAATTTATACTTAGCATGAGCACTAAAATCATGCCCGATGCAGGTAACCAAATCCACCATTTATTCTGTAGAACATCTGGGTTTGTTGCATATGCAACGAGTGTACCTAAGCTTGGCGTGCTTTCAGGTAATCCGAATCCTAAGAAGGTAAGACCAGATTCAATCCCGATATTTCCAGCTAGGTTCAAAGTAAATGCTACTATAATCAGTGAGCTTACATTAGGTAATAGATGTGTTAATATGATTTTCCAGTTAGGTGTTCCAAGAGCTTTTGCTGCTGCAATGTAATCCAATTCACTTTCAGACAATACTTTTGAGCGAATCAGCCTTGCTTTACCTGTCCATAAGAAAATACTCATAATTAACACGAAATTAGGAATCGTAAATTTTGGTACTACAGTTACAAATACTATGATTAACATTAATGTTGGTAGAGATAGGATAAAGTCGATGATTCGCATGACAATACCATCTACTAGACCACCAAAGTAGCCAGCAATTAATCCTAATGATAAACCTAGAATATTCGTAATGATTGTAATAAATAAACCGATTGTAAATGAGTTTTTCGTTCCAATAATCAATTGTCCAAATACATCTCGTCCGCCATAATCAGTACCAAGCCAATGTAGTGAAGAAGGGGGCTGATAGATTGATAGGAAGTCAACCTTTGTAATTTGGTCTTGATCTAAAATAAGGGATGCGCCGTAAACAGTAATCAGGATTAGACTCAAAATAATCAGTGAAGCTAATGCCATTCGATCACGTTTGAACTCTGACCAGATTACACTAAAGCCAGAGGGGCTTTTTGATTTTTCTATCAGTTGTGTTTGATTTTCAAGTTTCAATTCCATTATTTTCACCTACCTTAATCAATCCGAATACGTGGATCAACTATGCTTAATATGATGTCAGAAATCAGTGTTCCAAATAATGTTGCTAGGCTTGTCATAAGTACAAGAGCATTTACAACTGTAAAATCGCGAAGCATTACGGATTTAATGAATAGCTGTCCAATTCCTGGGTAACCAAAAATGGACTCTAAAAAGATTGATCCAGCTATTAAACCAGTAATCTCGTAACCTAAAAAAGCAGCAATCGGTAAAAATGAATTTCGTAGAATATGTCTTGAATAAATTTTAGATTCAGGAACACCTTTTGACTTAGCTGTTCTAACAAAATCCTTTACCTTCGTATCAATAATTTCACTACGTAAATACTGTGAAATTCCAACAGTAGAAATTAGGGCACCGGCCATTGATGGAAGAATAAGATGTTGCAATTTACTCATATAATAAGCAAATGTTCCATTATCAATTTGCGGATCAACACTACCGCCAGTAGGCAATAAATCTAAATAAAAACCAAAAATAAATAACATGATAAGTCCAAAGATAAATAATGGTGTTGCGAAACCAATATAGTTATACCCTGTGACGAGCTTATCGGCCCAGGTATCATTCCAACGACCACTGATTATGCCAAGTGGAATCGCTAAAATATATGTAAGGATAAATACACAAAGAGCAAGTAGTACAGTGTTACCAATTCGTTCACCGATAACATCCGTTACTGCTAGTTTATGTGTGTAAGAGATTCCAAAATCACCTTTTACTACATTTTTTATCCAATTAACATATTGCACATGTACGGGATCATCTAGTCCCATCTGTTTTCGAATTTCAGCAATACGTTCTGGGGATGCTTTTGGATCCAATTGTTTACCAGTAAGAGCATCACCTGGCATCGCTTTAGCGAGTGCAAAAATTAATATACTCAAAATAATCATTTGAGGAATCATAATGAGCACTCTGCGAAGTAAAAATTTCCACATATAGCTTTCTCCTTTCTATGGAAGTGCTACTCGATGAGTATCAGATATTTGTTTTAAATCATAAGGACGTCCATTTGCATCAAAGTAGGAAGAGGAGTTCTTTTCATATTCATGTCGAACTTCCTGTCTAGCTTTTATTTTTTCAGACCTTACTTCTGGGCGAATATCTGGAATAGCTGCAATTAAACGTCTTGTATAGATATGTTGAGGGTTTGTTAAAATATCTTCTGTTGTTCCTTCTTCAACAAGTCTTCCACGATACATAACACCAATTCGATCACATAAATGACGTATAACACCAAGGTCATGACCAATAAATAAATAAGTTAATTTGAATTCCTCTTGAAGATCCTGTAAAAAGTTTAATACTTGTGCTTGTACTGAAACATCAAGTGCTGAAACTGGCTCATCAGCAACAATCAATTTTGGTTGTAAAGTTAAAGCTCTTGCTATCCCAATTCGTTGACGTTGTCCACCAGAGAATTCATGTGGATATTTGAAAAGCGCTTCAGGTGGTAATCCAACCTTTTGTAAATAGTAAAGCACTTTTTCTCTCTCTTCATCTGGAGATAGTTTTTCAAAGTTTCTTAATGGTTCTGCAACTAAATCTATGATTCTTTTTTTAGGATTTAAAGAAGAATACGGATCCTGGAAGATCATTTGAATTTCTTTTCGAAATGCTCTCATTTGTTTCTTACTTAAAGAAATTAGATCATTTTGCTCAAATTCAATACTTCCACCAGTTGCTTTTGTTAACTGTAAAATCGCTTTACCAGCAGTTGATTTACCACTACCAGATTCACCGATTAAACCATATGTTTCACCTTCGCGTAATTCAAATGAAATTCCGTCAACAGCTCTAACATAATCAACGACTGTTCGGAAAACTCCACCACGTATTGGAAAATGTACTTTTAAATCTTCAACCTTTAATAGAGACATTTACAATCGGTGCTCCTTTCTCATTCTTGAAATGGAAATGCTTATAACAAGAACAACGGACATAATGGTTTGGTGTTATTTCATGTAAACCTGGCTGCTCCTCGTGAGCATAAGATTGAATCCACGGAATGCGGTGGCTAAATCGGCAGCCTGTTCTTGGTAATTTATCTAATGGTGGGACAGTACCCTCGATAATATGAAGTCTTTGATTTTTTGAATGAGTAGTAGGAATCGAGTTTAATAGAGAGCGAGTATAAGGATGTAGAGGTTGATTGAAAATTTCTTCAACTGTTCCCGTTTCAATAATCTGACCTGCATACATAACAGCTACTCGATCAGCAACCTCAGCAACAACGCTTAAATCGTGTGTAATCAAGATAATGCCGAGCTTTGTTTCTTTTTGAATTTCTTTCAATAAATCCAATATTTGTGCTTGGATTGTTACGTCCAATGCAGTCGTAGGCTCGTCCGCAATAATAAACGATGGATTGCAGGCAATGGCAATAGAAATCATAACCCTCTGTCTCATACCACCAGATAGTTCATGCGGATATTGCTTATATGTAATTGTTGGCTTTGGAATTCCGACTTGGGCTAGCAATTGTAATGCACGTTCTTTTTTTTGTGAGGATGATAGGTTTGTATGGTAATCCAAATTTTCTTCAATTTGTTTTCCAACAGTCATTAATGGATTAAGTGCAGTAAGAGGCTCTTGAAAAATCATTCCGATTTCCTTACCTCGAATTTTATTCATATTACTATCAGATAATGATAATAAGTTGTTTCCCTTATAATTGATGGAACCTTCCATCTTTGTTCGTTTATTTTGATGAAGGCCTAAAATAGAAAGAGCTAAAGCACTTTTACCACAGCCAGATTCACCAACAATTGCTAATATTTCATTTTCATGAACAGTTAACGAAACATCATCTACAGCTGGATAATACTGATTATTAATACGAAATGATGTAGTTAAATGGTCAATTTTCAAAAGAGGTTTTGACATTTTTTGTCTCCTTTCGCGTAATTGTAAGGAAATTGTTAGTTTATTTAGAATTTTCATAAGTATAATATATATTATGCAATTGTTTCAATATTAAAACAATTGATACAAACTCTGGGTCTTTAGTCTCGTTTTTATAATTTTATGTATTTCGACTTTGATAAAAACTGGGTCGTAAAGATGAGGGTGAAATTTAAAATCATTGAGAATAAGTGATGAATACTGGAAAAAGAGGAAGTAACAAAGCTTCACTCGGTTAGAAAAAATTGGTTGTAATCAGAAATATAGATATAAATTGTTGGTAGAAAATTAAGAAGAAATGTGTCGATTATTGATGTAATTTTGTAGAAAATATAATAGGATATATGGGATGGGTAGGTGTAAATTCCTAGTTACTTTCACCTAGTTCGAATAGGTAATAGGAACTAGTGTGTAACGATTTACGCATAAGCTAGAACAATATGCTTTACAATCTATTAATAAATCGAAACGAATTGCCATTTTGTTTTCATTCGATCGAATAAATGGTTTTATTTTAAAAAAAATCAAAACCGGTTGTAAGGAAACAGCTGATATTGATAGAGAGCAAAATTAAACAAACATTTGTTTAATTTATAAAAATACCAATTAAAGACAAAAAACAGTGTAAACAACAAAGAATGATAAGTCATTCAATGATGTTATACACTGTTTTTTATTAACCTAGGAATGCTTTTAACATCCAAACATGTTTTGAAAGTTGTTCACGAATTGCTAATAGCATATCATGTGTAACAGAATCTTTTTCGTAATCTGTAATATCCATTCCATCCTTTAATTCTTCAATTAAGTATTGGTAGTCATGAATTAGATCTTGAACCATTTCTTCTGCTTTCACTAATTTGTTGGCTTCGTTAATCCCGGAAGTATCTAAATACTCTCTCATTGTAGCAAGTGGTTTCCCACCAATTATTAATACACGCTCTGCTAGTTCATCAATATGTATACTCGCTTCGTTGTATAGTTCTTCGAATTTAGCATGTAAAGTGAAGAAGTCTCCTCCTTTAACATACCAGTGATAGTTATGTAATTTTACATATAACACATTCCAGTCAGCTAATTGTTTGTTTAATACATCTACAGTCGTTTTTGTGATGGACGTATCCATTTAAAATTCCTCCTTTAATAATTCAAGAGTTCATGGTGTCTACGATAATCATGTACACCCATCATATATGATAATAAGCAGAAATAGTCATGGTAATATTTGATAACTAAGTGAACAATTAGTAAAATTAACGATTTATAGAAAATCTTGTACATAAAAAAAATAAAACCATCCAAATATATGAATGATTTTACAATTTTTTCAATTAGTATGATCCTCTTTTTCACTTGAGGGAGGTTTCGCATCGATGAGATTTTCATCGTCTACATTTAATGAATTTTTTAATAGCATGAAAAATGCGCCAATCCCACCTAAAAGTATAATCGTAAATATGAAGAAAATGATGATGTCATAAATCAAAGTACAAACCTCCTTTGATATTTTTTACTGTATTTATTTATATGAGTGAGGAGTGGAGCAAATAACTATAATTCACAAAGTGTTCAATAATTTTATGAATATATTTTATTTAGAATAGAAAAACCCTACTCAAGAAAGAGTAGGGTTATAAGTGAATAAATGATAGTTTTTAAGCAGCTTGATTCTTTTTCACGTTTGCAAGAACTGGAGCTGTTGAAAGTAAAAATATTAAAATGATTGCACAAATGATAAATGATGGAACCATATACCAAGCATTATAAACTAAAGAATACAATGATACCGGTGTTCCTTTTGGAGCGTACGAACCAAAAAATACGATTCCAGAAATGTAATGACATAGAAAACGAGTTAGTGAACCAATAAAAGTACCTACTATTATAAAGATAGTTGCTAATGTTTTATTTCCATTCGTTAAATTATTTTTAACTTGTTTGTAAACAATACCAGCTAATCCTAGACCTGTAAAAGCAATGATGTAATCTAATAATATTTGAATTGGATGAACAAAATAAAAGTTGGTAACTAATTGTAGTGCTGCAAGTAATAAGCCAGTTATTAAACCTTGTTTTATTCCCCATCTAAATGCGATTAAAAAAACAGGTAGCATTGATAATGATACAGATCCGCCTTGTGGTGCTTTAAATAATGGTAGTAAATCAAAAACCATTGCTAATGCTGCACACATTGCAATTTCTACCATCATTTGTATTTTTGAATTTCTCATATAAAATTCCCCCTTATCTCTCTTTGACAACACTCATTGTAAATGAAGCACTTTGGAATAGAGTTTGGATAACTCTTTCAATTGAAGTGTAAATTAGGGAGAGGAATGGTAAAAATAAAAAAAGTAACACTGGTAGCATGATGATCCCAGGGTTACTTTTTCATCGTGCCACATCCCTACGTTAGTATTAACTAACAGGTTCAAAGGGTAAGAATAGTTATGCTATTCACTCTCAGCCTCATGGCTCCCCTTGTGGTTCATCGTACATTTAGTTGTCATTACTAAATATAGTCAATGTGTTTTAAAAATACAATCATTTTATACGATAAAATAGAAATATTTTCATCATATAAAGACAGTAATCCCTGGTTATATGGATAAAGCAATAAATTTATGTGTGTTTACTTGAAAATTGTGATGATGAGTATAATCTTGTTAATTTTAAGTTGAATTATACACTTTAGCACTTCTTTTCTTTTTAAATTAGAAAGTGTAGAATGGAATCGAAACAAACAGCTAAATTTTGGCAAAAAGTGTAATTAATTTGAAGGAGACATCGAAATGATTCAAGTATTATTTGTCTGTTTAGGTAACATTTGTCGCTCGCCAATGGCAGAGGCTGTTTTTCGTCATATAGTGACAGAAAAAGGGTTAGAAAAACATTTTATGATTGATTCTGCAGGTACTGGTGATTGGCATATTGGTCACCCACCACACAAGGGAACAAAGGAATTACTAGGTCAAAAAGGTATAGATTGCGAAGGTATGAAAGCTCGAAAAGTGACAGATAATGACTTTAAATATTTTAGTTATATTGTTGCTATGGATGCACAGAATAAAGAGGATTTAATGAATTTAGCAAGAAATAATTGTATAGGAGAAATAACACTCCTTTCAGATTACGTACCATCTTCAATGTGGAAGGAAGTACCTGATCCGTATTATACGGGAAATTTTGATGAAGTATATAACATCGTTGAGGAAGGCTGCTCACACTTACTTCAGCATATTTTAAAGCAACACCAACTAACTGTTTAGAGGAGGATGTAGAATGTCAAAACGTAACAAAGCTTTACGCAATATTCTTGTCGGAGTCGCAATTGGTGCAGGAGTTACTTTACTGAACAAAGAAAATCGTGAAAAGATTACACGAAAAGGTAAAAGTGTATCTAAGAAATTAAATCAAATGAAAGAAGATCCAGAATTAGTAAAAGGAGCAGTTCGCTCTCAATTGAAGGTTGTTCAAAATTCTGTTGAAAAATTAGAAGATAACGTTCAACTTGTAAAAGATAAGTGGATTGAAATTAAAGATTCTACTATCAACAAGTTTGAATCGGTTAAAGGAGCTTCTAAAGTAGTATCTGGGGATGCTGCTGAAGAAGTTGAAGAAAAAGTAGAAAACGTGATGAAAGCAGTTAATGAGCCTGTAGAAAAAAAGGTAGATCCGTTTGAAGATAAAGTGGAAGATCAAGTAGAAGCGCAACTAGCTGCAACTCTTGAAAATGTTGAAGACATTAATGAAGAGAATGCAGAAGAAGTGGAAGAAAAAGTTGAAGAAGTTTTATTATCGAGTATATCTACATCAACTCCATCAAAAGAATAAACACATTGAAGGTGTAAACTTGATTAGCAAAAAGAATTTGATTGTCGCATTTGTTTGGGATTTAGTGAAAAAGTGTATGGCAGACGATATTGTGTCTCGTTCAGCGGAGCTAGCATATTACTTCATGCTATCTCTTTTTCCATTTCTATTAGTTTTAACACAGGTAATTATCTATTTACCGATATCAAACGATGAAGTTCTTGCATTTTTAAGTCAGTATGCTCCTCCAGATGCTATGGCAATTATTAAGAGTAATTTACAATTAATAATCGGACAATCACATGGTGGTGTGTTATCATTCGGGTTAATTGCAACAATTTGGGCATCTTCTAATGCAATTAATGCAATTATTAGAGCTTTTAATGATGCATATGACGTAGAGGACAAAAGAAATTATTTCGTTACACGAGGAGTTTCTATTTTATTAACGTTAATAATGGTGTTTGTAATCGTATTCGCTCTTTTAATCCCGGTATTTGGGAAGGTTATTGCGGAGTTCTTATTTGAATTTCTAGGAATTTCTGATCGTTTTTTATCTACTTGGAGTATTATCCGTTGGTCATTGAGTTTTATTATTTTATATTTGGTTTTTACCGTCCTTTATTCTATAGGGCCAAGTAAAGTAGTACATGTTAAAAAAGTATTTTTTGGCTCAATATTTGCAACACTTGGATGGATATTCTCATCTTTTGGTTTTGCATATTATGTAGATAATTTCGGTAATTTTACAGGTCATTACGGAAGTTTGGGTGGCATTATTGTTTTAATGATTTGGTTTTATATTTCAGCCATGGTCGTTGTAATTGGTGGAGAAATAAATGCCTTTTTAAAGCAAAGAAAAATGCGTGTTTAACATTTTTGGACGTATCTTCCATGAGTAGTCTTTTGCTGATTAGATAAACTATAAAAGACTTCAAATAAGGGAGGGAATGTTCATGAGTAATAACAAACAAAACCATAATGATAAGTCTAACAAAAAACAAAAAAGTAGTTCTCATCCAAAACATAAAACTAGTGGTTCAGCAAACGGACATAACGATTACCATTAAGTAAAAAAGCGCAAAGTACAATGAATAGGTCACTGTGCTTTGCGCTTTAATATTAATTTCTCAATAATCTTAATGAATTTAATATAACTAAGATTGTACTTCCCTCATGTCCGATTACTCCATAAGGTAAATCAATTATTTGTAAAAAGTTTGAACATATTAAAAATGATATCACTGCTAATGAGAAAATGATATTTTGTTTAACAATTTTATTCATACGTTTTGATAATGTAATGGCTTTTGATATTTTTGTTAGGTCATTTTTCATTAGTACAACATCGGCAGTCTCTAATGCGACACCAGTACCGCCACCCATTGCAATCCCCACATTTGCTGTAGCTAAAGCGGGTGCGTCATTAATCCCATCACCTACCATCGCTACTTGGCCATAACGTTCTTTTAATTTTTTAACGATTGATACTTTTTCATCAGGTAAGCAAGAAGAGAAGAATTCATTAATTTTGCTTTCTGAAGCAATTGCTTTTGCAGTTTGTTCAGAATCTCCAGTAATCATAACTGTCTGAACACCTAATTTATTTAATGTTTTTAATGCATTTTTTGTTTCATTTCGTACTAAATCTTTTAAAGAGAAGATTGCAACTAGAGTGTCTTCCGTTCCTACATAGACAATTGTATTACCTTCTTTTTCTGCATTTTCTTCAAAATGGGTAAAAGGATTATGTTTTACAGTAACAAATTCCTTTTTTCCAACTCGGTAAGCTATGCCATTTACGACTGCTGAAACACCAAAACCAGCATGATCATCAATCTGTTCAAAAGAAGTAGAGATAGTAGCGCCCTGTTTTGTTGCATAATCAACGATTGCTGAAGCAAGTGGATGCGTAGAATAACGTTCGATAGAAGCAATTATTGATAATAATTCAACACGATCCATTCCATTAATCATTTCAAATCCAGTTACTTCTGGTTTTCCTACTGTTAAAGTTCCAGTTTTATCGAAGGCAATCGCTTTTAAAACCGCCAATCGTTCTAAGTGTATACCACCTTTAACAAGTATGCCGGACTTAGCACCATTTGAAATTGCTGATAGTACTGCAGGCGTAATTGATGCTACTAATGCACAAGGTGATGCCACTACTAATAAAATCATTGCGCGATAAAAAGTTGTTGTCCATGACCAATCTAAAAGGAAATGAGGTAAAAACATCATGATCAATACTGCAATTAAAACACCTTTTACGTAGACACCTTCAAATTGATCAATAAACTGTTGAGAAGGTGTTTTTTCACTTTGAGCTGTTTGAACAAGATTGATAATCTTTTGGAACAGTGTTTCATCACTATGTTTCGTAATTTCAACGACTAAAGTTCCTTTCATATTAATCGTACCAGCGAAAACCTCATCTTTTAAAGCCTTTACAACCGGAATAGATTCACCAGTTAGTGCTGATTCATCTACTAATGTTTCACCTTTCATAATTTGACCGTCAGCAGGAATACGTTCACCAGCCTTAATCAAAATTAAATCACCTAGATTTAGATTCTTGATGCTTACAACTTCTTCTAAATCTCCATTCATACGAATGGCAGTTTGAGGTTGTAATGATAATAGAGAAGATATTTCTTGATTTGTTTTGTTTAATGTATACGTTTCAAGTGCTCCACTTAAAGCAAAGATAAAAATTAATACTGCACCTTCAGTCCAATATCCGATAATAGCTGAACCGATTGCTGCGAAAATCATTAGCATTTCAACATTTAGTTCTTTCTCAGCGATTGTATCCTCAATACCTTCTTTCGCTTTAGCAAAGCCTCCAATACAAAAAGCCAACACATATAATGAGATAGAGATGGTTGAATGTTTGTCGTTTAATAATGAAGCAATCAATATGAAAACCCCTGAAATTAAAGCGGCAATTAATTCACCGTGTTTTGTAAGAAAATTAGATGAAGCTTCGTGATCGGCTTCATATGTAGTTTGTATATTTGATACTTTAGTACTTGCTTCCATAATAATACCCCTTTCTTTTTATGCAATTGAGAAAAATAATCAAATTCACTACCCTTATAAAACGACGAAAGCTGCCGTCCATAGGACAGCAGCATACTTTTATAAGTTGGTTTTTCCATAATATATAGTTTCTAAGTTGAAAAAGAATCAAGTGGCTAGATTAAAATAATTCTTATTAAATATATATTACCATATTCCAACAAGTGTGATGAAATAATTTGCTTAAAAGTCAAAAATTAAGCAAATTTAATCAAAATGAATAGGAAATGTAGTAAGATTGACATTGGATTAGGATCTATTAATAGACAATAAACAAAGATAGAAAAGAAAAAGAGAAAGGGAGGGGAATCTGTGACAGCACAAAAGTTTTTTACACATCCTTTTGGCGTTATATCTTCAGCTATTATTACAACATTTTTATGGGGAAGTGCATTTCCATTTATTAAGCTTAGTTACGAACATTTAGATATCGGGAAAACTGATATTTGGGAGCAAATGCTATTTGCAGGCTATCGCTTTTTCTTGGCTTCGCTATTAATCATTATATTTTTTACGCTGCTTGGACGTAAATTAACATTTAAACGTGATACTGTACTAGTTGTTGGAAAAGTAGGGTTGTTTCAGACGTTTTTACAATATGTACTATTTTATATTGGTCTAAGTTTCTCGACAGGTGTTCAAGGTTCGATTATTGCAGGAACTACTTCATTCTTTCAACTGCTAGCCGCACATTTTATGTATAAAAATGATCGCTTATCATTCAAAAAAATAATTGGTGTTACAGTTGGATTTGCTGGTGTTATTATTGTGAATATAACGAAAGGAACACTTTCGTTGCACTTAGGTATAGGTGAAATATTATTATTAATCGCAATGGCATTTGGCGGTTATGGAAATGTTTTTGCAAAGGAAGCAGCAAAAAAAGTGGATGTAGCTTATTTGACAGCTTATCAAATGATGATGGGATCGTTTGGTTTACTTTTAATAGGTGGTGTAGCAGCAGGATTTTTACAGTTTCATTTTAATTTATTAACAGTTGGTATGTTACTTTATTTATCACTTCTATCTTCAGTTGGCTTCATTTTATGGAATAATGTAATGAAATATAATCAGGTTGGTAAGGTTTCAATGTACTTATTTTTAGTACCTGTTTTTGGCGTTATGTTATCATCTTTTATGCTTCATGAAGCATTGTCTTATCTAGTATTTATAGGTTTGATGATGGTAACTGCGGGGATTATTATTGTAAATTATCAAAGAGATCAGAAGAATACTGAGATTAGTAAAAGTGCTTCATAAAAGAGTGTTAATCTGTATTCATTTATAAATAGGAAAAACCGTCTATGAAAATAGGCGGTTTTTGTTTGTCTTAATATTCTTAGCGAAAGAGGTTAATTTATTTAAGCTTAAAGAAGCTCGCTTTTTGTAGGGTTTACCTGTCCAGTCACTCCCACAGAAGTCTCACTACCCTCGCTACAATCAATATCTAGAAAATTTGTGTATTTAAGAGATAGTCATTTTTTGGGGGATAACGTAAATGTTGAAGTAGTCCTTCGTTATGTAACTAACCCATGCATTGACAAACATTATTAACTTTTTTGTAAATACACCCACTTGTTTTTTGAGAATAAATAGAACCATGCGAATAAGATTTTACTCCCTTTTATATTACTTCCACAGTTAAACTGTGTCATTTCATTTTGCATACTATCAAACAATATATTGTTACTTTTACACCAATCAATTTCTAAAAAGATAGAGTGTTTTCCTGGTGCTACTTCTAAAGTTAGTTCTTCACCGTCTTTTATTTTACCTACTACTTTATTATCGATATAAACTTTGAAACTTCTTAATTTATTAACATATTGAGAAGTTCGTGAAATGCTTATTTTTGAATTCGAATTTTTATTCATATATTTCTCCTTCATTTTGAATATTGCATGTAAGATAATATATCTATTCAATAGGAAAACAAAAATATCCTCTCTTTAAATTACTATGCTGTCATAACGTGAAAAGAGGAACTAATAAGGAATCATCCTCTTTTTTTCAATCGATAACCATCAAAGAGTCCTCAAAGTGAATGGAAGTATTTAACGGGAGACATAAGATTTGTTAAGCATTCTGTTTTGTAGATTCATAGAAACTAAATATTAGTCAATATATTCCACCCTATTGTTCAAACCATTCTGTTTTCACTATTTCGTTGGTAAATTAAGATGAAGTTGGAGGTGGTTATATGCTCGAAACAAACAAGGTTTCAAGTGATTCCGTTCTTGAGGGAAAACAGAAGGTTACAAGTGCGGGAATAAAAAAATTAAAAAAGGCGTTAAATTTTTTTAGTTTTGTAGGACCTGTTTATCTAGTATTTATAGCAATTGTATTGGTTCCTTTTATAATGGGTATTTATTATTCATTTACTGATTGGAATGGAATTACTGGACATATAAAAATGGTAGGTTTAGAGAATTATAAGTATATTTTTAAGGATGATTTAGCTTTTCTTGCGTCCTTTAAATTAACAGCAAAATATACCTTAATTGCGGTCATTTTAACGAATATAGTGGGCTTTGGATTAGCTCTATTAGTTACGCAGGCTTTAAAGTCTCGTAATATTTTGCGAACGATCTTTTTTATGCCTAATCTCATTGGTGGTTTATTATTAGGCTTTATTTGGCAATTCATATTTAATCAGGGATTAATTTCACTTGGAAGCACATTAAAATTAAAGTTTTTAGAAACTGCTATGCTTGGGACTGCTAATGGTGCATTTTGGGCCATCGTCATTGTCGCTGTGTGGCAAGGTGCCGGCTATATTATGGTTATTTATGTAGCAGCATTGCAAGGTGTGCCGAATGATTTAATTGAGGCTGCCAAAATTGATGGAGCGAATAGATTTCAAGTTTTAAAGAAAATTACGATTCCGATGGTTGCGCCCGCGGTTACAGTTTGCTTATTTTTAACAATCTCTTGGTCTTTTAAAATATTCGATACAAACTTATCATTGACGGGTGGTGGCCCGTTCGGATCGACGGAAATGCTAGCTTACAATATTTATAAAGAAGCTTTTACAAATAATAATTTTGGCATAGGAGAAGCAAAAGCAATTGTGTTTTTCGTAGTTGTATCAATTATCACGGTTGTTCAAGTTTATTTATCTAAGAAAAGGGAGGTAGAGATGTGATGAAAAAGGAAAAATATACATTCAATCTATTTTCTTTAGAAATTTTAGCTATCTTAATCGCATTGTTATTTCTAGTCCCTTTTTATTATGTAATTGTTAATTCGTTTAAATCCTTTGCGGACATTCTTTCAAATACATCTGCTTTACCTAAGTCTTTGGGTATTTCGAATTACAAAGAGGCATGGAAAATTATGCATTTTGGTAAAGCGCTTCTCAATTCACTGATTATTACAATTGCTAGTAACTTGGTGATTGTGGTGTTTTGTTCAATGGCGGCATACAAACTAGTTAGAACAAAGAATAAAATATCGGCAGTATTGTTTTTTGTATTAGTTTCAGCGATGGTCATTCCTTTCCAATCGATCATGATTCCATTGATGAAGGTGGGAGATAAATTACATTTATTAGAAAGCCATTGGGGATTGGTTGTAATGTATTTAGGGTTTGGCTCTGCTTTATCTATATTCTTATATCACGGGTTTATTAAAACAATTCCCATTGAGCTAGAAGAGGCTGCAATTATTGATGGATGCTCGCCCTTTATGGTTTTCTGGAAGGTTATTTTTCCATTATTAAAACCTATTACAGTTACAATTGTTATTTTAAATACATTGTGGATCTGGAACGACTTTTTATTGCCATCCCTAGTTTTAGGCGAGGAACAACGTACCATTCCTTTATCAACCTTCTATTTCTTTAGTGCCTATATGAAGCAATGGCATTTAGCATTGGCTGGCTTAATTTTAGGAGTTACTCCTCTACTAATCTTTTTCTTTGCTGCACAAAAACATATTATTAAAGGAATTACGAGTGGTTCTATTAAGTGATATTGGACTTAGAAAATATCATCAATTTTTTCCACCCAATAGGTCAATTTTAACTATCTATGTATGAAAACTTTTACAAGTATAATGTAAACGTATTCATAATATTTTTTAGAAAAATGGGGGTTTTAAGGTGAAGATTAAAGCGATCAAAGCTATAGCCGCATTATCAGCATCATTTGTACTATTAACTTCAGTCGGAGCAAATGGCGCATTTGCAAAAAGTACAACACAAGCAACAAGTAGTAAAAAGGTTACATTAAATGTTTTCCAATTTAAAGCTGAAATTGCCAAAGATTTTGAAGCGATGGCAAAGGATTACCATAAGGCCTATCCAAATGTAACAGTAAAAGTAACGACTGTTGGTGGGGGAGCAGATTATGGAGCAGCTCTTAAAGCAGAATTTGCTAAGGGGAAAGGTCCAGATATTTTTAACAATGGTGGATTCCAAGAAGCAGTAACTTGGAAAGATAAATTAGAAGATTTATCAAAAGAGCCATGGGTGAAAAATCTTTATAAAGGTACTGAAAAACCAATGACGATGAATGGCAAACTTTACGGTATGCCAATGAATACTGAAGGTTATGGCTTTATTTATAATAAAGATTTATTCAAAAAAGCTGGAATTACAACTTTACCAAAAACAATTACAGAATTAGAAGCAGCAAGTAAAAAGCTTAAAGCAAAAGGAATCACAGCATTTTCAGTAGGGTATGCTGAATGGTGGATCCTAGGCATTCATTTACTTAATATCCCGTTTGCACAACAATCTAATCCTGACCAATTCATTAAAGATGTAAATTCAGGGAAAGTAAAAATTTCAGATAATAAGAAGTTCAAAGAGTGGGTTAAATTATTAGATTTAACTGTAAAGTATGGTAACAAAAATCCATTAACTACAGATTACAATAAGCAAGTTACACAATTTGCAAAAGGTCAAACAGCTATGATGCAACAAGGTAACTGGACTCAAACTACTATCGATGGAATTAAGAAAAATATGAAGATTGGTGTTTTACCAATGCCAATTAACAACGATAAAGCTGCGATGGATAAATTACCAGTAGGTGTTCCAAATAACTGGGTTGTAAATAAAAATTCTGCTAATAAAGCTGAAGCAAAAAAATTCTTAAACTGGATGGTAACTTCAAAAACAGGTCAAAAGTACATCGTTGAAAAATTTAAATTTATCCCTGCTTTAAAAACAATTAAAGGTACAAACTTAGGACCAATTGCAGACGATATCCAAAAGTACTCTGCAGCTGGTAAAACATTAACTTGGAACTGGTTCAAGTTCCCAGATGGTGCAACGAATGATCTTGGCGCTTCAATTCAAAAGTATATTGCTAAGCAATCTAGTTCAACGCAAATGCTAAAAGAATTTGATGCTACTTGGAAAAGTAAATATAAGAAATAATATAAGAAAGAAAGCTGATGAGTAGGATCATTAGCTTTCTTTTTTTTCTAATTATTTAAAATTTTTAGTTTTTAATTTAATATAGAAGATAAGGTGGTGAACTATTGAAACGCGGAATTCGTTTTAAATTAATTGTTTTTCTTTTAGCAGCTACGATCATTCCATTTGGAATTTCAATCATATCTATTTACATATATACAAAAAATTCGGTTGTTAATCGATTTGTAAAAAATAATCATGTATTAATCAACAAAAGTGGAAGTGATTTAAAAAACTACTTTGAGGAAATTAATAATATCCCATTATCAATTTACACAAACCGTCCATATTTAGAGGTATTAGAAAATGGTGCGACGGAGTTTATAGACAAAAATCAATTTGAAATCAATCGGAATCTATTAAACTTGTATTTTAACCGAAGAGAAATCGAACAAATGCATCTTTATATCGAACGGGGGAAGGATGATTTTTCTGTCTACAATGCAAAGGTAAGCGGAAGAGGAAAGCTTTTGAACTTTAATGATTTCCCTATTTATAAGACATTAATGAAGGACGAGCAGTTTGTTGAAATTGAATCAACTCATGATATTAAAAGCTATAATGATCTTTCTGATTTTCGAGTAAAGCCTGCTAAACAAGTCATGTCATTTCATTATCGATTAATGAATGTTACAACAGATCAGTTATTAGGTTTTCTCTCTATTGATGTTAGGTTAGATCGTATTAAAGAAATCTTTGATCGTATTTACGATAAAAATCGTGAGCATTTATATGTATTAGACGAAGATGGAAATGTATTTTATTCCTCAAATGAAAATCGAATTGGAGAAAGGTTAACCAATTCTTGGTATAAAGAGATAAATAATACGAAAGTTGAAAAAGGTCAATATGACTTTGAAGGCAAGAATAAACATTTCAAAGGAGTCTATGTATCAGATCAAGTTAAAGCTAGCGGAAAAACATGGACAATTATTAAGAGTATTCCTTATACAAACCTTTACCAAGATGCCAATAAAATTTTAATGATTAATATAACAATTGGGGCAATTTCTGTACTTTTTGTAACGTTACTAACGATTCTCGTTTCAGTAAAATTTACAAATCCAATCCATACACTCATTCGGAATATAAAACGGATTGAAGAAGGAGAGTTAGCTGTTTCTTTTGATTCACTTGGTGATGATGAATTTGGACAGCTAGGTCAACACTTTACTTCAATGATTGAAAAGATAAATGATTTATACATAAAAGAATATAAACTTCAAATAGAAAATAAAACGAATCAACTAAAAGTATTACAATCACAAATGAATCCACACTTTTTATACAATTCATTGCAGTCAATTGGTACTTTATCATTAAAAAATGATGGCAAAAAAGTATATAAGCTTTTAACATCTCTTTCAAAAATCATGCGTTATAGCATGAGAAATAACGAGGATTTCGTCCGAGTAGTAGATGAAATTAATCATATTAAAGATTACCTAGCACTACAAAATGAAAGGTATGATGGGAAGTTTGAATATAAATTGAATGTTGATGAACATTTATATTTTACTAACATGCCGAAAATGACTTTACAACCACTTGTAGAAAACTATTTTAAGCATGGTTTTGAACGGAAACAAAACTTTGGAAAGCTAGAAATTTCAATACGTCAATTTGATTTTGAAACGATGTGTATAAAGTTAATTGATAACGGTGTTGGTGTAGATCAAAAAAAATTAGAGAAGATTCAATTGTCATTAATGAATCAGGTGAAATCACAAAAGGAAAGTATCGGATTAAAGAATATAAATGACCGAATTCAATTATATTACGGTGAAAAAGGCAAGTTTTATATTGAGAGTAAACAGCATGAGCATTTCATTGTCACAATTTATTTGCCACTACATGTAGATAGAGGAGCAATAGAAAATGAAAGTGTTAATTATTGATGATGAAACCCATGTAAGAGAAGGGATTAAATTATTAGCGAATTGGGATGAAATAAATACAACGGAAATATTTGAAGCTGAAAATGGTAGAATTGCAAAGGACATTATCATAAGTGAGCGTCCACAAATTATTTTTACAGATATGATGATGCCTGAGTTGGATGGAAGAGAATTATTAAAATGGATCAAGTCAGAAAAATTAACGAGTAAAATCATTGTTGTAACAGGATATGAAGACTATCAATTTATGAGGGAAGCAATTCAAAATGGAGCTTCAGATTATTTATTAAAGCCAATTGATCCTGACACATTAAACGAAACGATTAGCAAAGTCGTTGAAGAATGGAAAAAAGAAGAACTGCAACGAAGAGAATCAATCAAACATACAAGGAAATTGGATGAAATATTACCTTTCTATCGGGACCAGCAGTTGAGTAATGCCATTTTTGGTAACGAGTACGATGAAAAGTTACTAGCGGATGTTGAAAAAACAGTAATAGCATCAGTTCATATATCAGTTATTAAATTAAGAAATTTAAAAGCATTTATCGGTATATGGTCGGAAGAATTGTGTTATTTTTCTATTTTAAATGTTGTAAATGAAATTCTTCAAAACGAGAATGTAGGGATCGCATTCAGAAATATTCATGCGAAACAAGAGGTCTGCTTCATCTATTGGGGAGAAGATGTTGAATGTTTTAATAAACAGCTATCAGAAATCTTAATGACAGTTGTTCCTTTTCCATTTCATATTTCAAGTAGTGAACAGTACGGTGTAGAAAAATTACATGATGCATACATAGAAGCAAAGCAGATAATTCATGAATACAATTTACTTGAAATGATTGAATGTCCTGTATATTTAAAAACAAACATACAGGAACATAAAGGTTTAAATTCAATTGAATTATTAAAATTACTAGATAAAATGATGGAGAAAAATGATATTTCGTATTTTGATGAAATTATAAACCGGATCGTAAACCATCTGAAGGAATTCAATTATTTCTCTTATGCTCAATTAGAAAATTGGCATCAAGAATTCGAGTTATTTTTAAATAGATGGATCACGAAAAATTCAATACAAACTTTACATAAAACTAGTATTGATGCTTTTTGGAATATCCGAGGACATTTCGAACTGAAAGAATTCCTACTGGCTCAAAGAGAAAGAGTTAGTTCACTCCTACATCAATCAGGACAACCAGCCAAAGAACAAAATACAATAGAAGAAATTGCTTACTATATACAAAATCATTATTCTGAAGAAATCTCTCTTCAAGAGTTTTCAGAGAAATTTTATTTAAGTAGAGAATACATTTCACGTAAGTTTAAACAAATTTACGGTGAAAATTTATCAGATTATATCGTTCGAATTAGAATGAATAAAGCAAAAGAATTACTCAAATTTCCTCGGTTAAAAATATATGAAATTGCAGGAGAAATTGGATACCAGGACGATAAATACTTTCGGAAAATATTTAAAAAAATGGTCGGGATGACACCTAATGAATATCGAAAAGAATATGAAGTAAAAGAAAGTGAGATATTTTAATGAAGCAAAAAAGTCTCGCCACTTAAAGTATATAAAAAAAGAAAGTTGATTAACGCTCCAGGATGCTCGCTTTTCGTGGGGCGTGCGATGAGCCTCCTACAAAAGGTAGGCATGCTAAAAACACGACGTCCTGTCGTAACGCATGCATGACCCACATCCTGTGGGCCTCCTCCGGGGTCTCATCTGTCCCGCTACTCCCACAGGAGTCGAGCACCTTCCGCTCCAATCAACTTCTCTTTATTAATTACTTTCTAATAAATAAAGTGAAAAAATGAAGGGAAATAGCCTAATTATTTAGAACTAATTAAAGTAGTCATTAAGTAGGTTTTTTGGAGGATTGAACAATGGAACATACAGTAGAAAGAGTTTTTACGAAAGAAATATTACATAATGCCGCATCAGCGTTCGGAATTGAAGTAGATGAGAAGCCAATAGGTGATTTTGAAAACTATATTTTTAAAGGCCATACAAAAGATGGAGTAGCCAGAGTATTGAGACTTACGCACTCTTCTCATCGCCAAAAAAATGAGATTGAAGCTGAACTAACCTTTTTAAAATATGTAAGAGAAAATGGTGCAAATGCAGCTGGTTCATTAGTATCATTAAATGGGAATTTAGTAGAAGAGCATGTTGCTAGTGATGGAACGAGCTTTTTTGCATCAATGTTTGAATGGGCTGATGGTAAATTAGTTGATCGAACAAACCCAGATGTATGGAATGATGATTTAATGTATAAGTTAGGGAAAACACTGGGGAAATTGCATGCCTTAACAGTTAATTATCCAGTTACGAAAGCAAGAGAATCATGGGATGAAGAAGCATATCTACAGGTGATGTTAAATCATGAAGAAATCGGTCCATATACAAAAGCCCTTTTAGAAGCAATGAGTCATTATCCAAGACATGCTAATTCGTATGGATTAATTCATAGTGATCTACACTTTCATAATTTCTTTGTAAATGATCATGGAGACATCACTGCCTTTGATTTTGATGATTTACAATATAATTATTTTATTTCAGATATCGCGATCGTCCTTTACTATACTGCGTGGGGAAGCAAAAAATCGTATGAAGAGAATTCAGCATACGCTAAAAAACAATTAGCTCTACTAAGAGAGGGCTATGAAACTGAATTTGTTTTAGATGAAGAATGGTACAGTCGTATTCCTGCATTTTTAAAGTGTAGAGATCATGTATTATATTATGTATTAAAAATGAAGTATGAAGGAAAAGAAGAACATTCACAGAGAATTAATGAACTTTGCGAACAAATTCGCGAAAGAATCGTTAATGATAAAACGATTGTAGACTTGGGTTAATAAAAAAACTCGGAATCAGCTAACTGACTCCGAGTTTTTTTTATTTATAAATTGCTGGGGAAGCAAATTTAGAATCTGTTTTGGAATTTATTACGAATCCATACAGCGACACCATTCATTACAATTAACATAACAAGTAGAACGATGATTCCAGCAGCTGCAACAAATTGGAATGCTTCTTGAGGACGAGAAGTCCAGTTGTAAATTTGAATTGGCATAACTGTGAAACCAGAGAAGATATCAGTTGGTACGAATGCAACATAAGAAAGGGCTCCAATTACTAATAGTGGAGCAGTTTCACCAATTGCACGTGAGAATGCTAATATACTTCCAGTTAATATACCAGGTAATGCAGTTGGGAAGACAATGCGATAAATAGTTTTCCATTTTGTACTTCCTAATGCAAAAGAAGCTTCACGTAATTGGTTAGGTACTGAACGGATGGCTTCTTGTGATGAAACAACAATAACAGGAAGAATGACAAGTGACATTGTTAATCCACCGGCTAAAATACTACGTTCAAATCCAAATAAACGAACAAAAACTGTTAATCCTAATAAACCGAATACGATAGATGGCACGCCAGCTAAGTTTGAAATATTTAATTGAATAAAACGAGTTAAAAAGTTTTTCTTTGCATATTCTTCTAAATAAATTGCCGTTCCGACACCTAAAATTAATGAAACAGGAATCACTACTGCCATTAACCACATCGTTCCATAAAGTGCAGCTTTAATACCTGCTCTTTCAGGTATACGAGAAGCAAAGTTTGTGAAAAAATCTGGTGTTATAAATGAAAATCCTTGGCTTCCAATTCTGTATAGTAAAACTGCTAATACGAATAAGCCAAACATAGTAGATAAAAAGAATATTTGTGAGCTTATTTTATTTTTTACTAAACGGCTACCAATTTTAGCAGAAACTTTATTGTGATCGATGAAATTCATGATTATACCTCCTCTTTAAAACGCTTCGAGATGAAATGTGCAATTACGTTCATCACTAATGTGAAGATGAATAATGTTGTACCAACCGCGTAAATACTGTAGTAACCAATTGAACCGTAACCTACATCACCTTGACTGACTTGTGCAATAAATGCTGTCATCGTTTGTACTGCTTTTGTAGGGTCAAACGATAGAATTGGGTTTGCACCACCAGCTACAGATACGATCATTGTTTCTCCAATAGCACGTGAGATACCAAGTACAAAAGATGCGATAACTCCTGACATGGCTGCAGGTAAGACAACTTTTAAAGAAACTTCAAGTTTTGTTGAACCTAAGCCATATGCGCCTTCACGTAGCGAATTTGGAACTGAACTCATTGCATCCTCAGATAAAGAGGTAATCATAGGAATAATCATTATACCGATTACTAGACCTGGACTTAAAGCATTGTAAATACCTAATGTTGGAATGATTTCTTTTAAAATTGGTGTAACAAAAGTTAATGCAAAGAAACCATAAACAATAGTTGGTACACCGGCTAATACTTCAAGAATTGGTTTAATAGTACGACGAGTTTTATCTGAAGCATATTCACTTAAATAAATAGCTGACGTTAAACCAATCGGTACAGCAACAATTGTTGCAATAAGTGACGTTAATAAAGTACCTGATATAAGTGGTAAAATTCCGTAATCTGGATCAGATAACGTTGGATGCCATTCTTTACTTGTTAAAAATTCAACGATAGATACTTTTTCAAAGAAGTGAACTGTTTCAGCTAATAATGTAAAAACAATACCAAATGTTGTAAAAATCGCAACAAGTGCACAAACTAAAAACAGTTTTGGCATTAATTTTTCTAAGATTGTATCCATTGAAACTTTTTTCTTTTTATTTGCAGCAATCGCTTGTTGAACAGGCGATATTTTTTTTGGTTCTAACATTTAAAAACCCCCTAATTTCAAGAATGAAAGAGGTAAGGCTTCATCCGGGTCCTTACCTCTCTTTAATTCAGTTACATTAATTTATTTTTTTGCAGCTTCGTCTAACTTTTTAAGGTTCTCTTCATACTTTGCATCTTCTAAAGGTACATAACCAACTTCTTCAGCTAATGTAGGTACGTTTTCGTTAGCGAATTTTAGGTAATCAATTACTTCTTCACGCTCAAGAGACTTTTTATTTACATATGTGAAGATTTCACGAGAAAGTGGTGCATAAGAACCATCTTTAATTGTTTCTTCAGTTGGTTCAACAGCTTCACCAGTTTCAGGATTTACAACTGGTACAACTTTTAATTTATCTTTGTTTTCTTCATAGTAAGCATGACCGAAGAATCCAATCGCATTTTTCTCACCAGAAACGCCAGTAACTAGAACGTTATCATCTTCTGACATTTGAGTATCTTTACGAACATCACCTTTGTCTAAGATTGCTTCTTTAAAGTAGTCAAATGTTCCTGATTCAGTACCTGGGCTAAAGAATTTTATTTCTTCTTTTGGCCAAGCAGGGTTTACATCGTTCCAAGTTTTTACTTTAGAATCTACTGCCCACATTTTAGCTAATTCTTCTACAGTTAATTTATCTACAAAATCATTATCCTTACTTACTACTACTGATAAACCATCGTAAGCTAATTCTAATTGGATATAGTCAATGTTATTTTCTTTTGCTATTTGTGCCTCTTCGTCTTTGATTGGACGAGATGCATTACTTAAGTCAGTTTCACCTTTTGTAAATTTCTCAAATCCTCCACCAGTACCACTGATACCAACTGAAGCATGTACATCTGGTTGAGCTGCTGTATATTCCTCAGATACTGCTTCCATAATAGGAGCAACTGTTGATGAACCATCAATTAAGATATCTCCAGATAACTGTTTACCTGACGTGCTTTCAGTTTTATCTGTATTTCCACAAGCTGCTAATGAAAGAAGAACTGCTGCTGATAATACTAGTAAAGGTTTTTTGATTAATTTCATTTTAAGATTTCCCCCTAAAAGTGGTTGTTTGTTATTTCTTACATTTCCTACTATATTCCACAAAAGTTAACTAGCTTTTAACTGAACGTAAAGAATTTGTAAATGTATAATGAATGTCCCCCTTTTTATAAAAGAATTCATTACAATGACTTTAAAAATGAAATGATAGTTTATACCAAAAAAATTTTAGGGGTTGAAAAAGCGTGGAGCAGGTTGTCATCGTTCAGGAAAAAAATGAAATTGAAAGTGCGCTTTTGCAAAGTAACCAATTTGACTTGTATAAAATAAGTACCTATCCATATAGAGAATTTAAAGAAGAGGTACATTTAGGTTTTTTAAAGGGATGCCTAATTTTAAAGAAAAGCCGTGTTTTAGATGAATTTATACCGATGATTTTAAGAATCAGACGGATCACAAATGTTCCTATCATATTATTGGTAGAACAATACGATACTTTTGAAGCGGCAATTTGCATAGAAGCGGGTGCAGACGAATATGTTAAATATCCAATTCATCCTAGAGATTTATCAGCTAGAATTAAAGCGGTTATGCGCAGGAGCTATCAAGATAAAGTAGAAGAGAAAGAGACAATCATACATGTCGGTAACATTTCTATTTATGTAAATAGGGAAGAAGTATATAGGTGTAAAAATAGAGTTGAAATAAATGCAAGAGAATTTGCGATCTTGATCTATTTAGTTAAAAAAGCAGGTCGTATTGTAACGAGAGAAGAATTGATGGAGGTCATTTCAGTATATAAAAATAAAAGACTGATCGATATTTATATTCATGGATTACGATCAAAAATAGAAGAACTCCCGAATTTTCCTAAATATATAAGAACAATAAAAGGAAAAGGGTATCGTTTTGAGCCTGTTTATTCTAATTGAAAAGAAATCGTTTACTAACTATTTTTAAGAAAAGCCAGTGAAAAAAATGCCCTTATATATAAAGGTATTTTTTTTTGAAATTCACATTAACTTTACATTTTATTTAAATAAGGTAAACATTGTCAAATTATACTTAAATATAGGAAATTATGTAATAAAATTAAGAAAAGTGGTGTGAATTGGTGAAAAATGGCGCAGTAAAAAACACTATAAAAAAGTTCATTCAACGAGACGTAAACAGAAAAGATAATCGTAAAATAAAAGAAAAATTGCTCAGCTTTTTTAGAAGAATTATTCTAAAAAAAGAAAATGAACCAAGAACAAAAATGGAAGAAGGAACTAATCGTAAAAAGAAGTTTGTTGAACGATTTACACTTCAGTCTCGTTTAGTATTATTTACTGTTGTATTAATTACTTTATCAATGTCGATTGTATCTTTGATTTCATATCAAAAAGCAAAGGAAACAACAATTACTACAATGAATAGTAGAATTGAGCGAGAAGCTTCTATTATGAAAGAAATCTCTCAAAGTCTTCAATATAGATACATTGGAGACGAGAAGGGGTTTGAAAAGGCTATTAATAATGTTGTAAAAAATCAAATGGCTAATTTATCACAAGATGGATTAAAAGCATCAGCGTTTTTTGTATCAGAAGAAACGAAAGAAGTGAAGCCATACAAAGCTAATTTACATAGCGACGGTAAAATACTTGATGAAGCAAAGAAAGTGATTCAAAAAAGTCAACATGGTGTAGGCAAAACAAATTTTCATGAAGTGTCTTATACATATGCATTCGAAAAAATTAGTGAGCTAAAGGGATACTATGCAGTCGTAATTGATGATCGTTCGTTTTTGTGGATGTTTGAGGATATGAAGAAAATCTTTATTTTGTCAATTTTGATTTGTATTTTGATAACAATCGTTATGACATACTTTGCAGTGAGAAGTATTATAAAGCCATTAGAGAAATTAAGGGATGTAATGAGAATCGTTCGAACAGGAGATTTGACCATAGAGGTAGATACGCATTCAAATATTCCTGAAATCGTTTCATTAACAAAAAGCTTTAAAAGTATGATTGAACAAATGCGTCAAATGCTTTCGAATATAGACGCAACAACAGTTTCTTTAGTTCATACTAGTAAAGAGCTACAACAAACTGCAAATCACTCATTCCAATATACAAAGGCTTCATTAGAAACAATGAATATTGTAAAAATGGGAGCAGAAGAAACTGCTGCTAGCTCTACTAATAATAGCAATATGTTTCTTCATATGAAAGACGAATCTTCTAGTGTATTGCAAACAATGGAACAAGTAATGGATGCATCTAAGAATATGAATCATTCAGCAATCAAAGGCGAAGAAAGTGTAGCTGAATTATTAAAATCCTTCCAAGTGATTCAACAAAAATGTAAACAAGTAGCCAACACGATTCATGAGGTTTCTGGATATAGTTCACAAATTACAAAAGTGATAACTTGGATTCGTTCCATTGCAGATCAAACGAAATTATTGGCATTAAATGCCTCGATTGAAGCAGCTAGAGCAGGGGATGCGGGTAAAGGCTTCGCTGTTGTTGCACGTGAAGTTCAAAATCTAGCTAGTCAATGTTCAACGGCTACTGAGGATATTTCAGAATCAGTTACAAATATGAACAATATGATGGCAAATGCAACAATGGAATTTAATCTCCTGGCAAATGATACAGAAGCTAGTACAGAAACAGTTGAAACATCTCGATTGGCATTTAATTCTTTATTATCCACGATAACTGATATAAACTTTAAAATTGAAGAAATGCATAAAGAACTGTCAAAATTAAAAGACACAATTCCTTTAATGGAAGAAACAACCTTACATTTTGGCTCTATTTCGCAACAAACATTAGCGAGTGCTGAAGAAATGCTGAATACCTCAGATGAGCAAATGAAACGAATGCAATTAACCTTTGATAATAGTCAGCAGTTAAATACTTTGGCACTATCACTTACTGCATTAACTAAGAAGTTTATTGTTAAATAAAGGGTTATGAAATTAGCCTACATAAAAACTAGGTAGATCCTGAAGGATCTACCTAGTTTTTATATGAATATTTATTATTCCGCATGGTGTAACATATATGTGTAAGTTGAGTTATAAATATGCTCTAAATCTGCATCTGTCATAAATACTAAATCATCAGTAGAAAGACCTCTCGCTCTCTCTAAAAATTGAACCATGTTTTTACGCTCTTCTCTACTCATTGTCAGCACTCCTTATTATTTAGATGTTTTTGTTTGTTTTCCATTCTGTATTAATACAGTGTATTTAATTACTAATTATTATATAACAGAATATTTAAAAAGTGCTAGGAAAATTTATCAAAATAAATAAAAAATTTTAATCGTTACAAATGAATTATGATCATTACATTTCGTTTAAGGCTAGATAAAGTTATTGTGAACGGAGAATTAGTCCAAATTAATTATGTAAAGTACAGTAGTCAGTACGATATTAAGTTGGAAGGTATTTCTTTCTTTCATGCTAAGTTAGTGGAATTGTAGAGATATTCTCATAAAAGATAATGATGAAAGGGTTGAAAAAATGGGGATATTCAAAAAATTAGTCGTCGTATTCTTAATTAGTTATTTTACATTTATCTCATTAACAGGCTCTTTGCCATTAAAAGCTACTGAAATATCGAAAAATACTACTGATTCCATAAAATATATACAAAGAATAAAACCCTCCAAATCAGTTGTTACATATGCAAATCAAATAATGGAGAATAAAATATATTTAGGTAATCAATTCCCTGTGTATCAATTAGAAAAGGATTTAACATGGAAGGAAAATCCTTATCATAATCGAACATGGCAACTATTTTTCCACAGTCTTGAGCATGTTGGTTATTTATTGAGTGCCTATGAATATACAAATGATGTTAAGTATTTAAAGAAATCGGAATCAATTATTAGTAGTTGGAAAAAACTGAACGGAAATCCCAAAAAGGCAGCTAGTCCTTGGGCATGGTATACAAATAGCACGCCGATTAGGACCGTGTACTTAATTCAATTTGAAAAGCTATATCAAAGTTCTTCTATTTATAATCAGAAATTTTATAATGAAGTATTGTCCTTAATAGAACAGCATGGTAGCTATTTAGCTGATCAAAAAAATTATGTCTGGGAGTCAAATCACGGGATTTTTCAGGATCAAGCATTAATAGGAATCGCGAAACTTTTCCCAGATTTATCGAAAAGTAAAGTTTGGTACGATACGGCTACGAACAGACTAATTAGGCATATTGAGAAACTGGTTACAAAAGAAGGGGTAACAAACGAACATAGTATCAGTTATCAAATTGTTGTATTGGATTTATTGAAACAAATTTCACCTCTTTTGGAGGATTTTGACTATACCAAGATTTATGTAGAAGATAAAATTGGCATGTTAGAGGATTCGCTCGCAACGCTACTACAACCAAATGGAACGATTCCACTTTATGGCGATTCTAAAAATAGCTATGTTGTTAATAATAATCTAAATGATATTAGAGGATATAAATTAAAATTCTTAGCATCAAATGGTGCTGTTGGAACAAATCCATATACGGATGTATTATATAAAGAGAGCGGAATAAGTATTTTTAGAAATGATTCAAATCATTTTCAATCGTATTTATTTTTTGTTTCAGCTTTTCATTCAACAGTACATAAGCACGCAGATGACCTATCATTCATATTTATGAAGGGCAAAACAGAATTTTTCGTTGATTCAGGACTATACAACTATGAATTAAATGATCCAATGCGAAAGTATATGACGAGTGCGTATGCCCATAATTCAATAACTGTTGATCATAAATCATATGAAATAAAAAAAGAAAACATAGATAAAGCAGTTATTCAAAACGGAAAAATTGAAGAAGACTATTCATACGTTGTTGGCAAACATGAATTGTATCCTGGAGTAACAATTAACAGAGTGATTTTATATGTGAAAACCACAGATACTATTTTAATTTTTGATAAAATGAATTCCAACAAGGCACATACATATACAAAGGTATTTAATGTAGGCGAAAATGTGAATTTCAGTCAGAAGTCACAAAACCAATTTCTACTTTCAAGTAAAATTGAAAGTAATCAGATTGAACTTATTAATTTAGATAGTAAAGCAACATATCAATCTTATTTTGGTTCTAAAAATCCATTGGCTGGATTTAAATCGAATGTGTTTAATAAAGTTATTCCGATTCAACAAGTGCGGTTCTCTACAAAAGCTAAAGCAGCTAATTTTAGAACGATTATGAATGCGGAAACTGGCAAAGGAATTAGCAACTTTTACGTTACGGGAGATAATAAAATTTTAAATTTTGATTTAAGTTTTAAAGATGGCACAAAAAAAATAGTGAAAGTAAATTTATACAAATAAACACTCACCATTATTGGTGAGTTTTTTTTTATTTGTATACGTAGGTAATTTTTCATAAGTACAATTGGTTAAATTATCATATTCGATTTTAAAAATATTATCTCGATATAGGTAAAATGATATGTTATTATTATTAAAGCTTTATTAGAAACGAAATAAAATTTTTTACTGTTTTGTACACTTAAGAAATAGGAGTGACACAATGAGAGAAGTCAGCAGCATGAATAACACAGATAATATCACTCTTTCTATTAATAAAAATCATTTAAAAGAAGTAGTTGTCAGTAATTTTAGTCATAAAGTGTTAAAAGAACAATTGAAAAATAATGATTTACCTGTTGAAAAAGATTTGTTAAATCAAATGAAACTTCAAGAAACAGAGATAAAATTATTAGAAAATAAAATTGTAGATCTACAGAACACTATACTAATACTAGAAAACGACCTTGAATTAAATATTTTGCAAAATATAGAAACGATTATTAAGCAAGAAGAATTTTTATTAGAAATTAATCAAGTTATTTCGAATTTAGAAATGAAAAATGAAAACTATCAAGCTAGTATTGTAAAACAAACAAAAGAATTGAAAAAAATGAATGAAAAGTATAATAAATTGAAGAAATCTAAACTTGGAAGTATTGTCATTAAATATTGGGATATGCGTAGAAAACTTAAAAAGTAGGTGAATTGATTGAACGAACTTATTGATAAACATTTAAACAGTCTTGGTGAATTGAAGAAAAATTCTAAGATTTTATTAAATAACTTGAATTCAGATTACAAAGGGATTAGTTTTAACTTTTTTGAACAATTTGTATTTGATAAAACGGATTTTTCAAATGAAAAAAACATAACTGTTAATAAAACTGATACAGGAGTTCAGTTTACATCTACTTTAAAAAATGATGAATTTAAATATATGTTTTTAAAGAATTCTGATCAGATTGATAGAATGCTAGATTTTTTAGTATCAAATAATGTTAAAAATAGACATATTAAAACAATAGGAATCGTTGAAGGTAAATGTAATGTAGAAATTAACATCATTGCTGTATATAAAGATGGCGTTAGATATGTTTCGAAAGCTAGATTTGATAAGACGATTAATATGAAAAATATTGACCTAAATAATATCGATCATATTAAGGTAGCAATCAGAATTAGTGGAAAAGGTAAATTTAATCTTCAAAGTATTACGTTTTTAGCAGAAAAGCCAAGTCTAAAACATAAATCGAATATAAACAAAAAGAAGAAAAAAATTAAAGATTTAAATGTCGCATTCATTGCTGATGAATTTACGACAAGATGTTTTGAACCAGAATTTAATATTATGAAAATTAAACCTGAGAACTGGTATGAAGAACTTAAAAGTAATCAACCTGATCTCTTTTTTTGTGAGTCTGCTTGGTTAGGAAATAATGGAAGCTGGACAAATAAAGTCGGTACTGGCGGTCCAAGAGATAATTCAGAATTACTAAATTTGGTTTACTGGTGTAAAGAAAATAATATTCCTACAGTTTTTTGGAATAAAGAAGACCCATTCCATTTTAGCGCTTTTATTAACACAGCTTTGCATTTTGATTATGTATTTACGACAGATCAAAATTCAGTTGAATTATATAAGCAAGAAGGATTAAAGAATGTTTATCCATTCCCTTTTGCAGCGCAACCAAAATATCACAATCCAGTTGAAGCATTTGAAAGAATAGAAAAGGTAGTTTTTGCAGGGGCATATTATGGTGATAAATTCCCAGAACGAACAAAAGCTATGGATAATATGATTAGCATCTCAGGTAAATATGGTATTGATATTTATGATCGAAACTATAATAATCCGAGCTCACCGAACCAATTTCCATTAGAATTTAAAAAGCATATTGTTGGCACACTAAAAGGTGATGAAATAGATTTAGCATATAAAGGATATAAAATTGCTTTAAATGTAAATAGTATTATTGATTCACCTACAATGTTTGCAAGAAGGGTGTTTGAATTACTGGCTAGTAATACACCAGTTATTAGCTCGGAATCACTTGGAATAAATAATATGTTTGGTGATTTAGTTGTTGCCTCTTCAAATTATGATGAACTAAAAAACATTATAAGTCGTTATTTTGAAGATGAACAATTTTTTAATCAAAATCGCCTATTATCACTTCGACATGTACTAGAAAACCATACGTATAAAAATCGTATTCAAACGATGTTAGATGATATCGGTTTTGCGTATACTAAGAGCGATGATTCAGTATCTATGATCGGTGTTGTGAGAAGTAAAGAGGATTATCAGAAGCTGATGAAAATCTTTAATAAACAATCATTAGAGAATAAAAAATTAGTTATACTTTTAGATATTTTTGATGGGTATTTAGAGATTTTTAATAAAAATAATAATGGACAAGTTAAATCATTTTTAATTGATTACATCCATCATTATTCAAATATTGGTCAAATAATTGAAACGACACATGTTGCTCCTGTTCAATACGACCATCATTATGGTGAAAATTATTTAAAAGATTTATATTTAACGACCACTTATATTGATGATGCAATTATTGTTAAAGCCCAGGGACAACCATATACTTTTGTTACAAATGGATTATTTAATTCATCATTGATTAACAAAGCATCATTAAAGTTAATAAATCCTAAAATGTTTATTAACTCATTAGAAAATGATGGTGATTTTAAAAATTGGTTTAAATACGGTGTTAGATTTTTTAACATTGATCAATTTAACTTTGCAGAGAAACAAAGTAACTTTTCAAAAAAAACATTGGACGAGATAAATATATAGGAGAAATTTTGGATGAAAATAGCATTTATTGGGCATGATTTAAAATTTTTAAATGATGCTATAGAATTTTTTAAACACTCACCAAATATTTCAGTGAAAATTGATAAATGGGAAGGTCATGAGATTAAAGACGAGCAAGCAAGCTTGGAAATAGTTGAATGGGCAGATATTTTATTTTGTGAGTGGGGTTTAGGCAATGTCGTGTGGTATCAAAAACACAAAAAACCACATCAAAAGTTAATTGTAAGAATGCATAGATTTGAAATGAATACAATTTATCCAAGTCAATTTGATTATCATAAAATAGATAAAATAATTGCTATTTCTCCATATGTTTACGAAGAGTTTCATCGTGTTGCTAGTATTCCGAGAGAAAAAATGACGGTTATATATAACGGAGTACTAACTGAAAAGTTTGAGAAAGTTAAATCATCAAAAGCTAAATACAATATAGGAATCATCGGGATTGTTCCTAAATTAAAGCGATTAGACAGAGCAATCGAGATCTTTGAAGAATTATATAGAAGAAATAATAAATATCATTTATATATTAAAGGGAAGCACCCGAAAGAGTTTGGATGGGTTTGGAATAATCAAACTGAACGAGAGTTTTATGATGAAGTATTTCTAAAAATAGAAAACTCTCCCTTCAAAAAGAACGTACATTTTGAAGGATGGGGAGATGTTTCAACTTGGTTAAAAGATATAGGTTATGTACTTTCTGTAAGTGATTATGAAAGTTTTCATATGGCGCCAATAGAAGGAATGGCTTCTGGTGCATTTCCGGTAGTACTGAAAAGAGAAGGCGTAAACGTTGTATTTCCGAAAGAATATATATTCGAGACGATTGAAGATTCAATAAATTTTATTTCTGAAAATGACTTCTCAATTAATAGCAATTTAAAAACATTTGTAAAAGAAAATTATTCTTTAACGAATATGTGTAATCAAATGATGGATATTTTCCTTGAAAAATGAAAAGTAGGCGAACTCATTGAAGAAGAATTTGGTTATTTTAGGCAGTTGTATTACAAGAGACGCATTTAATTTTAGTCATGATCAGTATGTAATTCAGCAGTATTTTGCAAGAACTTCATTAATAAGTTTGATGTCAAAATCATTGTTAGTAGATAAGTCTAAAATCAATTTAACATCTGCTTTTCAGAAAAACTGCATCGTTCAAGATATAGAAAAAAGTTTCTTCCATAAAATAAGTGAAAGTAATATTGATTTTATACTGATTGATTTCATTGATGAACGGTTTAATTTATTAAAATTAAATGAAAGTCTCATCACAAAATCAAATGAATTAGTTGCGTCAGGGCTTATGGATGAATACGATTTTACAGAAATTGTACGAAATGAAGATTTGTTATCAACGTGGCAAAAAAGTGCTAAGATTTTTTTTGCAACTTTATTAGAACATATTCCAGCGCATAAAATTATTATCCACAAAGGGTTATGGAAAACAAAGTATAAAAATGAAGATAGAACGATTAGTGAATTTTCCAATCAGTTACAACATATTGAACTGCAAAATAAGTATCTAAACTATTACTATCAATTTATTGAAGAAAACTTTAAAGAAATTAATGTAATAGATATGACGAATGAAGAATTGTATTGTTCGGTAGATCATAGATGGGGGCTTAGTCCATACCATTTTGAAGATAAATATTATGAACTATTTTTACAAAAATTAGATCAAATTGTTAAAGAAATCGATTCTAAAGATTTTGTTAATGTATTTGAGTCGGTTCAAAAGAATAGTGTTGTTCTTTATGAAAATGATTTGTTTGTTCATCAGTTAAACAATGATGATATGAATATAAATTTTGAAGATTTATCTATTGCTTATTATGTAAAGCTTCATAATGAAGTCGTATATAAGCAATGGTATGGAACAAGTAGAATTTTGAATTATCATCCAACTCAAAAGGGTGAATACCAGATTGTTATTTTTTTAAGGGATCCAGCTTATTTGGAAAATGTAAAATACTTTCAATACAAAGTGATGATTTAATGAAAATACGGTCGTACTAATGTGTATGACCGTATTTTATTGAGTTGTTTTATATCTTCTGATAACTTTTAATTTTGTAGATAAAAGTATGCAGATTATGACAGATAAAGTAAAATATTGTTAATGACAATAGTTCAAAATATTAAAATTTTTTTAATTTAAGGAGAATCACCTTGTCTAGAAAAGAAAAACACTCGAGAAAAAAAATGTCTACTTTTAAAAAGGTTCTTTTAAGTCTTTTAGTGATTGTAGTTGTTATCACTGCAGGAGTAGGTATATATGCTTACTCAATTTACAATAATGTTAACAATACATCAAAGAAAATACACAAGGATATAGAGAAAACAGATAAACGTAAAGTGGAAGTTAGCGTTCAAAAGAAACAACCATTTTCAATACTATTAATGGGTGTTGACCATCGTAAAGGTGATAAAGGCCGTTCTGATTCTATGATTTTATTGACAGTTAATCCAGAAAAGAAAACGACTAAAATGGTAAGTATTCCACGTGATACTAGAACTGAAATCATTGGTAAAGGAAAACAAGATAAATTAAACCACGCTTATGCATTTGGTGGCGTACAAATGACAGTAGATTCAGTCGAAAATTTCTTAAATGTACCGATTGATTACTATTTAGAAGTTAATATGGAAGGATTTAAAGATATTGTAGATGCAGTAAATGGTGTGGATGTTGTAAATGATTTAGATTTCACATACGAAAATACTCACTTTAAAAAAGGTCCAATTCATTTAAATGGGAAAGAAGCA
This sequence comes from Gottfriedia sp. ABJ_BB2_2, assembly GCF_055484705.1. NCBI lineage: Bacteria > Bacillati > Bacillota > Bacilli > Caryophanales > Bacillaceae > Gottfriedia > Gottfriedia sp. ABJ_BB2_2. The sequence continues at coordinate 191,142 of NZ_JBVFKR010000004.1, forward strand.
TTGAGCTATGCACGTATGAGAAAAATGGACCCTCGTGGTGATTTTGGACGTCAATTAAGACAACGTCTAGTAATTGAAGCGGTTATTAAAAAAGGTGCAAGTGTATCATCTTTAGGAAATTATCAAGATATCTTAAAAGCAATAGAGGAAAATGTCGTTACAAATTTAACGTTTAATGAAATGGTTTCAATTCAAAAAGATTATCGTGAAGCTGCAGGTAATATTGATAAAATTCAAATTACTGGTAAGGGAACTAAAATAGATGGTATTTATTATTTGCAAGTGCCAGATGAAGAACGAAACTATGTAATAGCTGAACTTCGAAATCATTTGGACCTATCTGTAGGTAATAATCAGGAATAGAAATAGACAAAATTTTTTTAAAATGTAATTTTTTAGCAAAGTAAGTTATGATAGGTAAGTATATACTACATAATACTTACTCTTTGCATAAAAGGAGAATGAACATGACAGTAAAAGTAATGACAATTTTTGGGACAAGACCAGAAGCAATTAAAATGGCTCCACTTGTTCTTGAGTTAGCAAAGTATCCTGAACAAATCGAATCAATCGTGACAGTAACTGCTCAACATCGTCAAATGCTTGATCAAGTACTAGAAATTTTTGAAATAACACCTGATTATGATTTAAACATTATGAAGGACCGTCAAACATTAATTGACGTAACAACTCGTGGATTAGAAGGATTAAATAAAATCATGCAAGAAGTGAAACCAGATATCGTTTTAGTACATGGTGACACGACTACAACTTTTATTGCAAGTCTTGCTGCGTTTTATAATCAAATCGCGATTGGTCATGTTGAAGCTGGCTTACGTACTTGGGACAAATACTCTCCGTACCCAGAAGAAATGAACCGTCAATTAACGGGCGTTATGGCAGATTTACACTTTGCTCCTACAACTAAATCTGCACAAAACTTAATTGCAGAAAATAAAAAAGAAGAAACAATATATATTACTGGTAATACGGCAATTGATGCATTAAAAACAACAGTAAAAGACGAATACTCTCACCCAGTGCTTGACACGGTAGGAAACGATCGCTTAGTCCTAATGACAGCTCATCGTCGAGAAAACCTTGGAGAGCCAATGCGCAATATGTTTAAGGCAATTAAACGTCTTGTTGAAAAACATAATGACATTCAAGTGGTTTATCCGGTTCACATGAATCCGGTTGTTCGTGAGATTGCAAATGAAATCTTAGGTGAAGATCAACGCATTCACTTAATCGAGCCATTAGATGTAATTGATTTCCACAATTTTGCTTCTAGATCTCATTTGATTCTAACTGATTCAGGTGGTGTTCAAGAAGAAGCACCTTCATTAGGCGTACCTGTTTTAGTATTACGTGATACAACAGAACGTCCAGAAGGAATTGAAGCAGGTACATTAAAACTTGCAGGAACAGATGAAGAAGTAATTTTCTCATTAGCTGACGAACTTCTTTCAGATAGTGAAGCGCATGCAAAAATGTCAAAAGCATCAAATCCATACGGAGACGGTGAAGCATCTCGCCGCATAGTAGAAGCGATTTTAAAAAATTTCAGTAAGTAACACATATGTAGCTGTAAAAAAACAGGACATTGAGTAGACAATGTCCTGTTTTTTATTTTTTCCTACTATTATAATAGTTGATCGTTGCTTTTAATCCTTCATGCAAGGTGTATTTTGGTTTCCATGATAGAAGTGCCTCAGCTTTTTGACAAGTTAAATAACTATATTTAATGTCACCAGGTCTTTCTTCTTCATATTCGATTTCAATTTTACGTTCAATGACATCCTCAGCAACTTTTATTAAATCATGTAAAGTTGTCGGTATGTTTGTACTAATATTGCATGTATCGTTAATTGGATGATCACTAGCCATCAGATTAGCATTTACGATATCCTGGACGAATATGAAGTCTCTTGTTTGTTCTCCATCACCAAACAAGGTAAAAAGAGAATTGTTTACAATCCGATCCACTAATATACTGATGACGCCACCTTCACCTTTAGGATCCTGACCAATACCGTAAACATTCGCATATCTGAAAATGGAATATGGAATCCCATATAAGTCATGGAATATTTTAATATACATTTCTGGTGATAGTTTAGATGAGCCATAAAATGAAATTGGATTGGTTGAATGGTTTTCGTCCACTCCTAGATAAGATGGATTCCCATAAGCAGCTGCAGAAGAAGCATAAATTAAATTGCAGTTTTTCATTTCATTTAATTGTCTTAATGACTCTAGGACGTTTATTGTACCAAGAATATTGATACTTGCATCTTCAATAGGATTTTGAATAGAGAACTGTACGTCAATTTGTGCTGCGTGATGATTGATGATATCCGGTTGTTCTTTCAGGATGATTTCGATAAACTGAGGATTACGAATATCCATTTCATAGAATTTTATGTCATTTGGTATATTTTCTAATTTGCCAGTTGTTAAATTATCGACAACTATAACTTCAAATCCATTGGATTTATATGCTTGTACTAAGTTAGAACCGATAAAGCCAGCTCCACCAGTAACAACTACTTTTTTCATAATGAATCTCCTCTAATTAACTTGCTGCAATTTATGTAAGTCTTACAATCTATTATACATTTTACCATAATAATCAAGTATTAATCCAATCATGGTAAATAATGAAAAGGTAGTAATATAATTGTCAGTTTAACCAAATTACATGTTTCTAATAGAAACAATTTGCGGTTCTTTGTTATATTATGTCATGATAACTATTTACATTTGAAATCAAATGGTAATGGATTATCTACCCAATTTATGCTAAAATTATTTTGTTTTGTAGCATTTTGGAGAACAATGTAAATAAATGATTTTTTTTAAGATAGACTTTCGACATTTGCAAAGCAAAGGAGGTGCAGTCGAACATGTCATCAAAGAAACGAATACTCTTAATTTCTCAGCATTTTTATCCTGAAATCGGTAGTGCAGCGAATCGATTGAAAAATATCTATTTGGAGTTGCATGAAAAGGGGTATGATGTAAAGGTTTTAACTTTAGAGCCTAGATATCCTAGTAAGGAATTATATGAGAATGAACGATTTTGGGACAGTGATTTAAATGAGGAAGATATTATACGAATTGAACCTCTCGTCCAAAAACATTCAACGAGTATTATGAAACGTTTATTTCTTTATTTAGAGGTTATGTTTCGTTTTATCCTCGAAATACTTAGATATAAGAAAGAAGTAGATTATGTTTTTGTCACATCTCCACCTATTTTTGTCGGAGTGGCTGGACTAATTGCAAAATGGAAATTGAAAGCTCCATTAATACTTGATATAAGAGACCTATGGCCTGAATCAATTATTGGTGTTGGAGTGTTTTCAAATAAACTACTACTATCGACTGCGTTTAAACTAGAAGACCTATTGTATCGTAAAGCAACTAAAATATTTGTTAATAGCAGAAGCTTTATCGATTATATGACAGCTAAAAATGTTCCAGTAGATAAAATATACTTTATGCCTAACTCACTTACTGAAGAAGAGCTCAGTATTGAAGTAGAGCAAAAGGTTAATGATACTAAAAAAACTGTTATATATACTGGGAATTTAGGATTAGCACAAGACATCCAAAAGTTAATAAAAGTTGCAGAAAAATTGAAAGATGAAGCAGATATTCAATTTACAATTGTTGGGTATGGATATCATCTGAATGAATTAGAAAAAGTGATCAAAGAGAAGAAATTAAATAATATTAATCTTCAATCAGCTAGATCGAGAAATGATACGTTACGATTAGTTGCAAATGCGAATATTGCTTATGTAAGTTTGGTTGATAAGGATGTCTTTAAAACTGTTTTACCAGGTAAAATTATCGATTATATGTGCGTAAGAAAACCGATAATCGGAGATGTATCTGGCTATGCAAGTGACATTATTCATACATCAAACTGTGGTATTGTTTCGAAAGAAAATAGCGTAGATGATTTAGCGGAAAACATATTGAAGCTAGCAAAAGATGATGAGTTATGTCAGAAGTTAGGTCAAAATGGATATCAATTCGCATATGAACAATTACGTTGGAAAACGAACATTCTTGTTTTAGAAAAAGCGATGGAGGACATCGATGAATAAAAAAGTTTGTGCATTTGTCTTTAATCATTTTACGAATGATGCACGTGTATTACGGGAATGCTCAGCACTTGTAGAAGCAGGGTACGAAGTAGATTTAATTGCATTGCATAATTTTGAAATGAAAGACTTACCTAAAAAAGAACATAGAAAAGAAGGTTTTCGCGTCATCCGTGTAAATGATCGCTTACCATTTATATTACGTTGGCCATTTTCAATAGCTGAAGCTGTTAAAGGCATTGCTACTATTAATATGGTGACTAAGGTTTTATCTTTGATTTTAATCTTACTATGCTTGTTTGCCTCTCCAATCGCTACAATTATTACTGTATTATTATTGATGATCTTTAGTCATCGAATTGTAAGAGTGGCTAGTAAAAGAGGATATTCAATATTAGAAATGACACTATATGGCTTACGTAAAAATTATGATATTTATCATGCAAATGACTTAAATACATTACCGCAAGCAATAGTAGGTGCCAAACTGTTTCGTCGTAAGAAATTAGTTTATGACTCACATGAGGTTCAATCAAGTCGTTCTGGTTATGAAAATCCTATCTTTGGAAAAATTGAAAAGTTTTTAATCAAATTCATTGATATTATGATTCATGAGAACGATACTCGTGCTAAGTTTACTCAAGAACTTTACGATATTCCTTATCCAGAAGTTATTCACAACTATCCATTTGTATCTCATCCTGAAAAAAGTCATTCAGTAAATCTACATAAATTAGTAGGCATTTCAGATGATGAACCAATTCTTTTATATCAAGGTGGAATACAAAAAGGAAGAGGATTAGAACAAATTGTACAAGCTACTCCACAATTTAAACGTGGTATTGTCGTTTTTATCGGTGATGGAAAAATAAAACCAAATTTGTTAAAGCTTGTAGACGAACTAAAATTGCATGATCGTATTAAGTTTATTTCAAAGGTACCAGTAGATGAATTATTAAACTATACAAGAAACGCGTATTTAGGCTTTCAAGTATTAAATAATATTAACTTTAACCATTATTCTGCTTCATCTAACAAGCTTTTTGAATATATGATGAGTGGAGTTCCAGCTATTGCATGTAGCTTCCCAGAAATACAAAAAGTTGTAGAAGCTGAAAATACAGGAATATGTGTTGATTCACATGATCCTAATTCAATCGCAGAAGGGGTTAATTATTTATTGGATCACCCAGAGCTAAGGGATGAAATGAGTCGAAATTGTCTTGTTGCTCGTGAAAAATATAATTGGAATGAAGAAAAGAAAATCTTTTTAGACATTTATCGGAAGTTACACTAATTCATGATATTTAACAATTATATGAACATAATACAAATAAGTATAAAAATATTTGAAGTATAAGTAGATTAGAGATAGAATGTAATATGGCGAAACGCTTATATTTTCACATAAAATTGTCGGATTATGACAATGAAATTAATCGAATGTGAGGGAATTTAAAATGAAAATTTGTACTATGGGCTTAGGATATATTGGATTACCAACATCAGCAATGTTTGCTAAATACGGAGCGACAGTTGTAGGGGTAGACCTATTTCCAGAAGTAGTGAATAAATTAAATAATGGTGAAATTCATATTGAAGAGCCAGGCTTAGGTGAAGTAGTGAAAGAAGTAGTAGAAAAAGGAAACTTCCGTGCTTCATTAACACCTGAAGAAGCTGATGCGTTCATTATCGCAGTACCAACACCTAATAATGACGACATGTATAAATCATGTGATTTAAGTTATGTATTAAAAGCAACAGAAACTGTATTACCATTTGTTAAAAAAGGTAATGTAATTATTGTTGAATCAACAATCGCACCACGTAGTATGGATGATCATGTTAAACCACTTGTTGAAGCAGCTGGCTTTACAGTAGGTGAAGACATTTTCTTAGTACACTGCCCAGAGCGTGTATTACCAGGTCAAATCTTACATGAATTAATTCATAACAACCGTATTGTTGGTGGTGTTACTGAGGCATGTTCAGAAGCTGGTGCTAAAGTTTATGGTTTATTCGTTGAAGGTGAAATCATTAAAACGGATGCTAAAACAGCTGAAATGTCTAAATTAATGGAAAATACTTTCCGTGACGTAAACATTGCATTAGCAAACGAATTAACAAAAATTTGTAACGTATTAGAAATCAATGTATTAGATGTAATTCAAATGGCTAATAAACACCCACGTGTTAACTTACATTCACCAGGACCTGGTGTTGGAGGACACTGTTTAGCAGTTGACCCTTACTTCATCGTTGCAAAAGCTCCTGAACAAGCACAAATGATTAACTTAGCTCGTGGTATTAACGTTTCAATGCCTGAGTACGTAGTTAACAATGTAAAAGAAATGGTAAGTGGCGTTGAAAATCCAAAAATCGCTGTGTTTGGTGTAACATACAAAGGAAACGTAGACGATATGCGTGAGAGTCCAGCAATGGATATTATTGATATTCTTCGTAACGAAGGTTTAGAGTGTGCTGTACATGATCCACATGTTGAATCAGACACTTTCAAATTATTATCAGCTGAAGAAGCAGTAACAGATGCACACTTATTACTAGTTCTTACTGATCATGATGAATTTAAAACTATGAATACTGATGAGTTAGCTGAAAAAATGGCGAAACCAGTATTATTTGATACACGTAATTGCGTGAAAACAAACGAGGGAAAAATGCAATTCGTAAACTTTGGTAATTTATATACAGTAGTAAACTCTAAAAAGGTTATGGCATGAATTCGTTAAAAACCGTATTCTCTGAACAATTTAATAATGTATATATGATAGGTAGACTGTCTGCATATGAGCTTAAAAAGCTCTATGCAAACAGTTTTCTTGGCGGTATATGGATATTTTTAAATCCAATTATCCAAATTGCTGTATATGGTCTAACGTTTGGACTAGGTATTCGTGGCGGAGCATCAGTTAATGGTATTCCTTACTTCACTTGGATGGTATGTGGACTAATACCATGGTTTTTTATTAGTGGATCCATCATGCAAGGTTCCAATGCAATCTATGCAAGGATTAATACAGTTGCTAGGATGAATTTCCCTCTAAGTATTACGCCGACGTACGTTATAGTTGCTCAATTATATACTCATCTTGTATTACTTATCTTATTAATTGCTATAGTTACTTTTACTGTAGGAATTGAAAACATTCATTTATTTGAATTAATTTACTATATTTTATCTAGTTTTTGTTTCTTAGTAGCTCTTTCTTTTATCACATCAACATTATCTACAATGATGAGAGATATTCATTTATTAATTCAAAATGCTACTAGAATGTTATTATATTTAACACCAGTTTTATGGGAGGCAAGTGAGAACGCTCCTAAGTTTTTATTAGATTTAATGAAATTAAATCCATTTTTCTATGTTGTAGAAGGTTATCGTTCGGCATTAATATATGACAACTTTAATTATCTTCTATCTCCATTAACACTTTATTTCTGGGGCTTAGTGTTAGTAATGTTAGTTTTAGGAACTACATTACATGTTAAGTTTAGACGAAATTTTGTGGACTATCTGTAAAGGTGAATGCCTATGAGTACAAAAGTTGAATTTAAAAATGTAACGAAAAAGTATAAGATGTACACTAGACAAATTGATAAAATAAAAGATTTATTTACTTCAAAAGAAAGTGGAGATTTCCACTATGCTTTAAGTGATGTATCTTTTTCAGTTGAATCTGGTGAAATTGTTGGAATTATAGGATTAAATGGTTCGGGTAAAAGTACCATGTCGAATCTAATTTCAGGTGTTACAATGCCCAATGAAGGAGACGTATATGTAAATGGTACTGCTTCTCTTATTGCAATTTCTGCAGGTTTAAATGGTCAATTAACAGGTTTAGAAAATATCGAATTAAAAGGCCTTATGATGGGCTTAAGTAAAAAACAAATTCAAGAAATAACACCAAAGGTAATTGAATTTGCAGAAGTTGGTAAGTTTATTAATCAGCCAGTTAAAAACTACTCGAGTGGTATGCGTTCACGATTAGGTTTTGCAATTTCTATTAATATAGATCCTGATGTTCTAGTAATAGATGAAGCATTGTCTGTTGGTGATCCAACATTTACTCAAAAGTGTTTAGATAAAATGAATGAATTTAAAGAAAATGGTAAAACGATTTTCTTCATTAGTCATTCACTTGGTCAAGTTAAATCATTCTGTACAAAAGCAATTTGGGTTCATTATGGTAAGATTAAAGATTACGGTGATGTATTACCAGTAACAGCACAGTATCAAAAATTCTTAGCTGATTACCAAAAAATGACGCCAGAAGAGCGCATTAAGTTTAAAGCAGAACAATTAAAAGAAAACAATCATGGTTTATTAATGACAAACGATGTTAAAACAAAAAAAGGATTTTTTGATATTTTTAAAAAGTAAAGCGTAAGTATCAAAATTTCATCATGGCTAGTTAACGATAATTTTTTTATATATGGTACTGAAATTGCACTCTTTAACTATTGAACTTATTCAAGCAATTAGCTTGTCAATAGTTAGAGTGTTTTTTCATAAAATCGCTACTTACTTGCTTAACCTGTTTTAAAAAGGAGTGAGAAGATGAATAATACAATTTTTGGAAAAACAAAAAACATTCTAAAAAAAGCCACAAGTACAATATTTGAAAAAAGTAAAGTAAGGCGAAACGAAGAAAGATGGATTATCAATATACCATCTGTGAAGGTTGAACCTAAATTTACATTAAAAGAGTTTAATGCAAAGTATGAAAATGAAGCATTAAAGAACGATTCATATAGTAGGCATAAAAAATTATTATTTGATTTTCCTGTGAGTAATGGTAGTAAGTATTATTTAAGACGTACTATAAAGCTTGGGATTCTTTCGGATGATAGATTCTTTCAAACATATGAACCAGTAGCTTATACAAAAAGAGTAACAGAAGAAAACTTCCAAACGATTTCTGAAGAAACAGATTTATTATGTATTGCATTTGATTTAGAAAATTTACCAGCAGAATGGAATGGATTGGGGAGTTCAAAATCAGATGTTGTTCGTAAGAAATTAGTCAAAATCATTCAGCATTTTAAATCAAAGTCGAAAAAAGTTGTTTTTTATTCCTTAGATGATACGGACTTATACAAGAGACTTGAATTAGTCATGAAGGAAGTAGACGCGGTTTTTACAATTCAGCAAAAAAACGCAGATTCAATTTTGTCTGAAAATATAAACAAAAATGTTCATGTCTTAAAAATGGGAATTAACCCATTGATTCATAATCCTATTGGAACTAGACTTCACAAATATAAAAACAAGTCAGCCTTATATGAATATTGGGACCCAAAAAATACGAAACGAAAAACGATGTTAAATACCTTTATTAATGGATCTGTTAATAGCCAAAATGAGGTAGTACTATATGATACAAAGCTAAGCCAGAAAGAATCAAATGCATATCCAGAAGACTTACATAAGTATTTAGCTCCAAATGTGTCTGAACAATATAAATACTCTTATTTAAAGTTTTTCCAGACAATCTTTTTGTTTAATGAAAATAAGGAAAAGTACTATTCTTATCATCGTAATCTTCACGATTTCATGGCAATTGGTAGTACATTAATTTCAAATTATCATTCAGAAATACATAATCGATTTCCAAATGTTTATAATGCTTATTCAGAAAGTGAAATTAAGGAGATCTTAAGTAATTATAGTGATAATGAGATTTATGAAAATCAAATGGCTGGCGTACGTAACGTCTTCAAACAAGATACCATCTTTGATCGATTTTATGAAATGTGTTCAAAGCTAGACTTAGATGAACAAATGCCACAAAAAAGAATTGCGGTTATCACAAATGAGAAAACCGAACTTGTTCTAGAAATGTTCAATTATCAAACGTATCCATATAAAGATTTATTGTTAGAATCAGAACTAACTGAATCTAAAAAAGCAGAGTATGACATGATTGCCTTTTTTAAAGATGAATATCAGTATGGGGAGTTTTATTTAGAAGATTTAGCAAATGGCTTTAAATACACGTTTTGTGATTATATAACTAAGGATTCTTATCTTCAAACTGAAGGAATTGAACATAATTACGTGAATCAAGTAAAGGATAAATATTTAACTTTATTTTGGGCTAGCTCATTTAAAGCAGCGACATTATTAAAGTTAAACAATCTTGCAGATGTAAAAAATGGCTATAGTATTGATCCATTTGAAGTTGAGGAAAAACCTGTACCTTTAATTGAAACAGAGCGTAAGTCATATAAGCTAACAATGATTATTCCAATTTATAACAATGGATTATTTTTATTAAATAAATGCATGCAGAGTTTAAAGCGAAGCAGCATGTTTAATGAAATGGAAATATTGCTAATAGATGATGGGTCAACCGATCAGTTTACGCCAAATATGGTGAAAAGACTAAGTAGGCAATATGATAATGTAAAATCTTTCTTCTTTAATGATGGAGGAAGTGGTAGTGCTTCACGCCCTAGAAATAAGGGGATTGAGCTGATGACTACAGATTATGTTACATACCTAGATCCAGATAATGAAGCAGTTTGTGACGGTTATGCTAAGCTCTATAACGAAATAATAGTAAATGATGTAGACTTAGTTGTCGGAAATATTTATCGTGTTTCGGATCGTGAAATGCGTTTAAACTATGTAAATGCAGTGAAAAGTGTAAATGATGGTCAAGACATGATTGAAGGAAACACGACAAAAATTCTAGTTGATTCAGGCTTTAAAGTGGCAAGTATCCAAGCTTTGATCGCAAAAAAATCATTAATAACTGAAAATAATATTTTAATGGTTGAAGGAGCTGCAGGAGAAGATTCTTTATTCTTTGAAGAACTTGTCACGTATTCAAATAAAATTAAATTAGTTAATGAGGATATTCATATTTATTATGCAGAAGTAGAAGGATCAGTAGTAAACACGGTTACTTCAAAATTCTTTAGGAAATATATGATTGTTCAGCAACCCCGAGTTAACTTCCTTAATAAACATGGTTTATTAGAAGCTTATTCAGAAAAACGCTTCGAGGCCTATTTTAAGGACTGGATTTTAGAGAAATTAAAATTGGTGAAACAAGATGAAGCATTAGAATCTGTAAAGCTTACTTGTGAAATCTGGGATTATTATAAAGATTATGTAAAGATTACCTATCCAGTAGTTGAAAGATTTGATGAACTAAGTAAACTAAAAGAGTATGACAAAATAATTGCTGAATATATTAATTCATAATATCTTTAGAAACAGGCAATGAAAATACACTATATGCTTTATTGTATAAGAGTAAAATAAAGAGGAAAAAATAAAAATACCTCAACAACTTGATTAACCATTTGAATGGGGGAGAAATTTTGTCTGATAATCAAAAGAAGAGCTCTGACTTTAAATTGAAAGTGAAGAGATCACTTGAAATTGATCCGAAAACGGATAATCCATTAATGATAAATTTTAAAAAGGTTGTAAAAAAATCAATTAGAACTGTGCAACTAATTAACAACGGACAGATTATTCCGGTCTTGAAAAAGAAGCTTAAAGGCGGAACGAATAAAGCTAACTCAAATACAAAGCGTAATATGACGGAAATGGAAAAAGGGGAATATATAAAATATCTCAAGGAACATAGTGATACTGGTTATTATGATGAAGTAAAGCCTATTATTGACAAAATTCCTGTAAGCAATGGTAGTCGATACTATCCACAAATTAATGCAAATATTGGGATTATCGCAGATGAGTTTCTATTTAATTCCTTTAACGGTATTGCAAATTTCGTTTATATTACGAGAGACAATTACATGGAGCATGTAAACACATTAGATATATTTATCGTTGCCTCAGCTTGGAAGGGATTAAATAATGAATGGAAGGGACTTGCGAATGCAAAAAACCGTCCATTAAGAGATGAATTATTCCAAATTGTTGAGACATATAAATCAAATGGTATTAAATGTGTATTCTATTCTAAAGAAGATCCTGTTAACTACGATCGCTTTATTGAAATTGCACAAAAGGCTGACTACATTTTTACGACTGCAGAAGAAGTTATAGAGAATTATAAAACTGATTGTAACAATCAAAATGTGGACGTACTTAAATTTGGTGTGAATCCTCTATACCATAATCCAGTTGGATTTAGAAAATATAGAAGAGAAAAAGAAGTCTTTTTTGCAGGGTCTTGGTATCTGAAGTATCCACAGAGACAAAAAGATTCACAAACAATTTTTGATGGTGTAATAGATGCTGGTTATAAATTGAAGCTAATTGACCGAAATTATAATTTATTTTTAGAACAACATTTTTTCCCGAAAAAATATGTAGATTATATTTCACCAGCCATTAATCATGAAGATTTACAGAGAATCCATAAGTTATACGATTGGTCACTTAACTTAAATTCAGTTAAATATAGCCCAACAATGTTTGCAAACCGAGTATTTGAATTGCAAGCACTTGGTAATTTAATGCTGTCTAATTACAGTATGTCGATTAACAATAAGTTCCCAAATGTTTTTATTGTTCATGACTCTAATGAAGTTGGACATATTTTAAATGGATATACGAATGATGAACTTTATAAGCATCAGGTTCAAGGAATCCGAAAAGTAATGAGTCATGAGACAACTGTTCAAAGATTAGAGAGACTTCTTCAATTTGTGGGCTTTCCTCATAAACCGTATGAACGTTCAGTTGCTGTAGTGGTTGAAGAAAAAACAGATAAAATTGAAGAAATGTTTCAATATCAAACTTATGAAAACAAACATTTATTTAAAGAGAGTGAATTTACTGAAGCAATTAAATCTCAATATGATCTTGTTGCATTTTTCCATGATGAAAAAGAGTATTATGAGTACTATTTAGAAGATATGATTAATGCTTTCAAATATACGAACAGTGCGTATATAACAAAAGAAGGATACTACGATGGAGAAACGCTTATAGACGGCATTGAACATGATTATGTTTCTACAATGAAGGATAAGTTCCGTACCATTTTCTGGGCTGAACTATTTAGTGTAAACAATTTGCTTGAAATGAATGGCGAACAAGCAATTGAAAATGGTTATAGTGTTGATCATTTTGAATTTAATAACAAGGTTAGAGTAGCTCAAAAAGGTACTAAAAAATATAAGTTCTCTGTAATCATTCCAGCTTATAATAACGGAGAATACTTACTAAATAAATGTTTCTATAGCTTACGTAGAAGTAGTATGTTTGATGAAATGGAAATCATTATTGTAGATGATGGTTCTACAGATTCATACACACCAATGATCATAAATCGTATAGCAAGAGAATATTCAAACGTAACTACTCATTTCTATAATGATGGTGGAAGTGGTACTGCTTCAAGACCTCGAAACAAAGGTGTTGAATTGAGTACAACTGACTATATTACTTTCTTGGATCCAGATAATGAAGCAGTTAATGATGGATATGCTAAATTGTACAAGGAAATAGTGGAAAATAATTATGACTTTGTAGTCGGTAATATTTATCGAGTATCTGATCGCGAGGTACGCTTGAATTATGTAAATGCTGTGAAGGATGTAAATAATCAACAGTATGAAATAAAAGGAAACACGAAAAAGGTATTAGTTGATTCTTCATTTAAAGCAGCTAGTATCCAGGCGTTAATTGTTCAAAAATCATTAATAACGAATAATAATTTACAAATGGTAGTCGGTGCTGCAGGTCAGGATACACTATTCTTCCATGAATTATTATTAAATGCTCAAAATGTAAAATTAATGAACCTAGATATCCACATTTACTATGCAGCAGTTGCTGGATCAACTGTTAATACAATTACGAAAAACTTCTTTAGAAAGTTCAAAATACTAGAAGTTCAAAGAATTGAAGCGCTGAAAAAGTATGAAGTATTAGATGAGTACTTAGAAAAACGCTTTGAATACTACTTCAAAAATTGGTATCTGGCAAAACTAAAGAAAATAAAAGAAACTGATGCCATGGAATCAATTGAAATTCTGTGCAGCATTTGGGATATTTACAAAAATGAAGTAAACCCTATTGACCCAGAAATCATTCGTTTTTCAAAATTTGCAGAAAAACAAGATTTTGAAGGCATCTACAATGAATATGTTTTAAATGAAGATAATTTAGTTAATGTTTAAATTTTGGAAGGAATCCCATTGTGGATTCCTTTTTATTTTTAAAGTATTTAGATGTAATGTGAAACTATTTTATTCAATCTAACGTCTAATCATTAAGGGGGCGTTAGCCAGTGAAAAAAATATACATTTTCTTATTATTACTCGTGCTATTTATTGTTTCAGGCTGTACAAAAATATTTGACACAGAACCACCCGAAGCTAAAGCACAAATAAAAAATAAAAGTATTTCATTAATAAGAGGAGGGTATCATTGGACGACAGAAGAGGGGAATTTCTTTACTTCAACGAAAACAACAATTGCTGATGCAGCTGCTCCTGTTCAAATTGCAAAAGAATTGATTGCATCACCTGTAGAAAAAGGATCAGAGGCAGCCATAGAGTTTAGTGATCATTCTAAACCGCAGCTAACATATCAATTTTGGGATGAAGATCAGCCTGGAAAATCCATTTCAATGAAAGGAAATAAATTAACATTCCCTCTTAAAAGTGGTAAATACATCATAGAAGTCAATGCTACATGGTCTAACGGGGATGCATCCTATACATTGTTTGTTGATGTTAAATAATGAAAAGTAAAAACGCCTGGAAGTGTGCTGTGCCCCCGTTGTTAGATACCATCTAACAATCGGAGACATTGCACATGTACCAAGCGTTTTTTGTATAAGTAATTTTTTACTTTGTATTTTTAACCTTATTAATATAGTAAATTGTATCTTCTAATTCAAGTGGGTTGTGCCCTTGCTCTTTATTTGAGTACATCTCAACAGTTAAACGGTTGTAAGTTAATGTATCTTTTAATGTATTTAGACCTCTTACAAAAGGCATGAAGTGCTTTACAACGTCATGATCACAAGCGGTATTTTGTAAGTAAAAAATATAAGGCATATAGTTAATTTCTTTGAAGAACTCTAGTACATTTAATCGTGTTACATATTTTTTAGCTGATTCCTCTGTCGGAAGAGACGGGTGAGCAGCTTCTAATAATCGATTAACATGTGTTTGATAGTAGTTTGGAATAATCGTTTGTGGATTATTGACTAAAGCCTTGGAACCTTTAATATATCCAGCAAGCACCATTGACATAAAACCGCCACCAGAAGAACCGTAGAATAATGTATCCTCAGCTTTGACAGACATTTTCGTCATTAGTTTTTCAATGATTTTAGCTATTTTTTCTAAGAAAAATGCATCGTCAGTTCCATGTCCCCAACCTAAACTCATTTGTCCTAAATAAAGAGTCGGGTCATTATAATAAATCATATTTGATTCAAAATGCTCTGTCCATGAATGACGTTGAAAAATCGGTGGTTTCATTTTTGCGGGATCATATGCACCAGATCCAAATACAAGTAATTCGTTTGAAGATGAGTTCGATCTAATTAAAAACTCATATTTTACATTATCCCAATTTACAGTAAGGATAAATGGTGTACGACTAGTTAAGTTTATTTCATCAATTTTTTCGAAAGTAGTATGTATATTTTCATATTTATTGAGCATTTATTTTCACTCCTAGTACTGAAATTTAATCATATCCAAACTTAAGTATACATATAGTTTTATCGATAAATCAACGGTATCACTCATTTTCATGAAAAAGGATATAATTTAAATCCTTCTATAAATAAAGAAGAAGAAACAACCGGAAATTGACCCATTAATAAAACTTGAACTATTATAGGTGTATTAAGAAAATAAAAGAATAAGGATTGAGGACCATTTTAGATCATAAATTTATTCGTTATTGGCTACCCGTACTATTAATAGCAGGTGGTATTTTTTATTCATCATCTACACCATATGGGGATCAGGATATAAGACCGCAATTAAATGATTTGAATGGGATGTATAGTTTCGTTGAGCAATTCGATTTTGTCCATTTTACATATGCTGGCAAAGAAATCAGTATACATCACTTAGGAAGTGCTGGTTTCGTAGAGTTCTTCATGCGTAAGCTTGCTCACTTTTCAGTATTTTGTTTACTTGCTTTCTTTACTACAAGATTAGTAAGTGTGTATAGACAAAAATTCTTTATTAGTGGTCTAGTGTTAACGATCCTTTACGCAGCTTCAGATGAGTTCCATCAATCATTTACAGCAGATCGAACACCACTTATTCAAGACGTTGTAATTGATTCGTGTGGTGCATTAGTAGGAGCTTGTTTATTTTTCATCCTATATAAAAAATTTTATAAGAAGAAATAAAAGTGAAAAGACATTGAACTAATAGTCAATGTCTTTTTTTGATAAAGTATATAAAATAGGGAGGCAATCTTTAGTTTACAAACTTTCAAAAAAAGTAATCTTGTTCGAAAAAGGATCTATAACTGTTATTTCTTTTGTATTCCATGGTGTTTTTTCAAGACCAGGTTTATTGTATTTAAAGTTTTTCGCTAATAATGTTGAGTGTAGAGATACAATGTTATTTACTTTCACTCTAATTGCAGAGCCAGGACTACAATCACCGTGGTGTTCTGATAAATGAATCACGCAGTTTCCTCGTGATACTTGCATATAAATGGGGAAATTATTTTCGTATTGATGCTCCCAGTCTAGTTGGAAATCTAGGAAATGTATATAAAACTCCTGCGCTTTTGCGATATCATAAATACGAAATATTGGCGTAATATCATGATACTCGATTAATTCTTGTTCCATTTTTAACCTCCAAAGGCGGAATTGTCTAAACTCACTAAGACATAATTCTTCAATTATATAGAAATTCCTTCCCTGAACACTTAATGATTGAAATACTTTATTTTATACACAGGAATGCTACATACGATCTTGCTCTATTCATAAATACTTCCATTGGATAACATTTTGAGCTTTTCCATATTTTTTACTAGTAAACTACCTTTTTTACGTTCAATTATTTCTTCCTTACAAAATTTATTTACGACCCTATTTAAATGACGATAGCTTGTCCCCAAAAGTTCCGCAATTTCGGTAAGCTTAGAAGATTTTATTTCATTTACAAAAGATGAATCATCTAATAGCGTTGATGCAAGATAACTTGCAAAACGATTTTCGACTGGGAATAAAAGATTTAAGCTAGAAATATTTGAAAAAGTATATAGTTTATAGCTTACATTTTTTAGAAGAAATTTTAGGAAATCAGGATTGTTTGATTGGGTTTCGTGAAGTAACTTATTATGAATGCCAATTAATATACTACTTTTTACGGCTTCAACATTACTTCTTACTTCAGAGTTATTGATAAATTCAACATCACCAATTAGAGCCAAAGGATTATTAAATCGAAGTAATAATGACTTTCCGTTAGGTAAAATAACAGAAATCTTTAATTTACCTTTAACCAAAAAATATAAACGATCAAGAAACTGTCCATTGCTACATATAAGGTCGCCTTCATCAAACTGAAATAATTTCATTTCCTGAATGACTTGATTTTCAAATATATCGTCTAATTTATATTGTGTAACATATTGTTTTAATAAATCTTGGTTTACCAATTCACGCATGATAAAATCTCCTATCAATCACCAAAGGATATATTTATTAAAATATAATTTATTACACAAAAAAAGGACATATGTCCTTTTTATTAAACCTCATTGTAAAAAGCTTCTAGTGTATTTTTATAAGAAATGCGTTAGTTACAACTCAAGGATGCTTCCTTTTCCGTGGGGCGTGAGCAGAGCCACCTCGGTGCCCTGCGGGGTCTCAGCCTTCCCGCATCTCCCACAGGAATCTCGCACCTTCCATTGTAATAAACTTTTATCTTTAGTGTTTCTAAAAAACCTTATCAGTAATTGATAAGGTTTAAGAGCATTTTATCGTTTGTTAAAGAGAAATGAAGTCCGGTTCTGCACCTGCATGAGCTACATAACCAACTTTAACGGGTTGCATTTTAATTAATATGTAATTCGGGTCATCTGGACCTTTAATCCATTTAGATAATTCATCTGTCCACACTTTATCCTCAGCATTTGCATTTTCTACTACTTCAGCTTTAGCGTACATTTCAACAAAATTGTCGTCTAATTGATTTCCATCATGTCCAATTAGTAGATGGACATTAGGATTATTTTTAATATCGTCCACTTTTTTAGATTCTTTATGAGTTGCAATATAAGGTGTTAATCCTCTGAAGAAAAAAATCATAAAACAACTATGTGGAAAGTCCTCTCGTATTGTTGTGAAAATTCCTAGTTGTTCTGCTTTTAACACCTTCATTATATTTTCTTGATTCATAATAAAACTCCTTTCATTGACCCACGATACAGGGATAAACGGATACGGATTGTTATTTTAGTAATGAGCTTTACATTTAGTACGCGTGTAACTTGTTATTAGGCTGGATTGATCTAAGAGAACCGTTACTCTTTTAAGTCTTTGTTAATTGATTTTGATTTAAACCTATTTTTTTGTGTCTTTTGCATATGATAGTTGTAAGTAATATTTTTTTAGGAGGTTTATAATGGCTCATCGTTTGTTTTTTATTATTTCCTTTATCGGTGTTCCACTATCTGTTCTTGGGAGTATCATGCATTGGAATGAAATCATCTTATTTGTCATTTATTGTGTGACAATTGTTGCTTTGGCAGGTATTATGGGTCGAGCTACAGAGAGTCTTGCAATTGTAGCAGGTCCTCGTATTGGAGGACTGTTGAATGCGACCTTTGGGAATGCAGTTGAATTAATTATTGCTATTTTTGCATTGAGAGAAGGTTTAGTTGAAGTTGTATTAGCTTCACTAACAGGTTCTGTAATTGGAAACTTATTGCTTGTTGGAGGTCTTTCATTTTTTGTTGGGGGATTAAAGTACAAGCGTCAAAACTTTAATGTGTACGATGCTAGACATAATTCAGGTTTATTAATTTTTGCAGTTGTACTAGCCTTTGTCATTCCTGCCATTTTTGCTGATCGAATGGATAAAGCAGATACGATGACATTAAGTGTTGGTGTATCGATTATTTTAATGGTTTTATATTTAGCGGCTTTATACTTTAAACTTGTTACGCACCGAGGCGTATATGTTGCGAAGGGACAAGAAGAAATAGAAGAACATGAAACAGCAGAGTGGGGCAAATGGAAAGCAATACTGATTTTAGCGATTGCAACAGTAGCCGTTGGATATGTATCTGAGAATTTAGTTCATACTTTCTCAACTGTTGGAGAAAAATTTGGCTGGACAGAGTTGTTTATTGGTATTATTGTCGTTGCTATTGTAGGAAATGCAGCAGAGCATGCTTCTGCAATTGTTATGGCCTATAAAAATAGAGTCGGGGTTGCAGTAGAAATAGCTGTAGGTTCCTCTCTTCAAATAGCTATGTTTGTTGCACCAGTATTAGTTATTCTGTCATTATTTATGAATCATAGAATGCCTTTGATTTTCTCAATTCCCGAACTAGTTTCAATGGTAACATCGGTATTTTTAACGATTGCCATAATGAATGATGGGGACACAAACTGGTTTGAAGGGTTAACACTTTTAGGAGCGTATGTTATTATGGGAATCGGTTTCTATTTATTATAAAGATTGAATTGAAGGTGGTAATACTTGAGAATAACTAGGATATTATTTTACGTAATCGGGTTATTAATTTTGACATTGGGAATTAGTTTAGCAATTACAGCGGGAAAAGGTGCAAGTGCTTGGGATGCATTAGCTGTAGGAGAATCGACAACCTTTGGGTTAACGGTTGGAACATGGATTATTATTAATTCATCTATTCTTTTATTTGTAAATGCTTTTTTACAGAAAAAGAGACCTGATTGGTTAGCCGCAATCACATTTATTTTGATCGGTAGGTTTCTTGATTTATGGTTATATATCGATTTGGAGCATATTTTTGCAGCAAATACATATACAAGATATCTACAATTAATTATTTCTATTTTCGCTATGACTTTAGGTATTGCGATATATTTACAAGCAAAATTCCCTTTAAGTCCAATCGATGATTTAATGATTTCTTTAAATAAACGTTTTGGCGTTAGTTTGGGAGTAGGAAAGACAATTGGTGAAGTATTTGCTTTAGTCATTGCGTTTTTATTACATGGTCCTATTGGAATTGGGACTTTACTAATTACGTTTAGTATTGGTCCTCTATTACAAAGAATCAGAATCCCAATCGAAAAACTTTATATAAAACTTACTACGTAAATAACAATTTTTTGACATGTAAAATTGAGAAGAGAATATTTCACAAATACATATATTTACAAAATATGTTCATGCTAAGAATAAATACATTTCTTTATACCGAAAGGGGCATGAATATGTCTAAATGGATAAAGCCATTCATACTGTTAAATATAGTTTTTTTACTTATTTTATTAACAAATTTACAACATACTGATGCGGCGAAACCAGAAGTTAATGTCCCAGGTTTTGCTGCAAATGTGTCGAAAGAAAATACCTATCCAAATCCATCTCAAGATTTACCGGAGTTACAACCAGGAGAGTTTGCAAAGCAATTACTTAAATCTTCCAATGTAAAAATTGAAAATCCTAATTTGATTCGGATGTTTAATGAATCTTCAGTTGGAAGAGCTCCATTTGCAGTTGGATATAATGCAAAGATTTTTTTAGGAGTTTGGCCATTAAATTATGAATCAAATGAGACAACTGTCAATTGGCAATATAAAAAAATAAATACGAATTATCTTGATAATCGTGGTGAAAAACACTATAAACGTGTTAAATACTATCAAAATGCTCAGCATATTATTCGTGGTGGATTAACAGCAAAAGTACGTGATTCAGACGATGTTATTAATTTGATGATGCACAGGGCTTCAGAAAAAACTACGCTACCTTTAGCGTTTCAAACGGTGATTGGTGCTGGTACTAAAAACGAAAGAGTATATAATGTGCCACCGAAGCAACTTGGTTATTTATACACATACGCACCAGCTGTAAATGAAAAAGGTAAGGTAACTTTTGGTGAAGTCTACTTAATCTTAAAAGGGAACAAAAAAACACTTCAGGTTAAAAATGTAGTTTCTCAAGGAATCGGTGCATGGATTCCCGTTCAAGACTATGTTTCGTTTGGATATATAGCAACATCCCAACCAAAGTAAAATATAGATCAAATAGAGAAGGGCAGGCTTACTACTTTTTAGTTTAAGTTTGTTCTTTTTTAGTTTTAATGGGGAGAGTGACTGAATGAAATTATTTTTATCGTCGGTCCAATGGACACTTTTTATATTAGCGGGTAGTATTGTAGCTCCGATCTCAATTGCCTCCATTTACGGTTTGAGCGGAATTGAAACAGTTGAATATGTGCAAAGAACATTATTCGTTCTTGGAATTGCTGGGATTTTACAGGCATGGAAAGGTCACAGATTACCGATTCAAGAAGGTCCAGCAGGATTATGGTGGAGTGTGATTACTTTATATGCTGGTTTAGGGGTTATTTTATACGGTTCACATATTGAAACGCTCCAAGTCATTCAATTTGCATTTTTATTAAGTGGTGTAATATTCCTTCTATTGGGGTTTTTAGGGTATATTCAAAAAATCGCTAATTTGATTACACCAGTCGTTGTCAGTACATATTTAATTTTACTTGTAGCTCAGTTAAGCGGTTCGTTCATAAAAGGAATGTATGGATTAAGTAGAGTAAATAACTCAGTTAATTTAAAAGTATTGGGTTTGTCAGCATTTATTGTCATACTTTCAATCGTTTTATCAAAACACTCGAAGCTCGGACAATTTTCAATCCTGATTAGTTTAATTTTAGGCTGGGTATTATTTTATATTTTCGATGCTTCTAATTCAATTCAACATGTAGATTCGATTTTTAAAATTCCAGAAATCTTTGCGTTTGGAAAACCAATTTATAAAGGAAATATGATTGTATTAATTGTCGTTATTACTTTTTTATTGTTAGCTAATATGTTGGCTTCCATTAAAGTTGTACAAATTGTTATGAAAAAGCAAGGAGTTAGCTTTAAAGAAGATATATACAATTCATCAGGTAAAATGGCAGGGTTGATCCATCTGTTAGGGGGCTTATTTTCTGCAATTGGTGCTGTTCCGATTTCAGGTTCTGCTGGTTTTATTGAGAACACAAAACTAACGAAAAAAATGCCATTTATATATGGATCTATTATTATCATTATCATCAGTCTAATTTCTCCTCTTACCGCATTTGTATCTTCTATTCCAGAAGCAGTTGGATATGCAGCAATCTTTCCTGTATTTTCAAGC
Source organism: Gottfriedia sp. ABJ_BB2_2 (assembly GCF_055484705.1). Lineage (NCBI taxonomy): Bacteria > Bacillati > Bacillota > Bacilli > Caryophanales > Bacillaceae > Gottfriedia > Gottfriedia sp. ABJ_BB2_2. The sequence goes on from NZ_JBVFKR010000004.1 coordinate 213,581, forward strand.
ATATTGACTTTGGCTTTTAAAGAGTTAGACGCAATAGAAAATAAAAAGAGTGCATATGAAATCGTGAGTGTAGCTGTTTTTATCGGGATTGGGGCAATGTTTGTACCTTTGGATTCGTTTGCGTCTCTTTCTCCAACTCTAGCTTCAATTTTCAGTAATGGATTGGTTTTTGGAACAATCATTGCTGTTATATTTGAGCAAATACAAAAAAGAAGATCGAAAATAAAAGTATGAAAAGAATCATAATAAAAAAAAGATCCCTTTTTTGGAGTGAACCCACTCTAATAAAAAGGATCTTTTTTATTATTATTTAGATAGCTTTGTCTTTTTAGTTGTAAAATCTGTATTAGGATAATAGCTATTTTTTACAAGAATATTAGGTCCAAGACATTTAACAGCGGGACAGTGACAACTTAATTCAACTGCAGTTTTTGAGGCTGACCAAGTATCATATGCTTGTTGTAGTGTATTTTCTTGTATGTTTCCTAAATGAGGCACATCACCAAAGTCAGTTACGATAATACTTCCATCAAATATATTTACATTTAATCGTGAACGTCCATCAGGATCATTACGTAATGTAACATTTTTGCTAGCATATAATCTTTGGATGATTTCAATATCTTGTTCATTATCACTACATGGATAGAAAGGTAATGTTCCAAAAAGCATCCACGTTTCTTGATCACGTACATTTAATAATGTTGAAATTGCTTCACGAAGTTCCTCTTTTGAAAGTACCTCTAAGTTACTTGCAAAATCACTTGGATACATAGGGTGTACTTCATGACGTTGGCACTTCATTTCTTCTACAATTTGACGATGGATTTTTTCTAAATAAGGAAGTGTACGTTTATTTAACATCGTTTCAGCAGAAACCATAACGCCTGCTTCTACTAGTCGTCGACTATTTTCAATCATATTATCAAATAATTTTGCACGTTGTTCGTAAGTAGGTTTACGCTCCATCATGGCAAATCCAGCTTCTACAAATTCATCAACTGTTCCCCAGTTATGTGAGATATGTAATACATCTAAGTATGGAATAATTTTTTCATAACGTCCAAAATCTAATGTAAGATTTGAATTGATTTGTGTGCGAACACCACGTTCATGAGCATATTTAAGTAATGGTACAACATAGCGATCAACCATTTTATTTGAAAGCATGGGTTCACCACCGGTAATACTAATACAACGTAAATGTTCAATTTCTTCTAATCGTTGTAATATTAAATCGATTGGTAAAGCATTAGGATCCTTCGGCTGTAATGTATATCCAACTGCACAATGCTCGCATCTCATATTGCAGATGGTCGTTGTTGTAAATTCTACATTTGTTAGTATGTTTTTCCCGTACTCTTCTACATCCATATATGCTTCCCAAGGATCATAAGTAGGTGTAATTTGTTGCAATACATTTTTCATAAAAAAACTCCTTCAGGTGCATTAGCACCTATCAGTGATAAATAATATAAATAGATTTTTCCTCAACTATTATAAGTAAGAAAAGTAAGGATTGTATAGAAATAAATTAAAAAAGTGTCGAAAAGCTTCGATATATAGACAGAGAAGGGTATAATATATTGTAAAATGTAGAAGAGGAGTGTAGATTCGTGGCAAACTCAGTTGAGCAATTATCATACATTAAAGAACGTTTTCATTCAGTAATGGAAACAATTGAATCATTAGAAGCAGAAGAGATTAGTTTAGATGAATTAGATCAGTTATTATCAGTGTTAGATGATATTGAAAGTAAATGTCGTGAAGTGAATCAAGTAGATTAAAGTCCATATAAATGGGCTTTTTTTCATGAATGGAATGTTTTTATACAACCGTTTATATGAAATTGTATTATAATGAAAAGGGGAAAATTCTTTCTTTTTTATAAAGGGTTGAGGGGGAGCAGTATGCAACAGTTACAAGAAAGTATATATCAGTTAATTGTAGAAACATCAACGAACCTACCGAAGGATGTGCGTAAAGCAATTCGACAAGCAAAAGCTAATGAGAGTGCAGGTACAAGAAGTGCCATCGCATTGGAAACGATTACAAATAATATTATGATGGCTGAGGGTGACGTTTCACCGATTTGTCAGGATACGGGAATGCCTACATTTAAAGTGAAAACTCCAGTTGGTGTAAACCAGCTTGAAATAAAAAAAGCAATCTTTGCAGCAATGGAACAAGCAACAAAAGACGGAAAGCTTCGTCCAAATTCAGTTGATTCGTTGTTTGGTAAAAACAGTGGAAATAACTTAGGACCAGGCACACCGGTTATTAAATTTGAACAACATGAAAATGATTATATTGATATTCGTTTAATCTTAAAAGGTGGCGGATGTGAAAATAAAAACATTCAATATAGTCTACCTTGTGAATTAGAAGGACTTGGTAAAGCAGGTCGTGATTTAGATGGTATTCGAAAGTGCATACTTCACAGTGTTTATCAAGCACAAGGACAAGGCTGTAGCGCAGGCTTTATTGGAGTAGGAATCGGTGGAGACCGTACGAGTGGGTACGAGCTTGCGAAGGATCAATTATTCCGTTTAACTGATGATGTGAATCCAATTGAAGAGCTTAAAGCAATGGAAGATTATATTCTAGAAAATGCAAATAAGCTTGGTGTTGGGACGATGGGCTTTGGAGGAGAAACTACTTTACTAGGATGTAAAATTGGTGTAATCAACCGTCTACCAGCAAGCTTTTTTGTATCTGTAGCGTATAATTGCTGGGCTTTCCGTCGTTTAGGTATGAAAATACATGCGGAGTCTGGTGAAATTTCTGAATGGATTTATCGTGATGGAGAAGAAATCAGCTTCACAAGTGAAACAAATGAATCTGGTGAACAACCTCGTGAAGTGAAATTAGTTGCTCCTATTACAGAAGAACAAATTCGCGAGCTTCGAGTTGGTGATGTTGTTTCAATTAGTGGTATGATGTACACTGGCCGTGACGCAATTCATCATCATTTAAATGACCATGATTCTCCAGTAGATTTAAATGGTCAAATTATCTATCACTGTGGACCTGTAGTTGTAAAGGACTCAGACGGAAATTATCAAATTAAAGCAGCTGGACCAACTACAAGCATTCGTGAGGAGCCGTATCAAGGTGATATCATGAAAAAATTTGGCATTCGTGCAGTAATCGGTAAAGGCGGTATGGGTGCAAAAACATTAAAAGCTTTAGGAGAACACGGTGGTGTTTATCTAAATGCGATTGGTGGGGCAGCTCAATATTACGCACAATGTATTAAAGAAGTAAAAGGTGTCGACTTCCTAGAATTTGGAATTCCAGAAGCAATGTGGCATCTTCAAGTTGAAGATTTCAAAGCGGTTGTAACAATGGATTCTCATGGAAATTCATTGCATCAAGAAGTAGATCAAGATTCACTTCAAAAGTTAGCTACAATGGCAGAAAAAGTATTTTAATATGTAAAGATTAAAAGCAGTGTTATTCGATTGGATAACATTGCTTTTTTATATTGGTGGAGCACTAATAAAGGGCAAAAAAGTAGCTAATTTGGTTTTCGGAGATAAAAACTAGTTTATTTCTTTCATATTTCCAACGTATTTACAAATACTACAAAAAAAGTGAGGTGAATGAAATTGAGAAAGTTGGCAAGCTATGTTGCATTATGTATCGCTTTTTTCTTGTTAACACCATTATCGACGTTTGCATACAGTAATGCACCACAGCATTGGGGTATTGCTCGTACAAAAAATGAGGTACCTCCAGATGCTGGAGCGGCATTTAATAAAATGCTCGAAAACACCGGATCGGTTTATTTAGGAAATACATCTAAAAAGGATATATATTTAACCTTTGATAATGGCTATGAAAATGGTTTTACACCAAAATTTTTAGATGTGCTAAAAAAGCATGATGTACCAGCAACATTTTTTATTACGGGTCATTATATTAAAACAAATCCGGAATTAGTCAAACGGATGGTGAACGAAGGCCATATTGTTGGTAATCATTCATGGAGTCACCCTGATATGACAACGATAAGTGATGATAAGATCCTACAAGAATTAGAACAGGTGAAAATGGCATATCAAGAATTAACTGGACGAGATGATATGAAATATTTCCGCCCTGCACGAGGTATTTTTAGTGAACGCACACTAGCAGTCGTTAACAAAGCAGGATATGATAATATATTTTGGTCGCTTGCTTATGTAGATTGGAAAATCGATCAACAGCGTGGATGGAAATATGCTTATGATAATGTTATGAAGCTCATTCATCCAGGAGCAGTCATCTTAATGCATACTGTATCAAAGGATAATGCAGAAGCAATGGATGCGGTCATCACAGCCTTACTTAAAAGGGGCTACACATTTAGAAGTTTAGATGATTTAATGATGGAACGAAGCGGCTTTAATCCTTATTTTTACGTTCCAAAATAAGCTTTTAAATTTGACACTAGTAACAAAACGATAAAAACGATTAGCGATGGAATTGATATCATTATCATTTTAAGTGATGCAATTAATACACACCCTAGTATTGGATAGTATTGCAACCAAACCAATCGAACGAATATGTTGAAAATTTCCTAATACCTATAATACAATAGACACGAAGCTTGGTTAGTCCCCAAGCTTTTTTGTCGTTTGAAGCGAGTTTGATTCGAAGAAAAACCCATAATAAAAAACATTTAAAAACAACTACCGAAACAAAAGGTTATCAGACTGAAACTAGAGATTATTCTCTAGTTTTTTATTCATACTGAAATTTCTTCGATTGTTCACCATGTGCTATAATACTCAACAGAGTATGAAAGGAGGAAACGGAAAATGTGGAAGGAAGAGGTAGCATTAAAAACACCTTATCAATGGGATGAAGTTCTAAAAAGATTAGAACACGAGCCAACTTTCTCAGTCCATTCGGCAGAGAAGCGTTTAAGTATTCCATTGTATATTGACGGTGAATATGCAGTTGTAAAGGTAAAAAGGATAAGTGATGATCCAGTATTGTTTGAGATAAATAGTGGGCACCCTAATAAAGAAAAAGTTATAGAAGAAGTTTATACTATTTTGCAATTGGAAACTCAATTTGACCATTTACATCATCATTTAAGACAGACAACCATTTCACCTCTTGTAGACCAATTCGCACACACACCAATTACCGTTTCTAATGATCCTTTTGCATGTTTGATTTCGTGTATTATTCATCAACAAATTCAACGAAGCTTTGCGATACAGGTAACAAAGAGATTTGTACGAATGTATGGAGAGCGCATCGAAAATGCCTGGTTTTTTCCCTCTCCCGAAAAAATTGCATCTTTAACAATCGAAGAATTAAGAGATTTACAGCTAAGCGTTCGAAAAGCTGAATATATGATCGGAATCGCAAAAGCCTGGAGTGAAGGCACTTTGAGGCATGAAGAATATAGAGACTTACCTTCTGAAGAAATTGGAAAAGAGCTACTTAAACTAAAAGGAGTTGGACCATGGACAGTCGAAAACTTCCTCTTATTTGGTTTAGGTAAAAAAGACATTTTTCCAGTTGGAGATGTAGGGATTCAAATAGCACTTCAAAAACTGTTAAATTTAGATGGAAAACCTTCTAAAGAGATAATGGAATATGTAAAAGAGCAAGCTTCACCATATGGAAGCTATGCAGCACTGTATCTTTGGAAGAGCATAGAATAATGGAGTTGTAAAACAATGAGTAATCAATTAACAAATAAATTAGAGGTTGGACAGAGCTTCCCAATTACAATCAAAAGGATTGGTATTAATGGGGAAGGTGTTGGATATTTTAAGCGACAAGTTGTATTCATCAAAGGTGCTTTACCAGGTGAAGAAGTAGTTGCAGAAGTGACAAATGTACGAAATGGATTTGCAGAAGGTAAGATTCAAAGAATCCGAAAAGCATCATCTGAGCGAGTAGAGCCTACTTGTAAAATTTATGATAAGTGCGGTGGATGTCAAATTCAACATGCTTCTTATGAAGGGCAGCTTGGATATAAAAAAGACATCGTCGTTCAAGCGATGGAAAAGTACGCGAAGGATTTATTAGAAAAAACTCCAATTAGAGAGACCATTGGAATGGAGAATCCTTGGAATTATCGTAACAAAAGTCAACTACAAACTGGATTGGAAAAAAACAAAATCATTGCTGGTTTGTATTCACAAAACTCGCATAATGTTGTAGACATCGGTCATTGCCCGATTCAACATGAAGATTTAAATAAAGTAACTGGTAAAGTGAAGAAAATCTTAACACGTTTAAATATTCCAGTTTATAATGAACGAAAAAATAAAGGTGTAATACGTACAATTGTAGCTAGAGTTGGCTTACGTACAGGTCAAATTCAATTAGTTTTAGTAACTGGTGCAAAAGAGTTTCCTCAAAAAGCTGAATTAATTAGTGAAATTAAGAAGAGAATGCCTGAAGTAACAAGTTTAATGCAAAACATTAACAATCAAATGACTTCTGTTATTTTTGGACGCGAAACTGTTTATTTAGCAGGAGAAGAAGTCATCGAAGAAAAACTTGGCGATTTATCATTTGAACTATCTGCAAGAGCATTTTTCCAACTGAATCCTGAACAAACTGTAAAACTATACGATGAAGTTAAAAAAGCAGCGGCATTAACTGGATCAGAAAAAGTGGTAGATGCTTATTGTGGCGTTGGAACAATTGGACTTTGGCTTGCAAAAGAAGCAAAAGAAGTTCGTGGAATGGACATTACAAAAGAAGCCATCATTGATGCGAAACAAAATGCCTTAAGTCACGGATTTACAAATACTCATTACGAAGCTGGACATGCAGAACAGGTGTTACCGAAATGGCTAAGAGAAGGTTGGAAGCCTGATGTAATCATAACTGACCCACCAAGAACTGGCTGTGATGAAGAATTTTTAAAAACAGTTTTAAAAATACAACCAAAGAAACTAGTTTACGTTTCATGTAATCCTTCAACACTAGCTAGAGATTTAAAGGTGTTAAGTTCAGCCTATGAAGTGAAATATTTACAACCTGTTGATATGTTTCCGCATACGGCTCATGTAGAGTGTGTGGCTCAACTCGTTTTAAAATAAGGCAGCAAGTCCTTATAGGAGCTGCCTTTTTAATAGTGGATCTGTAACGATAACCACCAATATGAAATAAGATACAACTATCTAAGACCTGGTATCACATAATGAGAGGATTTGAATGTAATTATGATAAATAATTTTTGGCGTGAATTACCAAAACCTTTTTTTGTACTGGCGCCAATGGAAGATGTGACGGATGTTGTTTTTCGTCATGTAGTAAGTGAAGCAGCCAGACCTGATGTATTTTTTACAGAGTTTACAAACAGTGAGAGTTATTGCCACCCAGAAGGGAAACAAAGTGTACGTGGGCGTTTGGCTTTCACAGAGGATGAACAGCCAATGGTAGCCCATATATGGGGAGACAAGCCTGAATTCTTTCGACAAATGAGTATTGGTATGGCAGAACTAGGGTTTCGTGGTTTGGATATCAATATGGGCTGTCCTGTACCGAATGTGGCACAGCATGGGAAGGGAAGCGGCCTGATCCGTCGTCCAGAAGTTGCAGCTGAGTTAATACAAGCAGCAAAAGCAGGAGGATTACCCGTAAGTGTAAAAACAAGGCTTGGTTTCAGTGAGGTAGACGAATGGCGCGACTGGCTAACTCACATATTAAAACAAGACATTGCCAATCTTTCCATCCATCTCCGTACAAGAGATGAAATGAGCAAAGTGGATGCTCATTGGGAATTAATCCCTGAGATAAAGAAACTTCGAGACGAAGTGGCACCAGATACACTCTTAACGATCAATGGGGATATTCCTGACCGTCAAACAGGCTTAAAGCTCGCTCAACAATATGGTATTGATGGGGTAATGATAGGGCGTGGTATTTTCCATAATCCATTTGCCTTTGAAAAGGAGCCGAGAGATCATAGTAGTAAGGAATTGCTTAATCTTTTAAGATTGCATCTCGATCTACATGATCAATATTCAAATTTGGTCCAGCGTTCGTTCAAGGCTCTCCATCGCTTTTTTAAGATATATGTTCGTGGATTTAGAGGCGCAAGTGAACTAAGAAATCAATTAATGAACACTGAATCAACAGATGAAGTGCGTGCAATGCTGGATCAATTTGAGTTAAAGAATCAAGATGAAATTGGGCAACAGTAAAATAAAAAAGGCAATGAATCTATCTAAGATTTATTGCCCTTTTTTATGATCTATGAGTTGCTTTATTTTTACTTGTAAAGTAGTAATACAATGATTGTATTGAAGATGAAAATCTTGGTTTTGAAAGAAACTACCGATATACTATTGCTAAAATTCAAAAAATATAATATATTTAAATTGGATATAGGGTTTGATGCTCTATTCTAAATCAAAATGTATTCTATAATTTCATATTTTTCGGTAACGAATTCTAGAATAGTATGCTAGATTTTAAAGCCACAGTAAGTAGTAGGATTAATCTGCTCTTATTGTGGCTTTTTTTATGTCATTTAATTAAAAAGAGGGGGGCTTCCTTATCACTACGCATGGAATCGACCGAAAAAGTGTTCTTTTAAAAGAATTTAGAGATACAAAAATGGATAAGGATTTCTTCGTCTTATCAACAAGTCATGATGCATATTTATTAATTGATTTAAAGGGAAATATTGAATACGCCAGTGAAACCTGTGAACAACTATTGGGCTCTTCAAGAGAAACCTTACAACATTCGTCATTACATAAACTTTTTATCAAAGAGTTTTTAAATCAAACGCTTACCTTTTTTAAATGTAGAGCTCAAGAGAAACTCGATAATTTCGATGCTCAGATACAAGGAACAGAAGGAAGAATCATAGATGTTAATATTACTTCTATGCCAATTTATTTTGAAAAGGATATGATCGGTTCATATTTAGTTCTTAAAGATATTACGTTAATAAAGAAACATAAACTTTCGATTGAACGTGAAAAAGAGTATCATACCTTAATTAATAAATTATCTCGTTTATCTGAAAAACATGCGATTGCTGGTCAGTTAGCAGCTGGAATTGCCCATGAGATACGAAATCCAATTACAGCCATAAAAGGATTCTTACAATTATTAATGGGAGAAACTGAAGGTAATAAATTCTATTATGATGTCATTTTTTCAGAGATTGATCGAATTGAAGTCATTTTAAAGGAATTAATGGTACTTGCTAAACCAACAAAGCAAAAATATGAAAGAATACATCTTCAAGATATATTAGAGCATGTAGTTACTTTAATGGTTCCTCAAGCTAACTTAAACAATGTTCAAATTGAAAAAGAGTTCAATTTTATGAATACCTGTATCCTAGGGGACAGTAATCAATTGAAGCAAGTTTTTATTAATTATATAAAAAATGCAATCGAGGCAATGCTTGATGGGGGAGTTTTGCGAATAAATGGAAGCCCCATTGATGGCAAACAAGTTAATATCAGCTTCATTGATCAAGGACCTGGCATTCCACTGGAGATACTTAAGAAAATAGGCCAGCCATTTTTTTCAACAAAAGAAAATGGAACAGGGCTTGGCATGTTAGTCAGCAGACAAATCATAAAAGAGCATAAAGGAGATATATACATAGAAAGCGATTCAAAGGGATCCTCCATCCATGTGAAATTGCCTGTATGTTCGTAATGAATTGTTAGTATTTCCTAATTTTTTCATTTAAAATTATTGTTATCCATGTATTATGGTGGTAATATATTACTTGTCTAATGTCTTGCTGTCATTAGTCATTTAATTCTGTGAATATGATGATTTTACATATACGTTAAATAAATGTAATGGTAAATGGTGGAAACTATTTTTATAGTCGTCTGAACTGTGGCCTAACTTCCTTTTTGGTGAAGTTAGGCCTTTTTTATTTTTTTTTAGGGGGATTTGAATGATTGCAACTCAAGAAGATTTGGTGTCTCTTAGCAGTATTTTTAGTAAAATCATAAAGCGAGGATTTGGAAAAGGTCCAGAAACTTGTTATGCGGTTTTAAGAGCAAACAGATTATATGTTTATATTGGTAACTTTATGACACCTTCTGAGGAAATTTTAACAAACAAACATGAATATTATTTAGTAACAAAATACAGGTCCACAGTCATTACAAACTTGTCAGAAGAACTTTTAAGGGAGGCATCAGACCTATTAGAAAATTCCTTTGACACCCTCTATCAAGACTGGAACTATCATTCTAATTCAGGTATTTTACTATTAGTGAATAATAGTTTTAATCCAGATGCTAAGATAGAAGACAGTTTTGAGAGAAAATTATTTCAATTAGTTCGACAAGTGGGTTCAAAGTTTCATAAAATCCCGGGAGAACTCAAGGTCGTTAAGTATACCCAAAATATCTGTGCAATTGAATCAAAAGGCGTCATGAATCCACTAGATTATTTGCTAGTTGAGCAGGAAAAGTCTGAATTATTATTTACCAATGCTAGGGAAATAAAAAAAGGGTATTATCAGCATCGAGAATTATTTGAAGAAATGTTCAATCGGACAATTGAAGATTTATTTATGATGTGGGATTCTAATAAAAATAGAAGTTATTTAATATTCATATTTAACAAAGGATATACTAATTAAAGAAATAAAGATGATACTGTCTGGGCAAGCTAATGTCAGGCAGTATTTTTTTGCCTTTTTTCGAAAGTGAGGTTGTAGTACTGATGTCATTGCCATTCCAACAAAAGCTAATGGATATAAGTAGCTTAACTAGTAAATTATTGAGGAAAAATTTTGGACGAGGACCTGTATCCTGTTTTGCTTTTGCAAATGACAGGTTTCTTGTTTTTTACATACGGGGATTTATGTCTCCATTAGAAACTACTTTGTTAGAGCACGGAAATGGTGATAATGTTGATATTTCACGATCTATTGTTATGAATACTGTTATTAATCAATTAAAGGGAATTCTAGAGTTAGAATTTGAACAGGATATTGAATCCTTCTATCACGATTGGAACTATACTCAGAACACAGGTATGATCACTGTTGAATTTGAAAACAAAATCATATTGGGTGTTGACTCGAATCAAGTTGCAAATATAGATTTAAGACCTTTAATCGATGAAGTTGATAGAATTAGTATATTAGTACAAAAAAAACCTGAAAAAACAGAAGCCTATTTTATATCACCAAAGATTTTTTTAGTAAAACGAAATGGAATTTTAGTAAGAATTGAAAAGGCATTGATTGCAAAAGGATTTGAACAGACTTTGCTGGTCACAAAGGATGAACTAGAAAAGTCATACCTACACCATGATGGTCGCTTTGAAGAAATTTTTAGCGACTCAGTTGTAGATATTTTTGTGGACTGGGATTTTAATGAAGATAAAAGCATTATTTGTTTTGTTTTAAAGTCATGATCCAAGAGAGTATTAAACGAAATTCAGAACAACAGTATTCTATAAAAATACACATCAATCATAAAAAAGAGCCTCCTAATATAGGTGGCTCTTTTATACATATTATTGTTATTTACATTCTCGCAGACTCTTTTAAAGTTACATTATTAGACTGAACTTCGGAAACTTGTTGTTTGCGTTTAATAAAGAAGGAGAGTAATAAACTCGCTATTCCTATTAACAGAATCACAAAGTATGCATCATTAATACCCTGAATTGCAGCTTCCATAATCATATGCTGTTGAGTTTCACCAGGAGTTCCTCCAGTGGACATTAAATCTTTAAGATGATCTTTTGTACTATTTGTCATGACAGTTACTAGTAGAGCAGTACCTACAGCGCCAGCGACTTGTCTGATGGTATTTGAAATAGCTGTGCCGTGTGCATTAAGGCTTGGTGGCAATTGATTTAAACCAGCAGTCTGTAAAGGCATAAGGAACATAGCCATCCCAATTCGACGAAGTGTCGACATGAAAATTAGAAAAGTATAACTAGTCGAGTCCGTCAAATCAATGAATCCATAAGTTGAGACAATAATGATTACAATACCAATAATTGTAAGCCATTTTGCCCCATATCGGTCGAAGAGCTTACCAACTAAAGGACTTAGTAAGCCCATTAGAAGTGCTCCAGGGAACATAAGTAATCCAGACTCTAATGCAGTGAAACCACGTACATTTTGAAGATATAGTGGAAGAAGCATCATATCTGCATACATCATCATAGTGACACCAATATTTATAATGGTCGTCAAGGTAAACATATTAAATTTAAAAGCACGTAGATCAAGTAGTGGATTTTGAGAAACTAGTTGTCGCCAAGTAAAGAGGACCAGTGAAATGATTCCAGCAACCAGTGAAATAACGACCTCTTTACTTGACCAACCAGCGTTGCCTGCTTGGCTAAAGCCGTACATTAAAGTACCAAATCCAATTGTTGATAGAATTACACTAATAAAGTCTACCTTGGATTGTACAGTTTCTGAAACGTTTTTCAGATAAATAAAACCACAAAGGATAACAATAATGGCAAACGGAATCATACCGTAAAACATTGCTTGCCAAGGGAATGTCTCAAGAACATAACCGGTAAGAGTTGGTCCAATTGCAGGGGCAAAAATAATTGCTAACCCAACCATCCCCATAGCCGAGCCTCTCTTCTCTGCTGGGAAGATTGATAAAACAACATTCATAAGTAACGGCATGATGATCCCAGCACCGGCTGCTTGAATCAAACGACCAGTTAGTAATACTGGGAAATTGGTCGCAATTGCTGACACGATCGTTCCTGCAAGAAAAATAATCATCGAACTTTGGAATAATTGACGAGTGGTAAACCTTTGCATTAAGTATGCTGTGATAGGAATTAATACCCCATTTACCAACATATAACCCGTTGTAAGCCACTGGGCTGTTGAAGCTTTAATGTCAAAATCATTCATTAATTCCGGAATGGCAACACTCATGATTGTCTGATTAAACGTTGCAAGGAAAGCACCTATGATCATCACAAACATGATAGGCCCTTTTTTGATAGAGTGGTTGATTGTTGCACTCTTACTCAATTTCATTCATCCTTTCATGTCTATCTTAGATAGATTTAATTTACAACATGTTGTATAATTAACATTGTATAAATGAGATTATAATGACAAATAATCGTGATGACAATCTACAAATAATGTTGAAATGTAAATTACTTTACACAAATTAATTTTTTGTTGCTTATCAGTGGGAAATAAGACGCTATTTTTGGAAATGTAGCATAGTAATTTTTAAGAAAGGAATGGAGATATGATGGAAAATAAAAAGTCTCACACAGACCCTCGTATACTGCGGACACGACAATTAATTAAAAATGCGCTTGTGGAGTTACTTGATGAAATGGATCTTAAAAAAATAACAGTTAATCGATTAGCAGAGCGAGCAACCATTAATCGAGTTACCTTTTATCTACACTACCGCGATATTCCTGATATGTTGGAAAAGATGGCAGACGAAATGATAGATGAATTTTCAATCGTTATTAAAAATACACCAGCGGTAGGACAAACCTCCTCTGGAGAGGGGAATTGGAAAATACTCGAAAACATACTTGAGCATATCGCAAAAAACGGAAATTTCTATAAAATCATCCTTGCCTCAAAGCAAATCCCAATTTTTAGAGATCGTTTATTGACGTTCTTAAAGGAGATGATTGTTACAAAGATTGATGAAAGTAGAAGTCATCCATATCTTCTATCTCAAGGTATTAAAGTAGACATCTTGATATGGTACAATTCTTCAGCCCTAATTGGTACAATTATTTCTTGGCTTCAAAATGACATGCCGTATACTCCAGCATTTTTGACCCAGCAATTTTCTTTACTTCACCTTAGGGGACTGAATAGAGAATCTTAAGAATAAACTTGTAAAGTTCAGTTATGCTGAGCAATATCAGGAATAGAATCGAAATGATGAAACCAAATCTTAAAGCGATTTGGTTTTTTAGTATGTAACTACTTATCTATCATGAACATTTTAAGAAATGGTTTTTAAAGGAGAATAGAAATTTATATAAAATCTACTACATAAGGAGGTGTAAATTTTGAAAAAGTATAAAGTCATTCTAATAGGACTGATCTGTTCTTTGAGTTTTTTTGGTTGTGACGATACGGAAACAAAAACTGTAACGACTAAAAATCCGAATGTAGAAGAAATTTTACGTCTTGATCGGCATGCTGACATATTTCAATGGAAAGAAGTAATTTATCAAACCAATATAGATTGGGTAGATGAACTTAAACTGACAAAGAATAAATCAGTGGGGGAAATTACAGCAGTTTCTTCAAGAGTTTCAAATAAATCATTTAAAAATGGAATGGCAAATAACTTACCAATAGGAGCAAAAATATACAGCGCTAAAGAGAGAGAAGATATATTGATTTTTGAATTTAATGGAAGAGTCAGTTATTACTTAGCTCTAGTGGAAGGATAAATAAGAAATTAAATAGGGATTGTCTTAAACGGAAAATAATCTGTAGTTTTTTACGCTTTAAAAATTCAATTATATTTTATTTAAATTTTCTCTTAAATATAGGTAGTTCTTCAAGAAGTCGATTGTAACGGAAGGTGCTCGACTCCTGTGGGAGTAGCGGGACAGGTGAGACCCCACAGACGCGAAAAGGAAGGCATGCTAAACGCACGACGTCCTGTCGTAACGCATGCATGACCCACATCCTGTGGGCCCAGAGGAGGCTCAGCGCACGCCCCACGGAAAGCGAGCATCCTGAAGTGGAAATAGACAAACTTCCTTCAATGGAAAGTATTTCGAGATTGCTATTATTGTTAATGATATTCACCTAAATTAAATACTGGGCATACAATAATTGGGCACAGAAACCTGTATATATACTGTAAGAGGAAGTGATTAACATTTATTCATCAGTGAATTCAATTCCAAGAAATATGGGATATTCATTTTCAAACCCTCACTATCAAAGAGTTTATCCCACTCGCCATAACAATAATATTAATAACTCAATTAGAGTAACTGGTAAGGGAGAAGTAACTGTTAAACCAAACCAGGCTTCACTATTGGTGGGTGTTATAGTCGATGATATGAAAGTACAAAACGCGCAACAACAGAATGCGATTATTTCTAATCGAATCATTGAAGCACTAAAAAACATAGGAATCAATCAGGAAGATATTGAAACTTATTCATACTCAATCGATCGGCTCGTTGATTATCAGGATTCACAAGAAATATTTCGTGGGTATCGGGTAAGCCATATTTTCAAGGTTACTGTTAAAGATATTGCTAGTGTTGGAAAAGTTATTGATGTTGCAACAGAAAATGGAGCAAATGTTGTCAGGAATGTATCTTTCGAAGTGTCAGATCCGGAACCATACTATGTAGAGGCTCTTAAACAAGCCACTTTAAATGCAAAAAGCAAAGCGGAAAGTATCGCCAAATCATTAGGGTTAACCATCAATAGCGTTCCAGAATGGATTGTTGAAGAAAGTGTTCAATTACTGAGACCACAATACTCAATGCAAACAGCTGTTTTGAGTGCATCTACCACTCCTATTCAAGAAGGTCAAATCAAAATTTCTGCATCAGTTCAAGCGTTATTTAATTATATAAGTTTCTAATGAAGAATTATTTCTAAGCCAAGTATTATTACTAGTTTTAGTGTGATTCTTAAATGATAATTTGAAAAAGAGAAAAGGGAAAAGATGAACGCAGTCATCTTAAATCTTTTCTTTTTTTTGTGGTTTTTACTAAACAAAAGAAGGAAACCCTTCGTAGAAAGAGAACTCAATTTGAATATAGTTCGACTTGATTTAGCTTCTATTAATGTTAGATGGTTTCTTTTCTTATATTGATAGTGATAAGGTCTTATCAGGTAAAAGGTTTATGAATACCTTGGTATAAGATACAGTGGACGAGTTTAAGCATAATTGGGGGGGAAGAAATGTACAAGAAACTGGGAATTGCAATTATTCATGGAATGGGGAATCAAAAGCAGGACTTCGCTAATGAAATGGTAGACTTGATTAAAAAGCAATTCGCCAAAAAATTAGAGTGTATCGTAACAGACCCTTCCTCCTATCTAGTATTTCAGCCTATACAATGGTCATCCGTCTTTGAGGAAAGGGAGGAGAAATTGTATGAAAATGTAGTATTGGCGAACGATCTAGATTTTAAAGGACTAAGAAGGTTCACTATACAATATGTAGGAGATGTTATTGCATATCAACAAGTAGAGACTTCTAAACAAAACTATGAAAGAGTACATGAATGTATCGGTAAACATTTAAATATCATCTCAAATAAAGCTGGAAAAGATGTGCCTTTATGTGTCATCTCACATAGCTTAGGTTCTGTCATTGCAAGTAATTATTTCTATGATTTGCAAGCAAAAAGAAATAGCGTATCATGCATTGTCAATGAATCCTCACCTTTGGAAAATGGATTTACATTAACCTTATTTTATACTTTAGGGACTGCGCTTCCGCTTTGGAGTTTACGATACCATAACTTTAACCGCCCGATTAATATACCCTCAGGAGAGCTTCAACAATTTTATCCTGGTTTGAAGGGTGAATGGATCAATTTTTACGATAAAGATGATGTTCTTGGGTTTCCATTAAGAGACGTTGATCAAACTTATCTTGACGCTGTTACTGAAGATAGACAAGTTAATATTGGCGGGTTATTGACTAGTTGGAATCCATTCTGTCATACAGGATACTTTAAGAATATGGAAGTTATTGAACAGATTGTAGAGGGATTAGTACGTATTTGGAAACAAGTTAATAAGATGGAGAAGATTTAATTTATCATATAAAGCATGTCATTTTTAAAAAAGATAATATTTTTTGTCATAATACTGTAAATTGAAGTAAATACCCATGTAACTTCCATGTAACCTTAGGATGATAAAATCATGAAAAAGGTTTCATCGGAGGTAAATTCTTAAATGAAAAAGATTATAGCATCATTTGTTGTGACAGGAGTGTTATTGTCAAATCCATTAGTTAGTAATGCTGCATTAGGAGATCATACGTTAAAAAGTGGAATGACTCATAAAGAAGTAAAACAATTACAGGAAGTTTTAAAGAAAAAAGGATATTTTAAAGCAAATTCAACTACTTATTTCGGAACAATCACTAAAGGTGCGGTATTAAAGTTTCAAAAAAGCAAAGGCTTAAAGCCTGACGGTGTTGTAGGTAAGAATACATATATAGCATTGGGTGTTAAAAAGAAGACACAACCTACCAATGTAGGTTCAAACAATAAATCTAAAGCATTAGTAACGAACAGTAAAAAGTATTTAAATGTACCATATTTATGGGGTGGGAATACACCAAAAGGCTTTGATTGCAGCGGATTCATAAAATACGTTTTCGAAAAAAGCACAGATGTCAATTTGCCAAGAACGGTATCGGAAATATATAAAAAAGGGACAAGGGTGTCCAAACCACAAGTTGGCAATCTGGTCTTTTTTGAAACCTATAAACCTGGTGCCTCACATGCGGGTATTTATATCGGAGGTAATCAGTTCATACACAGCTCCTCATCAAAAGGTGTAACTATTTCCTCATTAGATAATAGTTATTGGGAAAAGAGATACTTAGGAGCGAAAGAAATGTAATTAAGATAAAGACCAGTTCTTTTATAAAGAAACTGGTCTTTATAGTTTTATAACATAAAAATTCTTCATTAATGAAGAACCTTCCCGTTTTTTATTGAAATTGTTGGTATAGTCAAGAAGCATTTGGTTTATTAAATATTCTAAATAAACATATTATGGTAAAATATGGATACTAAACAGATGTTAGGAGAGTTCAGATGAAAACAAAACAAAGAATTCCATGGGAATTAATAAAACTTTTAGCTTACTCTTTTACTTTTGCATTTATTATCAAACTATTTATTTTTTCTCCATTTATAGTTGAGGGGGCGTCGATGCAGCCGACTTTACATAATGAAGATCATTTATTTGTTAATAAGATAGCCTTGCATTTATCAGATGTAGAGCGTGGAGATGTAATTATAATCAAAAAAGAAAATGATCCTAAATACTATGTAAAACGTGTAGTTGGTCTTAATGGTGACAAGATTGAGATTAAAGATGGAATATTAAATGTGAATGGAAAACCTATCAAAGAAGATTATCTTAACAATGAATTAAAAGACGAATATAATCAGTATTTACATTATGATCAAGTTACAGTTCCAGATAATTCCTATTTTGTAATGGGAGATAATCGTCTTAACAGTAAAGATAGTAGAAATGGATTAGATTACATAAAAGATTCAGAAATAGTAGGAAAAGCTCAAATAATTTATTTTCCATTTAACAGATTAGAATTTATTCAATAAAGAATACATATATCTTGTTCAACTAACGCATGCGTTCGTTCTATTAAAGCACTAGTCGTTGATGTGACTTCAAAGAATTATGATTATACTAACGTGAGAAACGTAGTAGTTTAGAAGATATATTGTATGGCTTTATTTTTGGAGTAATAAATTTTAAGAAGAATATGAATCTATCTATTTCACCATGGGTGGTCTTATATTTCTTATGATTGTGATTACTTCGATGTAATTAATCCTTATTTGAAATTACCAATATATATAAATATATATAGAAGAGCTTGGATAAAAATATCCAAGCTCTTTTGACTTTTGAAAGGAAACAATTATTTATCACATATATTCAAAGGTAGTGTGGTTGAACATTTTATTTCTCTTAAAGCTAAACTAGTTTGAATTCTAGTGATGCCAAGTTTGTTTAGTTTTCGAATAAAACTCTCTAATCCTTTACGATCTTTATTTGCAACTTTCAATAAGTAGTCATACTCTCCAGTTAATAAGTGACACTCCAATACCTCGGGCATCGCTTCTAAAGTTTTCTCTAGTACTGCTAATTCATCTGCTTGATGGATATTTGTATTAATAAATATAAAACAAAGTAAGTCAAAACCAAGCTTTTCTTGATTTAATATAGAGACTTGTCGCTTTATATACCCTTCATTTTCTAGTCTTTTTACTCTTGCATGTGTAGCAGGTGGAGACAAATTAACATATTTTGCTAGTTCAGTATTACTAGTTTGTGCTTCAATTTGAAGTTTGTCCAATATTTTTAAATCCACTTCATCTAACACTTTACTTTGGAAAGTTTCCACCTTCATCAACTCCATTTCAATTATTCCGTCACCGACACGTTTTCAACAAGAAAAACTAATTATATTCAATAATATCATATATAAACTTTATTTTATTTTGATTTTTTATCAATATACAAAATATTTTGAGTGTGATGATAAAATTATTTAAGGATTGTAAGTTTCTATTTATAAGAATCATAAATAAAGAATTTGATTGGAGGATAAGGATGTGCCGATATTTTATATGCTTTTGTTATTATTAACTAGTTTAATATGGGGAGGAAATTTTGTTGTTGGAAAAACACTCGTTGGTCATGCTTCTCCGATGACCTTAACAACTTTGAGATGGGCAATTGCAATTTTGTTTCTTTTACCATTGGTAATGTGGAAAGAGAAGAAGTTTTTTCCTCCACGTAAAGCTATCCTTCCGTTAATTATTATGGGGATTACAGGCGTTGCATTGTTTAATCTTTTTCAATTTTGGTCATTAGAAAGAACATCTGCGACTAATGTTGGCTTGATCTCAACCTTAAATGCAATTTCCATCGCCATTTTTTCATCCGTATTTTTAAAAGAGAGATTAAATATATTGCAATTATTTTCTATGCTTTTATCGTTTTTAGGAGTAGTACTCGTTTTGACAAAAGGAGATATGAATCTATTATTTTCTTTGGAGTTTAATGTTGGTGATGTGTTTATGCTCATTGCAGTGTGTATTTGGGGATTATACTCGGTTTGCAGTAGGTGGGCAACTAAGACCGTATCACCGATTATGGCAACTTTTTACTCAGGGGTCTTTGGACTAATATTTCTGATTCCCTTTAATCTGACGGATTTTACGGTTTCAAATGTTGATACTGCATTTATTGTTTCCATTCTATATACAGGTGTGATTTCGACAGTTCTATGCATGATTTTTTGGAATATTGGTGTTCAAAAAATAGGTGCAATCACAGCGGGGATTTTTTTAAACTTTAATCCTATTTTCACAGCCATTTTAGCGTTTTTCATATTAGATGAAAAACTGTCCTGGATTCAGGGAATTGGGAGTGTTATCGTAATTTTAGGATGTTATTTATTCACATACTTTAAAACTCATAGGATTTCAAAAAATAAAATTGTTTTAAAGGATGCATTGTCATAAACTCGGGATGAGATACTTTTGGCTTGATAAGGTGAATTATTATAGATTTGAAGGAAAAGGGGACCGCGGTTTTAAGCCTAATGATACTTTATTAATCCCAGTTGGTATTATTCATAGAACAAGAGCAAATCTTTATTTTGAATTTAAACATGCTGATACTGTAATAGTAGAATAGTTTTGTAACTTACTGGTTATAAATGAGTGTAGATTAGGGGATTAACGGTAATTAAAGGTGATGTCATGATACATACTTACTTAGGTGAAACAATTAATTTTGAGATTAATTTTAAAAAGCGTAAATCCATTGGGATTTATTTAGATATTTATGGAAATGTTGAAGTCCGTGCACCAAAAGGGACAACAGAAGAAAGTGTACTTTTATTATTAGAAGAAAAGTGGGCATGGATTTTAGAAAAATCAAAAGAGATGAAGGACCGATTCGAGGGACCTCAAAAGAAAGAATACGAGTACGGTGAAAAGTTTCTTTACTTAGGAAATAGTTATCCAATTCAAATTTTTCAAAATGAAACGGAAGGTCAAGACAACGTAAAGTTTGAAGACGATACGTTACGAATATTTGTGAAGGATCTTGATGATGAAAAAATAAAACAAGCGCTGAAACGATTTTATTATCAGCAGTGTAAATCATTAGTAGAAAGTGGAACTAAGAAATATCAAATTAATTTTAATGTAAAACCTACTGCTATACGTATCACTGATAGTAAAAAAAATTGGGGAACATGTGATTCAAATCGTCAATTAACATTTAATTGGAGACTAGCAATGGCACCTCAAAAGGTGATTGATTATGTAATCGTTCATGAAATGTGCCATATGATTCATATGAATCACGACAGATCTTTTTGGAGATTAGTCGGTAAAATAATACCGGATTATAAAGAATGTGAATATTGGCTAGCAATCTCAAATTGGAAAATGACGGTTTAGTCCC
This sequence comes from Gottfriedia sp. ABJ_BB2_2, assembly GCF_055484705.1. Lineage (NCBI taxonomy): Bacteria > Bacillati > Bacillota > Bacilli > Caryophanales > Bacillaceae > Gottfriedia > Gottfriedia sp. ABJ_BB2_2. Next base: position 234,759 of record NZ_JBVFKR010000004.1, read on the forward strand.
TATTTACAAATAAATAGAAAAGTGAGATAATAAACAAAATTTCGAGGAGGGAAGTAAGTTTATGGAACCAACAAATTGCTAATATTAATTTATTTAAAAATTAATATGAATTTTGTATTGAGTGAGAATTAGCCTGATTATATAGGTTTATTTGTTATGCTCTTTATGGAATTAAGGCAATTTAGAAGGTAACTTACTTACTAAAATCGAGATTATAATTTTATCGGATATTTCTATTAGAAATGTCTAATCAGGTACGATCATATAAGCAAGCCTGATCTATAGTATATGGCATAAGTATGTGCTTTTTTAGGCATGTGAATTGCTGGAAATACTGTGGAAAATTATATTCAATATGAATTTTAAGACTGTAAGAAGAAAATCTTCTTATGGTCTTTTTTGCTTTGTAAATTAAATAGTAATGAAGTTCTTCTTTACCTTATCCATAAAATGCATGACTAAGATTATGGATGAAAGAAGGAATTTGTATGTTTGAATTAAAATTAAATGGAATTAAAAAATTTATGGACGCGACACTTGTTCTTAAAAATATAAGCTTTGAAGCCTATGAAGGGGATAAGGTCGGAATCGTTGGGGTAAATGGCAGTGGTAAAAGTACAATTTTGAAATTAATTGCAGGTATTGAACCGATGCATTATTATCCTGGATATCCTCAAACCTCAAGCTATGGTTACGATGAAGGGTTAATAAACATGTCCAGGGGCGCAACATGTGCTTACCTTGAACAAATGCCGGTTTACCCTCAAGGGCTTAAAGTAATTGATGTATTGAACTTAGCATTTGAGGAAATTGATTCAATTGAGGTTCAAATGCGTGAATTGGAAGAAAAGATGAGGAATTTGGTAGATAATGCTTTGGAAAAAGCTTTAAAAAAATATAGTGATTTAGTTCAATTATTTGAGGTTAAGGGCGGATACGATCGAGAAGAAAAATTAAGTAAAGTATGCACTGGTCTTAAATTCGGCGAAAGCTTTTTAAATAAAGATTTTGATTTATTAAGTGGTGGAGAAAAAACGACTGTGGTGCTTGGGAAACTCCTAATTAATGTTCCTGATATTTTATTACTCGATGAGCCGACCAATCATTTGGACATGGATTCAATCGAATGGCTTGAGGGTTACTTAAAGAACTATAAAGGGATCGTTCTAATCGTTTCGCATGATCGATACTTTCTTGATAATGTTGTAAATAAAATTGTAGAAGTCGAGGACATGGAAGCCATTTCCTATAAAGGTAATTATTCATCCTTTGTTAGTCAAAAAGAGGAGAATATGCGAATTCAATTTGAGCATTTTAGAGAACAACAAAAAAAGATTAACGCCATGGAAAAGACTGTAACTGATTTAAGGGACTGGGCTATGAGAGCTGATAATAACAAATTCTTTAAAAGGGCTGCCAGTATCCAAAAGAAACTAGATAAAATCGACAGAATAGACAAGCCAGTGTTTGAAAAGAAAAATATGAAATTAGATTTTAAAGCAACCGAACGATCTGGAAAGGAGACAATTAAGGCAATCGGTTTATCAAAAAGCTATGAAGATAAAGTAATCTTTAAGGATTCAAATTTAATGGTTCAATTTGGAGAAAGAGTTGGGCTCATCGGATCAAATGGCAGTGGAAAAACAACATTTTTACGGATGCTTTTAGATGAAGAACAGCCTGACTCAGGTGTTGTGGAGTTGGGTGCTAATGTGAAGGTTGCATATTTACCACAGAAGATAACATTTAAAAATGAAGAATTTACACTACTTGAATGCTTTCGAGAAGATATTTCTATAGTAGAAGGAAAAGCTCGAGAGTATCTATCCAAATTCATGTTCTATAAGAAAAGTGTCTTCAAAAAAGTAAAGAATTTGTCTGGTGGGGAAAGAATTAGATTAAAACTTGCAATGTTACTTTTTCAGGATATAAATTTATTAATACTTGATGAACCTACCAATCACCTTGATATAAAATCAATCGAAACATTTGAAGAAGCACTTGAAGAATTTAAAGGAACAATATTTTTTATTTCTCATGATCGCTATTTTATTAACAAAATTGGTAATCGAGTGATTGCTGTTGAGAACAATACTTTTAAAAGCTATCTCGGAAATTACGATGATTATAGAAATGAAAAAGAACAGTTAATGCAGCAAATACTCGAGAAAGCAGAGTCACAGAGTAATGAAAAAAACAAGAAACCCACAAATCAAAAAAAAACAGTTAAAAATGAAGTAGCAGAGGCAAAAACTTTAGCTAAAATTGAAGTTCTTGAGACTAAAATTAAAGAAATAGATTTAGCTATGTTAGCTGAGCAACTAGAGTATGATGAGCTTAATAATCTTTACTATAGAAAGCTGGAATTAAATAACGAACTAGATTCAATGATGGATTTGTGGTTGAATAATAATTTAAATGATTTGGGTGAAATGTAGAGTTAAAGAATGCGAATGCCAAATAACTTGAATATAGTCTAAATGAAAAGCCTAGAGGCAAAGGTCTTCTAGGCTTTATAAATAATATAGGTGCTAATTAGCTGTCTTTTTAAAAAGTCTATATTATCCTTCAATAAAATTAACAGAGTTTTAACAAAACTGATCTTCCATATTGTTGCTAATTAGTAACCTATTTCAAGTATTAATTTGTTAAGTGAAGTCATTTTTTAAAATTATTACCGTAAATTGACTTTGACATTTTTATAAATGGACCATATAATATTTTTGTGTTTTAAATAAGATTTGTCGATTATTATAAAAATGAGTATCAACAATCTTCTTTAAAAGATTCTAAATTAACTGGAGGATTATTAAAAAATGACACATGCTATGAGACTACGTTTCCCAACTTTGAACAAGTAATTAAATATGTTCAAAGACTCTGTTTTGTAATTTACAGAGTAACGGGATTAGTCTGTCCTTTTTTAATAATCTTTATTTTGCATAGAAAATATGTCATATAAAGAAAGGCTGATCGAATACGCCTTTCTTTTTTTTATTAATTTACCTCTTTCGCAAGAAAAGAAAGGGTTATTTAGTGACGACTAACTTAGCTTAACCCTATTTAATTAGGATGGGTCTTTATCCCTTACTCTCAAATCGCAGGCAGATTGCCTGTGATTTTTTTGTATAAAAAGAACATTCAGTTGAATTGGAGGCAGTAAACAATGGAAAAGGTTTATATAGAATTAGAAAATGTTGAACTATCATTTTTAGATAAAATAGTGTTAAATATCCCTCGTCTTGCAGTACATCAATTTGATCGTATTGGAATTGTTGGTAGAAATGGGGCAGGAAAAAGTACTTTATTAAAATTAATAGCTGGTCAAATTAAACCCGATATAGGAAAGGTTAATTGTGTTGTAGATTTTTCTTATTTCGATCAAATGTCTATAGCTATTGAAAGAGAATTCGATTATGAGTTATTAAGTAAATTATCTGTTCCTAAAACTGACATTGAACATTTAAGTGGTGGTGAACAAACTCGTCTAAAGTTAGCCCAATTATTCGCAGAGTTTCATGAATGTTTATTGATTGATGAGCCAACAACTCATTTAGATACAGAAGGTATTCAATTTTTTATTGAGGAATTGACTTACTATTATGGAGCTTTAATCCTAGTAAGTCATGACCGTAATATTTTGGATCAACTAGTCAATAAAATTTGGGAAATACAAGATGGAGAGGTTATCGAATATATAGGAAATTATTCAGATTATGTGGCACAAAAAGAGCTTGAAAGTAAACAACAAAAAGCAAGGCATGAAAGTTATGTAAAAGAAAAAACGCGCCTAATGAAGGCAGCTGAGGAAAAAATGAAAAAAGCTAAAAAAATTACCCAATCGAACGGACATATCTCACAAAAAGAGGTGAAAGCGAAAGCCAATAGAATGTTTATGACAAAATCAAAGGAATCAAGTCAAAAAGCAGTTCAAAAAGCGGCAAAAGGGATTGAAAAACGAGCAGAGCAGCTTGAAGTAGTAGAAGCGCCAAAAATGGAGAGAACTCTTTACTTTCCTCAGTCTTCTAGTCTAAAACTACACAATAAGTTTCCGATTATGGCAGATCGTTTAACATTGATGGCTGGAGATAATGTTCTTTTGAAGGAAGCAAGTTTTCAATTTTCATTGGGCAGTGTGAATGCAATTACTGGTAAAAATGGTTCTGGAAAATCAACACTTCTTAGATATATTTTACAAAATGGCGATGGAATGATCATTTCACCGAAAGTAGTTATAGGGTTGTATAAGCAAATGGGATATCAATTCGAAAAATCAGAAACCATTATGGACTATATAGTTAATAGAAGTGATTATGATATAAGTAAAATTCGATCAGTACTTAATGGAATGAATTTTACTGGAAATGATCTGAAAAAGAATGTACGCGATTTAAGTGGTGGAGAAGCAATCAGACTAGTCTTATGCCAACTATTTCTCGGAAGATATAATGTACTCATTTTAGATGAGCCAACTAATTTTCTAGATGTATTTTGCATCGAAGAATTAGAGCGTTTTTTAAAGGCATATGAAGGGACTGTTATTTTAGTATCACATGATCGCATGTTCATCGATCGTGTAGCAGATTATGTTTATGTGATTGAACATCAACAATTAAAATGTACCAATTAATCATAAGAAGTAAATTGATTGAATGTTAAGAATTAGTTGGATTAGGTATCGGATTTCTAGTAGGTTTAATGATTACATTAGTAAATGTTAAAAATTCGCTATTTGGATTGATGTCTAAAAAATCATTATCGGTGGCAATTGGAGATCATCTAGTTTTTACCCTACTAGGATTGATTCAAGGATTTTTTATGTAGTAATAATAATTTTAAGTGATTTCTAAATAAGTGTTTCGAATTGAAACACTTATTTTTTATTTTTGAGCAATAAGTAATTTATTCCTAGAAAAAATCAAAATATTTATGATGAATTCGTATTCATAAGAGCTTGGAATGTGTTATATTGATACGTATAATAAATTTCCTGACAGATAAGAATTTTTTTCTGTCCGTCTTTAAGAATCAATAAGCGAGAGAACCTCATTTAAGGTGATCTCTTTTTTTCTTTAATCATTCATCATATAGAAAGAAGTGGAGAAGTTGAAAAAGCAACATATTTATCTCATCCTATTTTGTATTATGGTAGTATGGGGATTAAATGTTATTGCCACAAAGATTTTAGTGGCAAATTTTATGCCTGTTACGATGACAGCATTTCGTGTTTTTACAGCTGGAATAAGTGTGTTTATTATTCTATTTTTTGTTAAAAAAGTTCGTAAACTTACAAAAAAAGAGTTTAAATATGTCTTTTTTGCTATGTTGCTTAATGTAGTCGCTCATCATTATTTTTTATCGATTGGACTTTCTCAAACTTCAGCCTCTAACGGAGGACTTATTCTAGGAATGGGTCCACTTTTAACAGCTTTATTGTCTGTTTTCTTTTTGGGGAGTGTATTGACTTTCGTAAGGATATTAGGTGTGCTTTTTGGATTTTCTGGTGTTGCATTTATTGTATTGCAAAGTGGTGGAGGCTTCCATGGTATATCACATGGTGATTTTTACGTATTCCTAGCAATTTTGGCTCAAGCTGCAAGCTTTGTTTTAATTAAAAAGGTTTCTAGTACATTAGATCCACGCTTAATGACAGGTTATATGCTTGTGATGGGATCAATTATTTTGTTTGGAATTAGTCAAATTGTTGAACCAAATGGAATGGCAAGTATGGTCCATCATTCAATTGGAATATGGGCAGTGTTCTTTTCATCTGCAATTATAGCAACGGCGATTGGTCATATGCTTTATAACTATGCACTTGGTGAAGTTGGAACGACAGAAGCCTCTGTCTTTATAAATTTAAATCCATTCTTTTCATTAATCGGAGCTGCGCTTTTTTTGGGAGAGAAAATCGTGTTAACCCAGATCGTTGGATTTGTCTTAATTTTAATTGGCGTTGTATTTGGATCAGGAGCATTCGAAGAAATTTCGCGTAAAATGAAAAGAGATCAACAGATGCATGTTTAAACAAAATGAAAATATTTGTAGAAAGAAGTCCTGTAGGGCTTCTTTCTATTTCTTTAAGTAAGGTTAAATAGCCTTAATTAAAACACCAACAGATTAGCACATCTAATTAATTGACTTTAAAACTAATCGTCTTTGGATAACGAGGAAGTGATGCTTTAGCAGTATATTGCCCTTTAGGGAGATTTTTAAGTTCAAGATTTCGACTAATAAATTCACCAGGAGCTAAGTTTTGTTCCACCACTACCTGTGTACATACGATTGGTTTTTTATTAGTTATGTATGGATAGTTACTTTTAATTAATTTATTTTTATTATCATAAATATATATAAAAGGACCCTTCGGACTACATGGATTAGCTCCAATAACAATTCTTTCATTTGTTTCTTTATGATTTTGAATTCGATAATTTACAACAACAGAGTTTCCATTTACTTTAGCTGATAGTGTAGATGTAACATTTCCTACACTTAATTCTTCGACTTGTTTTTGTACTACGTCTGTTTGCGCTTGTGCTTGTTTTACATCAGCGATTGCTTGATTAAGTTGTAATTTTAATTTATTTATTTCAGTTTGATTTGTGTCTAAGTTATATGACCATTTATTTGTATTGTAGCTTAGTTTATATTTCGCTGAAGGGAGAGATTTAATGTTTACATATATTTTGCCATTCTCTGATATTGTATTCTCCAGGCTTTTTCCATCTAGCTTTACTTCGTACTTGTTATTTTCGATCGTTTCTTTCTCTACAGAGTAGTAATTTCCTCTTGGTGTTTTATCCTTTTTTATCAAGGTTCCAGCATAAACTCCACCACTACAACTTAGTACAGCTAATACAAGTGCCCCAATCAGTAATTTATTTTTCATGTTTTTCTCTCCTATGTAATTTATTCCTAAAATATTTTTTGAAATGTTAATCCTAGTATATTTTATATTTAGAGTGAAGCCCACGGCCAAATTTACTTAATTTATTATTAAATTGCTTTCATTACTGAGACATTTATCAATATTGCTAATTGTAGTACTAAATGTCATTTATTCTGTAAAAATTTTATTTTGAATTTGTCCTAATATTTAGAAAAGTGAATATATATTTATTGAGATTAATTTCTAAACAGAGAGGGGTCATTTAAAGCCTAGTTATTCTGCTAGGAATAGAAAGAGAATCATAATTTGGCTACTTTTTGAAAGCGTTTTCTAATATACAAAAAAAGGGGGGATTGAATGAACATATTATTATGTTGTGCAGCTGGAATGTCTACGAGTTTGTTGGTTACCAAAATGGAGGCAGCTGCAAAGTTGGAAGGAATTGATGCTAAGATTTGGGCGGTTAGTGCAAATGAAGTGAAAAATCACCTTGATGATGCGGATGTCCTACTTGTAGGGCCACAGGTTCGATATCTACTTCCTCAGTTAAAAAAGACGGGTGAGGAAAAAGGAATTCCAGTAGATGCCATTAATCCCGTTCATTATGGGATGTGTAACGGTGCAGAGGTTTTAAAATTTGCTAAGAATTTAATAGGTTCATAATTCAATATAGGGGTGATTAGTGTGGCCAAATTTACGCAAATGTTAGAAGAGAAGGTAATGCCAGTTGCTGGCAAAATTGCGGGTCAAAAACACTTACAAGCTTTACGTGATGGACTAATTTTAACGATGCCTCTCATTATTGTAGGATCTATTTTCTTGATTTTGGGCTTTATTCCAATAGATAGCTATCCACAATTTATGGCAGATACCTTTGGTGCTGATTGGTTAACGAAGCTACTTTATCCAGTAAATGCAACGTTTGATATTATGGCACTAATTGCAGGATTTGGGATTGCTTACCGACTCGCTGAACATTATAAGGTGGATCCGTTAAATGCAGGTGCTGTTTCTGTTGCTGCTTTCATTCTTTCTACTCCATATTTTACATTGTTTACGCCAGAAGGAGCAGATGCTGCTATTCAAGTTGGTGGCGTATTACCAATGGCCTTTTTAGGAAGTAAAGGATTGTTCGTTGCCATTATTATCGCATTATTTTCTACTGAAATTTATCGCTGGGTTATCCAGAAAAATATTGTTATTAAAATGCCAGATGGTGTACCTCCAAGTGTAAGTAAATCATTTGTTGCGTTATTCCCAGCATTTTTAGTCATCCTTGTTGTATGGGTTATTCGATTATTAATTGAAAAAACTTCATTTGAAACTTTACACAATGTCGTTGGAAAGCTTTTACAAGAGCCGTTAGGTGCTCTTGGTGGGACTTTAGTTGGTGGATTAATTGCTGTTCTGTTAATTCAACTATTATGGTCAACGGGCTTACACGGTGCTAGTATCGTTGGTGGAGTAATGGGGCCAATTTGGTTAGCAGCAACTGATGCAAACCGTTTAGCGCTTCAAGCTGGTAAAGAGATGCCAGAAGTTATTACACAACAGTTTATTGATATCTTTATATATATGGGTGGATCTGGCGCGACATTTGCATTTGCTATCATGATGTTACTATTTGCTCGAAGCCAGCATGCTAAGCAATTAGGTAGACTATCGATAGGGCCGGGTATCTTCAACATTAATGAACCGATTACCTTTGGTGCTCCTGTTGTGATGAATCCACTGTTATTAATGCCATTTATCTTAGCGCCATTGGCATTAGTAGTTACAACTTATATCGGTATGACTACAGGCTTTGCTCCAAAAACTTCAGGAATTGCTATTCCATGGACTACTCCTCCAATTATTGGTGGATACCTTGCGACTGGTGGTAACTGGAGAGGTGCTGCAATGCAATTAATTAATCTAGCTGTTTCATTTGCAATTTACTACCCATTCTTTAAAATGTGGGATAAACAAAACTATGAAACAGAAAAATCAGCAGCTAACTAAAAATAAAATACAGGAGCTTGCCCTATGGCAAGCTCTCGGTGTTTAAACAAAATATACTTTTTAGACCTACTGAAAACGCTTGTCTTTCAAGTTGTGAAGGCTGATACGTAGTGATGTTACCCAAGCATAGAAAGTGAGCGTTTTTCACCGGTATGGGAGCTTATCTTATGGCATATATTTGACATATTAATCTTTTATTCTAATAGAAGGCGGGAGTTCAGTTGACAAAAGAAGAGTTGTACAACCTTTCCTTTCAATTAATACTGCATAGTGGTAATGCTAGAAGCCTTGCAATGGAAGCCATTTATGATGCAAAGGATTTACATTTCGAATTGGCTCAAGAAAAGCTGTCAGAGGCCGATCAAGAGTTTATTCAAGCACATCATTTTCAGACCCAACTCATTCAAGCTGAAGCTGGAGGGGTTGATTTTGACATCCCGATTATTTTAATACATGCACAAGACCATTTAATGACTGCAATGACTTTAAAAGATTTAGCTAGGGAAATAGTGGAACTTCGTAAGGATATGAATAGTCAATCATAAGGAGGTTACATAATGAGTAAATCAATTAAAATCACGACGATTGGTGGAGGATCAAGTTATACCCCAGAGCTTGTAGAGGGGTTTATCAAACGATATGATGAACTACCTTTGCGCGAGCTTTGGCTTGTTGATGTAGAGGAAGGAAGAGAAAAGCTAGAAATTGTTGGTGATTTAGCTAAACGTATGTTTCAAAAAGCAGGGCTACCCGTTGAGGTTCATTTAACACTTGATCGAAGAGCCGCATTAAAAGATGCAGACTTTGTAACAACTCAATTCCGTGTTGGTTTACTGGAAGCAAGAGCGAAAGACGAAAGAATTCCATTAAAATATGGGGTTCTTGGTCAAGAAACAAATGGTCCAGGAGGTTTATTTAAAGGTCTTCGGACGATTCCAGTTATTTTAGATATCGTTAAGGATATGAAAGAGCTTTGTCCAGATGCATGGCTCGTTAACTTTACAAATCCTGCCGGGATGGTGACAGAAGCTGTGCTGCGTTATACAGATCACCATAAAGTAGTTGGATTATGCAATGTTCCTATTGGTATGGAAATGGGAATTGCAAAGCTTTTAGATGTAGAACATTCACGTGTTCGTATTGATTTTGCCGGGTTAAATCATATGGTATATGGATTAGATGTATATGTAGATGGAGAGAGTGTAAAAGACAAAGTAATTGATTACTTAACTCATCCTGAAAATTCAAGTTTTGTTAAGAATATTCAAGGGTATGGTTGGGAGCCAGAATTTATTAGTGCTTTAGGCGTTCTTCCATGTCCATACCATAATTATTATTATAAAACGAGGGAAATGGTTGCAAAAGACCTTAAGAGTGCTGAAACTGATGGCACACGAGCTGAAGTCGTTAAGAAATTAGAAGATGATTTATTTGAACTTTACAAGGATCCGAATCTTTCAATTAAGCCACCACAGCTTGAAAAACGTGGAGGAGCTTATTATAGTGATGCTGCAGTTCGATTGATTTCTTCGATTTATAATGATAAAGGCGATATTCAGCCAGTCAATACCAAAAATAATGGTTCGATTGCTAGCATTCCAAATGATTCAGCAGTAGAAGTTAGCTGTGTCATAACGAAGGATGGACCAAAACCAATTGTTATGGGAGATTTACCTGTAGCTGTTCGAGGACTTGTTCAACAAATTAAATCGTTCGAACGAGTTGCTTGTGAAGCAGCTGTCGAAGGGAATTACAACAAGGCTGTCCTTGCGTTAACAATCAATCCACTAGTAGCTTCAGATAAAGTTGCAAAACAAATTGTTGATGAAATGTTAGAAGCACACAAGGCACATTTACCTCAATTTTTTAATGAGGTGAAAACTCGATGATTAAATTAATTGTAAATGCTGACGACTTTGGTTATTCAAAGGGTATTAATTATGGGATTATCGAGGCTCATAGAAATGGAATCGTAAACTCTACGACAATGATGATGAATATGCCTGGTGTAAGTCATGCTGTGGATTTAGCGAAAGAGAATCCTAATTTGAAAGTTGGAATTCATTTAGTTCTTACATGTGGAAAACCACTGTTAACTGATGTGCCAACTCTTGTAGATCAGGACGGATTCTTTAAAAAAAATCGAGATATTCTTGAATCAAATATATCACTTGAAGAACTTGAAAGAGAATGGACCGCACAGGTTGAAAAATTTTTAGAAACAGGACTGACATTAACCCATATCGATAGTCATCACCATGTTCATACTGTACCTAGGTTTTTACCTGTAGTTCAAAAGCTATCAAAAAAGTATAACCTAAGTGTACGACGAGTTTCAGATCATGCACTTGAAGGTGTTCCACCATATAGTGATGTATTTCTTCATGAATTCTATGGTGAAGGTGCGACTTATGACTATTTCGAGAAAATAGTAACACAAGTCCAAGATGGGCAGACTGTCGAAGTTATGTGTCATCCAGGGTATCTTGATCATGAGGTATTAAATAACTCTTCATATGCAAAAGATCGGGTAACAGAGATTGAAATACTAACTTCTATCCGACTTCCAAACAAATTTGTTTTAGTATAAAATTACACAAATATGAAAAGTAGATATTTTCCATAGAGTAAAAGAAACATATATACATGTTTCTTTTACTTTTTTTATTAGTCCACTTATGGAAAAAAACAAAACCAGCTCTTTTAAAAGAGCTGGTTTTTTGTGACATTAGACAGTAGCTGACTTGTTTGTTTCTTTATTATTGCGCTGTTTTTTTGATTTTCTAAAATGTAATAATTCATATACTACTGGAATGACAATTAACGTTAATAGAGTAGAAACTGTTAGCCCACCAACAACTACTACTGCTAAACTTTGAGATACGAGACTGCCAGTTTCTGCTTTTTTAAATAAAAGAGGAAGCATCGCACACACAGTTGCAACTGCAGTCATGACAATTGGTTTCATACGAGTAATTGCCGCATCTATGATTGCTTCTCTTAAAATCATATGCTTTTCTTTTTGTTTTACTCGATCTAATAATACAATCGCATTTGTAACAACAATACCGATTAGCATTAGTGCACCTAAAAGGGCTGTCGGTTCTACTGCAATTCGGCTAATAACTAGACCAAGAACAGCTCCAATTGCAGCAAGTGGTAATGAACACATAATTGCAATAGGGGCACGGAATGTTTTAAATGTGATAATCATAATTAGGAAGACTAATCCAATCGAAACAAGCATGATCATATATAAATCTGAAAAGTCTTCTGATTGTTGAGCAAGTGCTCCACCAATGTAAATGTTCACATCATCTGGAATATCCATTCCTTTTTCTTTTTTATCTCCAAAAATAATTTTGTTTATATTTGCATTAATTTCTGATAGTTTATTAGGTTTCACTTCAGCGGTTACACTTAAATAAGTATCGCCATCTTTATGAAATAAATTAGTAGGTTTTTCTTCTTCTTTTAAAGTAGCAATCGATGAAACTGGAACCATACCAGTTTTCGTCATGACTGGGATATTATTGATATCGTTCTTTGATTTTGGTTCTAAAATCGGTTCTAGATAAACATTTGTCGATTGGTCATTAATCGAAACTGTTCCTAGTGGTGTACGATTTAGCATAGCAAATAGTTGCCCAGATAACTGCTCAACATTCCCTTTAGAAGGGTCAACATCTAAAGAATAGACAGTCTTTTTGTCTTCTTGATTTGTTGTTACTTTCTCAACACCATTTATGTCTACTAGTTTCGTTTTAATTTCACTAGCCGTTTTTTCTAGAGCGTTTAGATCGTTTCCAACTATATCTATTGTAACTTGTGTTTTAGCACCGCCAAACATAGTCGTTGCTGCCGCAAGCAATTCGGCATCAGAATATCCATTCTTTTGATCATTAATTTTCTTTACAATCTGATCAGTATCCTTTTTATCTTTTAAAGTAATATAGTAAATTGCTTGGGTAGAAGATCGTACATCTCCAAATTTTGCTGCATCTTCATTACTACCTAATTGTGTGAAAACGCCCTTCACTTCTTTTTGATCTAAGATGAATTTTTCTAATTTAAGTGTATGTTCTTTTACAGTTTCGACAGGTGTATCGCTAGGGTAAGTTAATGTTGTTTGTATAAAATCTGCAGAAGAGTTATCTGTTGCACCTTTTGGCATGACAAAATAAGTACCGATAGATCCAACAAATAATAGTAATGATACTACGATTACGATCCATTTATGATTTAACGACCAAGTAAGTAATTTTTTATATCGAACTGATGGCTTATGTTCAGGTAATTTAGCGTTTTTAAGAAAGAACGCACTTAATACTGGTACGACAGTTAGTGCAACAAGTAATGAAGCTAATAATGAATAAGTGATTGTTAGAGCGAACGGCAGTACGAAATCTTCAAGACCAGTGCTGATGATACCGATTGGTAGAAATACCGCAACAGTCGTTAAAGTAGATGCTGTTATCGCGATTCCAACTTCTTTTGTAGCATCAATGATCATGTCTACTGAGAAGCTTTCCTTTTGCATTCTTCTAAAAATATTTTCAATAACAACGATACTATCATCAACTAGTCGACCAACTGCAACTGCTACACCGCCTAATGTTAATACATTTAATGTGATGCCAGATTGCGAAAGTAAAAATAAGGTTAAACATAGTGAAAGAGGAATAGATACAATTGTAATCAGCGTAGAACGAATATTTCGTAAGAAAATCATGATAACAATCGTTGCAAACAATGCACCTAGTAATACCTCTTTAATCATTGCATTTACTGATGTTTTGACCATATCTGCAGTTGCAATCATTACTGAAGAATGTAAGTTTTTATATTTCTTATTTAATTCTTTTGTTGCTTCTCTTACTTCCTTCGTAATACTAACCGCATTTGAATGGCTATCTTTCGTAACAATTAATAATAATCCATCCTGACCATCAACTCTTGTAATATTCTGTTCAGGCTTTTTCATTTCTACATTGGCGATTTCACTTAATTTTATATTCTCACCAACTGAAAGATTTTTTAATTTGTCTATTTGGTCAATTTTTCCAACAACATTTATATTACTAGTTTTTTCATTAATAATTTTTTCTCCAACTGATATCGTTGAATTTTGACCGCGAAGAATACCCATAACACTTTCTAAGGATACTTTCTTCTGTGCCATTTTAGCATTATCAATTTTTACAGATACAAATGATTTTTCTGTTCCGTAAGTTTGAACATTAGCTACACCTTTAATGTCTTTAAATAATGGAATTAATTTTTTATTTGCAAAATCGATATTGTTTGGAGTTAATCCATCGTCAAACGTTACAGAGACGTCAGCGATCGGAATCATAGAAGTATTTAGTTGAACAATTGTCGGTTTACTTACACCTTGAGGTAAATTAATGTTACTTAATGATTCTTGAACTTCTTGTTTTGCGTCTTTCATGACGGTACCGGATTCAAAATACAAATCAATTTTTGAAAAACCGTTACTAGTACTTGAATAAATATGTTTCTTACCTTTTACGCCAGTCACTGCATTCTCAATTGGAGTCGTTACTTGTGCTTCCATTGTTTTAGAATCAGTACCTTGCCCCATTACAATGACTGACACAACAGGCTGGTCTGCGGCTGGCAGAAATTCCATTGGAAGTTTGTTATAGCTTAAGATTCCAACTAATAGAATGAGAACTGATAAAAAAGTTATGGCCGCTTTATTATTAAAGGCCCATTTTGTAAACCAAGACATGAAAAGTATCCCCCTTTTATGGTAAAAATACCCAGTAACACAAGGTGAATCGTAACACACTAATCTTAAAAACAAAATAGTCTTCAGTCTGAATTTACAAAATATTTACGGGCAAAAATCGACATCGGCATAAAAAAATTTAGTTTTTAATTATTGTAAATTACCTTGAAATGGCGCCTTTCATCAATTTTACTTCCTTCAATTTCGTTATTGTTTCCTTTTACAAAACACTGTTTCTGTTTTAAGGTATTAGTTATAAAAATAAAAAGGGGTGAGGATGATTGGGATTTGCAGTAGGATTAATGTCTGGAACTTCGCTAGATGGGATCGATGCAGCATTAGTAGAATTAAAAGGTAGCGGTCTTGAGACAGAAGTAAGACTGATAGATTTTATGACAATCTCCATTGAACAAAGTTTATTAAGAGAAATTGAAGATGCCATATCCTTGAAGTCTTCAAATGCACAGCATTTATGTAGTTTAAATTTTAAGCTAGGGTATGCATTTGCAGATGCTGTTAAACAAATTTGTGAAAAAAATCAGTTTCCATTAAAAGAATTGGATTTTATCGGATCACATGGTCAAACAATTTATCACCAACCTGAATTAGAGGGACAATTTATTCAATCAACTCTACAATTAGGGGAACCAGCGGTCATTGCTTATGAAACGAGTACAAAGGTCGTTTCAAATTTCCGTGTAATGGATATGGCAGCAGGTGGGTATGGAGCACCTTTAGTTCCGTATTCTGAGTTATTACTTTATCAAAACAAATCGAAGTCACGTTTACTTCAAAATATTGGTGGTATTGGAAATGTGACAGTTATTCCTAGAAATGCAACAGTTGATGAATTAGTAGCTTTTGATACTGGACCAGGAAATATGATTATAGATGAAATTTGTAAGCGTTTTTTTAATGTGCCATACGACGCTAATGGTGATTTGGCTGCGAAAGGGACAGTAAATGAGAGATTGCTAGAAAGATGTATGTGTGTTCCTTATATTGTAGCTCCTATACCTAAAACAACTGGTAGAGAGTTATTTGGAACACAATTTGTTGATCAAATATTAGCAGAATTTAGTGAGGTTTCACCACATGATTTAGTAGCTACAATGACAATGTTTACAGCTAAATCAATCGCAGATAACTATAAACAATTTATATTTCCGAAACATTCCATTGATGAGGTCATTGTTAGTGGTGGAGGTAGCCATAATAAAACCTTACTAAGAATGCTTCAAGATTTATTAGTTAATGATTGCAAAGTGTGTACTCAAGAAGATATTGGATATTCTTCAGATGCGAAAGAAGCAATTGCTTTTGCGATATTAGCGAATGAAACATTGCATGGAATTCCAAGTAATGTACCTAGCGCAACTAAAGCGGGTAGATCAGTGATTCTAGGAAATATAACACCGGTACCATATTAAAAAAGCAACTTATGAAAGAACATTTAGGAGGAAACATCTTGAAAAAATTAGGTATTTCAATTTATCCAGAACATTCAACGGTTGAAAAAGATAAAGCTTACATTAAGCTAGCTCATGAGTATGGCTTTAAACGAATTTTTACTTGTTTACTATCTGTAGATGGTGATCAAGATCAAATTATGAAAGAATTCAAAGAAATTATTGATTATGCAAATAGTCTTGATATGGAAGTAATGGTTGATATTGCGCCAAGAGTATTTGGTAAATTAGGTATTTCTTATAATGATCTTTCGTTTTTTGCGGATTTAGGTGCTTATGGCATTCGATTAGATTTAGGCTTTACGGGCAATGAAGAATCAATTATGACATATAATCCTTATGGATTAAAAATCGAAATTAATATGAGTAATGCAACCAAATATCTTGAAAACATATTAGCTTATCAGCCAAACCAATCAAATTTAATTGGTTCACATAATTTCTATCCACATCGATACGCAGGATTAAGTTATCAGCATTTTGTAAAATGTAGCGAAGAGTTTAAAAAGCATGGAATCCGTACAGCTGCATTTATTAATTCACAAGCAGCAACCTATGGTCCTTGGCCTGTTTCAGAAGGACTTTGTTCGTTAGAAATGCACCGTAATTTATCAGTTGTAACACAAGCAAAACATTTATTTTACTCTAATTTAATTGATGATGTCATTATTGCTAATGCATATGCATCAGAAGAAGAATTTAAACAACTTGCTGATTTAAATCATGATGGGAAAGATTTGTTTACATTAACGATTAACTTACATGATACGATTACACCTTTAGAGAAAAAAATTGTTTTAGACGAATTTCATTTTTATCGTGGAGATGTGTCAGATTATTTAATTCGTTCAACTCAATCACGCGTTAAATATAAGGCAGAAGAATTTAAACCAACTTACACACCTACTATTCGTAGAGGAGATATTCTAATTGAAAACGAACTTTACGGTCAATATAAAGGTGAGCTACAAATAGCACTTCAAGATATGGAAAACTCAGGTAAAACAAATGTTGTTGGACGAATAGCAGAGGAAGAAATTTTCTTATTGGATTTCTTACATCCTTGGAGCAAGTTTCAATTTAAAGAACTCAAGCTGTAATTGAAATATTAGGAACACTGTTTAGTAAAAAACTTGAAATAAAATTTTAGAATGTATATTTTTTTTAAAACTTTTTAAAATTTTATTTCAGTTTTTAAACTATTTTATTGAAATTTTATTTTACGGAGAATATAATAAGGTAATAGAAAACGTTTTCAATATTTTGTCATTTTTATAGTTTTATAATCTAGATCTAGGAGGAATGAAAAAGATGAAAGTATTATTTGTATGTGCAGGCGGAATGTCTAGTGCAATCGTTGTAAACGCTTTAAAAAAAGAAGGCGAAAAAAATGGTTTAAACTTGGAAGTTTTAGCTGTTGGTACACAAGAATTTGCTTCAGAAGTCCAAAATGGATGGGATGTTGCTATGGTAGCACCACAAGTAAGACATCGTTTTGATAATTTTAAAGCTTCTGCAGATGAAGCAAAAGTACCTTGCTCGGTAATTCCGCCTCAAGCATATAGTCCACTTGGTGGACCAACACTTTTAAAATTAGTTCAAGAATTAGTTAAATAGGTAATCATAATTTACTAGATTAAGGGAGAAGTGAGAATGGATAAGTTTGTTGCATTTTTAGAAAACAATCTATCAACACCTATGGCAAAACTATCTGAACAAAAGCATTTACGTGCGATTCGTGATGGTGTAGTTTCTGCGTTACCGTTTATCATCTTTGGGAGCTTATTCTTAATTATCGCATTCCCTCCAGTGCCAGCTGACTCTGCAATTGCTGAATGGGCGGCAAAACACATTGCAGAAATACTAATTCCATACCGCTTAACAATGTACATAATGACCTTATATATAACTTTTGGTATTGGATATAGTTTATCTCAAAGTTATAAGTTAGACCCACTTTCTGGTGCACTATTAGCAGGTGGAGCGTTTTTATTCACAACTGGCGTTAAAATGGTTGAAGAAGTAGGTTTTGTTTTACCTATGGCAAATATGGGTGGTCATGGACTTTTCGTTGGTATGATCACATCTATTTTTGCAGTCGAAGTATTACGATTATGTAAAACAAAAAATATTACGATTAAAATGCCAGATTCAGTTCCAAGTTCAGTAGCACGTTCATTTGAAGCACTTATTCCTGTAACAGTTGTTTTAACAGTCATGACTTTGATTACAGTTGTATTCCAAGTTGATACTCACTCACTAGTAGATAAAGCAGTAGCTCCGCTAATTAAAGCTGGAGACTCACTACCAGGTGTATTAATTCCTGTATTTTTAATTACATTCTTTTGGTCATTTGGTATCCATGGAGTTTCTGTAGTGGGTGCAGTAGCACGTCCAGTTTGGGAAGTTTATTTAGCAAACAATTCTGCAGCTGTAGCAGCTGGTAAAATTGGAACTCAGTTACCACACGTAGCTCCTGAGACTTTCTTCCAATGGTTTATCTGGATTGGTGGTTCTGGTGCGACTTTAGGATTAGTCATTGCAATGTTAATTGCTGGGAAATCTAGCTATTCTAAAGCTTTAGGAAGAACAGCAATTGTACCAAGTATTTTTAACATTAATGAACCTGTTATTTTCGGTATGCCGATTGTGTTAAACCCTGTATTAATTATTCCGTTTATGATTACGCCATTAATTGGTGCAACGATTGCTTACGTTGCAACTACTGCAGGATTAGTTAATCCAACATATGTAATGGTTCCTTGGACGCTACCAGCGCCGATCGGAGCATACTTATCAACAGGTGGTGACTGGAGAGCAGTTGTATTAGTCATTATCAACATTACATTATCAATTGTTATCTACTTACCATTCTTTAAAATGTACGATAAAAAATTATTAGCTCAAGAAAATACAATTGAAGTATCTAATGGTGCAAATATTCCGTCATAAGATCATAGTAAAGGGAGTTTGGGACAGATGCTCCAAACTTCCTTTCTTTCACTTTAAGAACGAATAAATGGCAGCGAAGAAGGATCAACGACGTAGAAGCCAATTCTAGGAATCAAGTATAAGTGCAACTACGCCTCTGTCTTTGCCTAAAAGGCTCGTCAGTCGGCGAGTTTGATTTATTTACTAGACTTTAAGAAAGAGGTTGAAACATGGATACAACAAAAAAATTCCATTTTTTTAGCTATAAGAGTGCTTTTCTATTTTTTATCTTTATTCTTGCTTTTAATCTTATCTTTAATCCCGTTCTACAACTAATTGGGGTAACGAAGGAATTTGCCCTTTTTATCACAAATAGTTTGGGACTAAGCATCGGTTTAACAGCTATTATTGTGTTCATTGAAGGTAAGTTTAAGAATAAGAAGCAATCATTCACATTATTTTTTTCATTACTAGTTTTTTGTACAGTAACTTGTTACATTGTTGTATTTAGCTCTTGATAAAAATATTTTTAAATAGAAGGTGTACTTACTATGAATAAACGTAATGGACTAAAAATCGTAACAATTGGTGGAGGTTCTAGTTATACACCAGAATTGGTTGAAGGCTTTATTAAGCGATATGAGGAATGTCCGATCAGTGAATTGTGGTTAGTTGATATTGTAGAAGGAAAAGAGAAATTAGAAATCGTAGGAAACTTGGCAAAGCGAATGGTCGAAAAAGCCGGTGTTCCAATGGAAATTCATTTAACTTTAAATCGAAAAGAAGCATTAGAAAATGCCGATTTTGTCACAACACAGATGAGAGTTGGTCTGTTAAATGCTCGTATTAAAGACGAAAAAATACCACTTATGCATGGTATGATCGGTCAAGAAACAAATGGTGCAGGTGGTCTATTTAAAGGGTTAAGAACAATACCAGTTCTATTAGAAATTGCAGAAGAAATGCAAAGTCTTTGTCCGAACGCCTGGTTAATCAACTTCACTAATCCTGCTGGGATGGTAACAGAAGCGTTGCTACGTTACAGTAACCATAAAAAAGTGATTGGCGTATGCAATGTACCAATCAATATGCATATGACGATTGCTAAACTTTTGGATGTGGATCTGAACCGAGTTCATATAGATTTTGCAGGATTAAATCATATGGTATATGGGCTACATGTATATGTAGATGGACAAGAAGTAACAAAAAAGGTATTGGAGTACCTTGCAAATCCTGATATTCAAATGACGATGAAAAATATTGCGCCATTACCTTGGCAAAAGGAATTTTTACTTTCATTAGGTGTGTTACCGTGTCCGTATCATAGGTATTACTACAAAACTCAACAAATACTGAATGAGGAATTAGAAGCATTTAAAACAGGTACAACTCGAGCGGAAGTAGTAAAGAGACTTGAAGATGAGTTATTTGAATTGTATAAAGACGAAAATCTTTCCATTAAACCGCCTCAGCTAGAAAAAAGAGGTGGGGCTTATTATAGCGATGCAGCATGTAGCTTAATTTCATCAATCTATAATGATAAAAAGGATATTCAAGTATTGAATGTCCAAAATAATGGATCGATACAAGGAATTCCAAATGAATCAGCAGTTGAAGTAAGTTGTGTTGTTACAAAACAAGGACCAATTCCAATTACTATAGGTGAATTGCCACCTGAAATCAATGGACTTGTACATCAAATCAAATCCTTTGAACGAGTTGGTGCTGAAGCTGCGGTAACAGGCTCTTATGAAAAAGCTTTATTAGCACTGACAATTAATCCTCTAGTTCCAAGTGATGAGGCTGCAAAGATTGTATTAGATGAATTACTAGAAGCACATAAAGAGTTTTTACCCAAATTTTTTAATAAAGAAATGACAGTTCAATCTAAATAAATTGGTAAGAATAGGAGAAATGAACATGACAAACGAACAAGAGATTTTTGAAATTATTTCACATGGTGGAAATGCAAGGTCGTTAGCATACGAAGCACTTGAAGCAGCTGAAAAAAATGATTTTGAAGAAGCAGATCGTTTAATCAAGGAATCACATGAGGAAATTGGTTATGCACATAAAACTCAAACAACTTTAATTCAAGCTGAGTTAAATGGTGAACCTTGTGAAAAATCTTTATTAATGATTCATGCCCAAGATCATTTGATGACTGCAATGAGCGAGCAAAAATTAATCGAACATATTATTCGTTTACATAAAAAATTAGCAGATAAAAATTAATTTGTACGTTTCTATTTAAACGAAAATACGTAGATTGCTATTCATAGTGATTCATATAATAGGTTAACTTCTACGTTAGGAGGCAGCTATGAAGAAATACATAATCAGTCTTGATGGTGGAGGAACAAAATCAGAGGCAATTGCTTATAAGTTAGATGGCACGATCATTGGTCACGGCTATTCGGGATTTAGCAATATATTAATAAATGAACAAGATGCGATAAAGCATATCATTGAAGCAATTGAAAATTGTCTATGTAACTTAGAAAAAAAAGATTGTATATTTCTATTTTTGGGATTAGCCGGGTATGGCGGAGTGAAAGATCGGAAGAATGTAGAAAAAGCATTGTATGATAGATTTCAAATTCCATTCAAAATAGTAAATGATGCACAAATCGCCCATGCTGCTTTATTGGATGGAAAAGATGGTGTGCTAACAATTGCTGGAACAGGGTCAGTCAGTCTAGGATCGAATTTAAACCGTTTCGTGACCACTGGTGGTTGGGGACATTTATTAGGAGATGAAGGAAGCGGATATTGGATTTCAATGGAGGTTTTCAAAAAGATTACGCGTGAATTTGATGAAGACTTACCACTTAGTAACTTATCTCAGAAACTATTAAATCGTTTAAAATTAAACGAAATTGATGAGATAAAACGATATATTTATCATGAAACAAAAGGGGAGATTGCTTCAAACGTTCCGTTTATTGTAGAAGAAGCTGTATTGGGCGATTTATTTGCAAAAGAAGTTTTAGAAAGAGCAGGTCAGTTACTAGCAAATATAACACTCCAAGCTTTAAAGAAATTAAGTCTTCACTCATCACCGCGAGTTGCGATTAAAGGAAGTATACTTCAGCAAATTTCATTTGTTCAAAATGCCTTCGTTGATGCGATTCACGAAAAACATCCAACTGTAGAATTTTGTATGAAAGACGTTTCTTCTACTTATGGTGGCTATTTATTAGCGTTGAAGGAAATTCATAAAAGTGAGCTTAAGTAAATGGCAGGCTTAGTATCATATAACGAAATGATTGTCGTAATATTCAGTAGTGGATAGAGGGTGCAAAAATGTTAGAACATTTAACGACTGAAAATCGAAATGATCGTACAGAAAACTTAGATCAGCTTTCAATTGATCAGTTTTTAACGATCATGAATGAGGAAGATCAAAAGGTTGCTTTAGCAGTACGTGAGCAAATACCGGTAATATCAAATGTTGTTCAAATTGTCATAGATTCAATGCGAGTTGGTGGACGTTTAATATATGTTGGTGCTGGAACAAGTGGCCGAATTGGATTACTAGATGCAGTTGAGTGTCCTCCTACGTTTGGCACTAATCCAAACGAGGTAATTGGACTAATTGCTGGGGGGAATTCCGCATTTATTAAAGCGGTTGAAGGTGCAGAAGATAATGAAGTTTTAGGGGAAGAAGATTTAACGAAGCTATCTCTGACAAAAAATGATGTAGTGATCGGAATTGCTGCATCAGGTAGAACACCTTATGTAATTGGTGCTCTACAATATGCAAACGAAGTAGGGGCAAATACTGTAGCGATTGCATGTAATAGAAACTCAGAAATTGGAAAAGTAGCAAAGTATCAAATTGAAGTTGATAATGGCCCTGAAGTTTTAACTGGCTCTACGAGACTGAAAGCAGGAACTTCACAAAAATTGATTTGTAATATGATTTCAACAGCTTCCATGGTAGGCATTGGAAAAGTTTATAAAAATCTTATGGTTGATTTGCAATTAACAAACTTAAAATTAATTGATCGAGCAAAGCGTATTATTATAGAAGCAACTGGTTGTGACTACGAGACTGCGAGTGAATTCTTAATAGAAGCGAAAAATGAAACGAAAGTAGCGATCGTTATGATTTTAACTGGAATGAATTATGAGGAAGCGATCAATAGTTTACGTAAAGCTGAAGGGTTTATTAGTAAAATCGTATAAGAATGTGAAGCGAAAAGTGACAACTAGCAACTAAACTTGCTAGTATGTCACTTTTTATATTAATGAGATATGAGTTTATTAAAATAGTCTAAGTTTCATTTAGTGAATCTGAAGGGAAAATGCACTGTTGTCGGCAACTCATCAAGCTTTATGATATAATAATGAATCTAAATTAATTACAAAATTGACTGTTTAAAAGTTTTTACCGTTTTAATATTGTTGATGTATCTTATAAGAATTTACTATGTAGAGAGAGTTGAGTTTGATTAAATGAATGCATTAAATGGCGGATTAATCATGTTAAAGGAAATGTTACCTAAACTACCTCCATCTGAGCGAAGAGCTGCTAATTATATTTTAGAAAATCCAGATAAATCCATACAATATACAGTGTTTGAGCTTGCAGAAAAAAGCCAAACGAGTACCTCTGCTATCATAAGATTATGTCGTTCTATCGGGGTTAAAGGTTTTCAAGAATTAAAGCTTCGAATCGCAGGAGATATTATCACAACAAAAGAAACGGGATCTAGGGATATCCATTCAGGTGAATCGATTAGTACAATCATCCAAAAGATGACGAACAATAGTATCCAATCAATTAAGGATACAAGCGATATATTAAATGTAAGTGAATTAGAAGAAGCTGTATTAGCCTTAAGTAAGGCTAGGAATATATATTTCTTTGGTGTAGGTGGCTCAATGGTTGTTGCACTTGATGCACAACAAAAGTTTTTGCGTATTAAAAAATATACTTCTGCCTTTGCCGACCTTCATTTATTGGCTGTCCAAATCGCTAATCATGAAGAAAATGATGTATTGGTAGGGATATCCTTTTCAGGAGAAACAACCGAGGTGCAAAAAGCATTTAGATTAGCAAAAGAAAATGGTGTGAATACAATTAGTATTACTGGATTTGGTTCTAATTCTGTATCTAATTTGGCGAATATTAAATTGTTTAATTCACCGAACAAAGAAGCAACTTTTAGAAGTGGAGCTACTTCTTCAAGAATGGCTCAATTACATGTTATAGATATATTATTTATGGCCGTTGCTACTCAGGAATATGATAAAACAATTCTATACGTTGACCAAACGCGAACTGCTATTAATTCATTGCAAAACAAAAAATAAAAAGCTCCTTTATAGTGACTAGCTATAAAGGAGTTTTTTTATTGATGATTATCGTACTCTGCTGCTTGTAAAAGTAAATCAACAATATGAACGACATCAGTTCTATGAGTCTGTTGTTCTCTTTCAACACCAAGTTTCATTTGGAGTAAGCAACCAGGATTTGCTGTAACTATTGTAGTTGCTCTAGAATGTTTTACTTGTTCCATCTTATAGTCTAGAATCTGCATTGACATTTCGGATTCAACAATATTATAAATACCAGCGGATCCACAGCAACGGTCTGCATCCTTCATCTCATGATAAATAATGTTTTCAATCGATTGTAATAGAATTCGTGGAGCTGAAGCAGTTTTCATCACATTTCTTAAATGACAAGAATCTTGGTAAGTAATAATTTGAGTTGGTAACTTTAATTTTACTTTTTTATGGAACTCTACTTCTACTAAAATTTGAGATATGTCTTTTAATTTATTTTTAAATGATTGTGCGCGGTCCTTCCACATTGGATCATCTTTTAGAAGGTGATCATAATCAATAAGAAATCCGCCACAACCACCTGCATTTGTAATGATATAGTCTACTTCAAGGTTTTCAAATGCTGCAATATTTTTTTTAGCCATTTCCTTAGCAATGTCTTTTTCACCACTATGTCCATGTAATGCACCACAGCATGCTTGATCATTTGGAATGACAATCTCACAGCCTGCTAACTGTAAAAGCTTCATCGTGGCATTATTTGTTTCTAAGAACATTGTATCCATTAAACAACCTGAGAAAAATGCTACTCGGCTTATTTTAGATTGCATTGGTGGTAAATAATTAGGGCGTGATTTCATTTGTTTCATTGAAGGAACGGTTGGTAATACTTTTTCCATTGCTGATAAATTATGAGGGATTAGCTTCATAACACCTGATTTTCTAGCAATTTTTTGTAATCCTGTTCGCTGATAAAGACCTAGAAACCCGACTGCTAGTCTCATGCGATTTTGGTGAGGAAATAAATCTTTAAAAACAAACTTACGTACCACACGAGTAGGAAGAGAGTGTTGTTTGTGTTGTGCAATGATATCTCTTGCTTCTTCTAGTAAATGACCGTATTTTACGCCTGACGGACAAACAGGCTCACAAGCACGACATCCGAGACAAAGTTCTAGTGTGCGTTCAACATCTTCATCAGGTTCAATCAATCCGTCCGTTACTGCCTTCATAAGTGCAATACGACCTCTAGGAGAATGTGATTCTTTTTGCCCTGATTCAATATATGTTGGACAACTAGGTAAACAAAATCCACATCTCATACAGTTTAATAACTCATCTTCGTTCATTCTTGCTTTAAATTGTTCTTGAAGTTTTTGCTGTTCTTGTAGTGTTGTCATTTTGACACCACCATTCGTTTTCGAACATCTTTTGCAAATACTTTTCCGGGATTCATAATGTTATGAGGATCTAATGCTGTTTTAACAGCTAGCATAGCTTGAATACCTTCTTTTCCTAATTTCAATTCAAGATAAGGTGCCTTAACGATTCCAACGCCATGCTCTCCAGTAATGGTTCCACCTAATTCAATTGCTTTTTCAAAGATCTCGGCAAATGCCATTTCAACCCTTTCCATTTCTTCATGGTCTCTGGCATCAGTTGGGCAGGTAGGATGTAAATTTCCGTCGCCGGCATGACCAAATGTACAAATTTTAACTTGATATTTTTGTGCGATTTCATTTATTGCTTGAACCATATCTGCTATTTTTGATCGAGGTACTGTAGCGTCCTCTAATATAGTTGTCGGTCTTAATTGAGCAAGTGCAGAAAGTGCTGAACGTCGAGCTGTTCTTAAGGCAATTGCTTCATCTTCAGATTTTGCTACACTCACCGAGATGCATTTTTCTTTCTCACAAATGTTCTTTATCAGTTCTATGTCTCTATTCACAACTTCTTCTGGACCATCTTGTTCAATTAATAACACTGCTTTTACGTCAGTTGGTAAACCGATTTGAGCAAAATTTTCTACAACCTCTAAAGTGGGTTGGTCCATAAATTCTAGTGATGTAGGAATAATTTTGTTAGCAATAATTTTTGATACAGTTCTAGCAGCGTCCTCTAAACTGTCGTAAAGAGCTAGCATAGTTTTTTTCGTTTCAGGCATAGGAATTAATTTTAAAGTAGCCTCAGTAATAATCCCAAGTGTACCTTCAGATCCTACGAATAAACGAGTAAAATCATAACCGGCTACATCTTTAGCTAGCTTTCCACCAGTTCTAATGATATCTCCATTTGCTAACACAATTTCAAGCGCAATGACGTAGTCTCTTGTTACACCGTACTTTAACCCACGTAGTCCACCTGAATTCTCATTAATATTGCCACCGATTGTAGAAATTTTCATTGAGCTCGGATCTGGTGGATAAAACAAACCTTTTTCTTCTATTGTATTAATCATATCAAGCGTAATCACGCCTGGTTGTACGGTAATTGTTAAATTCTCTTCATCGATTTCAAGTATCTTATTTAAATGCTTGAATAAAAGAACAATTCCACCATTGGTCGGACATGTGCCACCACAAAGATTCGTACCAGAACCTCTTGGAACAATTGGAATTTTGTTTTCGTTACAAATTTTAATAATGTCCGAAACCTCTTTTGTCGAACGAGGACTGATGACTGCAACTGGCAACGATTGAAGATTCGGAGTTGCGTCGTAGGAATAAACAAGTCTTTCCATTTTTGAATCATCAAAGTTTGCTTCACCTACAATTGCAATTAGCTTTTGGGCAATTTCTTTTGACACCATTCATATTCCCTCCCTATTATCTTATCTAAAGTATAAATAGAAATAGGTCGCATTTACTATGGAGAATTCTATAGAAAAAACACCTGTTATAGGTGTTTTTTTGTAGAATCATCCAATAGGTTAATTCCGATATAAAATTTGCTTAAATCATGGATCTCTCTTGGATTTAAATGGGTTAATTCAGTAATCTTATTCAGACGATATAGAAGTGTATTGATATGAATATGCAATGATTGTGCCGTATTTTTTAATGATTGATTATGTTTAATGTATTCTTCAATTGTAATGAAAAGCTCTTTTTCTTTCATTAAAGGTGCAATCGTTCTTTGAATAAAAGTACTTTTCGTTTCATTTGATAGATCTTGTAAGATTAAATCAATTGTGAGATCTTCATCAAATACAATTGAATTTGTTCTACTGGATACTTTTAATGCTCGAACTGCTTGATGATATGATTTACTCAGTTGTTTAGGGTGGGTTGGTTGACCCACACCAGTCGCAATTTTTAATTGTAAGCGACTTTGTACATAATGAAGGATGGATTCAACAAGCTTTTGATTTTGTGATTTTGT
This sequence comes from Gottfriedia sp. ABJ_BB2_2, assembly GCF_055484705.1. Lineage (NCBI taxonomy): Bacteria > Bacillati > Bacillota > Bacilli > Caryophanales > Bacillaceae > Gottfriedia > Gottfriedia sp. ABJ_BB2_2. The sequence goes on from NZ_JBVFKR010000004.1 coordinate 262,489, forward strand.
ATAAGACTGCTCAACTCTACATAATACTACTAACCGATTATTTCCCCAACGAATAAATAATTCATCACTTTGTCTGTTATTCCAATCGAAAATAATTTGCCTAGTATCCGAAAGCTTGCTTTGATGCTCCCATTCAAAAATGAGTATTTGTCTTTGAAGTGTTAAATCAATGTTAAGCATTTGGGCACGTTCATAAAAGGAATCATCCCATTCATCTTGCTGAATCCAATCGAATACAAATGCCTCAAGCCCTCGTTGTGTGAGTTCGATTTGATCAGTATAGTAATTTTCACTAATTAGTAGCTCCGTCATGCGTCGCAACATTTCTCCAAAAGGGGAAATTAATTCTGGCTCACCAGTTATTCCGATTACACCGATAATTTCATTTTGAAAGAAGACAGGCAGATTGATTCCAGCCTTTACACCTTTTAATCGTTTTTCGTCTTCAGTTGTGATGATAAATGTTGTCCCTTGCTTAATGGCAATCAATGCTCCCTCGTGATAAGTGCCCGTTCGAGCTTGATCTGTACTTGCAATAATGATTCCATTTGTATTGATTATAATGATATCCTCATGGATTAGTTTTCTAACTTCATTAATTATTTTTGTAGCTAATTCATCTAAAATCATGATGTTTTATCTCCTGTCACGATAGTTAGTGTAATTATAAATAAAATGGATGTAAAATAAAACATTTCTTTAGCAATGAAAATAGCGTTTAATAGTCACGTGTTCAATATCATATATTTTGAATTCTGCAGTGTATCTTCAGTGATGTCATAAAATTTAGCGAGTATTCTCGTTATTTCTAGTAAATAGTACTTTACACATTCATCAATACCATATTTCCACTTTTTAGATGATTATATAGCACACTTACTTTACATGTGATAATGTAATATCATCTACCAAAGTATGAAATGTAACAGAGATGGGGTGTGTAGTATTTCTATGATAAAAAGATTTTTTAAATATTATATTCCACACAAAAAACTATTTTATATAGACTTTTTTTGTGCGGTGCTTGTTGGATTAATGGAACTTGGGTTTCCTCTTGCTGTCTCGTGGTTTATTGATCAGCTTCTTCCTGAAGGGAATTGGAGTTTAATCATTGCAGTAAGTGTTGGACTTCTAGCACTCTATTTAATCAGTTCGGGAATGCAATTTGTTGTTAACTATTGGGGACATAAGTTAGGAATTAATATTGAGACAGACATGCGTCGAGAGTTGTTCAATCATGTACAGCGTCAGTCGTTCCGTTTCTTTGATAATACAAAAACCGGACATATTATGAGTCGAATTACGAATGATTTAATGGATATTGGAGAATTAGCTCATCATGGTCCTGAAGATTTATTCATTGCAATCATGACGTTTATTGGTGCATTTTGGATTATGCTAGCAATTAATGTGAAGTTGGCATTAGTAGCAATTATCATTGTACCGTTTCTTGTATGGTTGATTTCATATTCAAATATGAAAATGAATGCTTCTTGGAGTCAAATGTACGGAAATATTGCAAATGTTAATTCCCAAGTGGAAGATAGTGTTTCAGGAGTTAGAGTTGTCCAATCATTTACAAATGAACAATATGAAATGAAGCGTTTTAACAAAAACAATCAGTTTTTCCGCAAGACTAAATTGAGAGCTTATAAAGTAATGAGCTGGAATCTATTAGGAATATATGTTTCAACTCGACTGATGACGCTTGCCATCTTAGTTTTTGGAGCATGGCTTAGTTTTACAGGAATATTATCTTATGGTGAGTTAGTTGCCTTCATACTTTATTTAAACATCTTATTTAAACCGATTGATAAAATCAGTGCGTTACTTGAGCTATATCCAAAAGGGATGGCCGGTTTTAAGCGTTTTACAGAACTGATGGATTCAGAACCAGATATTGAAGATGTACCAGATGCTATCGAGGTTTCATCATTAAAAGGAGATATTCGTTTCCAACATGTTACGTTCGGTTACGAAAACAAACGCACAATCTTAAATGATATGTCATTTAAGATTGAAGCTGGGAAAACAGTTGCTTTTGTTGGTCCATCTGGAGCAGGTAAAACGACTATTTGTTCATTAATTCCTCGTTTCTATGATGTATTAGAGGGATCCATTTCTATTGATGGAATCGATCTTCGGGAAATGACAAAAAAATCACTGCGTTCAAACATCGGTATTGTTCAACAGGATGTTTTCCTATTTACAGGTACGTTGAGAGAAAATATTGCATACGGAAAATTAGGAGCTTCACAGCAAGAAATAGAAGAAGCAGCTAGAAAAGCGCATTTGACTGATTTAATTGCTTCATTACCTGATGGGTATGAAACGCAAATAGGTGAAAGAGGATTAAAGCTGTCTGGTGGTCAAAAACAACGCTTGGCGATTGCTAGGATGTTCTTAAAAAATCCGCCAATTTTAATATTAGACGAAGCAACTTCAGCACTTGATACTGAAACGGAAGCAATTATACAAGAAGCATTAAATGATCTAGCAAAAGATCGAACAACTCTTATTATTGCACACCGTTTAGGTACGATTAAAAAAGCTGATCGTATACTTGTCATAACTGATGAAGGTATTGCAGAGGATGGTACGCATAAAGAGTTACTTTCTCAAGAAAATGGAATCTTTGCTAAATTGCATGCTCACCAGCATTGATTGATGCCTTAAACTAAAAAAGTCGATTTCCAAATATGGAAATCGGCTTTTTTATTGTAAATGTAATCTATACATTACTCATTCATTATTCATATAATTCTGTTTTTCTAAGTAATCTAGAACTGTCTTTGAAAATTGATGATGTGATTCTTGTGTATATTTAGCAATTGTATAAATTTGAGCTAAATTCTTTAACCCTAATTGTTCTGTCATTTCTTTCAGCTTAGGGATATCCATGTAGCGTTTCCAACCCTTTTCATCTCTGTCTTTGTAAATTTCAAGAATCTCTTCATTAGAATAATCATGGTACTGTTCATAATGAACTAACCCATGACGCGGAAGTCGATCGCGTAAAGGAGGATTTTCTTTTGGATAGCCTAAGGAATAACCTACAATTGGCACGACATTTGGTGGTAAATTAAGGATTTCACCAATCTGATTACAATTTGCTAGTGTAGAGCCCATATAACAAAGTCCTAGTCCAGCATTCTCTGCGGCCAAAGCACAGTTTTGAGCAACTAAAGTAGCATCAATGGCACCAATCATAAAGCTCATAAAATTATCAAAGTGAACTGGTGCATCATTCAGTGTAAGCCACTTTCTCATTCTATTAAAATCTGCACAAAAAGTTAAAAGGATTGGTGCATCAATTACCATTGATTGATCCATATGAGCGGTATATAATTTTTTCTTCAGTTCTTTGTCTTTTGTGACAATAATGGAATAAGATTGCATATTGCCACTAGAAGAAGCACGAATCCCAGCATCTAATATTTGTTCTAACAGTTCTTGACTGACTTCCTTATCCTCGTATTCTCGTATGGATTTGTGCCCATGTAATACATCGTTTAATTCCAAAACTATCACTCCTCATAAAATAGGTTTTATTAGAAATATAAAGAAAATCATATCCAAAGTTGAGAAAGACTCCTTATTTCGACATTAATTCTGAATAATCAAATTATAGTGTAAAACGTTTATAAAATCTATTTTTTGGTTATGGTTCTTTTATGAAGTATCCTCGCTTTTGGAATTGGTAATGATAGAAGCTGATTATAACGGAAGGTGCGAGACTTCTAGTGGGAGATAAGGTTAGGGTGTGAGCCCACAGGGTAAGTTAGGAAGGCATACTAAAACCCAGAGGTCCTGACGTTATGCATTTGTTTCTTATTGTTAAAGATGCGGTAACATTAGAATCAAAGAAACATTTTATCCCAATAGATTAATGTATTCAATTAAAAACTTATTTTTCCTATTATGAAATCTTTATTTTATTAAGAAAATATTTAAAACAAAGAGTATATTCATAGAAATGACACAACTTGTTTCATAAAGTTTACAACTTTACCTTAATTGTTTATCGTTTCGAAACAATTGAAAACTACTCTTATTAAGTAATTAAGCAATTATGAATGATAAATGGGGTAGAAAAAATGTGTGGATTCATAGGGATATTATCTTCGAGTAGGAATGGGAAAATTAATAGAAAATCAATAAAAGAGTATAATAGAATAATGAATCATAGAGGACCAGATGATGAAGGATACTATCATGACGAATATTTATCCCTCGGATTTAAGCGTTTAAGTATTATCGACATTGAAAACGGTCACCAACCATTAAATTCCTTAGATCAAAGATATTGGATTGTTTTTAATGGAGAGATTTATAACCATAAACAGTTAAAGAATGAACTTGAAAAATTGGGTTACCAATTTGAAACGAACTCTGACACTGAGGTGTTACTATATGGATTTATTGAGTGGAAAGAAGAAGTGTTACATAAACTTCGAGGAATGTTTTCATTTTTGATATGGGATACAATTACACAAACCTTATTTGGAGCAAGAGATCCATTTGGAATTAAACCTCTCTACTATTATGAAACAGAAAATGTCATTGCATTTTCTTCTGAAAGTAAAGTGATTAATAGAGTGGTAGAAGACTTAGATAATTCATTAAAAATAGATGAAATTGCATTGCAGCATTATTTATCATTTCAATTCATCCCAGAACCAAGTACAATCTTTTACGAAATAAAGAAAATTGAACCAGGTACTTATTTCATCAAAAAAATGTATCAAGAGATTACAATAAAACCTTATTGGAAACCCTCCTTTGCACCAACAGTTCATTCAAAGGAAGTTTTGAGCAAAGAGATCAGGGATGTGCTTATAGAATCTGTAACTATGCATATGAGAAGTGATGTTCCTGTAGGTGCATTTTTGTCAGGAGGTATCGATTCAACTGCAACTGTAGCAATTGCCCGTCAAATTAATCCTAAACTTAAAACATTCTCAGTAGGTTTCGAGAATAAAGGTTTTAGTGAAATTGATGTGGCAAAAGAGTCTGCTTTAGCCTTAGATGTTGAAAATATTCATAGGTTTATCACACCAAAAGAATATATCGAAGAATTACCAAAAATTATTTGGCATTTAGATGATCCCTTAGCAGATCCAGCGGCAATCCCACTTTATTTTGTGGCAAAGGAAGCTAGAAAGCATGTAACTGTTGTACTATCTGGCGAAGGGGCAGATGAGTTATTTGGTGGCTATAATATATATAAAGAACCAAATTCATTAAGAATGTTTGAATATCTCCCAACTAAATTAAAAAGAGGGCTAAAACATTTGTCCTCGATTATGCCAATTGGAATGAGAGGAAAGAGCTTAATAGAAAGAGGATGCACCCCATTGGAAGAAAGATATATTGGGAATGCAAAAATATTTGAAGAAAATGAAAAGAAGAAAATCTATTTAAAACATGATAGCACAGTAAAATACAGTTCAATATTAGAAACTTACTATAACTTGGTTAAGCAGGAACCCCTCGTCAATCAAATGCAATATATTGATATGCACACTTGGCTAAGAGGGGATATACTTGTAAAAGCTGATAAAATGACTATGGCAAACTCAATCGAACTACGAGTTCCATTTTTAGATACAGAAGTATTTAAAGTAGCCTCCAAAATACCTGTCTCATTAAAGATTTCAGGCGGTACAACAAAGTATTTATTTAGGGAAGCAATGCGGGGAATCGTTCCTAATCATGTCATAGATCGAAAAAAGCTCGGGTTTCCCGTTCCAATCAGTCAATGGCTAAAAAACGAATTGTATGATTGGGCAATTAACCTAATTCATGAAAGTCAAACGGAATACTTATTAAATAAATTTTACATTATGACTCTATTAGAAGAGCATTGTTTGAATAAAAAAGATAATAGTAGGAAAATATGGACTGTATTACAGTTCATGTTATGGCATCAAGTATTTATTGAAAAAAAATATAACTTTGTAGAAAATAATGATGAAGTTAAATTTAGTCTAATGACATAAAAAGTATGAGGTAAAGTACAAGTAAAGTTAATAAAGGAATTTATGAATAAACTAGGAATTAGCTTAAGATTTGTAAAATCATGGACTGCTCGGCAGTCCTTTTTTGATGGTAACTGACAGTATCGTGGAAGATATCAAAATCAACTTTTTTTGCAGGATACCTCCTTGTTTTAAGTCTATCACTTTCTACTAGTAAGTATTTTTAATAGTTCTGTTGAACTCTTCTTGTCTAATTGAACATATTCACTTGTAGCATTTATGGCAAGTTCTACTTGATCTTTATTAGGACTAATCCAAAGCTCATATAACACTGCTTTTGCCTGCATATCTGGATTTTTAAACTGAAAAATAAATTTGTAATCGGCAATGCGTGACATATTCACTTTTGCATGTACCCAATCATTAGTATTTAATATCTCTCTTACCTGTTGAACTTTCTCATTATTCTTTATTACCTTAAATTCTTCATAATGATTTGCCTCAGCAACGCGTTTTTCAACAATTATATTTTGCTCTTCATTTCCAATTTGGTTTGAACAACCTGTTATAAAGGTAGAGATGATGATCATAAGCGTAAATAAATTTTTCAAATGAATCCCCCTTTAAGACAATTGTAGAAATAAAAGCACCATATTTTTCCTTTTAGTTTAATATAGCATGAAGAGCTATACTGCCGGGGAAATAAATGTGGATTTACTAAATTGAGCCTAACAACTAGGATAAATACCATATTATGTAGAATAAAATTCTAAACATAGGATGTTTAAAGAAAAACATTTTTTAATTCAAGTGGAAAGTGAAAAGTTTAAAGATTGGGGATTTATAATGATGAGATTAGATTTGTTTATTACGTTTATTCTTTTCGGTGCTTATACAAACTTACTCTCAGAATTCGTTGCAGAGTTTTTCCATTATTCACATATAATGATGTATGGACTGTCTGGAGCAATTATCAGTAGTTTCATTTTTTTAATGATAAAAAATATACCTGGGATATCCCGTAAGACTATGAATCTGAAATTAGCTTTAGTAATGATAATGATTAACGGTGGGATTTTTGGAATGATAGGTAGATATTTTGGTCTGGAATAATGGGAATAGATTGCCACATACGTTTTTCTAGTATGTGGTTTTTTATTTTTCATATTTAGTAAAATAAAAAAATGTGTGAGTTTAGTATAATATGTATTATTGATCAAGAGTCAGAAGTGATAAACGAGTAGAATTATTTGGTGTAAAAATAAAGCCAAAGTAATTATAAAATGTAATGGAAATTATTTTCGGTGTTTTGATTACTGCAATTTGTAAATAAGAACAAATAATATGAAGTTAGGTCTAGTTTTTATCTTAGCAACAATAGGTTGCGCCTTGATGCGCCTACAACTATCTTTACTTTTACTATGCACTCCCTCAATACTGGAAATAAGGAAAGGTGATAAATAAAATGATTTTTAGCGAACGCTTAAAAAAGGAACGGGAAAAAAGAGGTTGGTCACAAACTGATCTAGCTGAAAAAATTCATGTTAGTCGTCAATCAGTTTCAAAATGGGAAACTGGTAAGAACTATCCGAGTATCGAAGTTATTATTGGTTTGAGTGATCTATTTTGTATTACAATAGATGAAATGCTGAGGAGTGACGATGAATTGAAAGAAAAAGTAATTCGAGATAGTAAGAAATTGGCGTATCCGAAATGGAAAATGTTCTTTGATAATTTAATTTTAATAGGGACATTTTTATTAGTAGCGAAATTAATCATCATAGGATTAAATTACTTTTTTAACACAAATATTATCATTCCAGAAGGCTTACCAAAGGTTCTATCCAACTTTTTACCATTAGCTTTAATGGTCATTGGGAGCATTGGTTCGGATCAATTAAAAAATAAATATGTTGATTAGTTAATGAATGGGTAGTTGCTAAGGGGCTATCCTTTTTTTGTTTAGGCATGATGTCGCGAAAAAAGAAGTGAAAGGCATATAACACAATTTGAATAGGGAATGCATTATAATATAGTTTTGAAGATAAGATTAGTAGAATGAGGTTAAGAAAATGAAAAAAGTTAGTACAGTATTAATATTGGGAATCATAGGGGTAACGTGTTTTTTTCTATTTTCAGGTAATGAAGGGTTTAAAATTAAGATTGTTAATCATACGAACAAAAAAATCACTGGCCTAATTCTTACTACTCCTAAAGGAGATATTAAAATTCCTAAAATAGTAAAAGATGAAGTATATAAATTAAAAGTAATGCCTAGTAATGATGGTTCGGGTTCTATATATCTACACTATAATGATGAAGAGGGAGAACCACAGACTATTGGTATTATTGGACTAACGAATAAGAAAAACCATGGAAAGGCTGAAATCGTTTTTAAAACGATTGATGAAAGTGGAACGATAACCGTAGAAAGCTCATCCTCGGTTAGTAATTACAATTTCTTTGATTAATATTTGTATTAGTTTACATATCGATTAGGAGTAGTGAATTGTGAAAAGAATATTTCCAGTCTGGTTGGCACTAAGCTTTTTAATTGGAGTATTTGGGATTTTTAAAACTTATCATACCGTAAGCCCTGAAACTGATTTTCCTTTGGTTATGGATGTTTCATTAATACTATTTTTTATTCCAAGTATTTCACTAGTTATGAGCACGATTATTTTAATATCTTTTAATTTGATTAAGTCCAAACTTGTTTTCGTTTCATTGAGTTTAGTAATGTTATTAGTTGTAGTCATTTATTCCTTTTCATTTTTTAGAGGAGTATACGGAACTGTGGGATTATTAATTGTGAATTCTGAGTTTATCTTATTAATCGCATTACATTTCTATATCTCTACTATTCCAAAACTATTGAATTTGAAAAATATTGAAAAGATATAAGCAAACTAATTTTTGTAATTAAGACATGTTTTAAATGAGAGCAAATGCATTCTTAAATTTGAATAGGAGTAAAAAAATGTTTCTAATAAAGCAAGAACCTCTAGAGATTGAGGATCCTCAGTTTGTATTCTTTGATGATGAAAAAAATACCATTGAATCTTTAGTGGGTTTAAATAATCGTATACCAAACATAGAAAATATAAATCGATATGTTTTAACGGTCGAAGAAGGAATGGAATTACTGCTGGATTTTGCAAGTAACGGAGAGTATATCTATTTTATTTATGACTATGGTAGAGAAAACAGGGTTAATAGTAATTTTAGAATCATTTTTGGTGATCCTGAAAATGAAAATGGCTGGGAAAAACTAAATAATGAAGGATTATGGGTCCGAGTATATCATATTGATTGTGAGTTTTTTGAATTTTATTCCTCTGAGGAACTTTGCTTAGTATTTTCAAATCCAAATAAACTAAGTAATGATGAAATTTTAAAATACTTAAATGAGATAGATACGAAAAAAGGAATCCCTTCTATTAATTATTTAAACCATATTAATAAAATGAATTTTTTTGCCCATACAACTTGGTCGAAACAGTTTGATGGTTTAGATGACAATGATTTACTTGTATTGAATTTATATACATTAAAGAAACTGAGCAAAAGGTACACATGTCCTTGTTGTGGCTTTAAAACATTGAAAGAACTTAATAATTATGAAACTTGTCCTATATGTAAGTGGATAGATGATGACATTCAATCATTTAAACCTCATCTAGGCGGTGGAGCAAATGAAGAATCTTTGATTGAAGCTCAAAAAAATTTTATTGAGATAGGAAGAGCCTCTAAAACATTTTTTCATTCACCAGGTGAACCAACTTCTGATTATGAAAAAGATGAGAATTGGAAGCCTTTAACTGAGAAATAATTATATAGTGCTCAACGAATACAAGTTGAAGAATCAAGAGTTGCTACGGCAGCTCTTGATTCTTGAATTCTTACAATTTCTTTTAATATTCTCTTTACTTTACTCTCATCTCTTTGATACAATAGCATTCCGTCTGAAAATTCGGTGTTCTATTTAAGTAGGGAGGTTAGTAAAAATGGAAACACAAGCATATGAAGAAGAACTTCAGCAGTTAAACACAATTATGTACGAAATTGACCGGCAGTTAACCAAGCTTGAAGGAGTCCCTATTTATACAGGGAGTGATGTAACAGAACAAGTATTAGAAGGGATACGAGAAACAAATCGTAGAAACCTTCGAATAGCCGTAAATGAGCCATACTTTGGTCGAATGGATTTTCAGGAAGAAGGCAAGGAATCAGTTCCACTTTATATTGGAAAAATTGGTGTATCTGACATAGCGACCGAGGATCCGATGGTAATTGATTGGCGTGCACCTGTTGCTAGCATGTTTTACTCATTTACTGGAGGAGACGACCTCGCTTACTATGAATCTCCTGAAGGGATCATTGAAGGCTTAATCTATCTTAAGCGAAATATTGTAATCCGCAAAAAAAATCTCCAACGGGTTGTAGATACATATATAAAAGGCAGCCAAAATGAATCAGTTACTGATGATTTTCTACTATATCGATTAAGTGAAAACAAAGATAACCGCTTAAAGGATATTGTTTCAACAATTCAATCCGAACAAAATGATATTATTCGTTCACCCAAAAATACCCCATTAATTATTCAAGGAGTTGCCGGAAGCGGTAAAACAACAGTTGCCCTGCATCGTCTTGCTTACCTAATTTATCAATATCGTGAAACGATACGAGCAGAAAAAATGATTATTTTTGCACCAAACAATATGTTCCTCAATTACATTTCTAATGTACTTCCTGAGCTGGGAGTAGGTGGTATTCAACAAACAACATTTACAGATTGGGCTTTAGATATTTTAGACAATGAAGTGACTGCTAAGGATTCTTCAGAGAATCTGGAAAAATGGTTCATTACTGGAGTCGATCGCCCTAATATAAACGAAAATACGCCTGGCAAGTGGAAGGGCTCAACTCATTTTAAAAATTATATTGATAAATGCATAGAAAAATATGAAGCATCAGCTGTTCCAGACAGAGATTTTGAACCATGGGACAATATAAAAATCGAAAAAGAAACACTTCATCATTGGTTTAATTTCGAGTATACACATTATCCATTAGCTAAAAGAAGAGAACGTATTGTTGCGCGGATAAAAAAATGGATTGATGGTGAGCTCAAAAACATAGAAGAAACGAACGTAAAAAAAGAACGCAAGAAAAAAGCAACTCAGTATCTAACTTCTTATATGAAGCAATGGCCTAAGCACACTGCTCTTTCATTCTATAAATCACTATTTGTATTAACTGACAAATCAACATTGGCAGACAACATACCAGCTGAGATTATGAAGACGACTGCAATGAACTGCAAAAAGAAAGAGGTAGACCTTGAGGATCTTGCTCCGCTTGTCTATATTCACAACTGTCTGTACGGCATCGAGGCAAAATACAAGTATCATCATGTCATTATCGATGAAGCGCAGGATTTTTCACCTTTTCAAATTGCATTATTAAAGCAGATGACACAGGGGAATTCATTTACCATCTTGGGAGACTTATCTCAAGCTATTCATGAGTACCAGGGAATTAGTAACTGGGACGAATTCTTAAATATTTTCAATCTTGATCAAGTTAAATATTACGAATTAAACAGAAGCTATCGTTCTACAATGGAAATCATTCACTTTGCTAATGAAATCATTTCAAAAGCAGAAATCCCAGTTAGTTTAGCTAATCCTGTATTTAGGAGCGGCGAAAAAGTAAAAATGATTCAAGTAGAAGATACAAACCGGATCAAACTGATTATAAAAACCATCGAACAGCTTCAACATAATAAAATGGATACAATAGCGATCATTGGCCGGACGGAAAAAGAATGTGCACTTTTACATGAGGCTCTGAAAGAAGCTGGTTTGTCTGCTACTTTTATTCATTCAAAACAACGAAAATATGAAGGTGGCATTTCAGTTGTTCCGGTCTACCTTGCAAAAGGACTTGAATTTGATGCCGTATTACTTATGGATGTAGACGAACAGCATTACGAATCCACAAAACAAGATGCAAAGCTCCTCTACGTTGGATGTACGCGTGCACTACACGAACTATGGGTGTTATATTCTGGGCGTAAATCTCCACTGATTGAGGATATTGATCAACAGCTATTTACAAATACGATTTGAAGTACAACGATTCCCAGTCGGGCACATGCGTTCCTTTTTTAAAAGAGTCACATTTCTGTGGCTTTTTTTGTATGTAAAATAGTTTCGTTTTTTGTATAAGCTAAGGAATATGAATAAAAAGTGTTAGAACATGAAGGAGCATTATTAGTAATCTAGAATTTCTATACATGAATGTCATGAATTTTTTCAAAATGATAAAGGAGGAGATTTACTTTGAATCGAATTGACCTGCTTATAAACGTACTAGATTCAACGTATGATAAGGAAAGCTGGTATGCTCCACTCAAAAATGCCATTGATGGAATCACTGCAGAACAAGCTACTTGGAGACCGAACGGCGAAGCCACTAAAACAATCTGGGAAAACGTTAATCATCTTATTTATTATAAAGAGAGACTTGTAGCGAACATGGCAGGCCGTGAATGGCCTCACAGTCTTGATGGTGATCAAACTTTTTCTCTCACAGATCATTCAAAAGAAAATCAAGAATGGCAGAAAGTCGTTGATCGAGTTGAAAAAGCTCACAATAGTTTAAGAGATTTATTAAGTAAAACTACTATTGAGGAGCTCGACAAAAATTCTCTTGAAAAAAAATTACTGGATATATTTCTTCATGATGCTTACCATACAGGACAAATTATTCAAATCAGAAAAATGCAAGGTTTATGGCCATCGCATCGTTGATAGAGCGAAGAATTAAGAAATTAATCTAAAGTAAAAAAGGCATTGCTCTGAGCAGTGCCTTTTTCTCAAGTTTATTTTTCTCTAGGTTAATAGACTAAGTTTCCTAATCTTTCTTTAAATCAAAGTGTAAGATCTAAATCCCATCTTTCTTCAATTAACATTGTATCTGTCCATTCAGTATTAGGTTTTTCTTCAGTTAATGTAAATTGATATTTTTTGTATAGATGGCGTGCTGCTTCTAATGTGCTAACTGTCCATAAAAACACATGATTGTACTTCTGTTCCTTACAAAAGCCAAGTGCTGTCTCAATTAGTTTTTTTCCGATACCCATTCCTTGATAGTTTTCATCTAGAATAAACCATCTAAGTTGTGCAATTTGATCACTGAATTTCGTAATAGCAATGGAACCTACGACTTCTCCGTTTACTTCAGCGACCCACAATTCTCCACCATCATTATTGATGAGGTAATCTGTTAAACCCTTCATCACATAATATTCAAAGATTTGTCCAAATTGATAAGTTGAGCCATATAATTTTCCGTGTAGGTAAGCTATGTATCCTACATCCCCAGGTGAAAAAGGACGAATACTGATTTCTGGTTTACTAGATTTACTTTCAGTGAAAATCGATTCAATTGTTTCCATAGAAGTAACTAGTTTAGTAAGGCTATGTTCAGATATGTTATTAATCATCATATCTACTCCAATATTTGCATTTTTGACTAAGTCATTATAAATATTAATACCATGCTCTGTTAAATAAAGACTATATTGACGTTTGTCTTTCGTAGATTGCTTTTTAAACATAATCTTCTCATCTTCAAATCGTTGAATAATGCGGCTCAAATATCCACGGTCAATCCCTAAGTTTTCTTGAATTTCTGTAGCAGTACAACCGTTTCTATAATGAATTTCTGTTATAACCCGAGCTTCTGTTAAGGGAAAAGGTTTATGATAAATCTTTTGGTCAATCTTACCTAATAAATTTGCATAGTATCTGTTAAATTTACGAATTTTCTCTACAAAATGAATAGCCCCCATAATTAACCACCTTAATATTTTGAATTTTAAATCAATTACTAATAATATAATACCATTAGTTGACAAAGTCAACTAAGTTTATATTTTTTCTCTCTCTATTAAAACGCAAAATCATTTATAATCATAAATATGGAAGTATATGGAGTTTAATAAAGATACTATTTTATGGAGTATGGAGAGTGCTAGATGAATATTAATGCTATTTTTAATGAGTTACCTATATTAAAGTCAGAAAAAATCGTGTTAAGTAAAATCGAAGCTGACCATTTAGAGTCCTTGTTTTCAATTTATGATAATGAAGCTGTTTTTGAGTATTGTGGTATTATTCCAAAACATAATAAAGAAACTGTCAAAAAAATGATTGGTCATTTCGAACGTGATTATGGTAAAAAGACGAGAGTTAAGTGGGGAATATTCACAAACGATGTATTAGTTGGAATCATTGAAGCTTTTGATTTTAACCAAAAAGTGAATATGATAACAATAGGATATTATTTGGCTGAAGAATATTGGGGAAATGGTATCGCAACAGAAGCGGTAAGTATACTATTGGAGTATTTATTTAATGAAGGAAATGTAAATAGAATTCAGGCAGAAGTAATGTCGGAAAATGAACTATCTAAAAAAGTTTTACTAAAGAATGGATTTCTAAAAGAAGGCATACTTAGACAAGCAACAATGTGGTCAGGAAAAGGTATAGTAGATTTAGAAATATACAGTATCTTAAAAGAAGAATATTTGAAATGAGTAGAGTTAAATAGAAGAATTTTTATCTAAACATAAACAAGATCTCAAGAAGCAAATTGAGGTCTTTTTTTGCATTGTTTTTTTAAATCTCATCGAAAAAGTGAAAAGCATGAAAAGGTAATTACATAAATTGGTAATGTTTTGAAAAAAATAGTTTTACATAGACTCATAAATTGAAGGAGGATAAAATGCGGAAACTATTTTTTTTAAAAGGTCCGTTGATTTATTTCATTATTTTCGTTGTGTTTTTTTTAGGCAGTGATCAAATCGTAAAAGTAAGTGCTTTTACAAATCAAGTGATCCAAATGGGCGCAGTTGGTGAAGATGTAATTGAACTTCAATCAAGACTAAAGTATAACGGCTATTATACAAGTAAAGTAGATGGTGTTTTTGGTTATAACACATACTGGGCTCTAAGAAACTTTCAAAATAACTTTGGACTACCAGTAGATGGGATTGCTGGTGCGAAGACAAAGGCGATGCTAGTTAGAGCAACAAAATATGAAAAAACTGGTACAAGTGCTGGTTCAAATGTACCAAGTGGGTATTCACAAAACGATATTCAGTTAATGGCAAATGCTGTATATGGGGAATCCCGAGGCGAGCCATATATTGGTCAGGTTGCAGTAGCGGCGGTCATATTAAACCGGGTTGGAAATTCAGCCTTCCCTAACACAGTATCAGGTGTGATTTTTGAACCGGGTGCATTTACTGCAGTTGCAGATGGTCAAATCTATTTAACCCCAAATGAAACTGCTAAGAAAGCTGTATTAGATGCAGTAAATGGTTGGGACCCAAGTGATAATGCACTTTATTATTTTAATCCTAAAACTGCAACAAGTGCTTGGATATGGAGTCGCCCACAAATTAAAACAATCGGTAATCATATTTTTTGTAGATAGGAGGTTGGTTCTATGTTGAAAGGAATATTAATTGGTGTGTTATCAATAGGTCTAATAGGTACAGCTTTCTGGGGCTATTCAGAACGTGAAGAAAAAAGGGCGGTTAAGATTCAGGCAGAAAATAATTATCAACGAGCATTTCATGAACTGACTTATGAAGTAGATTTACTTCATGATAAGATTGGTGACACTTTAGCAATGAAGTCAAAAACATCATTGTCCCCTGCATTAGTAGAAGTTTGGGGTCTTACATCTCAAGCACATTCAAATGTAGGGCAACTTCCTTTAAGATTATTACCTATTAATAAAACAGAAGAGTTTTTAAGTAACATTGGTGATTTTAGTTATCGGACTGCTGTTCGCGACCTTGATAAGGAGCCATTAAGTGAAAAAGAGTATGCGACACTTCAAAGGCTATATGATAATTCTGCAGAAATACAAGGTGAGCTAAGAAAAGTACAACATTTGGTCTTTGAAGATAAATTAAGATGGATGGATGTAGAGCTTGCTTATGCTAAAGAACAAAACCCAAAAAATAATGTCATTATTGACGGATTTAAGTCAGTGGAAAGTAGCGTTGCTTCGTACTCGGATGCAAATATGGATCCCGCACTAACAAACTTTAAAGTGAACCGCAATAATCTTGCGAATGTAAAAGGTGAAGATATTACGAAAAGTCAAGCGAAAAAAATTGCGAAGAAGTTTCTTGAATTAAATGGTACGGAGAAAATAAAAGTTAGCCATACAGGAGAGAAGTTAAAGGATCATTATTATAGTTTAGAAATTACTGATCCAAAACAGAAAAATGAAATATATATGGATATTACGGAAAAAGGTGGCTATCCACTTTGGGTAATTAGTAATCGTGAAATAGGAAAGCAAAAAATTGATTTAAACAAAGCTTCACTAAATGGTTTGAAATTTTTAGAGAGAAATAAGTATCCAAACATGGAGCTCACTCAAAGTTCACAGTATGATACAATTGGTGTCTTTACGTATGTTTCAAAAGTAAATAACGTTAGAATCTATCCAGAATCTATTACGATGAAGATAGCATTAGATGATGGAAGTATCGTTGGATTTTCTGCAAAAAATTATTTAGCAGCTTACACTATAAGAAAAATTCCAGAACCTAAAATTTCGATTGAGGAAGCACGTAAAAGCGTGAATTCTAATATGAAAATAATGGAGGAAAGAAAAGCCATCATTTTAAATAAATTAAATCAAGAAATACTATGTTATGAATTTGTTGGAACAAGAGGTAACGATACCTATCAAGTCTTTATAAATGCAAATACAGCTGTTGAGGAACAAATTAAAAAACTAAATAATGTTGTAGAAAATTTTGATTAAATAACATAGAAAAACCTTAGAATTATGTAACTAAGGTTTTTCTTTTTTTGTAGTAAGAGATTTAGATTGATTAAGAATTAGAAAAGAATAATTTGAGAACTTCCTGCGAACATTAACTATATGTTTTATTTGGAAAAGAAAAAAATACTTAGGACGGAACTGTATATGACAGAAATGAATCCTTCTAATCGAAAATCAAAAAAAGTAAAGATTTTAAAAAATGCAATTGCAATGTGTGTTGGGGCAATTCTCGTAGCCGTAGCATTAGAAATTTTTTTAGTACCTAATGATGTTATTGATGGAGGTATTACCGGGATTTCTATTATGATTTCAAACCTAACAGGTTTACCATTAGGAATTTTTATATTTGTTTTAAATATTCCTTTTTTCTATTTAGGTTATAAGCAAATAGGGAAAACATTTGCCTTTTCCACTATTTTCGGAATCATTGTATTATCCTATTTCACATCAAGATTTCATCCGGTACCGGCTTTTACAGACGATATTCTTCTCGCAACAATTTTTGGCGGAATTATTCTAGGAATTGGTGTCGGATTAGCCATCCGGTATGGTGGAGCATTAGATGGAATTGAAATACTGGCAATCATCATTAATCAAAAGATTCCATTTTCAGTCGGTCAAATTATCTTGATCTTCAACTTATTTATTTTAGGAACAGCAGGTTATGTTTTTACATGGGATAGAGCAATGTATTCTATTTTAGCCTATGTCATTGCATTTAAAACGATTGATATTGTAGTAGATGGATTAGAACAATCTAAATCTGTTTGGATTATTAGTGACAAAAGTATTGAGATAGGAGAAGCGATATTATCAAGGTTAGGTCGAGGTGTTACATATATTAATGGTGAAGGGGCTTTTTGTAGGAATGATACGAAAGTAATCTTTTGTGTTGTTACACGACTAGAAGAAGCAGAAATCAAGGACCTAGTCGATGATATTGATCCAACTGCTTTTTTAGCAATTGCGGATATTGCTGAAGTAAGAGGCGGAAGATTTAAAAGTAAAGCAGCACATTAAGAAATAATAAACATATCAACTAATTTGGTGTTTATCTATTTTAAGTAAACTACATAAAAGACCATTTCGAATCGTGAAATGGTTTATTTTTTTGTTATAAAAATCAAGCAACAATATAAATGTAAGATTAGTTGATTAACCCCTTAGCAATATGGAATGTTAAAATTATCAACTAATTTGTGAATAATGTCACAAAATAGACAATGAACAGACAAAAAGTAGACATATAATATTGAGGCAATTCGAATTATCAGAAGTAAACTATAGATAAGAACATAAATGGTTAAAGGATTCTATGAAAATGATTTGCTCTAACGTTGTTCTAATTATTTTAGTTAAACTTATCACACTTTGTGAAAAAGTTTCATAATAAAGGAGGAAGTAATGTGAGCATGTTAGAACTTGCACGATTACAGTTTGGTTCAACAACGGTTTTTCACTTTTTATTTGTACCACTTTCAATAGGTTTAGCATTTATGGTTGCATGTCTTGAAACATTGTATGTTTATCGTAAAAATGAAACTTATAAAAAATTAACAAAATTCTTTGGGCACTTATTTTTAATTAACTTTGCTGTAGGAGTAGTAACAGGTATTATTCAAGAATTCCAGTTTGGTATGAATTGGTCTGAGTATTCACGTTTTGTAGGTGACGTGTTTGGCGCACCTTTAGCAATTGAAGCACTTTTAGCATTTTTTATGGAATCGACATTTTTAGGGATTTGGATATTTGGATGGGATCGTCTTCATAAAAAATTACATTTAATGTGTATTTGGTTAGTATTTTTTGGTACGTTGATGTCTGCCTTTTGGATATTGGCGGCAAACTCATTTATGCAAGAACCTGTAGGTTTTACGATTCATAACGGTCGTGCAGAAATGAATGATTTCTTTGCACTCATTACAAATCCTCAGCTATTAGTTGAGTTTCCGCATACAATTGCCGGTGCTTTAGCTACAGGTTCATTATTTGTTGCCGGTGTTAGTGCTTATAAAATTTTAAAAAAGCAAGAAACAGAACTATTTAAAAAAGCATTTAACCTTGGAATGATTGTTGCGTTAGTTGCTGGTATTGGTATAGCGTTTAGTGGCCATTCGCAGGCGAAGCATTTAATGGAGTCACAACCAATGAAAATGGCTGCAAGTGAAGGGTTATGGGAAGATAGTGGCGACCCAGCAGGTTGGATGGTTTTTGGATTAATTGATTCGAAAAATAAAGAAAATAAATTTGAAGTTGAGGTTCCTTACTTATTAAGTTACCTTGCTTATGAAAAGTTTGAAGGTAAAGTACCTGGGATGAATACATTGCAAGCAGAGTATGAGAAATTATATGGTCCAGGCAACTATATTCCACCCGTTAATACAACATTCTGGAGCTTTAGAATTATGGCTGGAGCAGGCATGGTTATGATTTTGATGTCATGCTTAGGCTTATTATATAGCTACCGTAAGAAATTAGAGTCAAAGAATTACTTTCTGAAGGCAACGATATTTTTAATATCTTTACCATTCATTGCAAACTCAGCCGGTTGGATTATGACGGAAGTAGGTCGACAACCATGGACAGTTTTTGGATTAATGACAACTTCTGCTTCTGTTTCACCTAATGTTACAAAAGGATCATTAATCTTCTCCTTAACAACATTTACAACAATGTATGCTATTTTAGCAGCGGTTTTAGTTTATCTCTTTGTTAAGGAAATAAAGAAAGGAACGGATCACGGAGTAAAAGATAATGAGTCAAACGTTGATCCATTTGCAAGGGAGGCTTCAATCCTATGATAGAACTGAATGAATTATGGTTTTTACTTGTAGCAATATTATTTATAGGCTTCTTTTTCTTAGAGGGTTTCGATTTTGGCGTAGGTATATCTACAAAGTTACTTGCTAAAAATGATACAGAGAGAAGAATCTTAATTAATACAATCGGTCCATTTTGGGATGCGAATGAGGTATGGTTATTAACTGCAGGAGGCGCAATATTTGCAGCCTTTCCTCACTGGTATGCGACGATGTTTAGTGGGTACTATATTCCATTTGTATTCGTATTGATGGCTTTAATTGGTCGTGGTGTGGCCTTTGAATTTAGAGGGAAAGTGGATAGTCCTAAGTGGGCAAAAACATGGGATTGGGTCATTTTCTTCGGAAGTTTATTACCACCATTTTTATTTGGCGTTTTGTTTACAAGCATACTGCGTGGAATGCCAATTGATAAAAATATGAATATAACTGCTAGCTTTTCAGACTATGTAAATACTTATTCAGTAGTTGGCGGAGTAACCGTGACACTTTTATGTTTGCTACATGGTGTATTGTTCTTAACGTTAAAAACAGTAGGAGATCTAAGGTCTCGTGCTCGAACATTTGCTAGTAAATTAATATTACCTGTACTTATTTCATTAATCATATTTACTGTTTTATCATATTTCGAGACTGATTTGTTTTCAGTTAGAGCACAAGTTACAGTACCACTAATTTTATGTATCGTTGTAGCCTATGTACTTGCGGCATTCTTTATCTCTAAACAGAGAGATGGTTGGTCATTTGCTATGACAGGTTTAGGGATTGCATTAACAATAAGTACGATATTTACTGCATTGTTTCCAAGAGTGATGGTGAGCTCGATAAAAAATGCATATGATTTAACTGTTTATAATGCATCTTCGGGTCCGTATTCATTAAAAGTTATGACAATCGTTTCGTGTACATTATTACCATTTGTACTCGGATACCAGATTTGGAGTTACTATGTGTTTAGAAAACGTGTAGACGAGAAGGATTTGACATATTAATGGGAAAAAATCTGCTTAAATATAATGGAATGTCGAAGTTATTCATTCTATTAATCGCATTAACTGTTATTCAAGGGACGGCCATAGTCGTTCAAGCATATATGCTTTCAAAAGCAATTGTTAGTTTATTTAATGGGAAAAGTAGTAGCGAAATATTTTACGCTACTATTTTCTTCATTATCGCTTTCATTTGTCGGTATATCATCAATTCAATTAAACAAAAGTATTCTGAACGTTTTGCTGACCTTGCTGTAAGTGAATTAAAAATGAAAGTTCTTGATAAGCTTTTTAAACTTGGCCCAAGATTTGCTAAAAAAAATGGGACTGGAAATATCGTTACATTAATAATGGAAGGGTCAGTTCAATTAAAACAATATTTAGAGATTGTTCCTGCTAAAATGATTAACCTAGCAATTATTACGCCACTGGTTGCATTATATATTTTCTTTGTTGATAAGCTTTCCGCCATTATTTTAATCGTTACTTTTCCAATATTAATTGTATTTATGATTTTACTAGGTTTAGCTGCTAAAAAGAAAGCAGATAAACAATGGAAGGTATATCGACTTTTATCAAACCATTTTACTGACTCATTAAGAGGATTAGAGACTTTGAAATATTTAGGGATTAGTCGTAATCATATTCATCAAATTGATTCTGTGAGCGAGCGTTATCGTAAAGCGACTATGAGCACTTTAAAAGTTGCTTTTTTATCATCATTTGCACTCGACCTTTTTACTATGCTTTCAATCGCAACAGTTGCAGTATTTTTAGGCTTGAGATTAATTGAAGGTGAAATTCTATTTGGTCCAGCACTAACAATTTTAATTCTTGCTCCCGAATATTTTTTACCTGTACGTGAAGTCGGAACAGATTATCACGCAACACTGAATGGTCAAGAAGCGGGTAAAGCGATGCAAGCTGTTTTAGATGAATATGAATTTAAAGATCAATTAAATACAACTATTGAAGATTGGAAACATGATAGTTTTCTTACATTAAATGATATTACAGTAGAAATTGATAAAGATACGCCAGTCGTATTAAAAGATATAAATGTGAGTTTTAATGGCTTTCAGAAAATAGGAATTGTAGGTGAGAGTGGTTCGGGTAAATCCACATTGATTGATTTAATTGGTGGATTTTTAGAACCTTCAAAAGGCGAGATAAATATTTCAGGGAAACAATTTTCTCATCTGCAATTAAAAGATTGGCAAAAACAATTACTCTACATTCCGCAACACCCCTATATCTTTTCTAAAACTTTAAGCGAGAATATTCGTTTTTATCAACCGAATGCGTCAACGGAAGAAGTAAAAAAAGCATGTGAAGAAGCTGGATTAACGGCATTATTAAACGAATTACCTAATGGTTTAGAAGAGAAAATTGGTGAAGGTGGAAGGAGTTTAAGCGGAGGTCAAAACCAACGAATTGCGCTAGCAAGGGCATTTCTAGAAAAAAGGCAAATTCTTCTTTTAGATGAACCCACAAGTCACCTTGATATAGAAACAGAATTTGAACTGAAAAAAACAATGCTTACTTTGTTTGAAAATAAATTAGTCTTCTTAGCAACGCATCGACTTCATTGGATGAAGGATATGGACTTAATACTAGTTATGAAAGAAGGTAATTTAGTAGAAGTTGGTACGCATAAAGAATTAATGACTAAAAACGGGCACTACTATCACTTAATTACTAGTTAGAAGGGAAAATGAATGTTTAATAAAAATGGTTGGGTATTACCATATATAAAAGAAAATCAACGCTTATTTTTGTTGGTGATTGTCATAAGTGCAATAACAGTCTTTTCAGCAGCTGCCTTAATGTTTATGTCAGGCTTTTTAATATCAAAAGCGGCAACAAAACCGGAAAATATTCTAATGATTTATGTTCCAATTGTAGCTGTCCGTACATTTGGTATTGTAAGGTCAGTCTCAAAATATATAGAAAGATTAATTGGGCATCATACAATATTAAAAATCTTATCTAAAATGAGAACAAGATTATTTAGTGTCCTTGAGCCATCTGCACTTAAAATTAAATCAAAGTTTAAAACAGGTGATATTTTAGGGATATTATCTGATGATATAGAATATTTACAGGACATTTATTTAAAGACTATATTTCCAGGTTTGGCTGCATTGTTTATATATGCAATTTCTATTATTGCGCTTGGCTTTTTTTCAATTCCATTTGCGATTTTAATAGCTTTCGTGTCATTTGTATTGATCGTCATCCTTCCACTTATTTCGTTACTAGTGGAAAAAGCTAGAACTCATAAGATTAAAAATGAAAAGAACACATTATATAAAAGTCTTACCGATGCAGTAATGGGGATTAGTGATTGGGTGTTTAGCGGACTTCAATCTAAATACATTCGAGAATTTGATAAGGATGAAGGAGTATTACGAAAGCTTCAATTACAAGAGAAAGCTTTTAGAAGAAAACGAGATTTATTCGCTCAAATGATAGTAGGGATTCTTGTTTTATTAATGTTATGTTGGGTCGGAAATGAGAGTATAGTTGGGGAGATACCAAGAACTTTAATTGCTGCATTTGTTTTAGTTCTTTTTCCACTAACTGAGGCATTTATTCCATTATCTAATTCAGTTGCTAGTATGACTATATACAGTGATTCAATTAATCGTTTAGATAGTATTGAAGAACGTCAAATTGAATCAACTTCTCTTGTGTATAATGGGGAAATCACTGAAGGTGTAAATATTATGTTTGAAGATGTTAGCTTTCAATATAATGAAGGTGAAAAAATCTTAGATCATATAACATTTACATTAGCTCCAAGTACAAAAACAGCATTATTAGGACCAAGTGGATCAGGAAAATCTACCATTTTAAAACTAATTGAAGCTGTAGAAGTACCGAATGCGGGAAGTGTTACCTTAAATGAAATAAAGAGTGAGTTATATGGAGAAAACATAGCCAAGGTTGTATCAGTACTTAATCAAAATCCGTACTTATTTGATACAACAGTTTTGAACAATATACGGTTAGGTAATCCAAAAGCTAGTGACGAAGAAGTCAAAAGAGTAGCTAAAATGGTGGAACTGCATGATTATATTGAATCCCTTCCTCAAGGATATGATACGCCAATGCACGAAACAGGTATGAGGTTTTCAGGCGGTGAACGTCAACGAATTGCCTTAGCAAGAAACTTGCTTCAAAATACTCCAGTAGTTATATTGGATGAGCCAACTGTTGGCTTAGATTCAATTACAGAAAAAAAGTTACTCAATACTATTTTTCATGTGTTAGAAGGTAAGACAGTTCTTTGGATTACCCATCATTTAATCGGTGCCGAAATGGCAGATAATATATTGTTCTTAGATAAAGGTAATATATTAATGAATGGGACACATGAAGAACTATATCTGAATGAAGAAAGATATCGTAAGTTATTCGATCTTGATCGTCCATTTCGTGAATAAAGTCAGTATTGTTAAGTCATTTGAAGTCTTAAATTTTGCTGATGAGATTACCTGTCATTGGAAAGAGTCATTTAGATTAGAAATTAACTAATCTCATTGTTAAACAGTTAAATGAAAAAACACAAAAGATGATCCTTCCCTCATGAAAGATCATCTTTTTGTGGTATATCTTATCAAATTTAATTTCATTAAGGTTATAGCTCATCAATTAGGGAGCGGATTATTTATAATTCTTTACATATAAAAAAGACCAAACATTTACCTTTTGGTCTCAGCTATTCAGGAGGAATAAAAGTCATGTCAGCTGCATCTTGAATTTCATCATCAATAACTTTTGCCGTTCCTAAGATTTCAACAATACTACCGAACAATTGTACATAATCTGCAAGAAGCAAATTCTTGTGTATATTGATGACTCTATTTGGCTCATCTGTAAATAATTCTTTAGTGACACCAATCGCACTTGCAAATTGTCCAATTGTGCCAATTAAAAGCCCAGATAGAATTTCATTTTTACCTTCAAATTCAGCTTGAGAATTTGGAGCTTCATCTAGAGTAAATAGTTGTTCTACACTTGTCGTTTCTATAACTTGTGCAATAACTTTTAGCCATTCTGCTGCAACAATTTGCTTTTCGAGTTTTGAACGCAGTTTTTCATTTTCATCGTTTCTTTGGTTCGTGGTTGCTTGTGTATTCCCTTTCCTTAGTAACCCGATTTTAATCACCTCGGTATTATTTTATTTACAGTACTATTCATTATTAGTATTCTAGGTAAGCTACATTTGCGACGTGGAAATGATAAATGTAATATAAATTTATATTTTGAATAACTAAACAATGGTATATTTATAATTCCTTCTTTAAGATACAATAGATAAGGTTTGTTAAATAAAAACTCTGGTAAGAATAACATGATAGTACATGAAGCTTAAATTCATTGGTTTGAAGGAAGAAGTTGATTTTGAAGGAAAATGATCGTTCAAGATTCAGAACTTCAGAATTCACATGCAACAGTGCGGGCCTATAATATGAAATTGAATTAATGTTAGAATATACATAATGTATTAGGATAAGGAGAAGTAAATGAACAATTATAAATTAGTCATTCAATATGATGGCGGAAGATATAAAGGATGGCAAAGACTGGGTAGTGGAGAGAATACAATTCAAGGGAAAATAGAAAATGTATTATCAGAAATGATCGGTAGACCAATTGAAATTATCGGTTGCAGTAGAACCGATGCAGGCGTGCATGCATATGCTCAGATTGCCAATGTTAAAATAGGGGAAAATATCCCCGTATCTGAAATGAAACAGTACTTAAATCGTTATTTACCCCAAGATATAAGCGTGATTGATGTATCGATTGAGAGTGAACGATTCCATGCACGTTATAATTCAAAAGCCAAAACATATTTATATAAGATTTGGAACGAGGATTATTCAAACCCATTTATGCGAAAATACAGTATGCATGTTGAAGAAGCTTTGGATATTCATAAAATGGAAAATGCAACGAAGTATTTTTTAGGTGAGCATGATTTTACTGCTTTTTCGAATGCTAAATCAAAGAAAAAGTCTATGGTACGTAATATTTATTCGATTGAAATAGAAAAAGTAGATGGATTTCTTCAAATTAGAGTTAGCGGAGATGGATTTCTATACAATATGGTCAGAAAGATAGTCGGAACATTAATTGAAGTTGGTATTGGGAAAAGGGATGCTAAAGAAATTAGTGGAATGATTCTTTCAAAAGATCGTGGTCAAGTAAGCAGTTTAGCAGAGCCTGGTGGCTTATACTTAGAAAGCATTGAGTTTTAATCGTAAAATATAAAAGGATATGGAACTTTTCCAAAGAAAGGTCCCATATCCTTTTTATGTATGTTATTACATTTGTTCGCCGTTATCGTGGTTAAACATCCAATGAATGCCAAATTTGTCTGTTAGGCTACCGTAGCATTTGCTCCAAAATGTTTCTTGAAGCTCCATACCAACTTGTCCACCTTCTTTTAATTTATTATAGATATTTTGAATTTCCTCAACATTATTACTTTGGAAAGAAAGGTTTATATTGTTTCCTTCTACAAAAGGTCTGCCAGGGAACGTATCAGAGAACATTACTCTGCTACCATTAAGATCCAGTCTTGCATGCATTACTAAATTTTTAGACTCTTCTGGAAGAGGATAGTCTGGATTTTGTGGTGCTTCTCCAAAAGTCATAATTTGTGGAATTTCTGTTTCAAAAACTTCAGCATAAAATTCTACAGCATCACGTGTATTTCCATTAAAATTAAGATAAACTTCGATTGGCATTTCAATCTCTCCTTAGTAATTAGAATGTTAATCATTTCCAACAAACACATATTTATTTTAACAAAAAAAAGACATAAAAGACAAACCCCATTGTAGAAATTTTTTGACAATTATCTTACATATAATCAGGGGAGCAGTTTCCATTGAATATGATTTTTGAAACAGTGAATACTATCTAGTAAATATACCAATTTGAAGGGTCACTTATCTTGTATAAGTGACTTTCTTTTCAATATATTGAACTATGTTCATTTGGAGAATTACATGAAGAATATTATGGTCATCCCCTCAGATGCAAAACAATTAAGACGAACAATAATTGTTGGAATCATACTGGTCATACTGACTTTGATCTCAATTCCATTTGCCGATATTCAACTAAAAAATAATGATGCATTATTACCAATTTTTATATCAATTAATATTATGTCTGAATTAATTACAGCGTACATATTTTTTGCACAGTATAGAATTTCAAGAAGTTTTCCAATATTGATTTTAGGCTTAACATATCTATATTCTGGCCTCATTACAATTCCATATTTATTAACTTATCCTGGTGTATTTAGCGCTTCTGGTTTGATGCAAGCAGGTTCGCAAACATCGATTTGGATTTGGTACGATTGGCATGTTGGATTTTTAATAGGAATCTTGATTTATATAGGGTGCAAAGAAGTACTTGATCATAATGAAAGTGCTTCTGATTATAGAAGGAATATAAGAATAGGAATTTTGCTTATATTATGCATTGTGACGATTATTACCCTCGCAACAACTGTCGGAAAATCCTATTTACCAACTTTGATTATCGAGGAATCATATGCGAGTAGTATGAGTTATTTTTTCGGAGCGTTTCTATTGGCTCTGAATGTAATTGCGCTACTGTTATGTTTAAAAATAACAATCAAAAAAGATAAAAACATCCTTAATTTATGGATCTGCATTTCAGTTCTAGCTTGTTTATTGGAAATTTCTTTATCAATCATTGCTGGGGGACGTTATACATTAGGATGGTATATCGCACGTGTATTTAGCATTGTTTCTGCACTTTCAATATTTTTTATTTTTATCGTAGAGATTACATTTCTTTATCAAAAAATAACAGCGAATGAAATGAAATTGAAAGAACTAATTAATATCGACGGATTAACCGGAATCCCAAATAGACGTTATTTGGACGAATATCTAGATAAGAAAATAAAATTAAATGAGAGAATTACATTTATTATGTTTGATATAGACGATTATAAATTGTTTAACTCATATTATGGACATCAGATGGGTGATGAGTGTCTAAAACAAGTAGCACAAAAAGCGCTAGCGTGTGCTAAGAAATATGAGGCTATTGTCGCACGATATGGTGGAGAAGAATTTGCTATCATTTTACCTAATTCAAGTTTAGAACAGGGCTTCCACATTTCCGAAACAATTAGAAAAGAGATAGCAGATATGAAAATACCTCATTATGGGATTGGCGAAAATGAAATTGTAACTTGTAGCTTTGGGATCTCTTCAACGATTGTAAAAGATGTATTATCAATTCAATCACTCGTTCATCAAGCTGATCTTGCATTATTTGAAGCAAAACGTAATGGTAAAAATCATACGTCAATCTTTAAAAAAGGAACTCAATTTATTGAATGAATAGTTATATCTTATTCTTAACCTGAAATCTTATTTCATAAATTATTATGATTTTAGGAAATTTTGGTTCATAATAGTAGATAACTTGGAATGAAGAGAAAGGTGTTCTACAAATGAGGCATTTAACAATTTTATCAAAAATTGAAAATCACATGGATCGGTTTACGCAAGCAGAAAAAAAGATTGCTATCTATATTATGGAACATGCTGAAATGGTTCCGAATTTGACAACAAAAGATATTTCAAATAATACAGGTTCTAGTGAAGCGAGTGTTGTAAGGTTTTGTAAAACAATAGGAATTGGAAGCTTTAAAGCTTTTAAACTAGCCTTAGTACGTGATTTAACGGTAGCTGAAATGAATATTAATGATTTTTCGGTTATGGAAAAAAAAGATTCTCCTTATGATTTATTTAATAAGGTTACATATGTAAATAAAGCCGCGATTGAGACAACTGTCTCTACTCTAGATAAGAGAGAACTTGAAAAAGCATCAGACGTGATCGTAAAAGCAAAGAAAGTTTTATTTTACGGTGTAGGAGGTTCCGCAGTTTCTGCAATGGATGGTGCATACAAATTTACCAAATTAGGCTACTTTTCGGTGATGAATCTAGACTTTCATATGATGCTATCATTAGTTGGACATCTTGAAGAAGGAGATGTATTTATTGCCATTTCTAACTCCGGTAAAACGAAAGATGTACTAGAATTATCTCGATTTGCTAAGAAAAAAGGAGCTACAATTCTAGCAATAACAAAGTTAGGGAAATCTCCATTATTTAAAGAAGCAGATATTAAGTTATGTACACCAGATATGGAGCAAGACAATCGAATTGGAAGCATTGCTTCTAGAATGGCACAACTAAACATTATTGATTCTTTATATATCATTAGTTTTAATCAAATTGGAAATAAGGTCTCTAGCAAACTTCATGAATCTAGTGAAGAAGCAAATATATTGAGACGATAGAATGAAAAAAAGACCTCTAACAGTAAAAAGTTAGAGGTTATTTTTAACCTGAAATCGAATACTGAAAATAATAAATAAAGAAATGTGAGAAGGAGTAACGCATGAAAACAATTGGTTTAATCGGAGGAATGAGCTGGGAGTCATCATTACTTTATTATCAAATCATCAATCAAACTGTTAAAGAAAAATTAGGTGGACATCATTCTGCAAAGAGTATGTTGTACTCAGTTGACTTTGAAGAAATTAAGATCCTTCAACATGAAGGAAAGTGGGATGAGGCTACAAAAATTATGATAGAGATTGCTCAGAAACTCGAAGTTAGCGGGGCGGATTGTATTGTAATTTGTACGAATACGATGCATAAGATGGCTGAAGAAATAGAAGCTGCGATTACTATTCCTTTACTACATATTGCAGATGCCACTGCAAAACTGATTGTAAATGATGGAAGAAAAAAGGTTGCTTTGCTAGGTACTGCTTTTACAATGGAGCAGTATTTTTATAAAGGTAGACTGATTGAACAATTTGGGCTTGATGTAGTCGTTCCGACACTAGAGGATTGTAAGATCATTCATGACATTATATATGAGGAACTTTGTCTAGGGCTGATTAATGAAAAATCTAAGCAAGCTTATTTACATATTATTGATAAGTTGGTTGATCAAGGTGCAGAAGCGGTTATTCTAGGATGCACAGAAATTACAATGCTGATTTCCCAAGAGAATTGTCGTGTTCCGGTGTATGATACAACGAAAATCCATGCAATAAATGCAGTCGAATTTTCATTACATAAAGATCAGTAAAATAGTTAAAAAAATATGATAGAAATGCTAACAAAAAAATTTTATAACAATTTTAGTACCTACTACTAGTAATTGGTGTTATAATAAGTGAAACAAAAAAATCATTGAGGTGACCAATCTATGTTAACGTCAAAAGCTAGAATTACTGCCATAGGTTCGTATGTCCCAGAAAAGAAATTAACGAACTATGAATTGGAAAAAATAGTAGATACAAATGATGAATGGATCATACAACGAACTGGAATAAAAGAACGTAGAATTGCAGAACAAGATGAATTTACCAGTGATTTAAGCTATATGGCTGTGAAAAATTTAATGGAACGTTATGATCAAACTGTGGAAGATGTTGATATGATCATCGTCTGTACATTAACACCAGATTTTAATACACCAAGCGTAGCTTCATTAATTCAAGCGAAACTTGGCATAAAGAATGCGGGAGCAATCGACGTAAATGCAGCATGTGCAGGGTTTACTTATGGATTGTATATTGCAAATGGATTAGTAACTTCAGGATTAAATAAGAAAATTCTTGTGGTAGGTGCAGAAACTTTATCTAAAATTACTGATTATGAAGATCGAACTACATGTATTTTATTTGGAGATGGTGCTGGAGCTGTTTTAGTAGAATATGATGAAGAAAATCCGAGTTTTCTTTCTTCACATATAGGATCTGAAGGAGATAAGGGTAAACACTTGTATTGCACAAATTTATCGAATCAAATGTTTGAAGTAGAGTTAATCAATAGTCATAAAATTGTACAAAATGGTCGCGAAGTGTATAAATGGGCTGTTACGACAGTACCAAAAGGGATGAATAAGGTGGTTGAGAATGCGGGTGCTTCTCTAAACGAAGTAGATTGGTTTGTCCCACACAGTGCGAATTTAAGAATGATCGAATCAATTTGTGAAAGAAGTGATTTTCCAATTGACCGTACATTATTTAGCTTAGTGGACTTTGGAAATACATCATCAGCTACGATTCCATTATCACTTGATCAAGGGATTATTGAAGGAAAACTTCAAAAAGGAGATAAAGTATTATTATATGGTTTTGGTGGTGGATTGGCTCAAGCAGGTTTACTTATTAACTGGTCAATATAAGGAATATATTTTATATAAAATACTAAAAAAGAACTGTTTAACAGTTCTTTTTTCTTTTTGAATGAAGACTCTCCGTATGCCTTGTTAAAAAGAGTGTATCCTAGATTAAAAGGTCTATTTTATATGGATTTTTCTAATTGGAGTGAAATAAAGTTTCATAATATTTATGATTAGTATTGACATTTAATTTCAAAGTAATAGAATAAAAGTGTGAAATGAAGTTTCATTTTCTTTGAAAGAAAGGTGATTTGATGTTAGAGAATTTATCAACTGAGGCAAGGAATAATAAGACATCTAATTTAGATGAAATGACAACAAAACAGATTCTTACAGCAATGAATGAGGAAGATCATAGTGTACCAACGGCTGTAGGAAATGAAATAGAAAATATTGAAAGTCTTGTTTTAAAAGTAATCGAATCCTTTAAAAAAGGAGGAAGATTAATTTATATCGGAGCTGGCACAAGTGGCCGTTTAGGTATATTAGATGCAGTAGAATGTCCACCAACATTTGGTACTGAAACAGAAATGGTTCAAGGATTAATAGCAGGTGGATTGAAAGCGTTCACGGTTGCAGTAGAAGGTGCTGAGGATCGTGAAGACTTTGCTGTAAATGATCTGAAAGAGATTTCTTTGAATGATAAAGATATCGTTATTGGAATTGCTGCTAGTGGTAGAACACCTTATGTAATTGGTGGTTTAAAATATGCTAAAGAAGTTGGAGCAAGTACAGGTAGTGTAGCATGTAACAAAAATTCAGAAATTAGTAAGTATGCAGAAGTTAGCATTGAAGTAGTGCCTGGTCCGGAAATATTAACAGGATCAACTCGATTAAAAGCGGGAACTTCACAAAAATTAGTGTTGAACATGATTTCGACAGCTTCTATGATCGGGATTGGTAAAGTATATAAAAATCTAATGGTTGATATGCAATCTACGAATATTAAACTAATCGAACGTTCAAAGCGAATTATTATGGAAGCTACAGATGTCGATTATGAAACTGCATCTAATTATTATGAACAAGCAAATAAAAATGTAAAAGCTGCAATCGTTATGATTTTAGTTCAATGTAATTATGACGATGCTTTAGATAAATTAAAAGAAGCAGATGGCTTTGTACGAAAAACTTTAACGGTTTAGAAAATAGAAAAAATAGAAACTGGAGGGGAACTTATGAACAAAGAACAACGTTTAGCTAAAGAAATAGCTGAGCAAATCGGCGGTAAAGATAATATTAAAAGTGTTGCTCATTGTATGACTCGATTACGATTAACACTTAAGGACGACCAAAAAGTAAATATCCCATTACTTAAGAAGGTTAATGGGGTAATGGGCGTAATTGAGGATGATACATTACAAATTGTGGTCGGACCTGGAACTGTAAATAAGGTTGCAGATGAAATGAGTAAAGAAACGGGTTTGAAAATTGGTGAAGTAGCTGAGGACAATAAGTTCGATGGACTTGCTGATCAGAAAAAGTCAGAAATAAAAAGTAAAAACAATACTCCAATTAAAAATATTTTACGTAAAATTGGAAGCATTTTCATTCCATTAATTCCAGGTTTAATTGCTTCTGGAATCATCAATGGAATTGCAAACTTTGCTAAAAACGCAGGAGTTGATCCAACTCAAACTTGGATGCAAATCCTGTTGTTGATTGGTAGTGGTATCTTTGCATATTTAGGAATTTTAGTCGGTCTTAATACAGCAAAGGAATTTGGTGGTACACCAGTACTTGGTGCAATCGCTGGTATATTAATTATTAACCCTGGTCTAGCTGAAATTAAAATATTTGGTGAAGCATTAATTCCTGGACGAGGCGGTTTGTTTGCAGTCATGTTTGCAGCATGGCTAATGACAGTTATTGAAAAGCGTGTTCGTAAAATTGTACCTAACGCAATTGATATTATTGTAACACCTTTAATTACAATCCTAATTGTTGGACTATTAACTTTATATGCAATTCAACCAGTAGCTGGTATTTTATCAGATGGAATTACAAGCGGTATTAACAGCATTTTAGATATTGGGGGACCAATAGCAGGAGCTGTGTTGGCAGGAACATTCTTACCATTAGTAATGGTTGGTCTACATCATGGTTTAACTCCGATTCATATGGAATTTATTAATACAATGGGTGTAACACCGATTCTTCCAATTTTAGCAATGGCTGGTGCGGGTCAAGTAGGTGCAGCAATAGCGATTTTTGTGAAAACAAAAAATAAAAATTTAAAAAATGTTATAAAAGGTGCGTTACCAGTTGGATTTTTGGGAATAGGCGAGCCTCTATTATACGGGGTAACATTACCATTAGGTAGACCATTCTTAACTGCTTGTCTAGGCGCAGCAGTTGGTGGGGCATTCCAAGCGGTTATGAAAACAGCTTCAGTTGGTATTGGTGTATCTGGTTTATCATTAATTCCATTAATTGCAGATAATAAATATATCTTATACTTTATTGGAATTGTTATTGCATACACATTTGGCTTCATTTTCACATACTTGTTCGGATTCAAAGAAGAAATGGCAGATAACTTGTAACAAAAAGAGGAGGTTTTTCGAAACCTCCTTTTTTTATAGAAAGGAAGAGAACAGATGCTTGGAATTTCAATCTATTTATCAAAAGAACATATAGATAAAAATCTTCAGTTGATTCAGTCAGCAAAAGCAAGTGGCTTTCAATCAATTTTCACTTCGCTTCATATACCAGAGGACGATCCTTCATCTTATAAAGAGCTTTTACAACTTCTTGGTCAACATGCTATGAATAACCAAATGGAACTAATGGCAGATATTTCTCCTAAATCCTTAGCATACTTAGGTTTAAATGACTCCTCAGTAGCAGAACTTGTCGATTGGGGCGTAACTGGCTTAAGAATTGATTACGGTTTATCAGAAAAACAAATTGCTGATCTTTCAAAAATAATGAAAATAGCATTAAATGCTAGTACGATTACCGAGGACTTTTTAGAGACATTACTACAATATGATTTGTGCACTGAAAATGTGGAGGCTTGGCACAATTTCTATCCTAGACCAGAAACAGGATTGTCAAGGCGTTATTTAGCAGAAAAAAACCGTTGGTTAAAAAAATGTGGTATGACAACCATGGCTTTTATTCCCGGTGATGATGAAAAAAGAGGTCCTCTTTATAAGGGGTTACCAACATTGGAAAAACATCGTGATGCGATTCCACTACATGCTTATTTAGAATTAACAAAATCCTGCTATGTTGATAAAGTACTAGTTGGAGATATCAGTTTTACGAAAGAAACGATGGAAAAACTAGCGTTGACGAAGGAGTATATTCCGCTACGTTATACATCTAATTTATCAGATCAAGCACTTCTAAAAAGTATAGAGGAAGTTCATACGAACCGAGAAGATCCAGCTAGAGATGTAATTCGTTCGATGGAATCCAGATTATACGGTAGATTTGATCATATAAAATTATTACCTAAAAACACAACTGACCGAGTACGGGGATCCATTACAATCGATAATGAACTTTATGGAAGATATGCTGGTGAAATGCAAATTACACTGACAAATTTACCGAGTGATCCAAAGGTAAATGTAATAGGTAGAATCATTGATGAGGATCTTCCTTTATTATCGTTTATTGGAGCAGGTAGTAAATATAAACTTTTTCCTTTAGAAGACAAGGAGCAACAATCTGTATAAACATATAATTCTTTTCTAGATAAAAAGCGTGTATCTAAGCACGCTTTTTTATCTTTCACATTCATTTTATGAAATCACTTTGATACTTTTCTAAAAACCTATATGATTTAAAAAGAGAGATTCTAAATAAATGGATGGTAGGAAATAAATGAAAGAAAAATATTATGATGAATTACTTAATATAAAAACTGAAGGCGAGCAACTAGGGTTTAATGAATCTTTACATTATCATCGGTATGAACCTACACCTTATGCTGCGCTGGAAATCTTATTCAAACAGTATGAATTAAAAAGTACCGATCGTATTGTTGATTTTGGTTGTGGTAAAGGAAGATTAAATTTTTATATACATTATTTATTTAATGCGTCAGTAATTGGGGTCGAAATGAATGAGACATTTTATTTGGAGGCGATTCAAAATAAGAAACAATATGTAAAGAAAGATGATGATAAAATTCAGTTTTATCATTGCTTAGCAGAGAACTATGAAATACATCCTTTAGACAATCATTTTTACTTTTTCAACCCTTTTTCTATACAAATATTTATGAACATTATTAAAAATATATTGGTTTCAGTAGAGAAAGTAAAAAGAGAAATTGAAGTAGTTTTGTATTACGTCTCTGATGAATATATTTACTTTTTAGAATACCAGACATCGTTTGAGTTAAAGGAAGAAATTATAATTCCGGGATTATATGAACACAATCAAAATGAAAGGTTTTTGATTTATCGTTTAGCGTATTAGTTGTTTAAATGCAAGGAATTCGTAATGAAATTGGAGAATTGTATAAGTAGGAAATATTTAGTTTCTCCATGATAGAAAGGGAGAGTTAAGATGACTGAAAAAAATGCATTTTTAGAAGCTTTTAAACGTACAAAATACCAGTTAGTTGGACATGGACCGAGAGATTTTCAGGTATTAAAAGAGGCGCTATATAGCTATGACGAAGATTACGAAAGTGATATATATGGGAATGGAAGAGTAATTGAAGATTTTCAGGAAAAGATGGCTACGTATTTAGGGAAAGAAGCAGCGGTATTTTTTCCGAGCGGGACAATGGCTCAGCAAATTGCGTTAAGAATTTGGTGTGATCGAAATGGCATACATAAAGTAGCGTATCATCCACTGAGTCATTTGGAGATACATGAAGAGGATGGGTTAAAAGAATTACATCACATTCAGCCGATTTTATTAGCGGATAAAAATAGACTAATTGAGCTTGATGATGTTTTATCACTAGAAGAAGAAATTTCATGTTTATTAATTGAATTGCCGCAACGTGAAATTGGCGGTCAATTACCAGATTTTGAAGTATTAGAATCGATCTCTACATATTGTCGCGAGAAAGGAATAAAATTGCAATTAGATGGCGCTAGACTGTTTGAAATTCTGCCATACTATCAAAAGTCGGCATCTGAGGTTTGTGAATTGTTTGATAGTGTTTATGTGTCTTTTTATAAAGGAATTGGTGGATTAGCAGGTGCTATTCTTGCTGGAGATCAGGACTTTATAGAAGAATCTAAGATTTGGAAAAGACGCCATGGTGGAGATTTAATCAGTTTATATCCGTACATCATTACTGCTGACTATTATTTCGACAAGCGAATTCATAAAATGGCTACTTACTATGAAAATGCGATTGAACTTGCTAGGTTTTTTAATGAATGCAAAGCTACGAAAACTTTACCTTTAATACCCGTGTCCAATATGTTCCATGTGCATTTTGAAGCACCAATCGAAAAAGTGAAATCAATATTAATTGATATTTATGAGGAAACTAGTACTGGTATAACGGGTAATCTAAGACCAATTAACGAAAATAGCTGTTATTGTGAAATTAGCCTTGGAGATCAATTCAGTAAGGTACCAAAAGAAATATTAAATAATGTATTCAAAATGTTACATGATAAATTGAGTGGAATAGTTAAATAAAAAAGAGGGGTTTGAGATTACTATGCAAAAGATTACGACTTTTTTGATGTTTGAAGGAAAAGCGGAAGAAGCAATGAATTATTATATGTCATTATTTAATGATTCAGAAATAGTCAATATTAGTCATTATGGAGCTGATATGGGCGAGTTTGAAGGAAAAGTTATTCATGCTACATTTACACTAAATGGACAGGAGTTTATGTGCATTGATAGTACTGTAAAGCATAAATTTACCTTCACACCTTCTGTATCACTTTATGTAACTTGTGAATCTGAAGAGGAATTGGACAATGCATTTGAAAAATTAAGCCAAGATGGCGAAGTATTAATGCCTTTAGCTGCGTATCCTTTTAGCGAGAAATTTGCATGGGTAAATGATCAATTTGGAGTTTCTTGGCAACTGAGCTTAGGGAAAAAATAAGTACAACACTATAAATAACACAGAAATCAGTATACGAAAAAACACAGATTAAACTACTAAATAACAATATAATTCTTAGAATAGGGCTGTCACGCAAGTCTATTTGATAAAGAGGACGCATCTTTATAAATAAAAAGAGGATGTGTTGATTTCCACTACAGGAAGCTCGCTTTCCATGGGGCGTACGCTGAGCCTCCTGGAAAATGGTATACATGCTAATACCACGACGTCCTGTCGTAACGCATGCATGACCCACATCCTGTGGGCCTCCTGCGGGGTCTCAGCTGTCCCGCATCTCCCATAGGAGTCGAGCATCCTTACGTTCCAATCATTATGTGTTATTGAGTATGCTCTAGTAGAAACCATTTTAATAATACTAAAAACAAGAGGACCAATTCATATGCGAATTGGTCCTCATATTTTTTCTAATTATCGTTTTTACTCTTAATCAGAACAGTTACTTATTTTTTAGCGTGGTTGTCATTTTTATTTATCATCTAATTCATATTGTAATTGCTGAGATAAATTTGGATTGCTACCTTGTATAAATACGCTGACGATTAATCTATCTTTAGGGACTTCAAATTCAGATATTGTAAAAAAATGATACCCTACAATATCTTCAAATAAGCTAGGTTTTTTCCATTTTGGAAAGTAAAATGTGCTAAGTGAGTCTGACTCGAAAAAGTCGAATTCTTCTTCCGTGCTTTTTGGCATTGGAGCATTTTGACTAACATTATTTGCTTTGCTCATTTTAACATTTGATGTATCAAATGTTGAAGCAGTCCAGTATAATTGTTTACCGACTGTATTTAATAAAGTGTAGTTAGTATAATATTGAAGCTCAATTTTCATCGGAGATATACTAGTAGGACTATAATCAAAATGGTGCTCAGTGATATACATAAATTTATGATTGCCTTCGTAAATAAGCTTTAATTTAATGCGTTCTAACTTAGTTGATGAAAAATTAAAGTTTTTGTGTTTTGTTAAATAGCTTTGATACTCTTTTTTTGATATATGATCTTCAATTCCATCTTTAATTATTAAATAAAGGTTAATTTGATCAACAACTTTACCTTTTATTTTTCCATATTGTTGAACTTCCTCATCTGTCATACCTGAAATTGTACTTTTCGAGAAACCTAGATTTAGTAGATTCTTTTCATAGATTTGCTGTTGCTTTGTAAGGCTTACTTGATCTATTGAAAAGTTTTTTGAGTTTGTAATAATAGTAGATTGAGAAGATAAATCTATGTATGTATATAAAATATAAAGTGCAATGATTGCCGTTATTATTGTATATATTTTTATAATTTTATGTGTATTTCTCAAAAAATCCCTACTCTCATCCAGATATAGTATTATACTACCAGTATAGCTCTAAAAAATCGACGTTTAATTAGTAGGAGGTTCCATGGGTTTTAATCAATTGATTATTGGTTTTATTTTTATCTTTTTTAATTTTAATTTTTTAAATGTGAACATATTACCTGATTTTATAGGATATATATTCTTTTATTTTGGTGCTACCAGTCTTTCTAGTTCACTGTCTAATGAGTACTTTACTTTTGTTAAGAATTCTAGCCGATTATTAATTATTCTTTCGATCATCGAGTCATTTATCGATTATTCAGCTATTCTAAACAATGTATTAAATGATGTCCAGGCTGTACATGAACAAATATTTGCATTGCTATTTACCTTAACAATTACATCTTTATATTTATATTGTATTTATTATTTATTTAAAGGGATTGAACATGAGGCAATTAAAATTGAAGATACAACTCTCCAATTAAAATCAAAACAAACATTAAAATTAGTGATGATTTATAACGTGATTGCAATCGTTCCATTCTTAGGAATTTTATTTTACGGAAATAGTGAAATGAATATTTCTTTTGCTGCTGGACCACTCATCTTTATCGCTATTTTAATTGGTATGGTCTATGTATTTGTAAAATTAGTGACAGTATTAAAGTATGCTAATTTAGTTTTATCTAAAAATATTCAGTAAAAAAAGGTTGCATAGATATGCAACCTTTTATATTTTATGAATGAATAGTAGTGACTGATTTCTTTTCTAATATTTTCGTAGGGACGATAATGGGTTCTTGTTGGTCATCTTGCTTTTTAATGATTGAAAATAGTAAGTTAGTAGCTACTTCACCTAATTTAATAATAGGGACTTCAATACCTGTTAAAGGTGGTGATAATAATGGAGAGAAAATGCCATTATTATATCCTACGATGGAGATATCTTGTGGAATTGAAACTCCTAGTTTTGCAGCGGTATTATATAAACCGATGATTTTTAAATCATCTATCGCAAAAATAGCTGTTGGTAGCTCATCAGATGATAATAATGCTTCTGAAGCTTCATAAGCTTGTTCCATCGTATAGCCACTGTCAATGATTCGATCTGGTCTGAGTGGAATACCATTATCTATTAAACATTTTTTATATCCCTCTAAACGATCTATTGATACATGATAATCCAAAGATGAATGAAGACATGCGATATCACGGTGTCCATTATCAATTAAATGCTGTACTAAATTATAGCTATCCTTAAAATTATCTGTATCTACTGAATAGATATTTTGAAAGTCTTCTTCAAGTTTTCCGATAACGACTATTGGTATGTCATATTTATCTAATTCCTTAAAGAAATCTTCGTTTGCAGGTGAACTTAACATTAATATTCCTTTAATCATTCTTCCACGAATTTTAGCTATACATTTCTCTAATTCATCTTTACTATTTTTTGATGTCTGTAAAATAACATCAAAATTTTCTTCCTCTGCTCTCATTGAAATAGAGTGAATAATTTCAGAGAAAAATGTGTTCCCAGCAGTTGTTTTAGTTGAGCGGGACATAACCATAATTGCATCAAATCCAGATGATGTAAGGGCTCTCGCTAACTTACTAGGCTGGTAATTTAATTCTTCAATTGCCTTCATCACACGAGTTCGGCTTTCCTCTGAAATATTACTTTTATTATTAAGTACTCGAGATACAGTGGACTTAGACACTTTTGCTACACGAGCG
Source organism: Gottfriedia sp. ABJ_BB2_2 (assembly GCF_055484705.1). Lineage (NCBI taxonomy): Bacteria > Bacillati > Bacillota > Bacilli > Caryophanales > Bacillaceae > Gottfriedia > Gottfriedia sp. ABJ_BB2_2. The sequence continues at coordinate 302,543 of NZ_JBVFKR010000004.1, forward strand.
ATATCATAAATAGTTGGGCCCAAATTGTATTCTCCTCTAAATATTTATTTTCCATATGTCATTGTTTTTAAATAAACTATAAAAACGTTTTCATTTTTATCATAAATTTTATGATAAAACAATGCCTTTTAAGATGAAACACACTGGAATGATTGTGTAGAAGTTATACTAATAAAATAGATAGGTGATCCATTTTCACAGATCAATAATGAATAAGTTCATTATATGTATAAGTAACCATAATAAGGTAAAAATACTTTTGTTAATACTTTAACAAGTAATTAAACATTTTTATATAGAAAAATTTTAATTTGTTGTTAGCACTCATTATATGGAGAATTGTAAAAAGTAGCAATAAAAAATAATGTTTTTAAAAATAAAATTCGTAAATCAGTATATTAGAAAAGTATTATTTTTTCTGGAATAAAAGTTTTTTTTGATGAAAGTTATAAATTGACAGTAAGCGCTTTCTATAATATATTGGAGTTGGGAGCGGTACCATAAACAAATCAAACGATTTGTGGGAGCGATACCACGAGGAGGAATCATATGAATAAATTAAAAGAAAGACTAACTTTTATTTATGAAAATGAAGATATAGATAGTATTTATAATGCAATCTTAAAAAGGCTAAATGAAGCGAAAGTTAAAGGGTTAAGACAAAGAAAACAAAGTTGGGACGAATCAGACGTTGTTTTAATTACTTATGGAGATCAATTTAGTGAAACTAATGCTCCAACACTTGAAACGTTTAAAAAAATGTTCGATGAGCATTTAGCAAATAAATTTGAAATCGTTCATATTTTACCATTTTATCCTTACTCTTCAGATGATGGTTTTTCAGTAATTGATTACAAAAAAGTCAATCCTGTTTTAGGGGATTGGTCAAATGTAGAAAACTTATCAAATTCAGCTAGAATCATGTTTGATTACGTTTGTAATCATATTTCAGCTAAGAGTGAGTGGTTTCAAGAATACTTAAAAGGAAATCCTAAATATGATGATTACTTCATTGAAATGGATCCTTCAATTGATTTAAGTTCTGTAACAAGACCAAGGGCTCTTCCGTTACTTTCAAAATTTACATTAGCAAATGGCGAAGAAAAATATATATGGACTACTTTTAGTGATGATCAAATTGATTTGAATTTTAGTAATCCACAAGTTTTAGTAGATATGATTGATGTTTTACTATTCTATTTAGAGCAAGGAGCAGAGTACGTAAGACTAGATGCAGTAGGATATATGTGGAAAGAAGTAGGTACGTCATGTATACACCTTGAAAAAACGCATGAAATCGTTAAATTATTCCGTGATATTTTAGATGAAGCTGCAAAAGGTACAGTCATGATTACTGAAACGAATGTACCTCACGTAGATAATATTTCTTATTTTGGAAATGGAAACGATGAAGCTCATATGGTTTATCAATTCCCACTTCCACCATTAGTTCTTTATTCACTTCATAATGAAAATGGAAACGTTTTAACAAACTGGGCGAAACAACTTGATGGCTCTGGAAAAGATTCAACATTCTTTAATTTCCTAGCTTCACATGATGGAATTGGCTTAAATCCAATAAGAGGAATTATTCCGGAAGAGGAAATTTTATCTCTTGTTAATGATTTAAAACAAGAAGGTGCATTAGTAAATTATAAGAAGAATTCAGATGGCAGCGAAAGCCCATATGAAATAAATGTAACTTACTTAGATGCATTAAACAAACAATCCTACAGTGATGACTTGCGTGTGAAAAGATTCTTGCTAGCACATTCGATTCTATTAACATTCCCAGGTGTTCCAGCCGTTTACATTCAAAGTATGTTAGGTTCAAGGAACGATTACAACGGCGTTAAACAAACAGGAATGAATCGATCGATTAATCGTCAAAAATACGATTTAGATGAAATCCTAACTGAACTAAGTAATGAAGATTCGCTAAGATCTAAAGTGTTTTCAGGGCTAACTGATATCATTCAAGTTCGTAAAGAAGAATCATTGTTCCATCCAAATGTAAGTATGGAGGTACTTGATTTAGGAGAAAAGATTTTTGCAATCAAGCGTGTAAAACAAGACGAAAGCATTGTCATTCTTCACAATTTATCTAGCAAAGAAGTTAGCTGCAATATGAATGGGAAATTTATGAATATTATCACTGGAGAAGTTAAAGAATTTAAAGAAAACATCACCTTGAATTCTTATCAATTCCTGTGGTTAAAACCAATAAACTAGGAGGGAAAACAAATGAAAAAAGCTTTAAGTATGTTCTTAGTTTTAATGTTAGCTGTTGGTTTAGCGGCTTGTGGTGGGGGTAAAAAAGAAGACGGTAAAGTGACGATTGAATTTATGCACTCTTCAGTTGAACAAGAACGTCTAGCTGTCATAACTGATTTAATTACTAAATTTGAAAAAGCAAATCCAGATATTAAAGTAAAACAAGTACCAGTAGAAGAGGATGCTTATAACACGAAGGTAGTAACATTAGCGAGCTCTGGAAAACTTCCAGCAGTGATCGAAGTTGGCCAAGACTATGCAAAAGTAATGGACAAAGATGAATTAATTGATAAAGAATCTGTTAAAAAAATTATCTCTAAAGTAGGCGAAGATAAGTATTACGAAGGTGCTTTAAAGTTATTAAAAACAGAAGATGGTAAAGACTTTACTGGAGTTCCAATTAGTGGATGGGTACAAGGTATTTGGTATAACAAACAAATGCTTGCAGACAAAGGTTTTGAAGAGCCTAAAAATTGGGATGATATTTTAAAAGTCGCAAAAGCTTTCACAGACAAAGGAAATAAAAAATTCGGTATTGCGATTCCAACAGTAGAAGGTGGATTCTCAGAACAGGCCTTTTCTCAATTCGCATTATCTAATAATGCAAATATGTTAAATGCTGACGGCAAATTAGCAATAGATACACCTGAAATGAAAGAAGCACTTAAATTCTATAAAGAATTATCAGGATATACAATGCCAGGTTCAAATGATGTAACTGAAGTTAAAGATGCATTTATGAACGGATCAACACCGATGGCAGTGTATTCAACATATATCCTTCCTTCAGTATATGAAGAAGGCACTACTGATAATATTGGATTTGCGATTCCAACTGAAAAATCTAAAGCAGTATATGGAACAGTTTCTGCTTATACAGTATCTTCTGGATTAGAAGATGATCAAAAAGCAGCTGCTGAGAAGTTCTTAGAATTTATGGTAGAGCCTGAAAATAATACAAAATTAGTATTAATGTCTCCAGGTGGTTCTCAACCAGTTAATAAAGATGTGACAGAAAGCAAAGAATACAAGGAAAATAAAGTAGTTAATTCATTCGGTGAATTATCAACTGAAATTGCAAGCGCATTTGAAGATGTTCAAGTTTTCGGACTAGTAGATGACAAGAACTTCCTAAAAATGGGTGATGTAACAAGTTCGGGAGCAGTTGCTAAATTAATTAATGCCATTACAGTTGGCGGTCAAAGTGTAGATGCTGCAGTTAAAGAAGCAGAGTCTAAATTAAAAGAAGTACTTAAATAAAAAACATTACTCATTCAATTCAAGGTATATAGGAGAAATGATTTCTTGAATGCCGAAGTTGTTTAAGAAGAACGAACGCTTGAAAAGCAAGCTAAGTTGCTTTTTAAACAACTTTTTCTTTTATCACCAATCATCTATCAAAAATAGATTAGATTGTCTTTAGGAGGTCCTATGAAAACGATTGCCAAAAAAAAATCGGACATTAAGTTAGCGCTAGTACTTCTTTTACCAGCTATTTTATTAGTTTTACTGCTTGTAGCTTATCCGATGTTATCAAACATTAAAATTAGCTTTTTCGATCAACCAATTAATCCAAGACTACCAGCAGATTTTGTTGGATTTAAAAACTACTCAGATATTCTTAAAGATGCAGCGTTTTATAAATCACTAGGGCTAACAATTTTATATACAGTACTTACAGTTATTGGGAGTACTGTAGTTGGACTAGCAATCGCTTTATTCTTTAATCGACCGTTTAAATTTCGCAAAACAGCACGATCTTTAATTATTCTATCATATGTTACACCTTCGATTTCTTTGGTGTTTGCATGGAAGTATATGTTTAATAATAGCTACGGAATTGTTAACTATTTAGGTACTGATGTGTTGCATATTTTTAAAAATGCGCCTTTATGGTTTGATAACCCAGTTAGTAGCTTTTTAGTAGTCGTTATTTTTGCGATATGGAAGTACTTCCCATATGCATTTATCTCGTTCTTAGCGATTTTACAAACAATTGATAAGTCTTTATTTGAAGCAGCAGATATTGACGGAGCTACGCTATGGCAAAAATTTAAGGTTGTTACATTACCCGCGATAATGCCTGTATTATTGACAGTTGTAACTTTACGTTTCATTTGGATGTTCTACATGTTTACTGATGTTTACTTATTAACAAACAAAGTAAATATTCTTGGGATTTACTTATACGAAACGGCGTTTGCTTTCAACGATCTAGGAAAAGCAAGTTCAATTTCTGTAATCCTATTTATCATTCTATTTATTGTAATTATCGTAGCAAGAAAGAGGGTGAACTTAAATGGCAGTAACTAGTAAGAAAAATAAATTATTGAAAAAAACAGGTTTCTATATTGGTTTAGTTTTACTTTTAGGAGTTTTGCTATTTCCATTCTTTATCATGCTGATGACGTCATTAAAGAGTTCAAAGGAAGCAATTTCAACGAGTCCTACATTACTTCCAAAAGTATGGACATTTCAGCATTATATAGATATTTTTAATCCGACGATTTTCCCTTATATCAACTATTTTAAAAATAGTTTAATTGTTGCTTTAATTGCAGCTTCAATTTCAGTGGCATTTGGTATTTTGGGAGCATACGCATTATCAAAATTAAAATTTAAAGGAAGAGTTACAATTAATGCTAGTTTCTATACTGTATATATGTTCTCTGGCATTTTGTTAGTCGTTCCTTTGTTTAAAATCATCTCAGGGTTAGGGCTATATGATACTAGATTGGCATTAATTATTACGATGATCGTTCAAACACTACCAACAGCTATCTTCATGTTGAAGAGTTATTTCGATACAATTCCTGAGGATCTAGAAGAAGCGGCGATGATTGATGGGTTAAGTCGTTTGAAAATCATCTTTTATATCATCATCCCATTATCAATTTCGGGTATTGTTTCAGTATTTGTTTATGCGTTTATGATTGCATGGAATGATTATTTATTCGCATCAATTTTCTTATCGAGTTCAGAAAACTTTACTTTACCAATCGGTCTAAATACTTTATTTAGTACACCTGATTATATATGGGGACGCATGATGGCTGCATCTCTAGTAACAGCATTACCGGTTGTCGGAATGTATGCTTTATCAGAGCGCTTTATTAAAGGTAACTTAACTGAAGGCGGCGTAAAAGGCTAAAATTAACAGTTTTACTTGAGAGGATGAAATATAGATGAAGAAATTAGTAGCAGTTGAACCAAGGGTTGCAGCATTAGTGGAATATGAGGATCGCCAAGTAGAAGCAAATGAAGTAAAAATTAAAGTTGAATTCGCATCACCAAAACATGGTACTGAGGTTGTTGATTTTAGAGGAGCTAGCCCATTTATTGATGAAGAGTTCAATGAAGAGTGGAAAATGTTTATGCCTCGAGAAGAAGGCGCAGCACGCGGGATTGTTTTTGGAGAGTTCCAATTAGGGAATATGGTTGTCGGTAGTATTTGTGAAATTGGAGCGGACGTTACAGAGTACAAGCTAGGAGAGCAAGTTTGTACGTATGGCCCAATTATGGAAACTGTCATTGTAAATGCAGTAGATAATTATAAGCTACGTAAAATGCCAGAAGGTTCTTCATGGAAGAATGCAGTTTATTATGATCCAGCTCAATTTGCAATGAGTGGAGTTCGTGATGCAAATGTTCGTGCTGGTGATTTTGTAGTAGTAGTTGGTTTAGGTGCAATCGGCCAAATTGCAATCCAACTTGCTAAAAGAGCAGGTGCTAGTATTGTAATTGGTGTCGATCCAATTAGTCATCGATGCGATATTGCATTAAAGAATGGAGCAGACTATTGCTTCGATCCAACTAAATGTGACTTAGGTTATGAAATTAAGAAACTAACTGATAAATTAGGTGCGGATTCGATTATTGAAACAAGTGGAAATGCTGGTGCACTACAAGCGGCACTAAGAGGTATTGCATACGGAGGAACAATTTCTTATGTAGCTTTTGCTAAACCATTCCCAGAAGGATTTAATCTTGGTCGTGAAGCGCACTTTAACAATGCAAAAATTGTATTTTCTCGTGGTAGTAGTGAACCAAATCCCGATTACCCACGTTGGTCTAGAAAACGTATTGAAAATACATGTTGGGAATTATTAATGAATGGTTACTTAAATTGCGAAGATTTAATTGAACCAGTTGTTTCATTTAATGAAGTAGCAGAGTCTTATATGGAATATGTTGACCAAAAACCAGAATTGAGTATTAAGATGGGTGTTCATTTTCCAAAATAAGTACTCAAAAATTCGGAATATAAATCAATAGTGAAAGCAAAATATATGAATAAATAGAGTTAAATTTAAGGGAGTGTAAATGCACTCCCCTTCGTTTAGGAGTGGAAGTCATGAAAGTAGGAACTCAAAATCAAGCATTTTTTCCAGAAAATATTAAAGAAAAATTTAGCTATTTAAAAAAAGCTGGATTCGAAGGCTTTGAAATAGATGGTAAGTTTTTAGTTGATCATTTGGATGAAGTAAAGGAAGCAATCGCAGAAACTGGTTTGCCTGTAACAACAGCTTGTGGCGGATATAGTGGTTGGATTGGTGATTTCATTGAAGAGCGTCGTTTAAAAGGCTTGGATGAAATCAAAGAAATACTGTTCGCCTTAAAAGAAGTTGGTGGAAAAGGGATTGTTGTGCCTGCAGCATGGGGCATGTTCACATTCCGATTACCTCCAATGTCATCTCCAAGAAGCTTAGAGGGTGATCGAAAAGCTGTGACTGAGTCTTTACTATTTTTGGATAATGTTGCTGATGAAACTGGGACTACTATTTTCTTAGAGCCATTAAATCGTTACCAGGATCATATGATTAATACTTTAGGCGACGCACGAAAATATATAGAAGACAATCAGTTAAAAAACGTAAAGATTATCGCAGACTTTTATCATATGAATATTGAAGAAGATGGAATTTCAGAAGCGTTACACCAGAATAGAGATTTAGTTGAACATATTCATATTGCTGACAATCATCGTTTTCAACCAGGAAGTGGTTCTTTAGATTTCAAAAAGCACTTTGATCAATTAAAAAGTGACGGATATGAAGGGTTTGTAACATTTGAATGTCGAGTTCGCGGAAATGACTTAGAAGAAGAATACTTCAAAGCGCTTCAGCATATCAAAGATGCATTAAGCGAAAAAGAGGCAATAATGTGATGAAAAAAAAGGTTGCTATTATTGGCGGAGGACAAATTGCAGAAAATGTGCACGTCGCTCACTATAAAACTAGAGAAGAATTAGAAATCGTAGCTGTTTGTGGTGTGAATGAAGAATCATTAAAAAGCTTTGCACAAAGAAATGGTATTCCAAACTATTATACTGATGCAGCTAAAATGTATTCAATTGAGAAACCAGATATCGTCAGTGTTTGCACACCAAATTTATTTCACTTTGAAAATGTCATGCAAGCATTAGAAAATGATTGCGATGTATTTTGTGAGAAACCTCCTGCGATTAAAGCCGATGATGCAAAAAAAATGTATGAAACAGCTATTGCTAAAGGAAAGGTACTTGCGTACGATTTTCACCATCGGTTCGCTGATGATGTAGCCATTTTAAAAGAAAAAGTGGACGAAGGCATGCTTGGAGATATTTATTTTGTAAAAGTAAAAGCATTAAGAAGAAATGGTATACCTGGATGGGGAAGCTTTACCAATAAAGAGATTCAAGGTGGAGGTCCATTAATCGATTTAGGAATCCATATGCTTGATGCGGCCCTTTATGTATTGGGATATCCAAACGTTAAAAAAGTAACAGCAAAAATGTTTCAAAAAATTGGTAATAAGAAAAGCGAAGGGTCTTTTGGAAAATGGGATCCAACTAAATTTGGTGTAGAAGACTCCTTATTTTCACATATCGAGTTAGAGAATGGCAGTTTGTTACAGCTAGAAACATCTTTTGCCTTAAATATAAAAGAAAAATCAGAAATGAATGTAGAGTTCTGTGGAGACCAAGCTGGTGCGACAATGTTTCCAGCAGAAATTTATACAGATGAAAAAGGAGAACTTGTTTCACTTTTAAAAAGAGAGGAAGCAGATCCTGACCGCCATTCAAAAAGTATGAGTGCTTTTGTTAATCGTTGTTTAGGTAAGAATGTCATGTTAGCAGATGGAAAACAAGGTTATGCTATACAACAACTAGTAGAAGCAATTTATCAATCAGCTGAAAAAGGTGAGAGTGTATCTTTATGAATTTAGTACAAGCATTAAACGAAAAACAATTTGATCTACATTTTATAAATAAATATGCTAGCTTAATGGCTCAAGGGAATGGTTATCTGGGCTTACGTGCAAGTCATGAGGAGCATTACGCAGAGCAAACACGTGGTATGTATATCGCTGGTATTTATAATAAGTTTACTCCTAATGAAGCAACTGAGCTAGTAAATCTACCAGATGTGATTGGTATGAAAATTGAAATAAACGGTGAAATTTTTTCATTGTTAACAGGAACTGTTCTATCATATGATCGTAGTTTAAACATGTTAACAGGAGAATTAACAAGAGACGTGTTATGGCAGTCTAGTAGTGGTGAACGTTTTAAACTTAAATTTCAACGATTTGTTTCTAAGGATGATTTACATTTATTAGCTTCGAAAGTAGAAGTTGTGAGTTTAGATCGAAATGCTTCTATTAAAATTATCACTGGAATAGATGCTCAAGGGTCTAATTTCGGAAAACAGCATCTTCATGAAGAAAATGTACGTGTGTTAGATAAAAAGGTTATGCAAGGAATTTATAAGACTTCTGAAAGCAATCATACAATTGCATTAGCGACTACTTGCATACTTGAAAAAGAAAGTGACATCTCATTTGGGGCAAAAAATCGCCAATTAATGGGTACGATCACCCAGGATCTGATAGTTGATCAACCATTTACATTAGAAAAAATAAGTTCAGTTTACACATCTAATGATATGTTACGTGAAGAACCAGCAAGTGCAGCAGTTAATACTGTTCAAAAATACTTAACAGAAGGCTATGACAATCTTAGAGACAGCAATACGATTAAATGGCAGGATTTTTGGAAACAAAAGCGAGTGGTAGTTACAACAAAAGAAAAGATGGATCAACTTGCGATAGATTTCTCGCTATATCATATTGAAGTTATGACACCTGCCCATGATGAACGATTCAGCGTCGGCGCAAAAGGGTTAACTGGTGAAGGATATAAAGGTCATGTTTTCTGGGATACAGAAATATTTATTGCTCCATTCCATCTATTTACAGATCCAGAAAAAGCTAAAAAATTACTAAGATATCGATATCTGCATATAAATGAAGCGAAAGTAAAAGCAGCTAAAAATGGATATGAAGGTACACTTTTTCCATGGGAAAGTGCCTTTACAGGTAATGAAGAAACACCTGAATATGCTGCGATTAATATCATTACAGGTCAACGTCAAAAAGTTGCATCAGCTTTAGCAGAACATCATATCGTTGCTGACATTGCATATGCAGTCGTACAGTATTACCAAAATACTTTAGACGAAGGTTTTATGGCTAAAGAAGGGCTCGAATTATTAAAAGAAACAGCACGTTTTTGGATTAGTCGAACAACTGAAGATAATGGACAGCTGTCAATAAAAGATGTGATTGGACCGGATGAATATACGGAGCATATTGACAATAATGCTTATACAAATTATATGGCTTATTACAATGTGCAACATGCACTTTTGTATATGGAAAAATTTAATGATGTAGATATAGAACTAATACAGAAAGCGACCGATTTTCTGAATAGATTATATTTACCTAAGCCAAATGATGAGAATATCATCCCTCAAGATGATACGTTTTTATCAAAACCTGAAATTGACTTAACAACATATAAGCAAAATCAAGGTAGCCAGGGAATATTACTTGATTACTCTCGTCAAGAAGTAAATGAAATGCAAATCTTAAAACAAGCAGATGTCGTAATGCTATTATATCTATTCCCAGATTTATTCCCGGAAGAAGTTGTGAAAAAGAATTTACAATATTATGAAGAGCATACCATTCATGATTCTTCATTAAGTAAAGCAATTCATGCGATTGTGGCTGCTCGTTGTGATGATCAAGAAAATTCTTATCGCTTTTTCCAAGAAGCATGTTTAATTGATTTAGGGCCAAATCCAAAGTCATCTGATGAAGGACTTCATGCTGCATCGCTTGGCGCAAATTGGTTAGCAACAATCTTCGGATTTGCAAATATCTCTATGGATATAAATCGCTTAAAGATTAACCCAAAATTACCAACAGAATGGGAAAAGCTTTCTTTTCCATTTCAATGGCAAGGGTCAATTCTTTCGTTTACAATAACGCACAGATCAATAACAGTGACAAAACAATCAGGACCTCCACTTACAATCGAAATAAATGGAGAAGAATTTAACTTAACAGAACAATTAAAAACATCTCTTTAAGGGGGAGGAATAAATGAAAATTGTCATATTACCTGATTCCTTTAAAGAAAGTTTAGATGCAACTGGGGTAGCAGAAGCTATTCATAAAGGATTTTCTTCTATTTTTCCAAATGCAGATTATCATTTATTACCACTTGCTGACGGTGGTGAAGGTACAGTTCAAGCGTTAATTGCATCAACAGAAGGAATAATAGAAACAATTACAGTAACAGGTCCACTATTTGAGCAAGTAAAAGCTAAAATTGCCTTTTCTAATAATGGTAGGATTGCTTATATAGAAATGGCAGAGGCATGTGGACTTCATTTAGTTCCAAAGGAAAAACGAGATCCATTCAAGACGACTTCATTTGGTGTTGGTCAATGTATCGCATATGCAGTTGAGCGAGGAGCTACTGAACTAATTATTGGTGTTGGAGGTAGTTCAACGAATGACGGTGGTATTGGAATGGCAGCAGCATTGGGGTATCAATTCTTTGATCAAGATGGTCGAGAAATTGAAGGGAATGGGCAATCTTTATTAAACATTACTTCTATGTCAGCAGCTAATCGAAATCCGAAGCTTTCGGGAGTTAACATTATAATTGCTGCAGATGTAGTGAATCCGTTAATTGGAGAAAATGGTGCAACGTATGTATTTGGACCACAAAAAGGTCTTCCGGCTAATAAGTTGGAAGAATTAGATCAAGCAATGGGAAATTTTTATAAGCTTGCTGAAAGTTATTTAGGAAAGCAAGTTTCAACAATACCTGGAAGTGGTGCTGGCGGCGGAATGGGAGCTGGGCTGATGCTATTTGCGAATGCTTCCATTAAAAAAGGGATAGAATTAGTACTCGAGCATTTAAATGTAGTAGAGGTATGTAAAGATGCAGACATTGTCATTGTTGGAGAAGGTAGAATGGATGGTCAAACCGTTTTTGGGAAAGCCCCTGTTGGAGCAGCTGCATGTGCGCCACCGAATGCAAAAGTCATTGCAATTTGTGGTAGCATAGGAAAAGGCAGTGAAGAGCTTTATAATCATGGAATCGACGCCATTTTTCCAACGATCCCTTCCATATTGCCAATAGAAGAAATCATGAGTAATGCCTTTAACAATATTGAAAGAACTGCTAGAAATGTAGCATCTCTTTTAAAAGGAACATTATAAATAAATCAAAGAATCCAAACATTTACTTAAAAATGTTTGGATTTTTTTGTCCCTAATTATGAGAGTGAGGAAATCGTTGTAAAATGACGAATAAAATTTGTTGCAAAATAAATTTTTTCAATATTTAGAATTTAATAATAAAAAAGATTATTTACTTTTCATTGTATACTTAATAGATTAATTGATTAATTTTTTTGGAGGTTCTATGAAAAAGATTACGATAGCATTGTTAACAGTTGCTATATTTATTGGCAGCTCAATTCATTCATATGCGGCTGCTATTGTGGATAAAGAGATTTTTCTTACAAAAAGAAGTGGTATTACGAAGGATACCGTACTTAACGCAGACCGCATACTAAATGGAGAATTGTTTGTATCCCCAAAATATCCCTTTTATAAGCCGTATAAAGCGATTAATTGGAAAGAAGACCCATACAAAAACACAACATGGCGCTTATATTATCAAAGTCTAGACACATTAAGCTACTTAACAAATGCATATGAAGTGACTTTGGATCCTAAGTATTTATCTTATGGATTAGGTTTGATTCAGAGCTTTTGGAAAGCAAATGGAAATCCAGCAAGGGCAACAGATTCATATACATATAATGCACATGCGCTTGCAAATCGGACAAATAATTTATTGTATTTCTATCATTATTTTATTAGTTCGCCGATTGTTACTTACTCGAGTAAACAGTATTTAAAAACGGTTCTTAAAAAACACGGTACCTATTTAAATAGTGCTAAATACTATAATTCAAAAACAAATCATGGCTACTTTCAAGACCGTTCATTATTCGAACTAGCTTCTTATTTTCCAGAAGAAACAACGAGTATCCAATGGAAGAGTAATGCAGTATACCGTACAAAAACCCACATCAAGAGAGATTTTACTCCAGAAGGCCTTCATAAGGAACATAGCCCACAATACTTTTTAGTCGTTCTAAATCTTGTTCAGGATATGAATAAAATCGCTGAGGACGCTGAGCTTACACAATTTCTTTTAAAAGAACAAAATGCATTTTCTAAACTAGTATTATCTAATTATACGATTCCTAGATTAGGAGATTCAGATCAAACAAAATTACCTAAAACTACTTCTTATTCAGTGCTAGATCCTGAATTTGAATATGTACTGACAAAAGGGAAACAAGGAAAACAACCTTCATTAGTTAGTAATATTTCAAATTCTATAGCTGTTATTCGTGATGGATGGGGGGCAAATACGTCTTCATTATTGTTTACAACGAGTAATTTTAGTACAACACATAAACATGCTGACGATTTATCTTTCATTCTTACTCAAAAAGGGAAGGAAATATTTACGGATAGTGGAAAATACAATTATGATACGAAAGATCCTTACCAAAAATATTTGAGATCGACTTTTGCACATAATGTAGTTTCAGTTGATGGAAAGTCATATCCTATTTCTTCAAGTAACGTAGGTAAAGCAAAAATGACGAATTTTATTGATAACCCTGAACATGTTATTGTAATGGGTGAGCATACTATTTATAATGGCGTACGAGTTTATCGAACAATTGTCTATTTGAAAAATAAGAAAGTAACATTAATTCAAGATGAGATTATATCAGACGCTAAGCATAAGACAAATCAAGTTTTTAATATAGGGCAAAATGTTCCAACTCAAACACTTGATTCAAATACTGTTCTATTGAATAATTCAATGACAATGAAACAACATGTTCAATCAAATTTAGTTGAATATTATGGACAAAAAACTCCAATTAGAGGGTTTGGATCAACACTGTTTAATAATCTGTATCCAATTAAACAATTAGATTTTGAATCTAATGGAAATAATGTTCAATACTTTACTAGTCTTAGCTCTACACCAAATACGGTATCGCAGTTTTCATTAAATGAAGATCTATACACTATATCAATGTCAGATGGATCTACTTATAATGTGGCAAAGCCAATGACTACACCTTTTGTAAACAAATTTACAAATTTAGATATCAAGCTTAATGGATTTACCCAAGGTGGGGCTAATATTAACGTATTATCTGGCCAAACGGTAATCGCTACGGGGCAAGCTACTTCAACTGGGAATTTTGCTATTGATGTACCTTTACAATTGGCGGGAACAAATTTGACTGTCGTTGCAACTAGTAAAAATGGTCAGTACACAGCTTCTGGAACTGTAACGGTAAAAGATGAAATTGCACCTGATATTCCATCAATTAACACAGTTAGTGCGAATTCAAAAATCATAACTGGTAAAGCAGAAGGGAACGCTACAGTTATAGTAAAAGTTGGTAATAGAACGTATACGACTAAAGCCGATAAATATGGAAAGTATCAAATCAAAGTGACAACTCCTATTAAAAAAGGGACAAATATTTCCGTATCTGCAAAAGATCATTCAGGTAATATGAGTGATTTATTTAAATTGAAAGCCAGCTAAAATAGTGGAATAAAAGAAAATAAAAAATGGATATGCTAAAAGAAGATAAATTCAAAAAAAGAGTGGGTTATGAACCCCTCTAACTTTGATTGAATATTATCTTCTTTTCTTTTTCGGGTCAATTGTAAAGGTTGGTTTCTTAATAACTTCCAATTCCACCAGTACATTAACATGTTTATCATTTATAGGCTGGACACTTAATATAGTTCCTTTTCTACCCTTAATAACGACCTGATCACCCTCTGATGGGGCATTATTACGAAGTTGGTTTAATAGTTCAACGTTTTTATCATAAAAATGAACTACGATCATCGGAAGTCAACTCCTCAAATCAAATTTATCTTTATACAATATTTATCATTCAGTAAATTAAGAACAACAATTTATCTGACTTCTGTTTTAAGAATTGGTTAGATTAGACGGTCTAAAAATTTGTCTGTATCAATCGGTTTATTTTTTAAAAATTCTTATAAATCACTATCTATTTTCAGTTTTTTTTAATACAATTTAAGAAAATACGCTTATTATGTGGGGATAACAATGCTAAAAAAAACCTTATGTATTATCGCAATTAGTACGCTTTTATTTGGTTGTCAGAACGAAGGGAAATCTGTAAAGACGGTAAAAAATGAAGGAAATAAAGAAGAGCCAAAAAATGAGGAAGTTATTGATAAAGAAGAAATTGATACGATTTTTGCTCCATTAAATGGATTGCCAATCAGTCAAGTTAGTGAACAAAGGCCGGTAGCTGTAATGGTTAATAATTTTCACTTAGCGAGACCTCAGAGCGGTCTTGGTAAAGCAGATCTTATTTATGAAGTATTGGCTGAAGGTGATATCACGAGATTTTTAGCTGTATTTCAAAGTAATATACCAGTTAAAATTGGTCCTGTTCGAAGCGCTAGAGATTATTATATAGATTTAGCGAATGGATATCACGCTTTGTTTATTTGTCACGGTAATAGTCCAAAAGCAAAAGAAATGATGGACGCTGGATTGATTGACTCATTAAATGGTTTAATTTATGATGGGACCTTATTTAAAAGAGATCAAAGCAGGAAAGCACCACATAATTCTTATATTCTAAAAGAAGGCATTAAAAAGGGTGTTGAAAAAAGAAACTATTCATTTACTGAAAAAGTAACACCTCTTGCTTTTATAAAAGAGCCGGTCGTATTTGATAGCTCATGGAATAGCGTGAATGAAGTATTTATTAAATACTCTTATAATCCGGATAATAATGTAACATATAAATTTACAGAAGCTAATCAACATTTCCAGCGATATCAAGATGGCGTAGTTGCAAAGGACGCACTTGATGGGAAGCAGTTACAAATTAAAAATATTTTAATTGTAGAATCTACACATAAATTTATTGATAAATATGGACGTCGTTCAGTTGACTTAAAAAGTGGAGGAAAGGGCTACTATTTAGTTGATGGGAAGTATAAAGATATCCATTGGAAAAATGTTGATGGTCGAATCATTCCATTTACTTTAGAAGGAACTGAAATAGAATTTTCTCCTGGTCAAACATGGATTAATTTTGTTCCTTCATTAAATACGGTGACAATTAAATAAAAAAGGTAATAGTTGAAAGAGCAAATAACGATTCGTTATTTGCTCTTTTTTAATGGGATTTAAATATTCATTACAATTATATTTCAATCGTATTAATTAAACTTAATCATAGTTATTTATATGCTACAATAACTTTGGATTTACATATAGTAGATTAATAGAAAGAAACTAGGAAAAGATAGTTTCATAGGAAGAGGCGAAGAAAAGGTTTGAAGAAATTATTTACTTTTAGCTTAATTTTATCAATTATTTTTTCTCAATTTCCATTTCATTCTGAAGTTAACGCTGCAGAGATGGAACCACTAATTTCAGTAAAGTTAGTAAATTATTTAGGAAACAAAAATGAAGTGACAGTGAAATCGTCAGATAGCTATGCTGTAAAAAATTCAAGTATCAGATTACAACCAAATACTGAATACAAAATTAAAATAGCGTCTAATGGAGTATCGCTTTATTTAGGGAATGAATTGCTTGGAAATTTCACAAGCATTGATGTAACACCTTATCAATATGAGTCTCCGTTATTGATTAATGGAAGAAGTTATTTAGGAGATTTTTCATTTATTAATGAAAACAATTTTATTCGACCTATTAATACTTTACCAATGGAGGATTATCTTAAAGGTGTCGTGCCATTTGAGATGCCTGCTTCATGGAATCTAGAAGCATTAAAGGCTCAAACTATTTCTGCAAGAACATATGCAATGAGACAAGTTAATGCAAACAAAGTGATTAACGATACGGTTAGCTACCAAGTTTATGGTGGATATACGTGGAATGAAAATAGCTCGAAAGCTGTTGATCAGACTTTTAGTCGTGTACTAAAATATAATAATTCGTTAATCGATGCAGTATTTTCTTCGAGCAATGGAGGAAAAACAGAATCAAATGCAAATGCATGGGGTAGTTCAGCTTTACCATATTTTCCAATTAAAAATGATCCATACGATAGTGCTACACCTTGGACAGTAGCGTTATACAAAACACAGATTGATCTAACAGGTAAGGATTTAAAAGATTCAAATTCATGGTGGAATACGATTAGTGAGCGAGATGAACAGATTACTAATAATATAAAAACATGGATGAAATCAAACGGGTATTCAGGAAAGACAATAAAAATTGTCAAAATACCTAAATTAACTTTAACGAATCCATCATCTGGTGGTAGAGTCACAAAAGGTAATTTAAGTGTGGATTTCATTGTAAAAGATGAATTAGACACAAATGGAGACATTAAAATTCAACATTTAAATTTAACTGATGTTGCTGCTTCTAAAGTTAGGGCGGCAATTGGATTAAGCTACATCAAAAGTTATTTAATGACTGATATGAATGAATCATCTAGTTCAATTTCTATTAAAGGTAAAGGCTACGGTCACGGGGTTGGATTAAGTCAGTACGGTGCTAAAAAAATGGGTGAATTAGGTAAAAGTTATTCGGAAATCGTAAACTTCTATTATCCAGGCACAACTCTTTCATCACAATATAGTACAAAACAACCTCGTACAGGGTTCAAAGTGACAGCACCAAAAGTTAGCAGTGTAAGTAATCTTGACCAACTTTTAACTGGAACGTCTGAACCAGGTGCAGTCATCAAAGTGAGTGCTAACGGAAATCAAATTGGCACAACTGAAGTAGCATCAGATGGTAAGTTTTTAGTGAATATTCCAGTACAAAAAGCTGGAACAAGCCTATCAATCACAGCAAGCTTCAATGGATTTATTAGTAATGCAACAGTGATTAAAGTTATTGATAAAATAGCACCAGCCGCTCCAGTTGTTAATACGATTAATAATAATTCAGCTTATATCACAGGTGTAAGCGAAGCATATGCGACAGTTACTGCGAAAATCGGTACACATACGTATACTGGTAGAGCTTATTCAAATGGAAATTATAAAATTGCCATTCCTGTTACAAACGCAGGAACGTCAATTTCAATTTCAGCAAAAGACGGTTCTGGAAATAGCAGTGCTGCAGTTTTAAAAAGTGTTACAAGAGTTGGACCAAACTTACCAAAAGTGAATGCTGTTTATACGACATCAACAATTATTCAAGGAACAGCTGAAAAATATATGACGATTCAAGTGAAAATCGGAAGTAAAGTTTATAAAACTAAGTCTTATAGTACTGGTGTTTATAAACTAATCATTCCAAAACAAAAAGCTGGAACTAAAATTGCTGTAAATGCAATTGATTCTAAAGGCAATGTAAGTGCAACAAGAACAGTTTCAGTAGTAGCGAGATAATAATTCTAAAAGGATAGATTCAATCAGATCGTTCTGGTTGATCTATCCTTTTTTTTGCGAAGAGATAAAGGAAATTCTCCCTAACATCATGAATGATATTGTATAAGATATTAGGAGGAATGGTTTTGTTATCAACTATGGAGCTTTTAGAATGTCATGTTCGAGTATTATATAAGCACAATGAGTCCAACCGAATAACACAAATAAATGAACTCCCTTTTGAAAATGCGCCAAGGGTTTATATTGGCACAACAAAGAACGGTAAGATAGTGAGGTATTCGGATGGATTAGATGAAAAATTGATACTTGATTTAGAGAGGGTTGTCCATTCAAGTTCGAATATTGAACTAGCAGAAGTCATTAACACCTTACATACAACGAAGCAACTGAGCAATATATGGATTGGGCCAGCGTATGTATTTCCGACATTAAAAACTCTAACATCAACAAAAGTTATAGAGATTACGGATTTAAATAAAGAGCTGTTAAAGCCGAACTTTCCTTATACATATGAAGAGTTTGAATATAAACAGCCTTGCTATGCCATTGTCCAAGATGATATAGCTGTTTCGATATGTTGTAGTGCCAGACAAACTCAAATAGCTGCAGAAGCAAGTTTATATACACTTGAAGAGTTTCGTGGAAAAGGATATGGAGTAGATGTTTCAAATGCTTGGGCTATGGACATACAAAGTCAAGGACGTATAGCTTTATATAGCACATCATGGGATAATTTTTCATCTCAATCTGTGGCAAAAAAACTAAACTTAATACAGTATGGAACGGATATTAGTTTTAGATAAGTTAAAATGAAAATCCAAAATGCTTCTTAGTATTTTGGATTTTTTTATTTTATTAAGATTTTCTGTTAAACTAAACTATTTTTCGATTATAATTAGAATTGTGAATTTTCGACAATTCAACAGAAAACGTCAACGGGGGAACAAACAAACATGAAAAGAATCGCCGCAACATTTATTTTATCGGCTGCATTATTAGTGCCTGGGATAACTGCTAATGCTGCTCCAAAGCAGTCAGAATTAGATGCTTATTTAGCAAGCATTCAATTAACACAAGCACAGCTTGAAGAGTATTTAGAGAGCTATGGAGATTCATTAGATGAGTATGATACAGTGGCTGATTTACAAGACGTACTTGGTGAACGCCTTACTGAAGAAACATTAGCCGAGTTACTTGAAGAATATGAAGTTACTGAACAAGATGTTATTGATCTTGCAGTTGAGTATGATGATATGGACCCAACAGCGAGCCTTTTAGATACTTACTATTTTACAAGTGATATTGAGTATTTAATTGATATAGAATATTCATCATATTCATTTAGTGATTTTATTTATGATTATGATGAAGATATGGATTTTGTAATGCTTGGAGGCTCTGGTTTGACATCAGCTGAAATGAATACATTTGTATCTTATGTAAGGGGAGTTTTTGAAAAGGAACCAGACTCTGCTGCAAAAATGGATGTGTTGTATGAAAACATAGTGAAAATGGAAATAGATGACACGTCTGAACTTACGGCTAGTGAATCTGCAAATCTATTAAATGCTATGAAAGAAATTGAAAAAACAATTCATATCGATATAAAAGTATTTAACGAACAAGGCGATGTTATGAAGCCATTAGATTTCTTAGCATTACCTGTTTTAGAAGAAAACTATGTGTTAAAAGTGTTAGATGATAAAGGTAATTTATTACTTGATATGATTCTTTCTGATACACTACAATCCGGTGATGAACCATTATTAGATGCAGATCCTATTATGAATATTAAGCATGATATAGGAATCATTAAGCACACTGAAAATGGTGGGAAGCTACCAAAAACAGCTTCTCATACAACAGAGTGGGCATTATTTGGATTATTACTAGCTGTATCAGGGGTAGCAATTCGTAAAAAATTAAATTAATAAAAGATAGCAACAATAAAAAGAAGCATCCTAGCTTAACAATTAGGATGCTTTTTCGTTTTATTAAGTATTCGAGTAATTGACCAGTAAAATATTCGATGTTACGATAAAATGCGAAAACCATTCATTAATTTACAAAGCGGAGGGAGGCAAAGGTATGGTGAAAAATCAAAGTATTACAGAAGCAAATCAATCATTAGTAGATTTAAAAGCTGATTGTGAGAAGTGCTTTGGTCTATGTTGTGTGGCACTACCCTTCGCGGCTTCAGCAGACTTTGCATTAGATAAAGAAGCTGGAAGTCCTTGTATCAATTTACAATCAGATTTTCGTTGTGGTGTGCACAAAGATTTAAGACAGATTGGCTTTCAAGGATGTACAGTATTTGATTGCTTTGGTGCCGGTCAAAAGGTATCACAATATACCTACAAGGGAAAAGACTGGAGATCAGAACCTGAATCTGCAAAGGAAATGTATGACGTGTTTCCAATTATGCGTCAACTACAAGAAATACTTTGGTATATAACGGATGCATTAGCATTAAATCTAAATAGAAACATACATTCTGAGCTACAAGTTGCTTTGACTGAAACAGAACGGCTTACTTATTTACCGTCAGATTCGCTGCTTGAATTAGATATGGTAGCACATCGAGCATATGTAAATGACTTACTTTTACAAACTAGTGAACTAGTAAGATCTGAGGCAATTCATCTTCAAGGAAAAGGTAAGAAGCGTCATAAGAACATTGGTCGAGGAGCAGATTTAATTGGCGCGAACTTAAAAGATGCTAATCTCATAGGAGCTAACTTAAGAGGTGCATACCTAATCGCAGCCAATTTAAGTGGAGCGGATATGCGAAAAGCAGATTTAATTGGTGCTGATTTTCGTGATGCTGATATAAGTGGAGCGGACTTAACAGACAGTATTTTTCTAACGCAAGCTCAGTTAAATGCAGCAAAAGGGGACATCAATACAAAAATTACAGCAAGATTAAATCGTCCCTCACATTGGAAAAATTAATACATGAATTTAAAAGAGACAAGCATTTAAAATACTTGTCTCTTTTTTTATGCCGAATAGATAGTAAAATATCAGTCTATACACGATTATATTTTATATTGATTAATGATTTTACATAACTGCATTAAACCAACAGATAATTCATCCTCGCTAACAAGGGAGTAACTAATCCGAAATGATGATTCATTTGTTTTATTGTTGTAGCAAGCAACACCTGGTAAAAAAGAGATGTCTTTCTCATTGGCTTTTTTTAGTAAATCAAATATATCTATTGGTTCATTAATTGATAACCATAAATTAAATCCACCATTAGGAACTTGAAACTGTAGGCGATTTGTTTCATTTGAAAGAATCTCGACACTTGTATCACGTCTAAGCTGTAATGCAATCCGAAGTTTTTCAACATGGTTCCTCATTCGATCTGTTCGAAGAAATGGTAGGATAGCTTTTTGAGTAAGTAATGGGCTACCTACATCCATAGATGCTTTAATAGCAAATAACCAATCAAAGATGGGACCATTTGCTAAAATGGCAGCAATACGAACTCCGGGTGCCAAAGTTTTACTAAAACCTTTAATGTAAATAACATGATGATCCCTATCATAATACTTTATAGGAGGTTGTCTTACTGACTGCTCAAAATAAATGTCCCCAAATGAATCATCTTCCAAAATAAAGAATTTGTATCGCTCAGCAAGTTCAATTAATTCTTTGCGACGATCACTACTCATGGAAATGCCAGTTGGATTTTGAAATGACGGATTAACATATAATAACTTTGGATTAAATTTATGAAACACTTCTTCAATTAGATCAGATCTAATCCCTTCATTATCCATTTCAATAGGGATAATGTGTATACCTTTATTAATAAAAATATCTAATGCTCCCCCGTAACAAGGACTTTCTACAATAACTGAATCTCCAGGTTTCAGTACAGCCTGAGCTACTAAATCAATACCTTGTTGGACGCCACTTGTAATAATGATATTTTCATAGGTCGAACGAATTTTTTGAAACTCCAATAAATGATTTGAAATTTCGATCCTTAGTTCCTCATCACCTTGAACGGATCCATATGTCGTCAAGATTGAAGCATCTTCTTTTAATAATTTTTGTGTTTCTTCTGCTAAAAATTTATTTGGCAGAAGGCGTGGATAAACTACCGCTTTCGAAAAATTATATGTCACGGATTCTTTATTCATTAAATACTGGGAACGTACTACATTAATTCCAAGTGTTTGCTGCCAATTAGAGTGCTCTTTTTTTTGTTGTGGTCTATTCGTCTTTTTTAATACAAAAACGCCTTTTCCTGGCTGAACCCAAACATATCCATTTTTCTCGAGCCATTTATATGCTTTTCTGATTGTTAATACACTAATCGATAGTTCGTTAGCAAACATTCGTAATGATGGTAATTTTTCATTTTCTAGAAGAAGGCCGCTATGAATTCGTTGAGCTATTTGATTACTAATTTGGAGATATATAGGAATTGTTGATTGTTTATGAATATGAATTTTCATACACTCACCATATGCTTTTTGATATAACGTTAGTTAAAAAAAGGTTAATAGTCAATCAAAAATATTCAACTGTTATATAGCCCCCTATACTGTTATACACCTGACTCCATATAATACGATTAACGAAGGAGTGATAAAGTGATTATTATTAATTATATTCTAATCTGTGTAATCTTTGGCACGACATTTTTAGCAATAAAATTTGGGATCGTATCTGGAGTGCCGCCATTATTCTCTGCAGGGTTAAGATTCTCTTTAGCTGGTATTCTAGTCATTTTATATTTTTTAAGTAAAGGAGAAAAAGTTACTTCTTTTATTTTTTCAAAGAGAATCATGGTTATCGGATTTTGCTTAACCTTCATGACATTTTCAACTTTGTACTGGGCAGAACAGTACATAACTTCAGGGTTAGCAGCTGTCCTTTCAGCAACCGGCCCGATGATGATTTTATTATTGCAACTGAAACGAAATAAAAAAAGAATCGAAAAGAAACAGTTTATTGCTTTATTAATGGCATTTTCAGGTGTTATATGTGTTTGTTTGCCAGGAATGAGTCAGCATGTGACATATTTATGGGTAGCGGCCTGTATTGCGGTTTTAATTGGTGAAGTATTCTATGGATTCGGATCAGTCAATTCAAAGGAATTTCTGACTGATTTTGAAAAGATCTCTCCATTTTTGATAAATGCTGTGCAAATGTTATATGGTGGCATATTTCTACTTATTATTTCGCTACTGTTTGAAAAACCGTCTGTTCAGACTTTGTATTCATGGGATGCAGTATTACCAATCTTATATTTAGTCTTTATCGGTTCTATTGGAGGACACGGATTATACACATGGTTACTATCAAAAACTAATCCTGTTTTTCCTTCAACATGGCTTTACGTATCACCACTAATTGCAAGTGTATTAGGCTATTTTGTCATGGATGAACCAATCAAAGTAATCATGGCAGTTGGTGGCGTTCTCATATTAGTTGGGGTGTTTATCGCAAATTGGTCCACTTTTGCGTCGTATAGAAGACAGGAGAGTTTCTTTAAGAAACAAATGAAGGAACAAGAAGAAGAAATCATATAAATATGATTTCTTTTTTTATTTTGAGATATTAAGGGAAAACTAAAAATTAATCGAAAAATGACGTTTTATGCCTTAAATATACTTTACTAACATACCTGCGCTCTTATAAAATAAATAAGTTATGACATAAAAAATGATTATTTTTCCAATTGTTATAGGACTTTTATCGTAAAATAGTAACTCTAGTTAAGAAATAGGAGGGGTGTTGCTTTACGAACTAGAATTGCTAATCTCAAAAATAAATAAAAAGGTAAAGCATCTATCATGAAACATTCTAAATTGAATTTTAGTAATATCATCATTTCGTTATTCTTTTTTGGAATTCTATTCGGTAGTCTCTTTCTAACAATGGTACTACCCGATAGAAAGGTTTCTGTCATTGAAAATAGAAGCTTGGCAACAAAACCAGTATTAACTGGCGAATCATTTAAGAGCGGAAAATATTTTGATGAATATGAAACTTACCACAGTGATCAATATCCATTAAGAAATAAAATGCTAGAAATAAACGGTATATTTAAATATAAGATGATTGATCAAAAAATTGCTGAGATTGGTCCTAAGAAATACTACCGTTCAAATAATGGTTTTATCATTCAACAAAATTCAAATCAAAACCCTACTACCTTAGTTAATGAACTAAAGGGATTCACTAGTGAACTATCTAATCAGAATATTCCTGTATTTTATAGTATTATCCCACATAAGTCTGTGTTTTTTGAAACTGAGTTACCTACATATCTTCCTAGTTATGGTAAGGAAAGTGTTAAGAAATTACGAGATGGTTTAGAATCAGTACCATCTCTACATTTGGTTGATGTTGAAAAAGAACTTCGCAAACAGCCTAAAGAGGAGATTTACTTTAAAACGGATCATCATTGGAATACGAATGGTGCATTCATTGGTTATCAAAAAATTGTATCAGAATTGAATAAGACCTTACCGGAAATTGGTGATCCAATTTCAAAGGATACTTTTAAATTTGAAAAAAAAGGACTGGCTTTTAACGGTTCATATGCACGATCTACGACATTATCATTTGTAACTGAATCTGATCAAATGATTGTTCCAACAAATGACATCATATCGCCAACTGTAAAAGCATGTATAGATAATGATAATAAATGTGACGATCCTGTATTTTTCCCTGAGAAGTTAACTGAAGTTAATCCGTATACTGATCGTTTTGTTTATTTCGGATTAAATCAGGCATTAATACGATACAAAAACTCAGATCCTATTTCTCAAAAAAAATTAGTGATTTTGAAGGATTCTTATGCAAAACCGATTATCCCATTTTTAACAAAACATTTTAAAGAAGTAGATGTACTAGATACGCGATATTTCGGAGAAGATGCAAAATTTAAAAATAGTTCAGCTGTTAAGTTTATAGAAGAAGAAAAGCCTGATGCTGTTATTTTTATCACGAATACGACTGCAGTAGAAAAAAATATTACGGAATATATACAGTAATCAATTCTGTTTTGGAAAGGATTAAAAGGGAATGGTTTTTAGTTCGACGGTATTTATGTTTTGGTTTTTACCAATCGTTTTATTGGTTTATTTTATAATTCCACGTTCTATAAAGAACTTATGGTTACTAGTAGCTAGTTTGTTTTTCTATGCATGGGGTGAGCCTACTTATGTATGGTTAATGATTTTCTCAATTATTATGAACTACTTTTTTGGTCTAGCAGTAGATAAAAATAGAGAGAAAAAAGCAAAGATTAAATGGATTATGATTGCGATGGTCTGTAGCAATCTATTTATTCTAGGTATTTTTAAGTATACGAATTTCATCGCCGATAATATTGAGAAGCTAACTGGTTTAACAATTGATGTTCCGGTTATCCCATTACCAATCGGTATTTCATTCTTTACATTCCATGCACTTAGTTATGTAATTGATGTTTATCGTGGCGAGAGAAAAGTGCAAAAGAATCCGTTAAACTTAGCTCTTTATATTACGATGTTCCCGCAATTAGTTGCTGGACCGATTGTACGATATCAAACAGTTGCAAATGAATTAAATAAACGGTCAGAAAGTTTAGAGTTAATATTCTATGGGATTAAGCGTTTTATCATTGGACTAGCGAAAAAAATGCTTTTAGCGAATAATTTTGGTTTAATTGCTGACCAAATTTTTGCCAGGTCTCCAGATGAAATGACAACAGGTATGGCTTGGATTGGAATTCTGTCATATTCATTACAAATTTTCTTTGATTTTGCAGGTTATTCAGACATGGCAATCGGTTTAGGAAAAATGTTTGGATTCCACTTCTTAGAGAACTTTAATTATCCATATATTTCGCGTTCGGTAGCAGAGTTTTGGAGAAGATGGCATATTTCTTTAGGTACTTGGTTTAGAGATTATTTATATATTCCTTTAGGTGGAAATAGAGGATCAAATTACGAAACGTATCGCAATCTATTTATTGTCTGGTTAGCAACAGGAATTTGGCATGGAGCAAGCTGGACCTTTATTGCATGGGGATTATATTATGGATTTTGGATCGCAGTTGAACGTGCTGGATTTGGTAAATTAATTAGTGCTTTACCTAAAATCATACAGCATGCTTATGCTCTAATTATCGTGATAGTAGGTTGGGTATTTTTCCGATCTGAAACTTTCACCTATGCATTTGATTATATAAAAACGATGTTTGCCTTCAATGGAACAGGACTATGGAATGCATCAAATAATTTCTATGTTTCTGAATATGGTATTTTATTTATCATTGCAGTCATTGCGGCAACGCCGATCGGTAAAATTGTTGCTCATAAATTAGGAGATTGGTTAATTTCCAAAAATAGAATCACGTATTTTGGTTTCCAATTAGGAGAAGCGGGATGGTATTGCTTATTATTATTAATTTCTTTATCATACGTTGTAGCAAGTACATTTAATCCGTTTATCTATTTCAAGTTTTAATAAATTTGTAAGAGTCTATGTGTGGGTGTTTTATTAACATTCCAACGCATAGACTCTTTTATTATGACTTTTTCGTATAAATTGTTTTTATAAGTACGTGTTTTTTAAAGACCGAATTAATAAATTTAACGTTTCTATAGTTCCGTATGTTATGTCACTCTAAATAATCGGTATGTATTGAAAACTACTACTATTAAAAATCTAGAAAAGTAAGTGTATTTTCTCATTAGTTAAAGATTCTATCATATAATGATAGTAGAGCGTATCTAAGTCCAAAAAAAGGAGAAAATTATATGTGGCTAATCCTATTTGTATTAACTTATTTTATACTGTATTCTGGAGCTAAGAAGGAAATAAAAGCAAGCTCTGAATCATTGGCACTCCATATTTTTGGATATTATTTTTTAAGTGTTATTAACTTCTCAATTAATCAATTCCCATTACCAATTGGCTTTATAATTGCTATGTTCTTAGTCAATCGTACTTCTGTAAGCAATAAAGATGTAAAAAAAGTTGCGTGCTATGTCGGTTTGATTTTATGGTTTATTGGTATTTTTTTATAAGGTAAAAAATAGTAACCCTGTGATTTCTGAATTGGAATCACAGGGTTTTATTTATTACATTAATCCTCATTTTTATGATAATTAATATGATTAGCAACTGAGGGGGTAACTATAAGTGTATCCTTATGACTTTTAAACTTAAAAGGTCCAAATGGGTAAAAATAAGGTTCCTCAAATGAACGGATGCTACATAGGTGGAGTAAAATCAAAAGTGAAACAAGTGTAATACCATATAAACCAATATATGCACCAGCTAGTAATAGCAAATATTTTAATAATCGTATGCTGATGGCCATGCTGTAGTTAGGAATAACAAAATTTGTGATAGCCGTTACTGCAATGAGAATTGTCATTGAAGGTGATATAAAGCCCGCTTCAACTGCAGCTTGTCCAATGATAAGTGCCCCAACGATTGAAACTGTGTTTCCTAATGATCTTGGAATTCGAATGGTTGATTCCCGTAAAACTTCAAATGCTAAAGTGACAACAAGTGCTTCTACGATTAATGGGAGAGGAACAGTTTCACGCCTTGCAGCTACTGATACTAATAACCCAGTAGGTAAAAGCCCTGAATGATGAGAAAAAATTGCGACAAACAAGCTTGGACTAAATAATGTAAGAAAACAGCACAAGAGACGAAGAAAGCGTAAGAATGCAGCATAATAGACATTAAGATAATAATCTGATGGCGATTGAAAAAATTGTGGAAATGTCGCAGGTGCAATAATCACAAATGGGGAACCTGATGTAATAAGCGCGATTCGTCCCTCTAGTAAATTACCAACTACAGCATCCGGGCGTTCAGTATTGATAACGGTAGGAAAAATAGTCATTTGATTATTTTTTATACTCTTTTCAATATAACTTGTATCTAAAATAGCATTTGTATTAATTGCAGCTAATCGGTGCTTTACTTCCTTTATTAAGTTTTCATCCGTAAGGCCTTTAATGAACATTAGTGCAACATCCGTTCTAGTAATTTCCCCTATTTTCATAGAGTGAATCCGTAAAGCGGGGTGTTGAATCCGTTGTCTAATAAGCGCAGTATTTACACGTAAGTTTTCCGTAAAACTATCTTTAGGACCTCTAATGACAGTTTGAGTCGATGGTTCAGATGGGATTTCTCTAGATGGAGGCATTTTAGTTGAAAAGACTAAGTAACTTGTTTCATTGTCTATCAATAAAATTGTTTCGCCAAATAGTAAATCAGATAATAAACTTGTATAGCTTGATTGACATTTCAGACCTGAAACAGAAAGGATTTTTTCGATGGCAGGTAAAGAATGATTCGTTCTTTCTTGGCTATGCTGATTATCTAAAAGCTTTTCAATAATATCGTCACTAATTTTTTGATGATCAGAAATACCATCAATATGAATAACTGCAAAAATGAAATTTTGTCTAATGGTTTCTTTCCTAATGATAAGATCTGAACTATCACCGAGATCATTTATTATTCTATTTAAATTATCATCAATCTGTTTACTTAGGGATCTGGAAACATCACTTTGAAACTGTATATCTGGGTTAGCTATTGCATTTTTAGTTTCTTGAAATCTTAACAATGGTTCCACCCCGATAATATTTGTAATAGTCGTATAAAATTATTCTGTCATATATATCAAAAATTATTAGGTAATGATGGATTAATTTTTATTTGAATGATGTTTTGAAATGAGTAGGTTTATTCTAAATATCTATAAGTTGAATAAATATAGATGATAGAAGATGATAATTGAAAGGGATGATGCATATTAATCCTTTATTTCTTTCAAATGATCAAATGCTCTCAATCATCCGAGATGGTTTAATAAAAACAGCAGCTCCAAAGAATATTATGATTATTGGTGCAGGTATAGCAGGTTTAGTAGCGGGATCATTGTTAAAAGAAGCAGGCCACAAAATTACAATTATTGAGGCAAATGACCGAATCGGGGGAAGAGTACTTACAAAAAGATCTCCGTTTTTTAATAATCAGTACGTAGAATTAGGTGCAATGAGAATTCCTTCTATTCACCATTTAACGCTTGAATATATTCGTAAGTTTAAATTACCTTTAAATGAATTTCTCAATAGTACGCCAAATGATTTGATCTATGTAAATAATGTTTTGACAACTTTAAAAGATTATATGCAAAATCCCGATATATTAAAATTTCCTGTAGCTCCTAATGAAAAAGGTAAAACAGCTGAAGAGTTACTACTACTTGCCTTAGGTCCTGTATTAGAATTTATCAATCAAGATCCTGTTCGTAATTTAGAAATTGTCATTCAAAAGTATGATCAATATTCAATGGATTACTTTTTACGATATAATCCAGTCGGATTATCTTTATCGACAGGTGCGATTGATCTGATTAAAGCAATAATAGGTATCGAAGGTTTTCCAGAACTATCGTTTACATCAGTTCTCATGGAAATTAATGTGTTGTTTTCAAAGAATCTAAAATTATATGAAATTACTGGTGGAACCGATTTACTACCAAATGCATTTTTACCGCAATTAAAGAATGATATAATATTACATCAAAAACTAACAAAAATTGTTCAAAATGATCAAAATGTAACTTTGTATACAGAGCACACCAAGGCATTAACAAAACACCATGTTACTTGTGATTTAGTTATTTGTACAATACCTTTTACTGTTTTAAATTTCGTTGAAATCTATCCAATTGAATCCATCTCCTATAATAAATGGAAAGCGATACGGGAGTTACATTATACAGATTCAGTGAAAACAGGCTTACAGTTCAGGACAAGATTTTGGGAGAAATTTGGTTTTTTTGGTGGGAAAATTACGACGGATTTTCCAATTAAGTTTTCCTATTTACCTAGCCACGAGCTAGGAATGAACACGACGGGTGTTGTTCTTGCAAGTTATACTTGGGGGGATGATGCATTTATATGGAACAGCTTGACTGAAAATCAACGAATACATGCTGCTTTAAAGAATCTTGCTATGATATATGGCGATATTGTATATAAAGAATATCTAACGGGTTCCTCAATTAGTTGGTCAAATAACGAATATTCAGGTGGTGCTTTTGTAATATTTAAACCTGAGCAACAAAGGGATTTTGGAAAAGACATTGGTACACCTGAAGGACGAATTCATTTTGCCGGCGAACACACATCAAGTGCAACAGCATGGATTCAAGGTGCAATTGAGTCAGGGATTCGCGTTGCTTTTGAAATTAATCAATTTGAAAGATAAAAACTCTACCCTTTATACATTGGTAGAGTTTTTTTAATTAATCTTTATTTTAACAGTCTAATGATCATTGAAATAAGATTAGTAGATTTTCATGTTTTCTTATGACATAAGTACTATTTATCAGATGATTTTCAAATTTTAATAGTCAAGTGTTACTTTTATTTTTTTACAATTTTCGTTAAAATGTTGTACTTTTAGTCAAATTGTTACTTAATTGTTAATATATTAGATGATATACTTATACAGAGAACTCAATAGTAAGGGGTTTAGTAATGAATAAAAAATCAACAAGAAAACTATCAAGTTTTGTTTTAGCTGCTTCAATTGCTGCTAGTAGTCTATTTATCTCATCTCCTCAGGTAAATAAAAGTTATGCAGCTACTAATCAAGTTGGTCAAATTAATACCTCGACCGCAATTCCAGTTTTATTTACAGGTAATGTAACAGCGACAAAAATTAATGTTCGTACAAGTCCTGTTAACACAAGTAAAATCTTTGTAACCCTAAGTAAGGGAGCAAAAGTATCAATAGTTGAAACAAGTGGTCCCTGGTATAAAATTAAGACAAGTAAGGGATATGGCTGGGTCATGTCGAATTATGTAGCTCAAGTCACTACGCTACCAGTTTTATTTACTGGAAATGTAACAGCTACGAAGATTAACGTTAGAACGAGTCCAGAAAGTACAAGTAAGGTATTTGTAACACTTAGTAAAGGTGCAAAAGTATCAATCGTTGAGAAAAAAGATCTTTGGTACAAAATTAAAACAAGTAAGGGTTATGGCTGGGTCATGTCAAAGTATGTGAGCCAAACAAATGCGGAAGTATTACCTGTCATCGATACTGGTACAATTACAGCGACAAAAATAAATGTCAGAAAAGAACCCAAAAATACTAGTACTGTATTTGTTACTTTAAGTAAGGGTGGAAAAGTATCGATTGTTGAGAAAATCAATTTATGGTATAAAATCAAAACAAGCAAGGGTTACGGTTGGGTCATGTCAAACTATGTTAAAACGGCAAATTCAACAACACCACCTACAGATGGTGATGGCCCAACAACGCCAACTATTCCAATTAAAGACAAGTTTGGTAAAGTAACTGCTTCATCGTTAAATGTAAGAAAAGGTCCAGGTACAGAATATGCAACAATTAAAGCATTATCGAGTGGTACCATTGTTGAGTTAAAAGGTGAAAATAATGGCTGGTATCAAATTGTTATCGGATCAATTACTGGCTGGGTGAGTAAATCTTACATCAAAATAGTTGATCAGCAAGATGCAGAACTTGGAGACTTTACGCTTGTCATTGATCCAGGACATGGAGGATCTGATCCTGGAACATCTTTTAAAACAAGTAGTGGTGTAACATTAAAAGAAAGTGTAATCGTTTTAAGTGTATCGAAATATTTAAAAACATATTTAAATAACTTACCGATTAACTCTTACTTCACACGTGAGACAGATGTATATCCAACATTAACACAGCGTGTTTCTTTTGCAGAGTCTAAAAAAGCAGATGCATTTATTAGTATTCATATTAATTCAACCCCTTCACATACAGGTGATGGGACTGAGACATATTACTACGGAGAAGCTGCAGCAAAAGCAACAACAGCAAGTAGAGAGAAACTACAAGATAGTATGGCATTTGCAGACTTTGTACAAAAAAGATTAGTTGAAAAGCTCAAACTAGATGATCGTGGTACGAAAAGTGGTAATTTCCATGTTATACGTGAATCATCAATGGCTTCAATTTTGACAGAATTAGGATTTGTTGATAATCCTAAAGATAATGTAAAGTTAGCTAGTGCATCATGGCAAAAAGAGGCAGCAAAAGGTATCTATCTAGGAATTCTTGATTATTTAGCATACCAAGGTTATAACGTAGATTCATATTATCTATAAGAAAATGAACTCGTTCTATTTTAGTAGAACGAGTTTTTTTGTCTCTATATTTTCATAGCAGGAATTGTTTGATTCTTAATTGTATAAAATAAATCCAAAAATGAATTATAAAGCGGATCATGAATCGTTATGATACAATGAGAAAGCCTAAAATGAGTAAATGAAAGTAAAAATAATATAATGAATATAGATTAAAGAAAGCTAGGTAACTAATGAATGAATAAATTTTCTAAGCTAGGCTTAAGTGAAGAATTAACAGAGTATTTGACAGAGCTAGGTATAAATGAACCAACGCCAATTCAAGAACAAGCGATCCCCATCGTATTTGAAGGAAAGGATTTAATCGGACAGGCACAGACAGGAACAGGTAAAACTTTTGCTTTTTTATTTCCGATTTTAGAGAAAATAAATTTAGAATTACCACATACACAAGCGCTAGTTGTAGCCCCAACAAGGGAGTTAGCGATTCAAATTACAGCAGAAGCAAGAAGGATTGTCAGTGAAGATTTTGGTGTTTTAGCTGTTTATGGTGGACAAGATGTTGAACAGCAAGCAAGGAAGCTTA
Source organism: Gottfriedia sp. ABJ_BB2_2 (assembly GCF_055484705.1). Lineage (NCBI taxonomy): Bacteria > Bacillati > Bacillota > Bacilli > Caryophanales > Bacillaceae > Gottfriedia > Gottfriedia sp. ABJ_BB2_2. The sequence goes on from NZ_JBVFKR010000004.1 coordinate 335,387, forward strand.
AAGGTGGAGCACATCTAATTATCGCAACCCCAGGAAGATTGTTAGATCATTTAAGAAGGGGCACTATCAACTTAGGTAAAATTGATTTCTTAGTACTTGATGAAGCTGATCAAATGCTACATATTGGATTTCTACACGAAGTAGAAGATATTATTAATCAAACCCCGTCATCAAGACAGACATTATTGTTTTCTGCTACTATGCCAGAACAAATTCAATCGTTGGCTAAACGGTATATGAAAAAGCCTGAAATCATTCGAATTAAGGCAAAACGAATTACATTAGATGAAATTGAGCAAGTTGTATTTAAAACAACTGACCGCGGGAAATTTAATGCACTACTAAACCAACTAAAAGAAACCGAACCTTTTCTTGCCATCATTTTCTGTAGAACGAAGAGAAGAGCAAACAAATTAAATGAGCAGTTAAAAGGAAAAGGATTATTATCAGAAGAACTTCATGGAGACTTAACGCAAGGAAAACGAGAGAAAGTAATGAAACTATTCCGTGAAGCGAAAATTCAATATCTTGTTGCTACAGATGTAGCCGCAAGGGGAATTGATGTTGAAGGTGTAACTCACGTATTTAACTATGATATTCCAATGGATACTGAAAGCTATGTTCATCGTATCGGAAGAACTGGTCGAGCAGGTGAAACAGGTATTGCAATTACATTTATTACGCAAAAAGACTTCCACGAGATGAGATCAATAGAGAAAGAGCTTAATCTTAAAATCAAACATATTAATTTAGTTGAAAAAGACGATTCAAGACAACGAACAGATCGAACGAATCGTGAGGATGCTAGAGCTCCTCGAGCTCCGAAACGTTCGGGTAGGGAATCAAGAACAACAACAAATGAAACGCAGAATAAACGGTATGAAGAGTCAAAACAACCGGGGAATCGTACAAGAAATGAATCGAGAAGAGGGAGAAATGAACAGTCTTCTGATTATACGCGCTCTAAAACTACAGATTCAAAAAGAAAAAAGGATGTTACGTCAAAAAAACAGTCTTTTTCAAAACCTGGTAGTAGTAAACAAGACAGAGCAAGTCAACAAAGGGATCAAAGGAATGGTCGAAGTAATAAAGTAAAGTCTAAAAGAGCACCTAGGTAACTAGGTGTTTTTCATCTTGAAAATTAACATATCATAAGTAAGAATTGTAAATAATGTTTACATGATTATAAAGGAATTAAGGTGATCTAATGAGCCAATATGGATTTAATGAAAATATAGAAGTGCAAAAAATGGAAGAATTAAAGGTTTTAATAGAAGATGCTAAAGAATTTATTCCTTATGGTAAAGTTGCAGATTATATTCCTGCACTTGCTAAAGCGAATAAAAAAGATTTAGCAGTAGCTGTGTTTTTACCTGATGGGCGACACTTTGAGGCCGGTAATACTAGTACTCGTTTTACTTTACAAAGTATATCCAAAGTCATTTCATTAGCTTTAGTTTTAATGGATCGTGGGGAAGACTATGTATTTGAACGTGTGGGAATGGAGCCAACGGGTGACCCATTTAATTCAATCGCCAAATTAGAAGTACGTTCAGCTGGTAAACCTTTAAATCCAATGATCAATGCAGGTGCACTTGCAGTAACTAGTATGATAAAAGGTCATTGTGTGAAAGACAGATTTAATCGTCTACTTGATTTTATGAGAGTTTTAACGGATAACAAAGAGTTATCCTACTCCAAGGAGGTTGCAATATCAGAGTTTGAAACGGCTCACTTAAATCGCTCTCTGAGCTACTTTATGAAGGAACACGGGATTATTACAGAAGATGTTGAGTTATTATTAGATTTATATACTAGACAATGTGCGATAGAAGTAAATTGTGTTGAATTGGCAAGAATCGGACTAATCTTTGCGCTTGATGGATATGATCCTGTTTCAAAGACACAAATTATGCCTGAAAAAATTGCAAAAATCTGTAATACATTTATGGTTACTTGTGGAATGTATAATGCATCAGGTGCTTTTGCTATAAAAGTAGGTATTCCAGCTAAAAGTGGTGTTTCAGGTGGCGTGATGGGTGCAGTTCCGCGACGCTTTGGAATCGGCGTATATGGCCCATCACTTGATGAAATTGGAAATAGTATTGCAGGTATTAAATTATTAGAATTACTAGCACAAAAATATAATTTAAGTATTTTTTAAATTTCAAATTCAAAGCTAACAACAAATTAGAAAGTCTTTTATTTGTTATTTCAATGTGATTAGGAATCAAAAAAACGCTGGTCTGACTCCAATATAAGTTGTAAATCAAATGTAGCCAGTCCAGAGGTATTTCCTTTCCCACTTACCATAGAAATTGTGTATAGTAATGGTAGAGAGAAAAGGGGATAGTTGAATGGAATATTTAAGTTTGTTATTTTTTCTAGGAATCTGTGCAGCTGTAGTAGGAACTTTAGCAGGTGGTGGAGGATTAATTACCTTGCCAATGATGATTTTTTTAGGAATTCCGATTCAAACGGGAATTGCTACAAATAAGTTTGCCTCAGGATTAGGATCATTCAGTAGTATACTTTATACACTTCGGAAAAAAGATTTCAAGTATTCTTTAATCATTCAATTTATTATTGTTTCGATCATAGGTGGAGGAATTGGTGCTTATATTACAAGTATGTTAGATGAACATGTAATGAATATAGTTGCGCTCGTTTTATTATCTGGATCACTCTGGCTAACGTTCGCAAGTAAAAAGTGGAAATATGAAACTGCGAATAAAGAAAACTTTGAACATCAAACATTCGTAGATAAAAGTATTCAAACTGGTATTGGTATTTATGATGGTGGTTTTGGACCAGGTTCATCAACCTTTGCAATTTTATATTTTATTAAAAAAGGATTTACTTATGTAAATGCAGTTCAATTGGCAAGAGTATTAAATTTTGGAAGCTGCTTATCAGCTTTCGTCATTTTTTATATGACTGGACATTTTCAGTGGAAAATTGCCTTAACAATGGCAGCTGCATCCATTATAGGAAATCAGGTTGGCCTAAGATTTGCCGAATATGTACCAATTAAACTTGCAAGAATATTATTAATATCAGTTTCAGTATTATTAATTGTTCAAGTAAGTCTTAAATTATTTATATAAAAGGAAGCTGAATTGCTTCCTTTTTTTATTGAAATTAGGGATGTAAGATGTCGAAACTGCAGTACATGGTTTGATAACGATTTTATGTACTGAGGTTTGGAATCAATACATAAATTAGTAGAGATTATATGAGGATATTTAAAGCAATTTCAAACGATGTTAGGAGGAAACCATATGGTTAAACAAGTTCTCCTATTCACTGATCTCGGTATAGATGACGCATTTACAATGTTATATATACTTTTTCGAAACGATATTCAACTAATTGGTATTGTGGCCGATTACGGTAATGTTACTAGAGATAAAGCTGTATGGAACATCAATTATTTGAAGTATATTACTGGTAGACAAGAGATTCCTGTATTTCTTGGTGCATCGATCCCATTAACAGGAATTGGTGTGGAAACTTTTCCAGAGGTACATGGAGAAGCAGGGTTAGGTCCAATTATTCCTCCAAAAATAAATTATCCTGTTTATCCAATTAGTGAATTGTATCATATGAAAAATATTGATATACAAAATGTAACGATTATTAATCTAGGCAGACTTTCTTCATTGGCTACAGCATTCGTATTAAATTTAGAAATCATGCAAAATGTGAAAGAGTACATTTGCATGGGAGGTGCTTTTTTATACCCTGGAAATGTAACTGCAGTAGCTGAAGCAAACTTTCATTCAGACCCTTATGCTGCTAATTTAATTGTACAATACGCAAAAAATTTAACGATCATTCCACTAAACGTAACGCAACACGCGATTGTTACGCCTGAAATGGTACAACAAATTAATGATTTTCATCAAGTAACTCAAGATCCAGCGGGTTTGATCATTAAACCAATGCTAGATTATTATTATAATTTCTATTCAAAATCGAATCCTGGTATAGAAGGAAGTCCTATACATGACTTTTTGACTGTTTGGTATTTATTGCATCCTAATGCAGTAGGTCTGTCAAAAGTACCTATTAAAGTAATTCCCGATCAAGGTGAAGGGTTTGGTCAAAGCATTGCAGATTTACGAGCTAAGCCTGACCCAAAATATAAAACACATAGTGTTGCTTTTCAGTTCGACTATGAATTATTTAAAAATGATATAATGAATACATTCTTAACGAATCGATTTAATCATTATAAATAATGTTGTTAAAAGAGACTTGTCAGATATTTTCGGGTAAATAAGTTTGATTAATGATTTTTCTAATAGAGGTGTAAAATGAACCAAAAAGAGTATCAGTGGGTTAAACAAAATCGCAGGGTACTGCTAGATTTTTGCAGTATGTTAGATGAAAAGGATATGAATCTCAGAATTGATGGTTTTGGTTTTCAAAGTATAAAAGAAACATTGATTCACGTGGCGGATTGTTATCATGCATGGATTGGTTCTTTTATTTTACTGAAAACAAAGAAACCAATTACTCCAAAGGAACATAATGTTACTTTAAATGACATTAAGCTACGTTTTGAACAAGCAGATGAATTCGTAAATGAGTTTTTTGAAACATACTCTGAACAAATGGATGTTCTAATTCAAAAGTCAATTCCTTGGAGAGCTACTGCTGAAGTCATTTCTATGACACCTAGAAAATTAATGATGCATACAATCACACATGAGTATCATCATAAAGGGCAAATTGTATCCATGGCACGTATAATGGGATACCAGCCCCCTAACACAGATATCCTAGGAGCGGATGATTAATCATAAATGAGCTAGATAACAATTTTTCTTTATTATAGAAGCATGTTTCCATTAGGGGGAATGCTTTTTTATTTTTTGCCTTTTTCAGTGAGAGTATTGCTTTTTACATATGATATATAGACAAAAGTTGATTCCAATGGAAGAGGTGAGACTCCTATGGGAGATGCGGGAAGGTTGAGACCTCGGAGTGCAAGTAAGGTAGGTATGCTAAAACCAAGCCTTCCTGTCGTATCGCATTCATGATCTACAACGTGTAGATCCGAGGCTTAAGAATAAAACTGGTATAATATTTTTAAAGAGTACAAGCTAAGCATAGTTCAATAAGGAGGCAGGCATGGAGTTGGAGACAGCTTATATAGATACACCACTAGGTATGATGAGATTAGTTGGAAATTGTGATGGAATCGCATATATTGATTTTTTGAAGGAAAATGAAGTACTTCCAAATAAGGTAGTGCCTTCGTGTTTAACAGATGCAGCGAATGAAATGATTGAATATTTTGCTGGGAAGCGAAAGGAATTTTCGATACGCTCTATAGCAAAAGGTACAGCATTTCAGGAAAAGGTATGGAGTGAATTATTAAAGATTAAATATGGAGAAACTGCTTCATATGCTGATATTGCTAATCGAATTGGAAATCCAAAGGCAGTTAGAGCAGTTGCCAACGCAAATGCTAGGAATCCATTAAGTATAGTCGTACCTTGTCATCGAATTATTGGCTCAAATGGCAAATTAACTGGTTATGCTGGTGGATTATGGAGAAAAGAGTGGCTGCTGAAAAGAGAGAAGAATAATTAAAGGTATTGATAATAAAAGCCGGTAACGCTGTATTAAATACATTGTTACCGGCTTTATTATTTGAATTAGTCTTTTTTATTTAGTTCAGGATCGTCATTGTTTATATTAATCTCAATATTTGTTTCAATCTCATCATCTATTATTTTATCAGCAAATTTAGCTTTTTTTCTTAAGCGAATAATTCTTGCAATATTTACAACTACCACTTTACAGATGGCATATGTTGGTACCGCAAGAATCATACCCAATACTCCGGCAAAATTACCTGCAAATAATAATAAAAGAATAATTGTAAGTGGGTGGATATTTAGTTTTTTACCCATGATATAAGGCGAGATTAAGTTTGAGTCGATTTGTTGAACGATTAGAATAATCAATACAACTAGTAAAGCTAACTTTGGTGATATAAGAGCGGCTACAATGACTGCAGGAGCTCCACCAATGAATGGCCCAAAATAAGGAATGATATTTGTAATAGCAGCAACTAAACCTAAAATAAGCGCATTCGGTAACCCAATAATACTATATCCGATAAATGTACCAATTCCTACAAATATACAAACTAGCGTTTGACCTTGGATATAAGAAGCTAACGTTTCACTTGTTTCTTTTGCTATATGAATTGCTTCATTACGTAAACTTGGTGGTAAAAACTGAGACATTGCCTTAGGGAATTTGTGTCCATCTTTAAACATGTAAAATAAAATGAATGGAACTGTTAAAATGATTAAAGTTACATTACTTAATACACTAAAAATGGCTCCAATGCCGCCTGTAATCCCACCAATAAAGACAACAGCATAATCAGCAACCTTTTGTTCTATATCTTTAATCTCTACATAATTCTGACTACCTAACCAATCTTCTAATAGTCCTAGTTGATTTGTTGTTTGATCCACAATTCTTGGCATATTATTTACCAAATCTTTAAACTGTTCCATTAAAGTCGGGAATACATTAACAATAGATAGGACGGCGATTAAAATCAATCCAACATATAAAATGATAATGCCAATCGATCTCGGTATTTTTTTTCGCTCTAAGAAATCAATAATTGGAGCGAATAGGAAGTAAAGAAAGACTGAAACAAGTATTGGAGCGAACAATGTACTAATTAAGATAGCAATTGGTTGAAATAAGAATGTTATTTTCGTTCCAACAAATAATACTAGAAATAATAATAGTAGTTCGATCGTCCAAAATAATAATTTTGAATTTCTAAACAATGCAAAGTCCTCCTTTTCGAAAATTTATATAAAGTGTAAATATATATAATATTTTAAATGTCTTATATAACTACCATATTATAACAAAAAGAGATGCTTGTAAAAGCACCTCTTACTCATTTGGTTCTGTTATTGTCTTCATCGTACCTGTTTTATATTTGTTATTGCTATAGAATCTGAATAAGTCTCCATACACAATATTATCTGAAAGTGTTAATTCTTTTTTCGCTTTATCAATTAATTGTTTAGACTCTTGTTCATCAACTTCAACTTTCTCACCAGTAAATCGATCGTAGAAGGTAGTAGACCCAGCTACATAATAATATTTACTTGTTACGAAGCTACCATCTCGGAAAACTGTAAATTCAGGATGATTTGGACTAAATAAATCTTTTCCAAATTCTATATCAGTTTTCGTATCGACACCTAGTAGATGTAGAATAGTAGGTTTAACATCGATTTGACCTGCGATTTTTGAAATTGTTTTACCTGACTCTTGTTTTGGTAAATGAATAATTAAAGGCGTACGTTGTAAGTCCATATGATCATATGGAGTGATCTCTTCTTTACCTAGGAATTGAGCCATTGCTCTATTATGATTCTCTGATATACCGTAATGGTCACCATACATGACAATAATTGTATTGTCGTAAAGACCGGAAGATTTCAAACCATCAATAAAATGTTTAATTGATTCGTCCATATATCGAACCGTCGTTACATAGCGATCTAATGTTTCATCGCCAGAGTTGTATTGATCAATAAATTGATCTTCAGGATCTAGTGTAAACGGATAATGATTAGACAAAGTTAAAAAGCGAGAGTAAAACGGTTGTTTTATCTGATTTAATAAAGGTAATGATTGTTGGAAGAAATCCTCATCCTTCAATCCCCAGTTAACAGAGTTTTCATCATTAATATCGTAATCTACTTCATTGAAGTAGCGATCATAACCTAGAGTAGGGTACATTACATTTCGATTCCAGAAACTTTTATTGTTTGCATGGAATACTGCCGAATAATATCCTTTATCTTTTAATAATTCAGGTGTGCCCATAAACTCATTATTAGCATGAGTGAAGTATACTGCGCCACGATCTAAAGGATATAAAGAGTTATCAATGATAAACTCAGCGTCTGATGTTTTACCTTGACCTGTTTGGTGATAGAAGTGGTCAAAATAATAACTTTCTTTAATGTATTGATTTAAAAACGGTGTAATTTCTTTACCATTTACTTTTGCACCGATTGTAAAGGTTTGCATTGATTCAAGTGAAATGACAATTACATTTTTACCTTTGTATTTTCCGAAAAGTTTGGCATTTGTTTTTACACCATTAGTATTTACATAGTTTTCAATCTCAGTTAATTTACTGCTATCAGCAAAAGCCTTTTGTGTAGAGGTTTTTGTCTGAAGTGATAGGTCATAACCTTGATAAACATATAACCCAAGGTTTTTCACTAGCATTTCTCGGTCAAATGAACGTGTTAGTAATTCAGGTCGTTCCATTTCTGCTAAACCTAAGTTTACAACTGCAACAGCGACAGTGACTAAAAAGTAAGCTGATTTCATAAAAGCCGGAACTCGACCAGTATTTGAAAGTTTTGGATATTTTTTTAATAAGATATAAAGGATAACGATATCAGCAAACATAAAGAAAATTTTAAAACTTGCTAATTCCTTTACGCTTGAACCTAGGTCTCCCATATTACTTGTTTGAAAAAGCACTGGTAAGGTAACAAAATCATTAAAGAATCCATAGAACAATACATTTCCACATAATATAGCAGTTAGTACAAAATTGATTAAAAGAGCAATCGTATTACGTTTATTACCTTTAAAGAAAAGTGCAAACCCGACTAAAAATAGCGAGGATGCTAATGGACTAATAAATAATATTATATTTTGGAAAATAGTATCAATCTTTAAATCAAATCCAATAAGAGTAACTAAATACGTTTTTAGCCAAACTACTAATGCAACTAGTAATACGAACCGTACACGTGAAAATGTTGCCTTTAATGAAGTAGGCATCTTATAATCCCCCTTAAATACAAAACAAACTAGCAGTCACTCACTAGCTTTTATTGAAAATATGCTTCTCTCTAAGTCGTCAAAATTTATCGTACTCTCTTTAAAATCAAAAATCAATAGGTAAGTATGTTTTGCATTGTAAATCCGTTCGACAAAGTATTTAAAATTTCCAAAAAAATGAAAGAAATAGGCAATTAAAAATCAAATGCCTATTTCTTCTTCATTTTATGGACAACTTATTTAATCTATGCTTCTTAATAGTAATTTTTTTAGTAAAGGTTTTAATTGAAGTCTCAAATCCTCAGTACCAGAAGCGATTAAAAAGTGATGTTGATATATATTTTTCATTAATTGTACTGTTTCATCTTGATGTTCATCTTCTTCAATAAATGTACCAATTACTTCTATGCCTAATTTTCTAGCTTGTTTTACAGCTTCATGAGTATCGATAATGCCGTCTTGGAAGTAATCTAATGCAGAAGGTTCACCATCTGTAAAAACTAGTAAAAACTTGTGTTTTTCGGGTCTTTTAGCTAATTCTTCCGAGACGATACGAATCATTAATCCATCCCGATTATCTTCTTCCTCATGTAACTGCATGATATTCGGTCCCGTAGAAGGGTAAAGGGACTGTGAATATGGTATAACCTGGTGCAATATATTTGGCTTGTTTTCCTTTGATGCATTTGATGCATCTTCCCAAAATCCACTTATACTGTGTGAAATCTTTAATTGCTTTAAAGTTTCATGGAATAGAATGACACTCTTTTTTACTTCATCCATCTTATTAAACATTGATCCAGAACAATCAACTAATAGATAAAAGACAGCATCTAATTCCTTTGATTCTGTTTGTTTTTTATAAAACATTTTTGGTTTATCTTCGGTAAATAATTTGATCCATTTTTTATTTAGACGACCGTAGTACTTATCAGAGGGAGCATTTTGCTTATTTTCTAATGATTTTTCAATCGTTTTTCTTAACTCTTTGACATCTTTTGACACAATTGCAGATAAAGTGGAATATTGTTTCTTTTCATCAATTGTTTGTTGTTTAGGTGAAATATATTGGATTGAAACATTACTATTATATTTACCAAATGGGTTTTGGTGAATATTGTTTGATGTATTTGCTGATTCAGTTGCATCAGTTTGCTTAGACTGTTTGTTATCACCTTGTTTAGATGAACCAAATGCATTACCGATAGCTTGGTCCTGGCTTTCTTGCTCTCTAGCAAAGTTTGCTTTTATGGCTGTTTTTGTTCCACTCTCAACTTCAAATCGTAAAAAGTTATCATCATTTTCGTTATTTTTACTTTCTCTATGCCAAGTTGATAATTTTTCGTCTTCGCTATTTCGTTCTTCAAGTCCTTCTTGTTCGTCATCATTTTGTAATTCCTTTGCCTTACTGTTACATGATGGCGCGCTTGATAACTTATTTAATGGAAGATAACCAAAATACGTATGAATCATATCTTCCTTATATATAGGAAGTAACCTTTGCTGGACTTGAAATAAAATAGAAGAAATATCGCTCGTTTTTTTAGCTTCAAACGTTTGAAATAAGATTGGTAGAATTTCTTCTAATTGTTCATTTGTTTGATATGTTAGCTGAGATGAAGTTAATGATAAATAGATTAAACAATACAATTGGTCAAGCTGAAAATTACGCATTTCATTTGCTTTAAATTGTGATTGGAAATAGTGTCTATATATATTTTTTCGTGTAGAAAATAATTGTCTTGTCCCTGGTCTTTGTCGAATAATTATTTCTTCTAATCGGATATCTTCAAGGAGAACATAAAGTTGTGTAAAAAAGCTTTTTAAATGCGTTTCATGTAACTCTTTTAGCGTATCTTTAAATTCTTTAAAATCTGTATAATGTTTATTTCCTAATGCTTTTAAATACACATCTGACTTTAATCCATTTATTTGGGCTTGATATTCTTGATTGTCCCAAAAATGACTCACAGTAAACTTTTGTTCCTCGTCGTCATAGTATGCTTGGAAATCAAATTCTAAAAATGCTTGAGGATCTTTAGAAAGAGAAATCGATAAATTCTCCATTTGTAAAAAGGTGGAAGCATCGATTTTTTTATTATTAAATACTACATGTTTCATCTGATTTCACTCATTTCAAGAAAGAAAATAACTTTCTGCTAGTTCACGTACCGTTTCTCGTTCAATATCGTCACTAAGCTTAGCAATGATTGTACGTTCAATCGCTCTTAGAACAGGGATATGAACAGATAAATCACACGCGTCTAGTATTCCTCTGATACTTGCAGCGTCCTCACTAATTCTTCCTTCAGAAGCAAGTGGGATTAAGTCACTTGAGAAGCTCGTAAATTTGTTTAATAGATCCATATCTTGTAATTCTGATTCATCCTTAAGAAGTTGAAGTAAAGATTCTCCATTAATATATGGCACATCAATAATGACAAAACGATTTTTTAATGCTTCATTTAATTCGCTTGTACCTACATAACCTTCATTAATTGCTGCAATAACGCGGAAGTTTTCATCGCCTTTAACTACTTCTTGTGTAAATGGATTGGTAATCATTTTACGGTAATCTAAAGCTCCGTGTAGTAAGGGTAATGTTTCAGGTTTAGCCATATTAATTTCATCTATATATAACATATGTCCTTTTTTCATTGCTTTCATTAGTGGTCCGTCAATAAAGATTACTTCTGATCCATTTGTTGTGGAGGTGATCGTATTGTATCCAACGATTCCTTCTAAATCTAAATCAATAGAACAATTTATACTGTGCATTGGTTGATAAAGTAATTTTGAAAGGGTTTCAGCTAAAACTGTTTTTCCACTTCCAGTTGGTCCTTTTAATAGAATATTTTTGCCAAGTAAAAGTGCAGTAATTGCATCTTCTAATATTGTAGCGTCTTGTGATACATATTGTTTTGTTCCGATAAGTAATTGTTCTTCTTGTAATACTTTTTGAAGTTGATTTTTATATATTGTATTTAATTTTTCATTAATTGAATTAGAAAGATTAATTTGTGTATTCATATATACTCCTTTTTATTTAAAGATCCTGGTTAATGTTCTAACTTCCATTAGCTTGGTGTGAAGGGACAACTCCTGACGAGATGCATTAGTCAGATTTCTACAGTAGCCCTCGCACATTAAACAGTACCAGTGCCTAATTTATAAATAATCAAAATGATTATGTCATTTATTTTATACTAACCATACTATTATCACATATTCTGATTGTGAATGTCTTGTCTTTGAAAAAGAAGATGTTTAATTTGTAATACAGGTTATATATTTTGAGTATAACAGTTTGGGTAATAACTTTAAAGTTTTGGAGAATGAATTAAATTAGGAAATTCTTAGTAAAATTCAGTTGTACTTTAAAGAAATCGTTTCATATACAGTGCTTCATAACACCTTGCTCAATATTTCACAATATATACATAATCAGAGTGATAGATCTTCAACATCATATGATAAATTAAATGTGTAATCTGTTATATAAATTGTAAGCTTTCTGTATTAACTGGAAAAGAGGAGGAATATAGGGATGAATCATTGGAGACTTTTTGAAAGTGGACGCTGGGAAAAATCGATTGATGTAAGGGATTTTATTCAATTAAACATTAAACCTTATATTGGTGATGAGACATTTTTAGTTGGTCCAACCCATGCAACTAGAGAGCTATGGGATCAGGTACTACAATTATCAAAAGAAGAGCGTCAAAAAGGTGGAGTTCTAGATATGGATACGAAAATTGTATCAACTATTACTTCACATGGACCAGGATACTTAAACAAAGAGCTTGAAAAAATTGTAGGTTTTCAAACAGATGAACCTTTTAAGCGATCGCTACAACCATTCGGGGGTATTCGAATGGCAGAAGCAGCTTGTGAATCATATGGTTATAAAGTAGATGAGGAAATAAGTAGAATTTTTACTGAATATCGGAAAACACATAATCAAGGTGTATTTGATGTTTACACAGATGAAATGAAAGCAGCACGTCGTTCAGGGGTAATTACTGGTTTACCGGATGCATATGGTAGAGGCAGAATTATAGGTGACTATCGTAGAGTTGCATTATATGGAATAGATAGATTAATTGCTGATAAAGTGAATGCTTTGAAGATGACGAGTCGTGTCATGTCGGAAGAATTATTAAGAGAACGTGAAGAAATAAATGAGCAAATTCGAGCATTGAAAGAATTAAAACAAATGGCCGCAAGACACGGATTTGATATTTCAGAACCAGCTTCAAACGCAATTGAAGCATTTCAATGGTTATATTTTGGCTACTTAGCTGCGATCAAAGAACAAAATGGTGCTGCGATGAGTCTAGGTAGAGTTTCTTCTTTCTTAGATATTTACATTGAAAGAGATATGAAGGAGAACCGTTTAACTGAAATTGAAGCGCAAGAGTTGGTAGACCATTTTGTGATGAAATTACGTTTAGTAAAGTTTGCAAGAACGCCAGACTATAATGAATTGTTTTCAGGAGACCCTACATGGGTAACAGAATCGATTGGCGGAGTTGGAATCGATGGCCGCCCGTTGGTAACTAAAAATTCATTCCGTTTCTTACATACGTTAGATAATCTTGGACCAGCACCAGAGCCAAATTTAACAGTGCTTTGGTCAGTTAATTTGCCTGTTGGATTTAAACAGTATTGTGCGAAAATGTCTATTAAAACAAGCTCAATTCAATATGAAAACGATGATATTATGCGTCCTGATTATGGAGACGACTATGGTATAGCTTGCTGTGTTTCAGCTATGACGATTGGAAAGCAGATGCAGTTCTTTGGTGCTCGAGCAAATTTAGCCAAAGCTTTACTATATGCAATTAATGGTGGTATTGATGAGAAATTAAAAGTCCAAGTTGGGCCAGCTTACGCGCCTGTAACTTCAGAGTATCTTGACTATGATGAAGTAAAATCTAAGTTTGATATTGTATTAGATTGGCTAGCAGGTTTATATGTAAATACATTAAATTGTATTCACTATATGCATGATAAATATAGTTACGAACGGATAGAAATGGCGTTACATGACATTAAGGTAAAACGTACAATGGCAACTGGGATTGCTGGCTTATCAGTTTGCGCAGATTCATTATCTGCTATTAAACATTCAAAAGTTAAAACGATACGTGATGAAAATGGAATCGTTGTGGATTTCGAAATTGAAGGGGACTATCCAAAATATGGAAACAATGATGATCGCGTTGATGACATTGCAATTGAATTAGTCGAAAGCTTTATGGCGAAGGTTAGAAAACATAATACGTATCGAAATGCAATTCATACTACATCAGTCTTAACGATTACTTCTAATGTAGTTTATGGCAAGAAAACTGGAAACACACCTGATGGAAGAAGAGCAGGAGAACCGTTCGCTCCAGGTGCAAACCCACTACATGGACGCGATACAAAAGGTGCATTAGCATCGTTAAGCTCAGTTGCAAAGCTACCTTATGAAGATTCGCAAGACGGAATTTCAAACACATTTTCAATCGTACCAAATGCATTAGGAAAAGAAGAAAATACAAGAACCCTCAACTTAGTAGCCATGCTAGATGGATACACAGAAAAAGGTGGTCACCACCTCAATGTCAACGTATTCAACCGAGAAACACTACTAGAAGCAATGGAACATCCTGAAGAATATCCACAATTAACAATTAGAGTATCTGGCTACGCAGTAAATTTCATAAAATTAACCAGAGAACAACAAATAGACGTCATCAACAGAACATTTCACGACAGTATGTGAATAGAAAAGTGGAGGCGACTGTTCTGCTCCGACAAGCATAAGAAAAATTAGGTAAAAACTAAAGATCCAAAAGAGGGTGAATGGTTAAATGATGGGAAATATCCATTCGATTGAAACATGTGGAACTGTTGATGGTCCAGGTATTCGATATGTTGTTTTTACACAAGGTTGTTTATTAAGATGTCAATATTGTCATAATGCAGATACTTGGAATATTGGTGAAGGTAGGGATGTATCTGTTGATGAGTTAATGCAAGATGTAAAATCTTATATTCCCTTTATGAAAGCATCTGGTGGAGGCATCACCATCAGTGGAGGAGAGCCTTTATTACAACTAGATTTTCTTTTAGAATTGCTTAAAAAATGCAAGAAAGCAAAGATTCATACAACGATTGATACTTCAGGTGGATGCTTTCATTTTGAGCCTTCATTTCTTGATAAATTAGATGAAGTGTTAAAATATACCGACTTAGTATTGTTAGATTTAAAGCATTTTGATTCAAAAAAACACATTAAATTAACTGGTAAACCAAATGAACAAATTAAAAATTTCGCTCTATATTTAAATGAGAAAAAAGTTCCAATTTGGATTCGTCATGTACTTGTTCCGGGGATTACAGATTCACATGAGGATTTAAAAAACCTAGGAACCTTTATCAAATCTCTTGATCAAGTCGAGAAAATTGAAGTATTGCCGTATCATCGTTTAGGTGTTTATAAATGGAAGGCTTTAGGACTAAAATATCCATTAGAAGAAGTAGAGTCACCTTCCGATGAAATTGTCAAATTAGCATATAAATTATTATCATAAAGGGTGAACCAGTAAAATAGTCTTCCAGGCGTATGGTCTGAGCTAATCTTAATGATTAGCTTTTTCTATTTATATAGACAAATGACTACTATTTATTCACAACCCTTGAATATACTGATGGAAAATTCTATTCAGTGTTGATTGTATATGAATCATTCGAAAAAGGGTGAAAAGGGTGCATGAATATCGAGTTTCTTGGTACATTTTAATTGATGAAAAAGGCGGTTTAGAGGGGCGATCTTTACTTAGAGGAGATCCGGACCATTTTGATGTTGTACTGGCTAATTTTAAAGAGAAGTTGAGTAAAGAATATAACGTTAGACAATCCTCAATTTTTATATTAGAAACAGTTGAAATGAATTAGTTCATAATTTTCTAATTTTAAAGTAATGAATACAAGTTTTCAACCATATAATATTTTCCATGAAGGATAACTTCGAGAAACAGAAAAGGTCAATCTTAAGGATAATAATTTTCTCATGAATTTAGTTTTTTACTAATGAATTAATTTAGAAATAATCTGCTTTTTGTTATATGAATATAATAAAAAGGCTTCTATATTTAGAAGCCCTTCATTTCAATATTATTTGCCAATACCATTATATTTATAACCTGCAGCACGGTCTGCTCGCTTAAACTCTTTTGCATATAAAACTTCCTGTGTAGCACTTAAATATTTTCTAGTTTTATCTTGCTTTCTTTTATCCACATTAAACACCTCGCTAAGTTATAAAATCCTTAGTAAGTGTTGCCATATCTTGTGGAGGATATACAAAAAAATTATGCTTCTTTTAAGTGAGTAACTTCAAGCTGTTGGTAATCTTCACGTAATGTATGCAATAAATAGTTATCTTTCGTAATTTCAAATAAATCATAGATTTCTTCATTTTGATTGATTTCGTTATAAAGGCATGAACGCGTCTCATTAGCTAATGTTGCATATGGTAGTTTGCTTGCAGCATAAAAAGAACGCTTATTTACCTTGCGAATGCGCATAAAAATAGAGTTGATTCCTTGTTCATGAAATAACTCGTGAAAGAATGCATCCTTAGCAGGTTTATTATATCCCATTCCATGATAGGGCTTGCCCAACCATGTGCCTAAGAAACCATAACCGTCTTCAATATCATGTAAAGAGATATTGCCAATCGGGTTACCCCATTCATCCATAATCGTTCTAGAGATCATTTTCCCTTGTTCTTCTAGTTCGATGGCTTGCCTTGTGATAAATAAAAATTCTTCGTAAGAATTCGCTTTATGGCGCACAAAAGGAAAGACATCAGGATGCGCCATAAGTTCAAAAAGTATAGAACAATCTTGTAAATCTCGCTGTTTTAGCATCTCTACTCCTCCTAATAATAGGGGTAGCGAAAAAAGGTTACGCCACCCGCGAAATTTTTGTGAGGACAAACTTCTGAAGTTTTGTCCGTTGAAGTGCATTAAATATTGAATAAATTTGGAATAATGTTTTAATGCACCCTAAAATTTCGGGGTGGGAATCGAACCCACTAGGACCAGCGAAAACTGGTGGCTCACCATTTGCCTTTCCCGTAAAAAATACTATATGAGAATAGTGGTTTAGACTATCTATTTTATAAATCACATAAAATCTTACTTTAATATAATAAACTATTTTTTTCAATTTGCAAACAAATTTTATTCGAGGTTTTTATACACAATTCTACCATCTATGACAGTAAGTAAAGGCTTTGCCAAATAGTGAAATGGATGATGTGACCATAGTACAACATCTCCATCTTTTCCTACTTCTAAACTACCAATTCTATGAGATAAATTTAGATTTTTAGCAGGATTAATTGTTATGGCTTTTAAAGCTTCTTGTTCTGATAAACCTTCTCGAACTGCAATTGCTGCACATACATTTAAATACTGGATTGGTGTATAAGGGTGATCTGTCGTAATTGACACACTTACACCAGCATCAGCAAGAACTTTGTATGTAGACCAGGATTTATTCTTTAGCTCGATTTTTGAACGTCTCGTTAGTGTTGGACCTACACACACTTGAAGGTCACGATTCTTTAGATGGTCAACTATTAAATGACCTTCTGTACAATGTTCAATTCGTATATCTAAATTAAATTCATCACCTAAACGTATAGCTGATAATATATCGTCGGCGCGATGAGCGTGTATTCTTACTGGAATTTCTCTATTTAAAGCTTTAAGAATTGGTAAAAACCTAAAATCGTCAGGGTTGTGAGTGTTTTTTGCTTCATAAAATGCCTCACGAAGCATCCCCATTATTCCCATTCTAGTAATTGATTCTTTATTTCCATTACTATGAATACGTTTTGGATTTTCCCCGAATGCTATTTTTAATCCCGAAGGCTCTTGGATAATCATTTCATCAATATTTGTACCATACGTTTTAATTGTACAAGTTGTTCCACCGATGACATTGCCACTGCCTGGCATGATATGAGCGGTTGTAATGCCATGTTGTCTAGCATCACTAAATGCTACATCTAACGGCAATATTCCATCTAAAGAACGAATGTGTGGCGTAAGGATGTCAATGGTTTCATTTGCATCATTGCCAGCCCATCCTGTACCTTCATCGTAAAGACCTAGATGAGTGTGTACATCAATAAATCCAGGGAAAAGTGGCTTTCCTGAGCATTCTATAATAATTGTCTGGTCTTCTAAAACAGAGATCTCAGGTGCAATTTCTTTAATTTTCCCATTTTCAATATAGAGGTCGTGATTGTACAAAACCTGTGATGTAATAGGAAAAATTGTTGCATTTTTAAATAATAAATTCATGATAAATCCTTTCAAAAATCTATTTTAAAGTATAATCTAATGCTTCTTTTAAAGATGTAAATTGAAAGTTATAATTAGTTTGTAATGCTACAGTTGGTGAAACCTTTTGACCTTCTAAAATCAACATACTCATTTCTCCTAGTAACAATTGAAGTGCAAATTTAGGAACCTTTAGCAGGTTTGGTCGATGCAAACTATTTGAAAGAACTTTACTGAACTCTTTCATTGTTACAGGAGTTGGTGATACGAAATTCATAGGACCATGAATTTCCTTGTTTTCAATGGAATGTTCTATTAACCCAACTACATCTTTCAGATGGATCCATGACATCCATTGTGAACCGCTACCGATGGGGCCTCCAATAAACAATTTATAAGGCAAAATCATTTTGGGAAGTGCGCCACCATCTAAGTCTAAAACAATTCCAAATCTAGCTAATACAGTCCGAATACCTAATTCTTCTGCTTTGATTGCAATATTCTCCCAACTGCGAACAGTAGTAGCTAAAAAGTCAGTAGATGTAGGCTTGTCATTCTCTGTAAAAGTTTTGGTTTCAGAGGTACCGTAAAATCCGATGGCACTTGCGTTGATAAGCAGGTTTGGCCGATGGGCTTGTCTTTCTAGCCACGTAATTAGTTTTGACGTAGATTGTATACGACTTTGTAGAATTTTGTCTTTTGTTTCATTGGTCCATCTTCCACTATTAATTGATTCCCCTGCCAAATTAATGACTACATCAATCTGTTCGTTAAATGAATTTGAAGTTAACTGATCCCATGTAATAAAAGTAACTTGTGGGATTTGTGAATCAGTATGATTTCTCGAAACAACATAACAATGATATTCTTTTCGTATTAACTCTTTTACTAAAAGAGACCCAATAAAACCTGTACCACCTGTAAGAAGAATTTTCATCCATTCATCTCCTTAATTCATCATATGATATTATTTTTTTTATGTGTATAATAAATCGAAAAAATTTTAGAGGTAATTTATGACTATTATAACGAAAATCCAAGTGCAAAAACTAAATAAAGAACGTTTTAATATTTACACTGATAGTGGAAAAGGTGAGGAATATTCATTTAGTGTTGATGCTGATACATTAGTGAGGTTTAATTTAAAAAAAGGAGTGTCCTTTGAACAGTTCGAATTAGAAGAAATCCTTCAAGCAGATCAATTAAGAAAAGCTTATCTAGCTAGTATTGTATACTTATCGAGAATGATGAGAACTAAAAAAGAGATTGAACAATATTTACTCAAACAAGAAAATACGAACGAAACGGTTCAAACGACCATTTTGAGATTAGAAGAAGAAGGCTATATTAATGAATCAAAATATGCGGATAGTTATGTACGAACCGCCGTTAATACAACATTAAAAGGACCGACAATTATTCGAAATGAATTATTAGCAAAAGGTATAAAGAATGTAGTAATTGAGAATAGTTTAAAGCAATACTCAACTGAATTACAGGTTGATCATGCAATGCAGCTTTGTCAAAAAAAGATTTCATCATTTAATCGATATTCTAGCGCTCAAAAAAAGATTAAGCTCGAAGACATGTTAAGACGTAAAGGTTTTTCTTCCTCAATTATTTCAATTGCTATAGAAGAAATAAATTATGAGAGTGATGAAGATCAAGAATTAAGTGCTTTACTTGTTCATGCTCGTAAATCAAAAAGGAAATTTGAAGGTTTAAGCGAATGGGAATACAAACAGAAAATGAAATCAGCATTATTTCGCAAAGGATTCTCAATTGAATTAATTGAAAGAGCGCTGCAATTTTTAGAAGAAGAAAATGAATAATAGAATATGAAATAATAAATATATTTTTTCGTTATGAAAGTAAACCTTTCTTCTTTTTGCTTTAGAGTGATATTGGTATAATAAAACTAATTATTTTTGTCAGAGGAGTAAATTAATGCAAATTCCAAAACGTTATAGTGATTTAACAAGAGAAGAGCTAATTCAAGAAATCAATGATTTAACAAATCAAGCTAGAAAAGCTGAACAAATGGATATGATTAATGAACTGGAAGTAATCTTACGTAAAAAAACAATGGCTCAATCATATTTATTAGATCCAAATGAATTTATTCCAGGTGAACAATATGAACTAATAGAAGAACCTGGTATTATATTTGCAATAACTTACATGAACGGTATATTTGCATGGGGATATAAAAGTACAAGTGAAGAAGAAATAGGTATTCCAATTTCATTATTAAAGAAACCAGGGAAAATTTGACCCCTGGTTTTCAATTTCTAAAGATTAATCATTAGATTGATTGCTTTTAGCCATACGCTTTTGTGGATTTGTATTAATCGTTCCATTTGGTCTGATTGAAGCATTTTTGGATTTGTAATCAATTCCACCATCTATTAGCATATCATGTTTCTGTTTTGAAAATCGTTCACTTTTAGTTGTCAACGTAAAGCCCCCCTAGTAATAAAAGCTAACACGATGATATGAACCATCACCATTATGATGACCATAACTAAAGCATATAAAACGAAAGACACAAGTTTAAATATTGGAAGGTGTAATTTATGGAGAAATATTTGGAGCAGTTAACAGAATTACTTTTAAAAGAAAATAGTCATTTAACATATTCACAAGCAAAAGTTTGGGTGGAGTGGCTTTGGGAAGATTTTGAAGCAACATACGCTAAAGCAGGAGAATATCATGGTGAACAAATGTCTAAAAAAGTTGTTACCCAGTTCATTTACCAGTATGGTAAATACCTGCATGAAACTGAATTGAAAATTGCGAAGCCACCTGGTTATCAAATCGAAGAAACAAAAACAAAAGACAATCGATTACACTAAAAAACGTTAGAGAGTCCTTTATTGGACTTTCTAACGTTTTTATTTTGGATTGAGGCTTATGCTTGTCGGAGCTGAACAGTCGCCTCCACTTTTCGTTATGTCTAGTTCCGGCTCCTAGCTCCTCGAGGTCATAAGCCAAAAACAAATAAAGGTAAAAAGCGCACCTTTTTTTGTTTTCGTCTTATGCTTGTCGGAGCTAAACAGTCGCCTCCACTTTTCTTCTTGTCTAGTTCCGGCTCCTAGCTCCTCGAGGTCATAAGCCAAAAACAAATAAAGGTAAAAAGCACCTTTTTTTGTTTTCGTCTTATGCTTGTTGGAGCTGAACAGTCGCCTCCACTTTTCAATCCATTTTTAATTTTTTTTGTAGTTTTTTTTCGCTGAATATCCAGCCTGTAAATGAGCTGATGATGTGGTGGTCATAATCGAATTTTACGACTGCTACAAAGGGATAGTATGTGTCGGTTCGATATCTTAGATCGATTAGTCGAAGTTCTTTGTGATCATCGTGGCCGATTAGTTCCCATATATAAACAGGAGAAAACGCTAAAAAGGATTTGACATTTTCGTCTTTAAAGGCTGCTTTTACATCTTCAATGACTGGTAATGGAATTCTTTTGAATTTATCGTGTATCGTAAAATCTCTTTGTTTAATTTTACCAACATAATGATGTGTATCTGAACTTGCTACAATATGATAATGAGTGTATTTTATAGAAGGCGATACATATACGTGCTTCGCTTCAGGTAGTTTATTGTAAACTGTTTGTATGACGATTCGTTTTTGTCGATATCTAAATGCGTAGTAAAATACCATGATAATATACAATAGTATACAAATTGGTCCGGCTTTAAAATGAAATATGACAAACGGTACGCCGATTAAATGGAGAACGAAAATAAAAGGATCGAAAGTATTAATAATGCCAAAAGCAATCCATCGATTAGAAAATGGCCTTAACGCTTGAGTACCATATGCATTGAATAAATCTACAAAAACATGGACACTTACGGCTATAAACGACCAAAATAAGAAGATACCAAAGTGGTCACGCTGATTAAATAAAGTCATGATAATTGATAATGCCAGAGTCCAACCAATCACTGCTGGAATTGAGTGGGTAATTCCGCGATGGTGCTTTAAGTATTTTGCATTGTTTCTTAATTTCAGTATTGTGTCGCTGTCAGGTAATTGAGATCCAATAATGGTTGTAAGTAATAATGCATTTGTTAAGTGTGGGTCATTTAACACCACAGGGCTCAGTGTTGCTAATCCCCCTAGTGTAAAACCCATTACGAGATGAGTGCCAGTATCCATTTGGTTCCTCCCTTTACTTACCTTAGTTATTTCTTTAGTATAAACAACTGTTAAAATATATATAGACGTTATAGAAAGGTAATACATTATGAATAGTGATTTAGATCATACATTAGAAGTTTTCCCAATAAATGATTTTAAGAATAATTTAGTTAATTGGTTTTTAGCAGAACAAAGAAATTTACCTTGGAGATTAAATAAAGACCCCTATAGAGTGTGGGTATCTGAAATTATGCTCCAGCAAACTAGAGTTGAAACTGTAATCCCTTTTTATAATAAGTTTATGCAATTGTTCCCTTCAGTTGCAGATTTAGCAAATGCAGAAGAGGAAAAAGTTTTAAAGGCATGGGAAGGATTAGGGTATTACTCTAGAGCTAGAAATTTACAATCAGCAGTTAGAGAAGTTCATGAAGTTTACAACGGACAAGTACCTAATACTCCTGAAAAAATAAGTAAATTAAAAGGTGTTGGACCTTATACTGCTGGTGCAATACTGAGTATTGCATATGGCATTCCTGAACCGGCTGTAGATGGAAACGTTATGAGGGTTCTTTCTAGAATTTTAACAATTCGAGAGGATATTGGTGTACCTAAAAATCGAAAAATATTTGAACAAGCGGTAAGAGCGTTAATAAGTCATGAGGATCCGTCAGCTTTTAACCAGGGTTTGATGGAATTAGGAGCCTTAATTTGTACACCTACGAATCCTGCATGCTTATTATGCCCAGTTAGAGAGCAGTGTATGGCGTTTGAAAGTGGATTAGTGAATGAATTACCAATTAAGAGTAAAAAGAAAGCACCAAAACAAATTGAACTAGTTGTAGGTATATTAAAAAATAAGGCAGGTAAATTTTTAATACAGCAAAGACCACAAACGGGGCTTCTAGCTAATATGTGGGAATTTCCTACTGCTGAATTAAAATCAAATTTACTTTCTAAAGGTGATACTTTAAGTTTTTTCTTGAAAGAAGAATACAAGTTGGAAATAGAAGAACTGGCTTATCATTTTAGTATTGAACATGTGTTTACACATCTTGTTTGGAAAATTGATGTTTATGTAGGTACTACTATAAAAGAAAGCAATTCATTAACAAATCACAAATGGGTTTCTTTGGAAGAGTGCAAAGAACTACCATTTCCGGTCGTGCATCAGAAAATTTACCAACAAATAGAAAAATCCCAATTCTAATTGAATTGGGATTTTTTATTTTTTTGTAGTTCAATCGTAAGTAGGGCGCGTACCATGACCCCAATCTGCTTCACTTCTGTGCAAACCGCCTCGTGATTCAATTTCTTTAATAATCTCTTTTTGCATTGAATTACCTTCAACATTTAGATATCCAGTAATTTGTTGGAAAGAGTGATGGTAATATTCAAGTTCACTATCTTTCCACTCTGTTTTTGGAGTCATTGATAATTCAGCAAGATCTCTTCCTACATACATATTCATACCCCCATTTTTTTATATAGTTTTCCACGGAAGCATTTCATTACTCAAAAAAAGAAGTTAAATTTTTTACATATTTCTTTGTGGAATGGTAATCATATTATTCGTGGAGGTGATAAACATGGCAAACAACAATAACAACCAAAATTTCACTGCAGGTAAAACTGCAACTGGAACTAACATTGGAAAAGTAAGACAACAAAACCAACAAGGTTTTGGACAAGAATTTGCTAACGAATCTGCAACTGATGTACAAGCAGTAAGACAAGCAAATCAACAATCTGCTCAAAAAGCTGCTTCTAAAAACTTTGGGCAACAAAACCAACAATAATGAATGAAAATTACTAGAGGTGCGCTGTGGATGAAGGAAAGTAAGTGTGAGAATCTTACTGTAATTTATCTACCTGCTTGATGTGATATCACGCAGTCTAGTGGAATAAAAAAATGTTCTAAAAAGACACCCTTTACAATTGGGTGTCTTTTTATGTGAGAACTCCGAGAACGCCTCAAAAACTCTCCTAAATAAATAATTCATATAAAAGTCAAATATCGCCAAATGTAGTCAAAGGGATTATGTTAGTTTTCAAGAAATAGTGTAATAATGAAATAAGGATGGTGAATGGTATGCAAGTATTCGATGAATTGGTTAGTCGACAACTACAAACGATGGATCAATTAATTAAGATTCAAGAAGAAATTGAACGATGTCAAGAAATTGAAAATCAGCTTTTTGAACTAGAGGATTTATCAAAATTGTCTTCCATTCAAGACGAAATACATATAATGAGAACTGAATTAAAAGCAATCCAAAACACCTTTTTATTACAAACTCAACAAATAATTAAGTCTTTTTCAGAAGAAAAAAAGCTAGCCTTAAAATAATTTTTTGCGCCATATGACCAAATTAAACTCCCTTTTGTTTAAAAATGGAAGAGAACTAGTTATAATAGTAAATGTAAAGTATAAATAAAGTGTTGAAATGCGTCCACACTAGAAAGAAGGGAGAACATATGAACGTTCCCAAGCCGGGAGAAAAAATTCAAATACATAGCTATAAACATAACGGACATATTCATCGTATATGGGAAGAGACAACCATTTTAAAAGGGACGCAGCAGTTAGTAATTGGCGCAAATGATCGCACACTTGTAACTGAATCGGACGGTAGAACTTGGGTTACACGAGAGCCTGCAATTTGTTACTTTGATATGGATTATTGGTTTAATGTCATTGGGATGATTAGAGAAGATGGAGTTTATTATTATTGTAATGTTAGCTCACCGTTTGTCTTCGAAGATGGTGCCATAAAGTATATTGATTATGATCTTGATATTAAAGTTTTTCCAGACATGACCTACGTGCTGTTAGACGAAGATGAATATGAAAATCATCGACAAGAGATGAATTATCCTCCAATCATTGACCCAATCTTAAAAAAGAATTTGGGCTATTTAAAGGAAATGATTCATCAACGAAAAGGACCGTTTGCATCTGATTTTATTGATAATTGGTATGAACGTTTCTTAATGTATCGTGATTAATTAGAGCTGTTGAGCGGACAATAACTATTGAGGAAATCTCAAAGTAAGTTATTAAGCTCAACAGTTTCTTTTTGTAAGGTTGAATGGGGGAGTAGTATGGGAAGTATAAGACGTTATTTGAAATTTGTGAAGCCCTATCGACTTCATATCTTTTTAACAATTGGAATTGGAATTATTAAATTTGGGATACCACTTATTTTACCTCTTTTACTGAAATATGTTGTAGATGGAATTATTAATACCTCTGATACACTAGCGACAAAAAGCAGCCACCTTGCTTATGCAATGATGATTGCTTTTGGCGTATTTGTGATTTTAAGACCGCCAATCGAATATTTTAGACAATACTTTGCACAGTATATTGGCAGTAAGATTTTATTTGATATAAGAGGTCATTTGTTTAATCATTTGCAAAGACTTAGTCTTAGATATTATGCGAATGCCAAAACAGGCGAAGTCATTTCAAGGGTCATTAATGATGTTGAATCTACAAAAGACTTTGTCATTACTGGTTTAATGAATGTTTGGTTAGATTTAATTACGATCCTTATTACAATTGCAATTATGTTGACGATGGATGTGAAGCTAACATTAGTATCTTTAATTGTTTTACCATTTTACACAATTGCAGTTCGATACTTTTTTGGACGTCTTCGATTATTAACTAGGCAACGTTCTCAAGCATTGGCTGTCGTACAAGGTTTTTTAACTGAGAGAATTCAAGGGATGCAAGTGACACGTAGTTTTGCATTAGAAGAGTATGAAAGTGAACTGTTTAAGGAAAAAAACGGAGAGTTTTTAGATCGTGCATTAAAACATACAAGCTGGAATGCAAGAACATTTACAATTATTAATACACTAACAGATATTGGTCCACTTTTAATTATCGGATTTTCAGCGTACCAAGTTATTCACAATCAATTAACACTTGGGGAAATGGTAGCTTTTATTGGATATATAGACAGATTATATGATCCACTAAGACGATTAGCGAACTCATCAACTACATTAACACAATCGTTTGCATCAATGGACCGAGTGTTTGAGCTATTTGATGAGAAATATGATATCGTGAATCGAGAAAATCCAATTCAAGCAAAAAAATTGGAAGGACAAATTACATTTGATCACGTATCATTTAGATATAATGCAAATGATGATGAAGTTATTCAAGATGTATCATTTAAGATTGAACCCGGTCAAAAAATTGCTCTTGTAGGATCAAGTGGTGGTGGTAAATCATCATTAGTTAGTTTAATCCCTAGATTTTACGATGTAACCAATGGTTCAATTGAAATAGATGGTATTGATGTTCGAGATTACGAATTAAAAAGCATGCGTGAAAAAATTGGGATCGTATTACAAGACAATTTTCTATTTAGTGATACGGTTAAATCGAATATTCAGTACGGTGATCCAACGGCTAGTGAAGAGGAAATTATTGCAGCTGCTAAGGCTGCAAATGCGCATGATTTTATCATGAGTTTACCAAATGGTTATGACACGCTAGTTGGTGAGAGAGGTGTCAAACTTTCTGGAGGTCAAAAACAGCGAGTTGCGATTGCTCGAGTATTTTTACGTAATCCTTCTATTCTTATATTTGATGAGGCAACATCTGCTCTTGATTTAGAGAATGAAAAATATATTCAAGATGCGATTCAAGAACTAGCCAAAAATAGAACGACGATCTTTATTGCTCACAGGTTATCAACAATTACACATGTAGACCAAATTGTATATATTGATCAAGGTCATGTTGTTGAAATTGGTTCACACGAAGAATTAATGGCAAAAAAAGCAGCTTACTACCATTTATTTGAAATTCAAAATTTAGAAAATAGCACAGTTTAATAAGGAAATTCAATTAAAATAGAAAAGCCTCCAGTTATTGGAGGCTTTTTGTTATTACATTGTCTCTTGTTGCTCAACTTGTAATTGATATTCTTTGTGATAAGTTTGATGACTATCTACAAGTGTGTTTAAATGTTCAACGTTCTCACTATATTCTAAAATGGCTGATACAATTTGAAATAAATGTAACCAAGTTTTCTGAGTTTCTTGGTCATTTAAATCATGATGATCAAAAAATGCCTTCATTAATTTATCTTTTAATATAATCTCTTCCTTATGAAGCGGAGCAGATTGTTCTAAATTCACTTTTCCTATTAACTTCATAAGTGCATGTTCATGGTATTGCATTAAACATGTTAATTCGTTTTTCATCAGTTCTTGGAATTCTTTAGGACTGACATTAATTTCATATTCTAATCGATTGAATGCCTTTAATGTATCAAAAGCACAATCTGCAGTTTGAAGCATTTGTCTAAACAAAACAATTTTACGCGATTTTTCATGTTCTTTTTTCTTTCGACCAATAAAAATAATACGATCTTCTTTATATAGTCGATAGATTTTTGTAACATTTCGCATGATTTCTTTTAATTGGTAAATATCTTCTTTTAATCCTGAATGACTGACAGTTTTGTGAAGTGCCATCATCATTAATTTATTTGTTTGTTCTGTAATAGAAATCATGCCACGAGATAATTTTTTCTCATAGTTCGGTGGCATTAAAAAGATATTAACAAATGAAGCCGCAAATACACCAACCATTACTGCCATAAATCGATCAAATGTAAACACCGCAAAGTTTTCATTAATTGTGCTGGTTTCCATGATTACTACAACCGTTACTAGCGCAGTGGCAATTGTATTTTCAAGTTTTAGCTTCAAAGTAATAATAATGACGATTATACAAGTAAAGCCTATAATAACAGGATTGTTTCCTAAAGTCTGTACGGCGATAATTGCAAGTAAAGCACCAATTATATTTGCTTGAAGTTGTTCAATTAATGTTTTGTATGATTGATTAACAGATGATTTCATTGCAGAAATAGCTGAGATACCTGCAATTGAAGCTGCTGTTATATCAAAAAATATCGCGCTATAAATGGCGAGCATAATGGCTATACCAGTTTTTATGACACGCGCTCCTAATCTCATTGTGTGCTCCTTTTGTTTGTCTAGCTCTAAGAACTTGTAATTATTTAAATACTGGACATTTAACTTTCATCTATGAATCTACTAATCATTAAATGCGAATCACTTTCTGAAAATATAACGATTTTATAAATCCATTTTATTCTCATAAAAGTAAGCTCTAGTAACTATACAATGAACTATAAGCTTTATCAATAGAAATTTTTAAGGAAATGTGTTATTTATTTGAAGGCGAAAAATAGAAAATATTATGCAAACAAAAAAGAAGCGATAGACATATCGCTTCTTTTTTTATTTCGTATTATTCAGTTGAAACAGATGGATCTGCTTGCTCTTTTTTAGGAACGATTCGTAAGAAGTTTTGAGAGATATCTTTTAATAATGATTGAACAAATTGCGCTTCATCAGTTTGGTTATGTTGAGTTAGTAGTGTTTGATATTGTTCAAGTAATTCATTAATATCTTTTTGACTATTTTCATCAATTGTTAAGACACTTACACTTGCGCCTTTTGCCATACGATTATAGTATGCTTCTTTTGTAAGTCCTAATTCCGGAGCATTCCTTACGTAGATAACGCCACCAGTCATACCTGCACACATCCAAGGACCTGGATCACCAAGTACTATTGCGCGTCCACCAGTCATATATTCAAATGCGAATCCGTTAATATTTGCATTTGCTCCAAGTCTTACTTTTTTAGATGTTGATACTGTATCGTGATGACGCCCACCGATTATTACATCTGCCCCTGATAGTCGAATACCAGCGCGTGAATCTGCATTTCCTTGGATAAAAAATTGTCCTTTTTGAGCACCGTATGCAAAGCATTTACCAACGGACCCTCCAAAATATTGACCATTTGCACCTTTTGCTTTGCTGATAAAAATTTTACCACCAAAAGCAGTTTTTCCAACACCATCTTGTGCTCCACCTTGAACATAAACTGAATAATCTTCAACAGTGTAAGTACCTAAGCCATTTCCAGGGATCGATTGATCTTCAAAGCTAAGCTCAACAGGTGAAGCCTTACCATTTGTTTGTTTTTGAATAACTAAATCATGAATTAGTAAGCTGCCTGCATGACGATATTCATTATCGACTTTTGCATATGCACCAATACCGTTACTTTGTAGTGACTTAGCAGATTCACCATCCGATAGTACATACTCTTTATCTTCAATTTGGACAGTGGATAATAGATTGTTCAAATTTAATGTATCTACAAATCTAGTTTGTTTTAGATATTCAGTTTTTCCAACAAGGTCTTGTGCTTTATTAACCCCTAAAGCACCAACAATTTCTTTTAGTTCATCTTTAAACGCGGTAAAGAACTGTACTAAATTCGAAACAGCAGTTTCTAACTGTCTTGGCGTAAATTTTCGAAGACCGTGACGAACAGCTTCAATTTCTGACTCAATTTGTGTAGCAATACCAACATGACATGTATCTAAATGACAGCCACGACAAGTCGTACAACCAATAGCAATCATAGATAAAGTTCCAAAACCAATGCGGTTAGCTCCTAAAATCATCATTTTTACTACATCGTTAACACTTTTCATTCCACCATCTGCCCAAATTTCTACCGAACTACGTAGTCCAGATTCTAAAAGGGCATTATGGGCAGCACGCACACCAATTTCGACAGGAAGACCTACATTTTGAATTGCATGTACTCTGGCAGCTCCCGTACCACCATCAAAACCACTAATATTTATAAAGTTTGCTCCTGCTTTTGCAATGCCTACTGCAATTGTTCCGATGTTTGGTACAACTGGTACTTTTACTGCAACCTTGGCATTAGGATTAACAGCTTTAATTTCACTAATCATTTGAGCTAAATCTTCAATAGAATAAATATCATGATTATTTGAAGGTGAAATTAAATCGGAACCAAGTGTTGCGTGTCTAGTTTCTGCAATCTTTTTGGTTACTTTTGAAGCTGGGAGATGTCCGCCTTCACCTGGCTTTGCACCTTGCCCAATTTTAATTTCTATTAAGTTTGAAGAGTGAAGTAAATGAGCATTCACTCCAAATCTACCTGAAGCAACTTGTTGGCCTCTTGTGTTTGGATATTTTCCGATCATATCTTGGATTTCTCCGCCCTCACCATTTAAGCTAATCATGTTTAGACGGTTTGCTCCTTCAGCGTATGCTCGGAACGCAACCTCATTCTGAGATCCGAACGACATCGAACTAATAATAAAAGGTAATGAATGAGAACCAACCTCTAGCGAAACTTGCTCAGAATGAATTGGATGGTTACTTTCAACGAAGGACAATGCATGACGGACTGCTGTTGGACGTTCTTCTTCGATTTGATTTAATTTTTGTCGATAATTTTCGTAGCTACCAGTTTGCGCTGTTTCACCAATTGCTTTCCAAATACGAGGGAATACGTGAAAAGGCTTATGCAATACTGAACTATTTGACGTGTAATCATAGTAACGTTTCTTTGAATCTGTTTCTAATGTGTTAAATCCAGCAGTATCTTGATCGCCAAAAAAGTTAACAATGCCAAGTGCTGATGCAACATCCTCAT
Source organism: Gottfriedia sp. ABJ_BB2_2 (assembly GCF_055484705.1). Classification (NCBI taxonomy): domain Bacteria; kingdom Bacillati; phylum Bacillota; class Bacilli; order Caryophanales; family Bacillaceae; genus Gottfriedia; species Gottfriedia sp. ABJ_BB2_2. The sequence continues at coordinate 366,304 of NZ_JBVFKR010000004.1, forward strand.
GTAATCCAATACTACTAAACATCTTTGCGTAGCCTCTTAATTCGTGCATACCAATCGTTGATATTACTTTTTCAATTCCTTTATTTAATACATCATATAAACTCACGATTTTTTCAGGTGCTTCTAATTCAGAAACAGTACCGAATAGGAAATATGGATTAATCGCATCTGCCCCTAATCCTTTCATCACCATTAAGTCATGTAGATTACGAACTGACGCAGTTTTTAAGACAATCGAGCAGTCTCTTCTTAATTTTGCGTTAACTAATCCATTATGAATCGTACTAGTAATGAGTGCAGGATCAATCCAATACTGACTATTTTTATGAGCTTCTTCATCGGTAATGATAATACATTCTACGCCATTCTTAACTGCTTCAATTGCTTCGAATTTATATTGCGACAAAGTTTCTTCTAAAGGTAAATGAGAAAATGTACTATGAATAAGCGAAAGTTTTGCATTCGATTGATATAGACTCATAATGTCTTCATAAGAAATCTGATTACGTTTTGACTTTAATGTAGTGCCTACAAAACCATCACCAATAATTGGGGAAGGAAGCTGTAAGACCAAGCCAGACTGTTTTTCAATAATAGATGGTCTTTTGCCTAACAATACCGATGTTGAGAAGTGTTCAGTTTCTCGGTCCCTATCAATCGCGGGATTCGTTACAACAGCTACTGTTTCTTTCATATAATCTGCTAAATTTCTTCTGCCTTCGTCTAAACAAGCTAAAGGAGCATCGTGTCCTAATGAACGAATCGGCTCAGCACCTTTTTCAGCCATCTGTTCGACCAATTGTATTTGCTCTCTATGCCAACCGAAAGCACCATATTCAAAAGGTTGAATTGATGGAGGAGCTTCCTCATTCGCTTCGTTTATATTAGCAAGGCCATTCGATAGATTTAAACTTAGTTTTTCATTTAATTTTTCTGTAACTACCTTTACCAGTTCTTGGTGAGTTAATAGCTGAGCATGTTGCTTCGTTAGATTAATGCCAATTTTTTCACCAGGTGATAGCGCGTGAGGTTCAGCTGTAAATGATTCAGGAGAAAGAATCCCTTGTTCAGATGAAAATACGTAATGACCTTCCGTTTCTAATAGCCAAACAGGTCGCAATCCTAATGCATCAACACTAGCAACGAATTCATTTCCTTCTCTTGTAAGGACACCAGCTGGTCCTTGACAGTATGGTCCAAAAGCGCTTCTGATTTTATGATAAATTTTAGAGTATTCTTCGTCTTCCTCAAATTCGGCAGGTACTGGTGGGAATAAAAATTCCATAGATTCCTTTAATGAATACCCATGCTTGTGAATCAGTGTTTCCAGTGTAATATTCACATCTTGCGAGTCGCTATTTCCGTTTGTTATGTTTGCACCAATTTGTTTAGCTTCTACTCTCAATTGTTCAATTGTGTTAATTTCTCCATTGTGAGCTAGTATGCTAAAAGGCTGAACCCTTGAAAATGAAGATGTTGTATTTGTGGAATAACGGTTATGACCAACTACTACTGATGATTTGAAATTTGGATGTTGTAAATCAAAATAATATGCAATTAATGTATCAATTGTACCCATTACTTTATAAACACAAGTAGATTGGCTTAGTGATACAACTGTGACATGAGACAGTTGTTCATGAATGATATTTGATAGATCAAAAAGTGAAGTATTTGTACGATTAGAAATTGGAAGTAGTGCGACTTGTAAGAATTCAGGTTCTACAGCTTTTGCGATTGGACCAAGTGATATAGAATTTGTTTGATTTTGGCTATGGTAGAGAATTTCGTAGCCATTTTCTTCAAACAATTGAAGTAATGTTTGTTTATGCTCATCTGATTTTTCATTTAAAAAGAAATGACCGACTGTAAATGCTGGGTGAGAGACAACCTCTGAACTGATTCCTACACTAGCGAGCTTTTCTTCCCAAAGTAGGATAGGGATATCTGTTTGTAATCCAACGCCATCGCCTTCTCCATTTGTAAATCCGGCACGATGATTCATCTTTCTAAGGCTTTCAGCAGCATTATCAACTGTTTCTCTCGTCTGAGATAAAGATCGGTTAATAAAAGCTACAATCCCACAAGCGTCATGCTCATGATTGTGGAACTCTCTAAATGTACTCGGTGACCACGGTGTTTTAGCTTGGTTTTTCATGAAATTACCTCCTATTTACAATAAAGAATTTTGATTATTCTGAATTACCTATGTAAGAATAGAGGCCACTTCAGTAAGATGTAGTGACCTCTATTATGTTTATTGTTTAATTGTAGCTAATTTTTGGAATGCATTGCCAACTGCTTTTATAGTTTGTTTTACATCATCTTCAGTGTGGGCAGTTGTTAAAAACCATGCTTCATATTTAGAAGGTGCTAGATTAATTCCTTCTTCTAATAGAAGTTTAAAGAATCGACCAAATACTTCGCCATCAGATAGTTTAGCTTCTTCATAGTTCGTTACTTCATCTACATTAAAGTAAACAGTTAATGCGCCCTTTAGTCGGTTGATCTTAATATGAATGTTATGCTCGTTAGCTTTTTCTTGGATACCAGCCTCAAGTATTGTACCTAATCGATCTAACTCTTCATATACTCCGTCTTGTTTTAATACTTCAAGACAAGCAATACCAGCTGCGATTGAAGCAGGGTTTCCTGCCATTGTACCAGCTTGATACGCAGGACCTAATGGTGCTACGGTTTCCATAATTTCCTTCTTACCGCCGTATGCTCCAATCGGTAAACCACCGCCGATAATTTTACCTAGAGCAGTTAAGTCCGGTTCAATACCTAATAAGTTTTGTGCGCCACCGTACATAAAACGGAAGGCAGTAATGACTTCATCATAAATGACTAGTGCACCATAATTATGGGTAATGTCATTAACAGCTTCAAGGAATCCTTCTTTTGGTTCTACAATACCGAAGTTTCCAACAATTGGTTCAACAAGGACACCTGCAATTTCATGACCCCATTTTTCCATTGTCTCAGCATATGCATCAATGTCATTAAATGGAACAGTAATCACTTCGTTTGCAATACTTTGCGGTACACCAGCTGAATCAGGTGTTCCAAGTGTAGATGGACCAGAACCGGCCGCTACTAAAACTAAATCGGAATGGCCGTGGTAACATCCAGCAAACTTAACAATTTTTGTACGATTTGTATAAGCTCTTGCAACACGAATTGTTGTCATAACAGATTCAGTACCAGAATTTGTAAAACGTACTTTATCCATACTTGGTATTGCTTCTTTTAACATTTTAGCAAATTGAAGTTCTAGTTCATGTGGCGTGCCATATAGGACACCATTTTCTGCAGCCTTGGTGATTGCAGCAGTAATATGTGGATGTGCATGACCTGTAATAATGGGACCATAAGCAGCTAGATAATCAATGTATTGATTCCCATCTACATCCCAAAAGTAAGCACCTTTAGCACGTTTCATCGTAACTGGAGCTCCGCCACCAACGGCTTTAAATGATCTTGATGGACTATTAACGCCACCAACGATATGCTCCAAAGCTTCATTATGTATTTCGACTGATTTTTGATTGTTCATGAAGTTCCTCCTATATTCGCGATTAAAATAGAAGTTTTAACCTGCATCTTTACATTATTTATGTCGTTAAATAACATTCTAGCACGAATTTTTTGTGCGTGGTAAATGTAAACCTTTTCATTTTCAAAAGAAATTTGAACATTTGGAGAATCTATTAGTAAATCAAGAAAATTTAAGGATTGGAAATAAATTCTTAAGACTTTTTGATTGTACTTATATGCCATTTCAAATACACTTAGCGACGGAATAAAAAATGGAGGCACTTAGATGGAAAATATGATTGAAGTTCAAAATCTTCACAAAGAGTTTAAAACATTCTCTAGTCGCTCAGGTGTAAAAGGAGCATTCAGAGATTTATTTACAAGAAATTATAAAATTAAAACAGCAGTTAATAATATAAGTTTTTCCGTAAAAAAAGGTGAAATGATGGCTTATATTGGTGAGAATGGAGCGGGGAAATCAACAACTATTAAAATGTTAACAGGTATTCTAACGCCTACTGCTGGTAATGTAAAAGTTAACGGCTTTCATCCTCAAAAAGAACGTGAAAAATTTGTTAGATCAATCGGTGTTGTATTTGGACAGAGATCTCAGCTATGGTGGGATATAGCAGTTCAAGAATCATTTCGATTATTAAAAAAAGTATATCAAGTTTCCGATGAACAATACGAGGAACATATGGGCTACATCATTAAAACATTAGATTTAGAACCATTGTTAGATCAGCCAGTAAGAAAATTATCTCTTGGTCAAAGAATGAGATGTGAATTAGCAGCTGCTTTAATTCATAATCCACCGTTATTGTTTTTAGATGAACCAACGATTGGTTTAGATGTTTTAGTAAAATTAAAAATTCGAGAGTTTTTGAAGGAATTGAATGAAAGATATGGTACGACTATTCTACTGACTACACACGATATCTCTGATATTGAAGCTTTATGTGATCGAGTGGTCATGTTAGATGAAGGAAAAATCATTTATGATGGTAAGCTAGAAGAACTAAAGGGTCAGTGGGGAGAAGAAAAAGAAATTCAATTCCAATTTATTAAAAATGTAGATCAAAACGACTTAATTGAGCTGGTTGGTCGAACAGATGTGAAATGGAAAAAAGATGAAGGAGAGAATGTTTGGACCGTTTCTCTTCCGAATGATGAAACAACAATTTCCATGATTATTGCAAAGGTAGTACAATCATATCCAGTCAAAGATATGAAAATGTTAGAGATTTCTACTGAAGAAATTATTCGAAATATTTATCAAGAGGGTATGAGTAATGGGTAAATATTTAGAAATCATTCGGATCCGTTTTTTAATGATGTTGGCATATCGTACAAATTACTATACAGGAATTGTCATTTATACAATTAATATAGGTGCCTATTTTTTCTTGTGGAAAGCTATTTATGGCAGTCAAGGTTCTATACAAGGTGTATCCGTTACCCAAATGACAACTTATGTTGCAATTGCTTGGATGGCTAGAGCTTTTTACTTTAATAATTTAGATCGTGAAATTGCAGAAGAAATAAGAGAAGGAAAAGTAGCAATTGAATTAATCAGACCGTATAACTATTTGCTAACTAAAGTTATGCAGGGGCTAGGTGAAGGGATTTTCAGATTCTTTTTCTTTTCAATCCCAGGATTTATCATCGTAGCACTGATATTTCAATTAAAAGTTTCATTCGATTTCACGACATGGGGATTATTTTTAGTAGCATCGATATTTAGTTTTGCAATCAACACACAACTTAATATATTAACAGGTTTAATGGCATTCTTTTTACACGATAATATGGGATTCATTCAAGCAAAACGAGTTATTATTGATTTGTTCTCAGGATTAACAATACCTATTACATTCTTTCCAATTTGGGCACAAGATGTTATGAAGTATCTACCATTCCAAGGAATTAGTTATATACCAAGTATGATTTTTGCAGAAGGTATTAAAGGCGATTCCCTCTTAAATGCACTATTATTTCAAATTGTTTGGGTCATCTTACTATGTATTCCGATCACTGTTATATGGTATAAAGCTAAAAAACAGCTTGTTGTGCAAGGAGGTTAAAGAATGTTTTATTTAGATTTATTTTTCCAATACACAGGTCAATATTTAAAAACTAAATTTCAATATAGAGCAAACTTCTTTTTATCATTTGTATCTGATTTAATGGCTCAAGCTGTAAATCTAATTTTTATTTTATTAGTTTTTAATCACACTTCTTTAATAGAAGGATGGAATCGCGATGAAATAGTGTTTATTTATGGATTCTTTTTAGTTCCTTTTGCACTGTTTGTTTCATTCTTTAATATATGGGATTTTAATGATCGTTATATTGTAAAAGGGGAGTTTGATCGCATTTTAACTCGCCCAATTCATAGTCTTTTCCAAGTTGTATTGGAAAAAATGGAATTAGAGTCATTATTAGGTGCTATTACAGGATTCATCATTATGGTTTATGCAGGATCGAATTTAGGGCTTTCATTAACTTGGTATGATCCAATTCTATTTATTTTAATGGCTTTAGGTGGAATGCTTGTATATGCAGGTATTTTTATTATTTTAGCCAGTATTGGTTTTTGGTCTGATGCACGAACGTCAATTATGCCTTTAATGTACAATATTGGTAATTATGGAAGATACCCGATCAATATTTATCATCCGATTATTCGATTTGTATTAACGTGGGTCTTGCCATTTGCATTCGTAGGTGTATATCCTGCAGCTTATTTTCTGCGTAGAAGCGAATGGTATTTGTATTCATTTTTCACACCAGTAATGGGACTAATTGTGTTTATTGTAGCAGTATGTATTTGGAATAATGGTGTCAAAAAATATAGAGGCGCCGGGAACTAAGCATGTTATTCTATTTCGATAGCTTGTTTCATAAATTGAAATGAGGTGATCGAAATGGGAACTGCTTTTTTCTTCTTTATTGCCATTTTTTCTATATTATATAGTTTAATGTATTTATGGAGTTCGACAACAACTAAAGTCAGTAAAGGGTTTATATCTATTAATAATTACATTTTGTTGTTTTTAATATATGGAACAGTACTAATTGGATTTAGTGCAGTTTATTTTATACTTGAAAGAGGTCCTCAACCAATTTTACTTGAGCATACTATTCCTGTAGACGGTTCGAATTATCATATAATGGAGTTATGCTTATATTTTAGTGCAATTACACTTTTGTCTGTAGGTTATGGTGATATTGTTCCAGTTGGTGTAGGGAGATGGGTTGCCATGATTGAAGCGCTCATTGGGTATACAATGCCTGCAGCTTTTGTATTACAAGTATTTAGAGAAGACCGATAAAATTATTTTAATGAAGGAGAAATAGAATGACAGTTGATATTGGCGTTAAAGCACCTGACTTTACATTACCCGCAAATAATGGAGAGGAAGTATCATTATCAAATTATCGTGGAAGAAAAGTTGTTTTATATTTTTATCCAAAAGATATGACTCCTGGTTGTACAACAGAAGCATGTGATTTTCGTGATTCGTATGAAAAGTTTATTAATGCTGGTGCAACAATACTTGGTATTAGTCCAGACCCGATTCAAAAACATCAAAAGTTTGTTGAAAAGTACAATCTACCTTTCATTTTATTATCTGATGAAACAACTGAAGTTGCAAAATTGTATGATGTATGGAAACTAAAAAAGAATTTTGGTAAAGAATACATGGGAATTGAGCGGACAACCTTTTTAATTAATGAAGATGGTATGATTGAAAAAGTTTGGCAAAAAGTAAGAGTGAAAAACCATGTAGAAGATGTATTCAGCGTTCTAAATCAATAAATATAAAAAGGTAAAGCTAGTATGAGTTTTAAACTTGTACTAGCTTTTATTGATAGGATGAAATAATACCACGATAAACTGGATATTCCCTATCATCGATATACTGAATGGAGTTTGTCAGTTTTAATCCAAACCGATTAGCTAATCGTTCTCCTTCAATAGATATAAAAATACCACCAATTTCTTTGATTGTGATACCTTTTTCAGTTAAACCTTGTAAGTAAACTGGAATATCATCTAATAAACATTTAGCTAATTGTTTTCGGTTTGGATCTTCTAAATCAATCATCACAGTTGTCCAATACAAATAAACTTCTTTAGGTTGCTCGTACTTCATAATCCATTGAGCCAAGTTCTTTTCATCTAATTCTCCATTTAAGACATTTTCGTAGTGTTCTTTTTCTAAAGGTATAAAGGAATAATGACCTTTAATTGATTGGCCTACCTCCAATACTCTAAGAACGTCGTTATTTTGTTGAAGTAAATCTCTTACGTATTTAGCTGTAACATGCCATTGGATAGGATATATTTGATATTCTAATTGCAACACTTCAATTATGTCTTTTATTTCACCATTTCGAACTTTCATATTGTCTCCTTTTAAATCGATTTAACTTGTTTTTAGATCTAGATGAAATTTAGTAAATGTTTATAGATTGAATCAAGCTTTTCGTCTATACGCCTTTATCAAAAGAGAATATATATAAGTATAGGGCATACCTCCTCAGATGATAGCATTTTGAAGTGCGAGATTTTCTCGCACATTTTTTTATGTAATTAATATTTCTTCGTTAGAATAAATTTTTTTAGGAAATTCTCAAAAAGTTGACAAATATTCTTACAGTTGAATAAACTAATAATAAGAATGTTGTTTAGAATTAATTTAAAGAAACGGGGAGAACGGCGTTGCATAAAGAGAATATTCAAGATGCAATTTCACATTTAAAGAATAGCGGCGTACGTATTACACCTCAACGACATGCAATTATAGAATTTTTAATGGAAAGTGGAACACATCCAACTGCTGATGAAATCTATAAAGCACTTGAGGGTAAATTTCCAAATATGAGTGTTGCAACTGTTTACAATAATCTCAGAGTTTTACGTGAAGTTGGAATGGTTAAAGAGTTAAACTTCGGTGATTCTTCTAGTCGATTTGATTATATAACTACAGATCATTATCATATTATTTGTGAAAAATGCGGAGATATGAATGATTTTCATTATGATGGATTAGAAGGTATCAATCAATTCGTTGAGAACGTAACAGGATTTGAAGTGACAAATCATAGGATGGAAGTGTACGGTATTTGTCCTAATTGCAAAGAAAAAAACTTATCATAAAAAAGCACATTACATATGTAATGTGCTTTTTTATTACGTTCTTTTTGATTCTCGTTTGCTGTTGTATTTTTCATCGAACTCTTTGCCTTCTAATGAAGCATCTAATGTTAGTGGTTCATTACAATACATACAGATATCTACTTTACCAAGCATTTTTGTTGTTTTATTACATGTTGGACAGACTACTTGGATGGTTTTCGTTGATAACATTCCAATCCAAAAATAAACAACAGTACTTCCAATAATGGCTAAAAATCCAACAAGCATAAACAATGTCATGACAATTTTATGTTCTCTGAAGAAGACACCGCCATACATTATGATGAATCCAATAAATAATAATGAAAGTGCAAACGATCTTATATTATTAATTTTACTGCTTTTCTTTTTTGCCAATAGTTCCACCCCATTCAATGTAAATATAGCATAAATGGGATTTCAACTGGTAGTCTTACCATTATGAATTTCATTTTATTTTGTAATATAGTTCTATATCAAGTGTTCCCTCTGCGAAAAAAAGAATGTTGAATCCCACTCTAGGAGTTTGCTTTCCTTGGGTCTGGCGTTTTAGCCTTCTGGAATAAGGAAGGCATGGTAATACCACGAAGTCCTGTCGTAACTCAGAAGTGCCTCACATCATGTGGGCCTCCTGTGGGGGCTGGGCTGTCCCGCAAATCTCCTAGGAATTCGCCTTCTAATATTAATATAAGGATCTTTTCAAAGGCTACTGTTTTGAATTTCACCTTTCTTATTTATAGAAGCTAAATACTAAGTGGTTTTATATTTTCTATTAAATTGCTAGCTTCATTAATGAAAAATAAAGATATAATAAGAAGTAATGTGAATTTTAAACTATTTGAAATGTATTCATATGTAAAAGTAAAAGTTAACTTTTAAGCTCTAATCATGTTAACTGTTGATATTTTAAAAAAGACATTTACGAAAAAGATTTTATTTCATTTTAAGTTTAGAATATATTTAATGACATCGATTAGAGTGGAAGGTGCAAGACTCCTATGGAAGTAGCGGGAAGGGTGAGATCCCTTAGGCTTGCCAATAGGCTTAGCTCCGCCCCATGGAAGGTGAGCATCCAGAAACGGAAATCGGCAATTTTCTACAGTTCGTTTTTGAACGAAATCTTTTTCAAAAAAAAGTTAAAAAGTTGTTGACCGAATCGATGAGTGGTGTTATATTAATTTATGTCGCCAAAACAAGTCGGTGACAAACAAGAAAAATTAACAAAAAATAACAAGCAAAATATTGACATGCTTTTTGATAAATGTTAATATGAAAAAGTCGCTTACGAGCGATACAGTGAACTTTGAAAACTAAACAAAACATGAAGTAAAACGTCAATTATTAGTTTTTTGAGCAATACAAGATTTAAACTTAACTATTATGGAGAGTTTGATCCTGGCTCAGGACGAACGCTGGCGGCGTGC